>NZ_CAXUNP010000047.1:0-25192 GCF_964252635.1 uncultured Jatrophihabitans sp.
GGTCGCGCGGCGGGGTGCCGGGGCTGCGTGGGAGGGTGGGGCCGCGGGGGGCGGTCGGCGTCGACGCCGGGGGGCTCTCCCTCGACGTCTACGACCGGCTGGTCGCGTGGGACGACGCGTCCTACGGCTACGGCGCGGCCCGGCGCCGACCGGCCCGCGGCGACGCACCGGTGCGCACGCCCCCGGGGACGCTGGCGGTACTGCGGGCCGGCTATCCGGTGCAGCTCGACCCGTCCGTCCGTTCCCGTTGAGTGGCCTCAGCCGTAGGCCGCAGCGCCCTGGTTGGCGAGGGCGTCGGCGCGCTCGTTGCCGACGTCGCCGGCATGGCCCTTCACCCAGTGCCATTCGATGCGGTGGCGCTGCGTCGCCGCATCGAGCGCCTGCCACAGATCGGCGTTCTTCACCGGCTTCCGGTCCGTGGTCAGCCACCCGCGCCGCTTCCAGTTGTGGATCCACGTGGTGATGCCCTGCCGCACGTACTGGCTGTCGGTGTACAGCTGCACCTCGCTCGCACCTTTCAGCGCAGTGAGGGCCTCGATGACGGCCGTGAGCTCCATCCGGTTGTTCGTCGTCAGCGCCTCGCCGCCGAACAGGTCCTTGCTGTGGTCGCCGCTGGTCAGCCAGGCTCCCCAGCCACCCGGTCCGGGGTTGCCCTTGCACGCGCCGTCGGTGTAGATCGTCACCGCCGGCGCGCTCATGCCGGCCCTGCGCTCATGTGACGGGCACCGGGTCGATCGGCACGTCGGCCGCGACGTCCCACCAGAGCGCATGCAGCGGCTGGTAGCGGTCCGTCGGCGCAAGCCCTCCCTGCCAAGGCTTGTCGATGATGTAGTGGATGTTCTTCACCGCCGTAGGGTCCCAGAGCGCCGGGTGCTGGAAGGGCAGGGTCTTGAGCGCGTTGTAGCCGTAGGACAGCGGCACCCACCGGCCGCGGTAGTAGTCGTTCAGGAAGTCCTGTTCGGCGAACGGATGGCCCGACAGGTCGTCGAGGCCCGACAGCCGCGCGACCATGTCCTCGAACACCTCGTGGTCGGGTCGCAGGACGAGCAGGCCGCCGTTGAGGTACGCGGACATCGACTGCGGCAGGCCCGCGCCCGCCGCGAGATAGGTGTACGCGCAGCTCTCCGGCGTCCAGTCGGCCGGATAGCTGGCGATCCGATTGGGGTTGCAGCGGCAGGCGTGACAGGCCGCGATCGCACCGGGCCCCAGGTCGAGGTCGAACAACTCGTCCATGGGCGCGACGACGAGCATGTCGGCGTCGAGGACGACGACCCGCTCGAGGTCGGTCAGGTCCCACGCCCTGAGCTTGGTCCACACCTCGGCGAAACGGGCGTTCGCGTAGCCCTTGCCGTCGTCCGAGACGGGTCGCAGCGGCTCGACCTCGCGTACGAGACACCCGTCGTCCTCGAGCACCTGCCGGGCCGGGCCGTCGATGGCGGCCGTGACCATGACGAGCAGTGGGTAGCGCGTACCGACCCGCGTCAGCGACGCCCGCAGCGTGCGCACGCCGGGCAGGTAGTCCGGTTGCGTCAGCAGGGTGACCCACGCGTTCACGGACGGTTCGGCCCGTCGAACAGCGCGGTGGTGAAGGTGTTGCCGAACCGCCGGCCGGGGTCGAGAGCCGCCCGGACCCGGGCGAAGTCGCGCCACCGTGGGTACAGCGCGGTCCAGTCGTAGAGCGACTCGTCGAAGTACTTGCCCCAGTGCGGCCTGCCGCCCTCGGCGGCCAACAGCTTCTCGACCTGACGCAGGAAGGCCTCGCCCTCGGCGGGCAGCGACCCGTCCTCCGCGTAGTACACGACGAAGCCGAAGTAGCACGTCTCCTGCCCGTGTGCGGGGCTCAGCCAGGCTGCCGACGGACCCGTGCAGCGCAGGATGATCGGGTAGTGCAGCCGGGGCTGCGTGTCGGCGTACCACTTCTTGATCTTGCTGATCGCGGCGGCGGCGCGCGCCAGCGGGACGGCGATCTCGACGTTGATCTGCGGGGCCGGGATGCCCCGGCAGAACACCTGGTAGACGTCACCCGTGACGTCCGCGAAGTCCCGGAAACGCGTCACCGTGCGGAACGGCGTGTAGTCCGCGTCCGCGGTCCGGGCGTCGTCACGCATCCGTCCCAACGTCTGCTCGACCGCTTCGTTCATGGCGTCCGTCGACACCTGTTCCTCGATCAACTCGTCGCCGCCGGCGTGGTAGCGACGGACGTCGGCCTCGCCCGCCGGCCGCGCCGACCACACCTGGACCTGGCCCTCCTGCACGAACCACCACGCCTTGAGCAGAGCGCTGTCCCGGTTCCACCCCTCGAACCGGGCCTCGAGATCGTCGGCGTCGACCGCGTACTTCCGGCACGAGTAGATCACCGACGGCTCGGTCCGCAGGGTGACGCGCGTGATGACGCCCAGCGAGCCGAGTCCCAGCGCGACGGCGTGGAACCTCGGGTCGTCCTCCCCGAACTCGCGCACCGACCCGTCGGCCAGGACGAGGCGGACGGCGCGCACGGCGTCGGCGATCGATCCCTGCTGCAGACCCTGGCCGTGGGTACCGGTCGAGATCGCGCCGGCCAGCGTCTGCGTAGCGATCACGCCGGGCGACGACGGCAGCATCCGGCCGTGGCCCGACAGGACGTCGTAGACCTCCTGCAGCGATGTGGCCCCGCCGAAGGTGGCACTGTCGTGCGTCAGCGCGACGAGACCGCTCAGCAACTGCACGTCGATCAACGCACCGCCGCCGTCGACGGCCTCGATCATCCGGCCCGGTGACATCCGGGTGCCGAGGATCCGGGACGTGCCCGACGTCGCGCCCAGGAACGCCCGCAGCTCGTCCTCGTCGGCCGGGACGGTCAGCGAACCGGCGCGGCCCAGGGTCGCGTTGCGGGCCCAGTTGTGCAACCGTCCGTCGTCCTCGACGCGGTCCGGCACCCGGGTTGGGTACGCGCGGTGCTGCTGTGCCATGTCCACTCCCCAGGGCCCGGAAGCGAGATCAACCGCCGTCCTGGGGGTTTTCCGGACGGGCTCTTCGAGCGTACGTGCCCCCCTCGCGAGCGGCCTACGCTGGCTGACATGAGCCTCGTCGCATGCCTTCCCGACGCCAACGCCGTGGACCTGCTCGGCCCGGCACCGGACGGTGTCGAGATCATCACCTGGGACGGTGGCGCCGAGCGCCCGGCCGGGCTCGCGCGCACCGAGTTCTGGGTCCCCCAGGTCGAGGACGCCAGCAGCCTCGACGATGCGTTCGAGGCCATGCCGAACCTCAAGGTCGTCCAGTTGACCAGCGCCGGCGTCGAGGACGTCGCAGGTCGCGTTCCCGACGGCGTCACCCTGTGCGACGCCCGCGGGGTCCACGGCACGGCTGTCGCCGAGCTGGTTCTGCTGATGCTGCTGGCGCTGCAGCGCCGTCTCCCCGAGTTCCTCGCCCAGCAGCAGCAGGGCCGTTGGGAGTCCCTGGGTGCCGACGACCTGCGCGACAAGCGGGTCGTGATCGTCGGTGCCGGCGACCTCGGCGAGCAGACCGCAGTCCGACTGCGCAGCTTCGGCGCGGACCCGGTGTTCGTCGCGCACTCCGCCCGCGACGGGGTGCACGCCACCGACGAGTTGCCCGACCTGCTGCCCGACGCCGACGCCGTGGTGCTGACGCTGCCCCTGACCTCGAGCACGGAAGGCATGGTCGACGCCGACTTCCTGGCCGGGATGCGCGACCATGCGATCCTCGTCAACGTCGCCCGCGGCAAGATCGTCGACACCGACGCCCTGCTGGCCGAGCTGCAGTCCGGACGGTTGCGCGCGGGTCTGGACGTCGTGGAGCCCGAACCCCTGCCCCAGGGGCACCCGCTGTGGCGGGCGCCCAACCTCGTCCTGACCCCGCACGCGGCGGGCAACGTCGCGGCCTCAGGGGCCCGCGCGTTCGCGCTCGTCCGCGAGCAGCTGCAGCGCCACGTCGCCGGGGAGCAGCTGATCAACGTGGTCGACGGGGACTACTGAGCTAGGCGTACCAGTCCGCCGCGCTGACCAGGTTGTGGGCGGGGAACGCGGCGTCGGACAGGCCGGCCAGCGGACGCCACCGTGGGCCCCAGTTGGCGTCCAGGCCCGTGAGGATCTCGCGCCGGTGGTGCTCGCCGGTCTCCTCGGGCAGCAGGCTCATGGTGCCGCGCCGCTCGTGGTGCACGTAGGCGGCGTCGGTGACCACGCACCGGTACCCGTTTGCGCGCACCCGCAGGGCGTAGTCGAGATCCGCGCCGTAGCCCTGCTGCGGGAACGCGTCGCCGTCCAACCCGCCGAGCTCGGCGGCGACGCGCACGTCGAACCCGATCGCGGTGCCGTCGCAGAACGGCACCTGCCGGTAGGCGTGCCGTCCGACGTAGTCGTGGGCGTCCGCCGGGATCCGGTGCGCCCGCTGGTGCAGCCAGAAGTCGTCGTAACACGCGGCGGCGACGGCCGTACCGGGACAGTCCGCAAACGTGGTCGTCAGCCAGTACGCAAAGTCGTGCGACAGGCGGGTGTCGTTGTTCAGGACGATGCAGACCTGCTCGCCGTGCTCGGCGGCCGAGGCCAAGGCCCAGTTGGCCGAGCCGAGCCACCGCAGGTTGGTGCCCGGGCGGTGGACGGACACGCGCTCGTCGGTCACGACGGGGACGTAGTCGCCGGCGTTGTCGATCACGACGATGCGGCTGTCGGGCAGCAGTGGGGCCGGGTCGCGTACCAGGTCGGCGAGGACGCCGTCGGTGAGCCGGCGCGCGCCGTACGCGGGTACGGCGATCAGGACCGACACGGTCGAGGGGGCGGGGGAGGTCACGGGTCGCCTAACGTCGCGGACCGGCGTCGGCCCGTTGGTAGCTTGCGCGGATGAGTATCCCGGTCGGTCCGGCACGGATCGTCTACGCCACCTTTGCGACGACGCGACGCAGCGGCGGCGTCCACGTGATGAGCGAGCACGTGCGGCTGCTGCGGGAGGCCGGGTACGACGCGTCGCTCTGGGTGCCGGGCCCCGGCGGACCGCCGTCCTGGTTCGACGCGGCCGTGCCCACGCTGGTCGGTCCGACGCAGCCGCTCGCTGCGGACGACGTTCTCGTGGTGCCCGAGGTGCCGGTCGTTCCGGGCCAGGATCCGGCACCGGGAGGCCGCACCGTCATCTTCAACCAGAACCACTTCTTCACCTTCGCCGCGGCCTCGACGGCCGACGGACCGTTTCCCGACTGGTCGGCCGAGCCCGCCGTCTGGACCGTCTCTCGCGAGAGTCGGGACGTGCTGCGTGCGTTGTCGCCGCGCACCGAGGTGACCGTCGTCCCGAACCCGGTGAACGTGGATCGGTTCCGGCCCAGGGCGGCCGGCGAGGCGTCCGTGGCGTGGTTCTCGCGCAAGCGCCCGCACGAGTCCGCGCTGCTGCAGCGGTTGCTGCGCGAGGACGCCCGAACCGCGGGCACGACCCTGCACCCGCTGTCGGACGAGCAGTGGGATGAGGTCGCTGCCGTGCTGGGCCGGGCGACCGTCTTCGTGGCTCTCGGACACTCGGAGGGGTTCGGGCTGCCGATCGCCGAGGCGCTCGCTGCGGGTTGTCTGGTCACCGGCTACGACGGCGGCGGCGGTCGTGAGCTGTTCGAGGCTCCCGGGGCGTGGCCGGTGGCGGAGCAGCGGCCGTTGCTGCTCGTCGACCGGGTGGCCGACCTGTTGTCGAGGCGGCACGAGCTGGCCGAGACGTCGCAGCAGAACCGGTCGTGGGTCCTCGAACGCCACAGCCCCGACGTGACGCGGGCCGCGCTCGTCCCAGCGCTCGAGGGCGTGATGCGCAGACCGGCCTCGGCCACCACGGCCGTCCACCCCGCCCGATGGCTCGACCGGCTGGCACCCGGCTTCCACCTGACCGGCTGATCCCGCCGGCTCAGTCGCCGGCGGCACCAGTGGTGATCCACTGCTGGGCCACGCGGGCGACGTCCTCGTCGGAGGCGTCGTCGAACGCCTGCAGCCGGAGGAAGTGGCGCGCGACAGTGAGGCCCAGGATGCCGCTCACGATCAGCGCGGCACGCAGCTGCGCGTCCTCCCCCTCCAGCGCGGCAGCGAGCGACGCGGCGCGCTCGTCGAGGTGGTCGCGCATGGCCTCGGTCGCCTCCGGCACGGTGAGCATCGAGCGCACCAGGGCGTCCATCTCCGGTGGCAGACCGGCGATCCGCTTGTCGATCACGGCGCGGAGGTGGGCGTCGAGGTCGGCCCGGTCGGCCTCGGCCCACCGGATGACGCTGGTGAACAGCGCGGCCTTGTTCCCGTGGTGCTGCATCACCAATGACGGATCGACGCCGGCCCGCGCGGCGATGGCGCGGATGGTGGCTCCGTCGTAGCCCTTGTCCGCGAACTCCTCACGGGCCGCGGCGAGGATGCGCCGCGAGCTCTCCGCCCGCTTGGCGGCCCGGCTCCCGTCCGCGGTCACAACGCTCACTCTACCGATGGTGAGCGAAGGCCGTAGAGTTGGCTCAACAGACGTAGAGCGAAGGAGACGATCATGACGGACACGACCTACGGAACCCGGCGGACCGCGCTGGTGGTCGGGGCGTCGCGGGGCATCGGTCTCGGCCTGACCGAGCGCCTGCTCGAGCGGGGTTGGCACGTCGTCGCGACGGTGCGCAGCGCGACGCGCACGCCGTTGCACGACCTGGCCGGCGGCGGGGTGGACGGACTGACGATCGAGACGGTCGACATCACCGAGGCCGACCAGGTGCGCGCGCTGCACGAGCGCGTCGCGCACGCGACCGGACTCGACCTGCTGCTCGTCAACCCCGGCACCGCGCACGACCGGTGGGAGACCGTCGCGGACGTGACCCCCGCAACGTTCGAGCGCGTGATGCTGACCAACGCGCTGGGTCCGATGCAGTTCGTCGAACGCTTCCAAGACCTGGTCCGGCCCACCGGCACCATCGCCGTCATGTCGTCCGGGCAGGGCAGCGTCGCCAACAACACCCGCGTGACCGGCTGGGAGATCTACCGCGCCAGCAAGGCGGCGCTGAACCAGCTGATGCGCAGTTACGCCGCCCGGCACCCCGACGACCCGCGCACGCTGTTGCTGACGGCGCCGGGCTGGGTGCGGACGGAGATGGGCGGGGCCGACGCACCGCTCACCGTCGAGGCCAGCACTCGAGGCGTCATCGACACCATCGAGGCCAACGCCGGCCACGGCGGCCTGCAGTTCCTCGACCAGGCGGGAGCCACCGTCGCGTGGTGACGCCCGCCCTGCGACCGGTCAGTAGTAGTTGTGGGCCTGCCAGAAGCTCCACGCGCCGCACGGCGTGTTGTAGCGGGCGGCGATGTAGCCGATGCCCCACTTGATCTGCGTCTCGGCGTTCGTCTGCCAGTCCGGTCCGGCGGAGGCCATCTTCGAGCCGGGCAGGGCCTGCGGGATGCCGTAGGCGCCGCTCGGGTTCGCCGCGCTGGTGCGCCAGCCGCTCTCCCGCGTCCACATCTGGACGAGGCACGAGTACTGATCGTCGCCCCAGCCGCGCTTGGCCAGCAGCTCCTTGGCGATCGCCTTGGCCGAGCCGGGCGTCGGGGCGCCGACCGAGACCTTGCCCCGCGCGTCGTAGGCCGACTTCTGCTTCGTGCCCACCGCCAGCACCTGGTTGCGCGGTGCGGACACGGTTCGGCTCGACAGCTTCGTGCGGGCCGCAGCCTTGCCGTCGACGTAGACCACCGAGTAGGTGATCTTCATCGAACCCTTCTTGCCCTGCGTCAGCAGCTTGGTCTTGCCGGCCGACATGGTGGCGTCGGCCTTGCGGATGACCTTGAAGTCGACGGACACGGTGCGCACGAGCGTCTTCTGACCGACGCGCTGGATGGTGACGACCTGACCGGCCGACAGCGGCGCGTCGGGCTGGGTCGAGATCCGGTCCTTGGGGTTGAGCTTCACGTTCAGGTCGGCGAGCAGCTGGGCCACGGTGGCGTCGGTGGTCGACACCCGCTCGGTCTTGCCGTCATGGACGACGGTGACGACCCTCGGGGTGCGGATCGCCAGGCTGGTGGGGCTCAACGGCAGCCGCCGCGACCGGGACACGGAGACGAAGTCCGCGGTCGTGTAGCCGAGCTGGGACAGCGCCTCCTGGACGGTCGACGCCGTCGTCCACACCGATTTCCTGGTGCCGTCGATGTCGAGGTGCAGCAACCGTCCGTGCCGCAGCACGACCTTCATGCCGTCCTTGACCGCGGACTTCGGTGCGGGCGCGACGAGGTCGTGCTGGCCGACGACGTAGTTCTGGCCCCGCAGCACCTGGCCGACGTTGCTGGCCGTCGTCGACACGGTGGTCGTCTTGCCGTCCACCGAGAGGTGGACGTCCTTGTCGATCGAGGTCCACACCAACGGCGCGGCGACCAGGCCGGCCAGAACGGCGCCGTTCAGGCCGTACTTCACGCTTCTCAGCACTGACGAAACTCCTCAAGACTTCCTGGCCCGCAGCTCATGCACTGCTGCAGGTCGATGTCGCCGTGGGTTCGGGCGGGATCAGAGATTGGCGCCGCAGACCGGCCAGGGGCTGGAGCCGCGCTTGTTGTACAAGGTGGTGGCCACCGAGATCTGCTGATCCCGCGAGGCCAGGTCGGGACGGGAGGCGTACTGGCCGCCGCCGTTGGAGTCCCAGGTGCCGATGTCGAACTGCAGGCCCCCGTAGAAGCCGTTACCGGTGTTGATGTGCCAGTTGCCACCGGACTCACACGACGCGACGGCGTCCCAGTTCAGGCCGTTGCTGTGCGTCGCGGCGTGGCTCACCTTCGGCTTGGGGCGGTGCTTCGTGCCGACCTTCTCGACCTGCGTCCGGGGCGCGCTCACCACGGATCGCGAGACGACCTTCTTCGACGTCTGCTTGCCGTCCACGTAGACGATCTCGTAGGTGACGTCGGTGTTGCCCTCCTTGCCGCGCGTGATGACCTTGGTGTTCCCCTCGTACATCGAGGAGTCCGAACGCTTCACCACCGGGTAGTCGGTGCTGACGTGCTTGACGATCTTCTTCGATGTCACCCGCTGGACGCGGATGGACAGGCCCTCGGTGATCGGCGTGCTCGCCGCAGGAGTCACCCGGTCGGCGCTGGCGGTCGTGACGCCGAGGCTGGTCAGGACGGCCGCGACGGTCGGCTCGGTCGACACCGCCCGGTCCACCAACTTGTCGTGGTACACGGTGACGTGCTTCGGCTGGCGCACGGCGATCGAGGTGGGCGACAGCGGGAGGCGGCGCGAGCGGGACACAGACACGAAGTCCGCGGTGGTGTAGCCGAGCTGCGCCAGCGCGGCGGCGACGGTCGGGGCCGTCGTCCAGACGTCCTTGCGCTGACCGTCGACGACCAGGTGCAGCAACCGTCCGCGGTTCAGGACGATCGTCGAACCCTTCTTGATCTTCGTCGACGGGCCGGGGGCCACGAGGTCGTGGGGGTGAATGCGGTACCCAGCGGTCTTGATGGCGCCCTTGACGGTGCCGGCTCCGGTCGTGACCTTCGTGCTCTGGCCGTCGACCGTCACGGTGACCGGGGTACCACTGGAGGCGGTGGCGAAGGCGGTGATCCCGCCGACGAGGCCGGCCGCGACGGCGGCGCACAGCCCGTACTTGACACTGCGATGCACTACGGAGAACTCCTCACGTCACCGGCGCTGCTGGGGGCAGCACGTCGGCTGGTCACGACAACGTAACGAGTCGATTCGGGTGCAACCAAACCGCAGATGAGCGAAATGTCGGGTTTGCCAGGGTCCCCCGACGAATGCCGGCCGTCCTCAGGCCCGTCTCGTGGGCTCCGGCGCCCTGAACTGCCCCGGAAGCGGAGGCACCCTCACGGCGCGAGGCCCCGACGATCCGGTGGCTGTGTGGGTCTGTCTTGAGTGACGCTGGAGGGTTACGGAAATGTCCGAGGACCGAACTAACAAAATTGGCCCGCGAGATTTTGCAAGCACGTGTGTTTCGGGCCACGGACAACCGGGTCGGGCGGGTCGATGCCGCGACTCAGTGCGGTGACGGGGCCAGGTCGATGCCGAAGAGCCGGCGGCCGTTCGTGGCCACCGCGGCGCACAGCTCGTCGACCTTGACGCCCGCAGCAGCGGCCAGCCCACGCACCGTGAGCGGCAGCAGACGCGGCGCGTTCGGCCGCCCGCGGAGCGGGTGCGGGGTCAGGAAGGGCGCGTCGGTCTCGACGAGGAGGTGCGCCGACGGGACCACGGCCGCGGCCTCCCGGAGGGTGGGTGCGTTGCGGAAGGTGACGACGCCGGGGAAGGAGAGCGTGTAACCCTCGTCCACGCACTCCCGGGCCATGGCGGCGTCGCCGGAGAAGGCGTGGAACACGACCTGCTCCGGGGCACCCTCGGCACGCAGGATGTCCAGGACGTCCCGGTGGGCCTCCCGGTCGTGGATCATCAGCGGTTTGCCCACCCGCTTGGCCAGGTCGATGTGGCGCCGGAAGTGCTCCTGCTGCGCAGCCGGGGTGGTGCGGTCCCAGTGGTAGTCCAGACCCGTCTCCCCGACGGCCACGACCTGCGGGTCCCGGGCCAGGGTCTCGAGCACCGCGTAGCCGGCGTCGTCCAGCCCGTCGATCTCGGTGGGGTGCACGGCCACGGCGGCGTAGACGTCCGGGTGCGCGCCGGCCGCGGCCACGCACCACCGTGATGAGGCGACGGTGTCGCCGACGGTGATCGCGGCCACGACGCCGACGTCGCGGGCCTGCGCCATGGCCCCGGCCACGAACGCGTCGGACGGCTCCGTCTCGGCCCGTTGGGCCATCGCGTCCAGGTGCGTGTGCGCGTCGAACACCGGCCCGGGCAGCGGCTCGATGCGCTGCTCGTCGAGGCGCTGCGGCTCACTCACCGGGCGCGAGCCGGGCCAGTTCCTCGTCGACCACGGACGGATCCAGTTTCGTGAACACCGGCGTCGGCGGGGCCAGCGGGCGACCGACCTCGATCGGCGTCGAGGCCCAGCGTGCGCCGGTGTCGTAGTCGCCGGTCAACACCGAGTACGACGGGGTACCGGCCGCGGTCGGCTCGTCGAGCTCGCGCAGCTGCGGCATCGCGGCCCACGGGCCGTCGCCGCGCAGCAGGCCGTGGATCGTGTCCGACGACGAGGGCAGGAAGGGGGTCAGGAGCGTCTTGGCGTCGTCGACGACCTGCAGCACCACGTGCAGCACCGACGCCATGCGCTCCGGGTCGCTGTTCTTGAGCTTCCACGGTTCGGTGTCGGACAGGTACTTGTTCGCGGCGGCGACGACGCCCATGGCCTCGGAGATCGCGGCCTTCTGCCGGTTGCGGCCGAGCAGCTCACCGACGGTGCCGAAGGCGGCCTCGGACTGGGCGAGCAGGTCGCGGTCGCCGTCGGTGAGTTCGCCGGGGCCGGGGATCGACCCGAGGTTCTTGGCCGTCATGGAGATGGTGCGGTTGACGAGGTTGCCCCAGCCCGCGACGAGCTCGTCGTTGTTGCGGCGCACGAACTCCGACCAGGTGAAGTCGGTGTCCTGGTTCTCGGGGCCGGCGACGGCCAGGTAGTAGCGCAGGGCGTCGACGTCGTAGCGCGACAACAGGTCCTGGACGTAGATGACCACGCCGCGCGAGGAGGAGAACTTGCGGCCCTCCATGGTGAGGAACTCGCTCGACACGATCTCGTGCGGGCGGTCTAGGGCGCCCAGCCGGCCCGGTTCGCCGCCCTTGGCACCGATCCCGGAGTAGCCGAACAGCATGGCCGGCCAGATCTCGCTGTGGAAGACGATGTTGTCCTTGCCCATGAAGTAGTACGCGCGCGCCTCCGGGTTCTGCCACCACGCCCGCCACGCCTCGGGCTCGCCGCGCAGCTGGGCCCACTGGATCGACGCCGACAGGTAGCCGATGACGGCGTCGAACCAGACGTAGATCTTCTTGTCGGGCCGGTCGCGCCAGCCGTCGAGCGGGACCGGCACGCCCCACTCGAGGTCGCGGGTGATCGCCCGGGGCTTGAGGTCGTCGAGCAGGTTCAGCGAGAACCGCTGGACGTTGGGCCGCCAGTGCGTCTGCGCACCCAGCCAGCCGGCCAGCACCTCGCCGAACGCGGCGAGATCGAGGAAGTAGTGCTCGGTCTCGACGAAGGTCGGGGTCTCGCCGTTGATCCGTGAGACCGGGTTGATGAGGTCGATGGGGTCCAGCTGGTTGCCGCAGTTGTCGCACTGGTCGCCGCGCGCGCTGGGGTAGCCGCAGATCGGGCAGGTGCCCTCGATGTAGCGGTCGGGCAGGGTGCGCCCGGTCGACGGGCTGATCGCACCGAGCTGGGTCCGCGGGAAGATGTAGCCGTTCCTCAGCAGGCCCAGGAAGATCTCCTGCGTCGTCGCGTAGTGGTTGGCCGTCGTCGTGCGGGTGAACAGGTCGTAGGACAACCCCAGCGACTGCAGGTCCTTGGCGATGACGAGGGCGTTGCGGTCGGCGAGTTCGCGGGCGCTGACCCCTTCCCGGTCGGCCTGCACCTGGATGGGGGTGCCGTGTTCATCGGTGCCACTGACCATCAGCACGTGATCGCCGGCCATGCGGTGGTAGCGGGAGAAGATGTCGGCCGGAACCCCGAACCCGGCGACGTGCCCGATGTGTCGCGGCCCGTTGGCGTAGGGCCACGCCGGAGCGGTCAAGACGTACTGGTTAGCCACCCGTCCAGCCTAGTGACGGTGGCCGGTCCCGTTTTCCACGCGTTCGGTAGGTGTTAGGCCGAGCACGAGCGGACGTTACCGACGAGTCACTTCCTCGTTGAGCCGCCTATCGGCCCGGTGACACCGGGCCCGACCGCGTGAGGAGTGCTCATGGCACCGTCCGGTGTTCGTCCGAAGGTCATCGCAACGGGGGCGGCGTTCCTGCTCGCCGGCGCGGCAGCGGTGGCCCTGAGTCCATCGGCGCAGGCGACGCCCGCGTGGTCGCCCACGGCGACCAAGGCCCTGTCGCTGCTGAACGCCACCGCCCTCGGTGCCGCGCCGTCGACGCAGCCCCTGCAGCTGACCGTCGGGCTGGCACCGCGCAACCGCGCAGCCCTGGACTCCCTGATCAGGCAGCAGGCCACCCCGGGCACCGCGCAGTACCGGCACTACCTGACCCCCGCGCAGTTCACCTCGCAGTTCGCGGCCACCTCGGCCACGGCCGACGCGGTCCGCAGCTACCTGGTGTCGCAGGGCATGAGCGGCGTGACCGTGGCCAGCAACCGCCTGCAGGTCACCGCGACGGCCACCGTCGCGCAGGCCCAGAAGGCGTTCAACACCCACATCGCGCGCTACACCCAGGCCGGGAAGACGGTGCTGGCCAACACCGCTGCCGCGCAGGTGCCGACGTCGCTGTCGGGCGCCGTGAGCAGCGTGCTCGGCCTGTCGACGCTCGGCCCGAAGCTGCGGCCGTCGGCCGGCGCGCCCACCGTTCCGGGCCTGCCGAAGCTGACCGGCTTCTACCCCAAGGAGTACAACACCGTCTACCACTCCGGGACGACCAAGCCCGGCACGGGCACGACGCTCGCCGTCATCGCGCAGGGCGACCTGACCCAGACCGTCAGGGACCTGCGGATCGCCGAGGCCAAGCAGGGCCTGCCGCAGATCCCGGTCACGATGCGGTACTCCGGCGTCAAGAGCCCGGACACGTCAGGCGCGGTCGAGTGGAACCTCGACACCCAGACCTCGACGGGCATCGCGCCGAACGCGTCGCGGCTCTACCTCTACATCTCCACGTCGCTGACCGACTCCGACCTCGCGCGGTCCATCAACGACTTCGCGGCGCGCAACGAGGCCCGTTCGGCGAACGCGTCGCTGGGCGAGTGCGACGTGCTGCCGTACCTGACCGGCGCCATGACGGTCGACGACATCGCGTTCGCCGAGGCCGCCGCGCAGGGTCAGACCTTCTTCGCGTCCTCGGGTGACACCGGCAGCTCGTGCCCGGTGGCGCCGACCAACGGCGTGCCCGGTAGCGGCCCGACCGACACCTCCTACCCCGCCTCGTCCCCGTACGTCCTGGGCGTCGGCGGCACCACCCTGGCGGCCAGCACGGCCAACGCCTACCAGAGCGAGATCGCGTGGAACGCCGGCGGCGGCGGGGTCTCCCCCGTCGAGACCGCCCCGTACTGGACCAGCACCGTGAACCCGGTTGCGACGGCCGGTCTGCGCGGCGTCCCCGACGTCGCCTTCGACGCGGACCCGACGACCGGCGCGAACATCTACGCGACGACCGACGGCGCCACCACGACCGAGACGGTGGGCGGCACCAGCCTGGCCTCCCCGCTGGCCATGGGGCTGTGGACGCGCATCCTCGCGTCGCACAGCACGAACCTGGGCTTCGCGCCGCCCAAGCTCTACAACTACTACACGGCGACGCAGAAGGGGCTGCCCACCACGGCCGTGCCGGGCTTCCACGACATCACGCTCGGCGCCAACGGGGTGTACACCGCCCTGCCCGGTTACGACTTCACCACCGGGCTCGGCAGCTGGGACGTCCAGACCCTGTCGTCCAAGCTGAGCTGAGTGCCCAGCTGAACCAGCCCTGTCCGGTCCGGATAGGGCCGGGCCGCTGCCTCACCGGAGCGGGTCGTGCTTCGTCGCCACCACGGCGTCGAACACGGCCCGCTTCGGCACGTCATGGGCCCGCGCGACCTCGGCGATGGCCTCCTTGCGCGGTTGCCCGGCCTGCTCCCGTCGCGCGACCTCATCGGCGAGGTCGCGCGGGCCCGGAGCTTGCTTGTCGTGCGAGGCGCCGCCGACAACGACGCAAATCTCGCCGCGGACGTCGCCGCGGGCCCAGTCGGCCAGCTCGGCCAGGGTGCCGCGCAGCACCTGCTCGTGGGTCTTGGTCAACTCGCGGCACACCGCGGCCGGACGCTCGGGGCCGAAGGCGGCGACGAGGTCGGCCAGGGCGTCGGCCAGGCGGTGCGGGGCCTCGAACACGACCAGGGTGCGTGGTTCGGTCGCCAGCGATTCGAGGGTGCGACGTCGCTCGCCGGCCTTGCGCGGGAGGAAACCCTCGAAGCAGAACCGGTCGACGGGCAGCCCCGAGACGGCGAGCGCCGTCGTCACTGCCGAAGGGCCGGGCAGGCAGGTCACCGCGAAGCCGGCCTCGACCGCGGCCGCCACGAGCCGGTATCCCGGGTCGCTCACGGACGGCATGCCGGCGTCGGTGACGACCAGGACGTCCTGGCCCGCGCGGAGCGCGTCGAGCAGCTGCGGCACGCGGCCGGTCTCGTTGGCGTCGAAGAAGGACACGACGCGGCCCTGCGGTTCGACGCCCAGGTCGCGGCACAGGCGCGCCAGCCGTCGGGTGTCCTCGGCCGCCAGCACCGGGGCGGTGGCCAGGGCCTCGCGCAGGCGCACGGATGCGTCCCCCGGTTGGCCGATCGGGGTCGCGGCCAGGATGACCCGCCCGCCGGCCCCGTCGTCGTCCACGCCGATGCACGCTACTGGCCGACGACGGCCCGGGCCCACGTCCTCGGCCTGCTCGCCGCCCGCTTCCCGCTCGTGCTGTTCGCCGACCGGATCCCGATCACGTTTTCCCTCCGCGTTGCCGGTCGGACACAGGAAACCGGCAAGCCCGGAGGAAGACCCGATCATCCGGGCGCCGGACCGGCAACCCAGCGGGAGGACGTGATCATCAAGGGGGGTCGACGTCGCCAGGCTCCGGCCAGCCTTGTCCCTCTACTATCGGCCCCGTGACGGCGACGCTCGAGGCACCGGCCGACGCCGCGCCCGACGACCCGCCACCCCCGCCCCGGCGCCGCCACCCGGTGCCGGCCAGCCTCGCGCCGTGGCACGACCCGCATCCGCTGGTCGGACGGCTGATCCTGCTGGCCATAACGATCATCGCCGGCTTTACGCGCTTCTGGGCGCTCGGCTCACCGCCCGGCAAGAACGTCGTGCCGCAGAACGGCATGAACTTCGACGAGATCTACTACGCCACCGAGGCGCAGGAGCTGCTGCGGTACGGCTACGAGGACAACCGCGGCTACATGTTCATCGTGCACCCGCCGCTCGGCAAGTGGCTGATCGCGATATCGGAGTACCTCTGGGACGGCAAGAGCAGCGAGTACCTGACGAACTCCATCGGCTGGCGCATCGCCCCGGCGGTCGCGGGCACGCTCGGCGTGATCATGCTGACCCGCATCGTGCGCCGGATGATGCGTTCGAACCTGTTCGGCGGGATCGCCGGCCTGTTGATGGCCATGGAGGGCATGTCCCTCGTCCTGGCCCGCACCGCGATCCTCGACATCTTCCTGCAGACCTTCATCATCGCGTCGTTCGGCGCCCTGGTCATCGACCGCGACAAGGTGCGCGCGCGCCTGGCCGGGCTGATCGCCGACGGCGCCGACCTGTCCGACGCCGCCCCGTCGCTCGGCCCTCGGCCGTGGCGGCTCGTCGCCGGGGTGATGATGGGCGCGGCGGGTGGCGTCAAGTGGACGGCGCTGTCGTTCTTCGTCCTCTTCTGGCTGCTGTCGATCGTCTGGGACCGGTCCGCGCTCAAGGCCGCCGGCGTCCGGCGCCCGGCCGGCAGCTGGCTCTACCGCAGTGTGCTGCCCAGCCTCGGCTCGCTGGTGCTGGTCCCGCTGGCCACCTACCTGCTGTGCTGGCTCGGCTGGTTCACCGGCGAGAACTCCTGGAACCGGCACTGGGCGGACACCCATCACTCACCGTGGTACCTGCAGTGGCTGCCGGGGCCGCTGCGGTCGTTGCTGAACTACCACCACGACGCGTACAGCTTCCACGAGGGCCTGAGCAGCCCGCACGCCTACCAGTCGAACCCGTGGAGCTGGCTCGTGCTGGGCCGCCCGGTCGACTTCTACTACAACGGCGCCGAGAAGACGTGCGGGGCCACGACCTGCTCGCGCGAGATCCTGCTCATCGGCACCCCGTTGATGTGGTGGGCCTTCGTACCGATGCTGTTATGGCTGGCGTGGCACTGGATCACCACCCGCGACTGGCGGGCCGGCGCGGTATGGGTCGCGTTCATCGCCGGGTGGCTCGTGTGGTTCCAGGACCTCAGCCGCACCGCGTTCCTGTTCTACATGGCCCCACTCGTCCCGTTCCTGATCATCGGGCTGACGCTGGCCCTCGGCACGATGCTCGGGCCGGCGCTGCGCGGTCTGCCGACCGGCGAGCACTTCCTGCGCGCCGATCGTCGGCGCGCGTGGGGCATCGCGGGCATCAGCACCTACCTCGGACTCGTCGTCGCCGACTTCGTCTGGATGTGGCCGCTGTTCACCGGCGGGCTGCTGACCTACAGCGAATGGCACGCGCATATGTGGCTACCGTCGTGGGTATGACCCCGAGAACTCGATCCCTCTGGAGGACCAGCCCATGAGTTTGTCGGCGAAATTGCGCCGCGCCCCCGTCCGTGTCGCCACCGGCGCCTTCATCCTCAACAGCGGCCTTGGCAAGCTCAAGGCCGACGAGGAGACCGCCAAGGGCCTGCACGGACTGACATCGGGCACCTACGGATTCGTCGGCAAGATCGATCCCAAGCTGTTCGTCAAGGGCGTTGCGGCCAGCGAGCTCGTCATCGGCGGGGCGCTGCTGGCCCCCTTCGTGTCGCCCGTCGTTGCCGGGGCAGGCCTCGCGACCTTCTCGGGTGCGTTGCTCAACATCTACTGGAACACCCCCGGCATGCACGAGCCGAACGACCCGCGGCCGACCCACCAGGGCGTCCCGATCGCCAAGGACATCTGGATGTTCGGCATCGGGGTCAGCCTCATCGCCGACGGCCTGCTTGAGCCCGCCCACGACAAGAAGGTCCAGGTCAAGGCCGGCCGCGCGGGCAAGAAGCAGGGCAAGCAGAGCCGCAAGGACAAGAAGGCCGCGAAGAAGGCCCGGGCCGAGGCACGGGCCAACGCGCTCGAGACTGCGCGCAGCGCCGGACACGACCTGTCGCGCCGCGCGGCGAAGGCGGCCGACAAGGCGGAGAAGAACGCGCGCAAGGCCGGTGAGAAGGCGTCCAAGAAGGCCAAGTCCGCCAAGGGCTCCGACCTGCAGGGCAATGCCGCCGCGGCGTCGCAGACCGCGATCGCCGCGATCAGCGGTGCCGTCGACGAGTACGGCCCCGTCGTCCTGGACCGGGTGACCACCGCGGCCAAGACGGCCAAGGACGCCGCCCGTGACGCCGTCGACCAGTACGGTCCCGTCGTGGCCGACAAGGCGCAGCAGGCAAGGGCCACGGCCAAGGACTACGCCGACGAGTACGGGCCGGTCGTGGCCGGCAAGGCCAAGGCGGCCGTCGACGTCGCCAAGGACTACACCGACCAGTACGCGCCCGTCGTCGCCGACAAGGTCAGCACCGGCGTCAAGGCCGCCAAGGACGTGGCCGACCAGTACGCGCCCGTCGTCGCCGACAAGGTCAGCACCGGGGCCAAGGCCGCCCGGGACGTCGCGAAGGACTACGCCGACGAGTACGGCCCGACGGTCGCCAAGCAGGCCAAGGCCGCCCGGGACGCCGCTCAGGACTACGCCCAGCAGGCCCGTCAGCGCGTGGCCGGCTGAGCCGACCGGCAACCGCACGACACCGAGCCACGGCCCGGGAGGACACCGTCCTTCCGGGCCGTTCTCTTTGCCCGAACGATCTGCAACAGTGAGAGTGACGGCCCCAGAACCGACCACGCCCTGGAGGCTGGACCGAGCGACGACGTGAGGACGACGGCATGTTTTACCCGCTGACCGTGCGCGACTTCCTGGACCGCGCGGTGCAGGTGTATCCGGACCGCGTCGCGGTCGTGGACGAACCCGACCAGCCCGCGCAGAGCCTGGGCGAGGTCACCTACCGCCGTCTGGGTGAGCTGGCGGCCGCGCAGGCCGCGAAGCTCGACGCGTTGGACGTGCCGACCGGCGGCCGCGTCGCCGTCGTGTCGCAGAACTCGGCGCGGCTGCTGACCTCGTTCTTCGGCGTCTCCGGCTGGGGTCGCGTCCTGGTGCCCGTCAACTTCCGGCTCTCGCTGTCGGAGATCCGTTACATCGTCGAGCACTCGGGTTCCGAGGTCGTCTACGTCGACCCCGACCGCAAGGACGTGCTGGACGCGCTCGGCGACAGCGTCCGGCACCGCTTCGTGCTCGGCGAGGACGACGACCTCTTCCTGCCCGACACCGAGCCACGCCCGTGGGCCGAACCCGACGAGGGCGCCACCGCGACGATCAACTACACGTCGGGCACGACGGCCCGGCCCAAGGGCGTCCAGCTGACGCACCGCAACCTCTGGCTCAACGCCACCGTGTTCGGCCTGCACACCACGATCAGCGACCGCGACGTGTACCTGCACACGCTGCCGATGTTCCACGCCAACGGGTGGGGCATGCCGTACGCGATGACCGGCGTCGGCGCCGAGCACATCGTGCTGCGCAAGGTCGACGGCACCGAGATCCTGCGCCGCGTCGAGCGACACGGGGTGACCGTGATGTGCGCGGCCCCCGCCGTCATCTCGGCCGCTCTCGAGGGCGCGCAGAGCTGGGACGGCGAGATCCCGGGCCGCGACCGCGTGCGCATCATCGTCGCGGGAGCGCCGCCGCCGACCCGCACCATCGAACGCGTGCTGGACGAGCTCGGCTGGGAGTTCATCCAGATCTACGGACTCACCGAGACCTCTCCCCTGCTGACCATCAACCGATCGCGCGCCGAGTGGGACGACCTGAGCACCCACGAACGGGCACAACACCTCGGCCGCGCCGGTGCGCCTGCCCTCGGCGTACGGATGGCGGTCGACAGCGACGGTGAGATCCTCGCGCAGTCCAACACCAACCTGGAGGCGTACTGGGAGCAGCCCGACGAGACCGCGGCCGTGCAGCAGGGCAACTGGTTCCACACCGGCGACGGCGGCTACCTCGACGACGACGGCTACGTCGTCATCTCCGACCGCAAGAAGGACGTGATCATCTCCGGCGGCGAGAACGTGTCGTCGATCGAGGTCGAGGACGCGTTGATGTCGCACGACGCGGTGAAGGAGGTCGCCGTCATCGGCATCCCCGACGAGAAGTGGGGCGAGCTCGTCACCGGGCTGGTGGTCACCGACGGCGGCGAGGTCAGCGCCGAGGAGCTCATCGCGCACTGCCGCACCAACCTGGCCGGCTACAAGTGCCCGAAGCGGATCGAGTTCATGGACGAGCTGCCGCGCACGGCCACCGGCAAGCTGCAGAAGTTCAAGCTGCGCGAGCCGTTCTGGCGTGATCAGGGGCGTGGCGTCAACTGATCCACCGGCGGCCGGGGCCGGCGGCGCTGGGGCGTCGAGCGTCGCGCCGGACCCGGCCTCGGCCGCGGTCGGGGTGTCGCCGGCGCCGGACCCGGACGTGCCCACCGGGCTCCCACGCGGTCCAGCAGCGTCGACAGGCCGAGGACGACGGCGACGGACAGGCCGATCGCCCCGAGGGTGTCGGTGGCGTAGTGGTAGTAGTAGCGGGTCAGGGCGACGGCGGTGATCACCACCCAGACCAGCAGGACACCGGCGAGCACGTACCGCGCGGCGCGGTGCAGCGGCAGCTGCCCGAAGGCGACCAGTAGCACGGTGGCCGTGCAGGTCACGCCGGTCTGATGGCCGCTCGGGAAGCTGCCGACGGTGCCGTCGAACAGGGTGCGGTGGATCAGCGGCTTGGCGACGTCGGAGGCCAGCAGGGTCCCGAGGACCGGCGCCACCACCGCCAGCACCACCACGTCGAACCGACGGGCCGATGCTGCCAGCACCACGAGCAGGGCCAGCAGCACGACCGAGACGGCAGGCTCGGTGAACTGCAGCAGGAACGACGCCGTCTGCGGCCGGATCAGCCCCGGCAACTTCCGGAACACCCACGAGTCGACGGAGGTCGACCGGCCGTGGAAGGTCAGCACGGCCAGCGCCAGGAACACGGCCAGCCCCACCAACGCGACCACCCGCGCACGCCGTCGCCACGCCGGGGAGAGCAGCGGGCCGGTCACACCCGCCATGATCGCAGCCTGACCAGCGCAGCGAGGGGCAGCACCAACGGGATCCACAGGTACCCGGCGCCGAAGCCGGACCAGACGGTCGCGTCGGGGAACCCCGCCGGGGCCAGCAGGCTCGCCGTCCCCACGCCGAGGACGCCGGCCAGTTCGACGAGCGCACAGACCACGGCCGGCCGGGTGGGCCCACCCGCGCGCGCCCGCCGCAGCAGCATGAGACCGGCCGCGTACACCAGGGCCGCGACGGCGGACAGCACGTACGCGAGGGGCGCCCGCCCGGCGTGGAGCGAGAGCTGGACGGTGCTGCGTGCACCCGCCGCCACCGCGAACAGCGCGTAGACCCGGAGCAGCACCGTGGTGGCGTCGACCCTCCGGCGCGACCCGGGCGTACTCAGGCCGTGGCCCGCCACGTCGTCTCCATTCGCACCACGACGACAGCGAGCACGAGCAGGGCGACGGCGACGAGCACCGCCGCCCATCGTCCGTCGTCGCGACGCGTCTCGGCCGCTACGAGCGGAACGACCACCAGCCCGACCACGAGGTAGGCGAGATGGGTCGCCGGTTCCGGTACACGGTGGCCGCGCGCGAGGCCGACGACGTCGAGCAGCGCCTGGACGACGACCGCCAGCTGGATCGTCGCCAGCCAGGGTGACAGCCGCTGCCGTCGGAACGTTCCGGTTCCGGCCTGCCCCAGCACGAGCGTCGCGGTACCGAGGCAGGCCACGGTGATCGCGAGGGCCAGGGCGTCGATCACGCGGCCGTCCGCCGCTCGGCGCGTGCCCGCTCGCGACGCCTGCGCACCCCGCGGCGGAACCACCACGTCGACACCCCGGTGACCATCAGGGCGAGCGGCGCGAGCCCGAGGACGGCCCAGACGGCTCGCCACCACGCGTTGACGTTCCAGCCGAAGTGCGTCGGCTCGAGGTACTTGTCGTAGAAGCGGTTCGCGGCGGGCCCGGTTCCCTCGTCGGCGACGTGGACGTTCGTCGCGTCGTGCGCGTCGAGGTAGACGTATGCGTCACCGCGGTAGATCGCCCGGTGCTCCGACGAGGCGTAGGAGGTGATGATGTCGACCTCGTAGTACGGCGCGTCCTTCGTCGGCAGGCCGACGAAACTCACCCGTCCGGGTACCTCGGCCAGTGCCGCGTCGGTGGCCTGGGCCGTGGTGATGCGGGGCCGGCCCGCCGCGGCCGGGTTCGGCGTCACCGCGTACGTCTCGGTGGCGGGCTTGTCGCCGCCGGTCAGGGCCAACCAGGTGTTCTCGACGACGGGGAACTCGAAGGCCGCGCCGGTGATGCCCCACATCAGCAGGAAGGGCAACGCGACGGCGCCGATGACGTTGTGCAGGTCGTAGTCGCGCGCGAACCGCCCCCGTCCACGCCGGACGACGAGACGCTGCTTGAGCCGCTTGCGACCGGGCCACCAGATCTTGACCGACGTGGCCACGAGCAGGATCAGCGACAGTCCGACGACGCCCAGGATCAGCCCGCCGCGGGTGATGCCGTCGAGGAAGGTGGGGCCGGCCTTCCACACCTCGACGTCGAACCACGGCTGGTAGCCGGGGTAGCCCTCGCAGCTGAAGGCGCAGTCGTGCAGGTTGACGAGCAGCCCCATGAACCCGGTGTCGAGGCTGCCGTGGCCGTTGATGCGTCCGGTGCCGGGGTCGACGAACCACTGCGTGTGATAGGCGGGGTCACCGACGACGAGCACGCCCTTGTCCTCCGCCACCCAGATGGCGTCGAAGCCGGGGTGGGCCGCCTTGACGACGGCGACCGCGCGGTCGGGGGTGATCGGCGAGGCCGCGGCGGTGTGGCGGTACAGGCCACCGTTGGTGGCCCGGAAGATCTCCGCGTCGTAGAGCAGCACCGCCCCGGAGGTGCACTCGACCACGAGCAGCAGCCCCAGGACGAGCCCCGGCCAGCGGTGCAGCAGGACCAGGCCCCGGTGGACCGGACGCCGGCGCCACCACCCCCGCAGCGCGCCACGTGCCGCAGACGGGCGCGACGGCGCCGGGTCCTTCGTGGCGATGTCCGGCGCGGCGGTGGGCGCGGTGGCGGGTCGGATGGGCAACGCAGCATCGGTCACGGGCAGTTAGGTTAGCCATGCCTAACTTCGAGCGGACGTGCGGGTGCTACGGCGCTTCGATCGCGGCGATGCGGTACAGCTGCACGTCGGCCCGCACGATGCGCGGCAGGGCGCGATCGGGCTCGAACCCACCGGCCCGGAAGCGCTGCACGTCGTCGTCGGTCTCCCACACCTCGAAGACGTTGATCCGCGACGGGTCGACCGGGTCGGGCGCCTGCACGAAGTCGAGGCACCCCGACGCGGCTCGGGCCTGCACCGCGACGTCGAAGGTCCGGGCGAGGTACTCGCCGCGTTCGGCGGGGTCGACGTAGAGAGGTCCGGCGATGACGATCATGCCGCGACCCTAGGACGTCGTCCTGGGAATCAGCTCGCGGTCGAATGCGGTTCGACGTCGGCGTAGGCGCCGGCGTCGATGTCCTCGACGATTCCGGGGTGGGTCGGCGACCAGCCCAGCCGCTCCCGGGTCAGGGCGTTCGAGGCCGCCGAGTCCATGGCGAAGAAGCCGCCGATCCAGCCGAAGTGCTCGGCCGCGGCGTCCGCGGCGACGGATCGAGCCGGCACGCCGAGCGAGCGGCCGATCGCCTCGGCGATCGTGCGCGCCGGTACGCCCTCCTCGGCCACGGCGTGCAGCGCCGAGCCGGCCGGCGCCCCTTCGACGGCGAGGCGGACGAGGGTCGCCGCGTCCGCGCGGTGCACCGCCGGCCAGCGGTTGGCGCCGTCGTCAACGTAACCCGCGAAGCCGGAGCGACGGGCCAGGTCGACGAGCGTGGCCACGAAGCCGTGGTCGCCGTGGCCGTGCACGGTGGGTGCGAACCGGACAACGCACGACCGCACCCCGCGGTCGGCCAACCCCTGCGCGAAGGCGGCGTTCGCGACCCGCGGGTGGACGGACGGATCGGGGCGGTCGTCCTCGGTCGCGACCCGGCCATCGCCGACCCCGAGGACGCCGGCCGCGACGATCAGCGGCCCGTCCGTCCCGGCCAGCACGTCGCCCATGGCGTCGATCGCCTGCCGGTCCAGGCGAGCTGCCTCGGCCATCTCGGAGAAGTCGTGGTGGTAGCCCAGGTGCACCACCCCATCGGCCTGCTCCGCACCGGCCCGCAGCGAGGCGACGTCGTCGAGCGAGCCGCGGTGCACCTGGGCACCGAGCGCGGTGACGGTGTCGGCCGAACGGTCCGAGCGGGCCAGGCCGAGCACCTCGTGCCCGGCGGAAAGGAGTTCGGGCACGACGGCCGACCCGATCCAGCCGGATGCTCCGGTGACGAAGACGCGCATGAGGACCTCCAGAGATGGTGGGCACGGGCCGCAGCACCGTGATGTCATGATGTGACATCACCGTACACCCTCATGTCAGGCTGTGTCATCACTACACTGCGGCCATGGGTCGATGGGAACCCGACGCGCGCGGTCGGCTGCGGCAGGCGGCGATGGAGCTGTTCGACGAGTGCGGGTACGAGCAGGCCACCGTCGCCGACATCGCCGCCCGCGCCGGGCTCACGGCGCGCACGTTCTTCCGGTACTTCGCCGACAAGCGCGAGATCCTGTTCGCCGGTTCCGAGGAGCTTGCGGTCGGGCTGACCGCCGCGCTCGATACCACGGCGCCGCCCCTCGATGCCGTGGCGTCCGCCCTGGAGGTGGTCGCCGAGCTCATCGGCGGCGACCACGAACTCTCGAGCCGGCGCCAGACGATCATCGCCGCGCACCCCGACCTGCAGGAACGCGAGCGTGGCAAGTTGGCCGCGTGGTCCGACGGACTGGCCGCGGAACTGGGCGCGTCGGGCGTCGACGCCCTGACCGCGAGCCTGGCCGCCGAGACGGGCGTCGGCGTCTTCCGCGTGGCGTTCGACCGATGGGTCGCCGGGCCGGGGGACACCGGTCTGCCCCAGACGCTGCGCGAGGCGTTCACCCAACTGCGGGCGGTGACCGAGCCCCGGCGCTGACCGACACGCACACCGCAGGGCCGCCGCGGTCGTGATCGACACGCGTTTTGCAGGGCTGCAGCCCGGTTGAACGCGAGTCGATCACCTGAAGGACGAGGGTGCTCGACCTCAGGGAGACGGTGGTCGGTACGCAGACGTCGGCCCCCGCCCGCCGCGCCGGCCCCCCGGGGCCCCCCGCCCCCGGCGGGGGCGGCGCCGCGCTGGGGGGGGCCGCCGCCCCCCCCCACGACCGGGCGCCCTCCGGCCTCGGCGCGCAGCCAGTCGGCGCCGGCCCGGATCAGCCCGAGCGTGTCCTCGGCGGGCATGTCCGGAGG
>NZ_CAXUNP010000047.1:25202-27419 GCF_964252635.1 uncultured Jatrophihabitans sp.
GAGCGGCGCGATCTAGCGCCGCGGGGGGGGGGGGCCCCCCCCCCCCGCCCCCCCGGCCCGCCGGCCGCGCCGGCCCCCCCCCCACGCTCCCCTGTTCTAGCCTGCCGACCTCACGGGCGCCGCGAGTTGGGCACGACGTGCCCCGGCTGGCGGTGACCCACGGGTGCGGTCCGCACGTTGGGCGTGCTGGTCCGCACCTGCGAGCTGGCACCCGTCGTGCCGTCGAACCCGATGGCGAACACGTGGGCGTCACCGCCGCTCGACGTCGGCAGCGTGATGCTGGCGACGGTCTTGCCCGCGGTCAGCGGCGCGTCGATGCCGAACAGGTAGGTGTTCACCATGTCCTGCGAGTTGCCCGGCGCGTTGCGGTAGGCCGTCTTGGCCGCCGTCACGTTCCCGGCGACCGGCTGGTTCGCGTTGGCCCCCAACGTCCAGTCACTGAAGTCGGCCTTGAAGGTCGACGTGCTGCCGTCGGTGTAGGTGACGGTCACCGTGCCGCCGGCACCCATCGTGGCGTCGCCGTTGGATGCCGACCCGAGCAGGCCGATCTTGGTCGCGCCGGCGGGCACCGCCAGCGGGATGGTCTGACCGGACATCTCGATGTTGTCCAACGAGGCGCTCGGCACGTTCGGCCACACGTAGTGCACGCCGTCCGTGGTCACCGTCCCACCGGGCTTGATGCCCTGCGCGGCCAGCGCGGACGCCGAGAAGCTCCACCCCTCACCGTCGAAGGACGCGGCGTCGGTGTTGTCGTCGTCGGTAACACCCGCGTTGGTGTAGTACGGCCACACCTCACCGGCCTTGGCCACCGCGACGGCGACCGAGGAGCTCGACAGCGTGTCGGAGCCCATCGTGAACGAGACCGCCACCGAGTACCGGCCCTCGGACGACGACCCCGCCGTCACCGTGACCGGTGCGGAGACGGTCTGGCCGGCCAGCACCTTCAGCGTGCCGTGGTCGGGCGACACCGTGACGCCGGCGGCCGGGGTGGCCGCCCACTTCACGGTCCGTGCCGACTTGCTGATGTTCGTCGCCGTCACCTTGCTCGCCGCCGACTTACCGGGCTGGAGCACCAGGCTCGACGGTGACACCGAGGTGAAGACCGGCGTCTCCCCGGTCGCGTCCGACGGCGGGGCCGCTGCGGCATCGGTGCCCCAGCTGGTGTCCGCGGTCGTGCCGAGGTCGAAGTTCATCGTCGGGCCCTTGGCGATCGCGTTCCACGTCGTCCAGGGCTTGTTCCACGCCTTGCCGTTCACGCTCATGCCGTGCACGTAGGGCGCGTTGGTCGCCGCGTTCGGAGCGGTGATCGTGAGCGTCTTGCCGCCGGCGAGGTGCACCTCGGTGACCGGGAACGTCGGGCTGCCCATCGCCAGCGTGCCGCTGCCGGGGGTCTCGGGGTACATGCCCAGGTTCGACCACACGTACCACGAGCTCATGGCGCCCAGGTCGTCGTTGCCGAACTGCCCGACGGGTGCGTTGAAGTACAGCTGCTGCTGGGCGTCTCGCACCGTCTTCTGCGTCTTCCACGGCATCCCGACGTAGTCGTACTCCCACGGGATCTCGATGCTCGGCTCGTTCGACAGGTCCGCGTTGGTCGAGCTGGGGTGCGGGATCGAGGTGAACAGGCTGTCGAGGAAGCTGCCGTACTTCGCGTTGCCGCCGCGGGCCGCGGCGAGCGCCTTGATGTTGAACGGCACCATCGGCGTGTACTGCGCCGCGGTTCCCTCGACCATGCCGGTGCTCGTCGACGGCGTGAACCCGGGGACCCAGTTGCCGTCGGCCTGCTTGGCCTGCACGTAACCCGTGGCCGGGTTGAACACGTTCTGCCAGTCCTGCGACCGTGCCGCGAACTGCGCGTAGGTGCTGTGCCGGCCCAGCGACTTCGCCAGCGACGCGATCGAGTAGTCGGCACTGTCGTACTCGAGCAACGTCGACACCGAGCCGTAGAAGTTGCAGCAGGCGTACTGCTTGTCGTTGGGGATGTAGCCGTAGTCGTCACGCGCCGACTGTGCCGGCCGGATGTTGTTCGTCTGCGTGGCCTCGGCGATCATCGCGCTCAGCGCGTGGCCGGTGTCGAAGTCCCGCGCACCGAACGCGTACGCGTCGGCGATGATGCCGTCGGCCGGGTCGCCGACCATCACGTAGCTCTCGCCGTTGTTCAGCGCCCACTTCGGCAACATGCCGGACTGGTCGTAGTCGTTGAGCATCGACGTGATC
>NZ_CAXUNP010000048.1:0-27201 GCF_964252635.1 uncultured Jatrophihabitans sp.
GCGGGACAGCGGTGGACTCAGCGGCGGACTCAGCGGCGGACTCAGCGGCGGCGCGTGCCGAACAGGCCGCGGGTGATCTCTCGTCCCAGCGCGCTGGCCGCCGAACGGGTGAAGGACTTGAAGGCCGGTGACCTGAGGATCTCGCCGATCGCCGAGTCGTCCTTCTTGGGCTTGGCCGCCTTCGGGGCCTTGGGGGCGGGTGCGGCGGGCGCGTCGGGTGTGGGCTCCGGCGGCGGCGCCGCGACGATCTTGGCGGTGAGCTTCTCGTAGGCCGACTCGCGGTCGACGACGTCGCGGTACTTCGGTTGCAGCGGTGAGGCGGTCACGGCCTGCTCCTGCGCGGACGCCTCGATCTGCGCCATCAGCGAGCGTGGGGCGCGCATCCGCGCCCAGGCCACCGGTGTGGGGGCGCCCGATTCCGACAGCACCGTCACGACCGCCTCGCCGGTGCCGAGCTGCTGCAGGGCCTCGGCCAGGTCGTAGTCCTTGGTCTTCGGGTAGGTCTTGACCGCCTTGGCCAGGGCCGCGGCGTCGTCGGGCGTGAAGGCGCGCAGGGCGTGCTGGACGCGGTTGCCGAGCTGCCCCAGCACGGCGTCCGGGACGTCCTGCGGGTTCTGGGTCACGAAGAAGACGCCGACGCCCTTGGAGCGGATGAGCCGGACGGTCTGGGTGATCGAGTCCAGGAACGCCTTGGACGCGTCGTGGAAGAGCAGGTGCGCCTCGTCGAAGAAAAAGACCAGCTTGGGCTGGTCGACGTCGCCGACCTCGGGCAGGTCGTGGAAGAGGTCGGCGAGCAGCCACATGAGGACGGTGCTGAACAGCTGCGGACGGTCCTGCAGGGCCGACAGCTCGACGGCGCTGATGACGCCGTGGCCGTCGGCGTCCGTCCGCAGCAGGTCGGTGGTCTCGAACTCGGGCTCGCCGAAGAACTGATCGCCGCCGACATCCTCCAGCGCGATCAGGTCACGCAGGATGACACCCGCGGTGGCCTTGGACAGCCCGCCCAGGCCCTCGAGGTCGCTCTTGCCCTCGGCACTGGTCAGGTGGGTGATGACCGCCCGCAGGTCCTTGAGGTCCAGCAGCGGCAGGCCGGCCCCGTCGGCGAAGTGGAACACGAGGTTGAGGCTGGACTCCTGGGTGTCGTTCAGCCCGAGCACCTTCGACAGCAGGGTGGGCCCGAAGTCGGTCATGGTGGCCCGGACGGGGACGCCGGTGCCGATGCCGCCGAGGGCCAGGAACTCGACGGGGAAGGCGGTGGGTGCCCAGCCGGAGTCGCCGGTGTCGGCGACGCGCTGGGTGATGCGGTCGTTGCTCGTGCCGGGGGCGCGGAGGCCCGACAGGTCACCCTTGACGTCGGCGACGACCACGGGGACGCCGGCCGCGGACAGCTGCTCGGCCAGGCCCTGCAGCGTCTTGGTCTTGCCGGTGCCGGTGGCGCCCGCGATCAGCCCGTGCCGGTTCATCATCGACAGCGGGACCCGGACCTGCGCGTCCGGGTAGGCGACGCTGTCGAGCACCACGGCGCCGAACTCGACGGCCGCTCCGGTGGTGGCGTACCCGGCCGCGATGCGCTGGGCGTCCGTGGCCTTGGGTCCGGGTCCGGGTGATGATTCGCTCACGTTCGGGAGCATATGGCCCTCGGCAACCGGCCACCGGGCGTCGACGGTATGCAGACGCGCAGGTCAGGGCCCGCGCGTCTGCACACCGTCGCGCAGCAGTTGTCCACAGGCACGCAATCCGGGACCTACGACGTCCCCCGGTGGCCCACTCTGACGCCATGACCGCTGCCGCCGCCCCTCGTCACGAGCCCGACCTGGTGACCACCGCCCGCCAGCTGCTCGCGGGCGGGGTCAGCCGCGGGCAGCTCGACGCCCGCGTCGACTCGGGTCGCTGGCAACGCCTCGGCTTGGCGATCGTGCTGCACAACGGCCCGTTGAGCCCGGCCGAACAGCGGCGGGTCGCGCGCGTCCACGGCGGTCCGCGGGCCGTGTTCACGGCGTTCACGGCGGCAGCGCTCGGTGGGCTCACCGGCTGGACGCGACCGGAACACCATCTGCTCGTTCCGCCGGGCACGCGGCTGCGGTTCGGTTGCCCGGTGCCGGTGCGGCTGCACCAGCACGGCCGTCGGGGCGCGCGCCTCGAGCCGGGACGTCCGCTCGAGTGGCTGCCCGATGCGCTGGTGCGGGCGGCGTCGACGTTCGGCTCCCCGCGACCGGCCTGCGGTGTCCTCGCCGCGTCCGTGCAGCAGCGGGTGGTGACGGCGGCCGCCCTCGACGACGCTCTCGGCCGCGCGATCCGCACACGTCATCGCACGGAACTGGTGGCCGCGCTCGTCGACATCGGCGGCGGATCCCAGGCCCTCAGCGAGATCGACTTCGTCCGCCTGTGCCGCAGGCACCGCCTGCCCGAGCCGATCCGGCAGGCTGTACGGCGCGAACCGTCCGGGCGGCGACGCTACCTCGACGCCGCCTGGCGGCGCGCCGACGGGCGGTTGATCGTGGTCGAGATCGACGGCGCTGTGCACCTGTCGCCGCGCAGATGGTGGGACGACCAGCTGCGCCAGAACGAGATCAGCCTCGCCGACGCGCTGGTCCTGCGCTTTCCGTCGGTGGTGCTGCGGACCGAGGAGCTGATGGTCGTGTCCCAGCTGCGACGTGCGTTACGTGTCCTGTGAACCGGTGAGCGGCGAAACGGTGTGCAGACGCGCGGGTCAGGGCCGGCGCGTCTGCACACCGTCGGGGGCGACCCCTACTGCTTGGGGAACTTCAGCTTGGTGATGTCGGGCAGGTTGAGGTTCGGGTCCTGCGCGGCCGGGCCCTGCGGCAGGCCGGGCATGCCCCCCGGGAAGCCGCCCGGCGGGAAGCCGGCCGGCATCCTCGCCTGCGTCGGCCCGCGGTTGCGGCCCTTGTTCTGCTTGGCCTTGCGCTTGTTCTTCGAGGACTTGGTGGCGCTCTGCTTTCGCATGCCCGGCACCATGCCGCCCATCTGGCCCATCATCTTGCGGGCCTCGAAGAAGCGGTCGACGAGCTGGTTGACCTCGCTGACCTTGACGCCGGAGCCGTTGGCGATGCGCAGCCGCCGCGACCCATTGATGATCTTGGGGTTCTCACGCTCGAGCGGCGTCATGCCCCGGATGATGGCCGCGGTGCGGTCGAGGTCCTTGTCGTCGACATTGGCGAGGGCGTCCTTGATGTTGCCCATGCCGGGCATCATGCCGAGCAGGTTGCCGATCGGGCCCATCCGGCGGATCGCCTGCAGCTGGTCGAGGAAGTCCTCGAGCGTGAACTTGTTGCCGGCGGCCAGCTTGGCCGCCATCTTCTCGGCCTCGTCCTCGTCGAAGTGCTTCTGCGCCTGCTCGATCAGGGTGAGCACGTCACCCATGCCGAGGATGCGCGACGCCATCCGGTCGGGGTGGAAGACGTCGAAGTCTTCGAGCTTCTCGCCGTTGGACGCGAACATGATGGGCTGGCCGGTGATCTCGCGGACCGACAGGGCCGCGCCGCCGCGGGCGTCACCGTCGAGCTTGGTCAGCACGACGCCGGTGAAGCCGACACCGTCCTGGAAGGCCTGCGCGGTGTTGACCGCGTCCTGGCCGACCATCGCGTCGACGACGAACAGCACCTCCTGCGGGTCGACGGCCGCGCGGATGTCAGCAGCCTGCTGCATCATGTCGGCGTCGATGCCCAGGCGGCCCGCGGTGTCGACGAGGACCATGTCGAACTGCTGGCGGCGGGCGTAGTCGATCGAGTCGCGGGCGACCTTCACCGGGTCACCGACGCCGTTCCCGGGCTCCGGCGCGAACGTCGGCACGCCGGCCCGCTCGCCGACGATGGTCAGCTGGTTGACGGCGTTGGGGCGCTGCAGGTCGCAGGCGACGAGCAGGGGCGTGTGGCCCTGGCCGCGCAGCCACCGTGCCAGCTTGCCGGCCAGCGTCGTCTTGCCCGCGCCCTGCAGGCCGGCGAGCATGATCACGGTCGGCGGTTGCTTGGCGAACTGCAGGCGCCGCGTCTCGCCGCCGAGGATGGCGATCAGTTCCTCGTTGACGATCGAGATGACCTGCTGCGCCGGGTTCAGCGCCCGGGAGACGTCCTCGCCGCGGGCCCGTTCCTTGATGCGGTTGATGAACTGACGCACCACCGGCAGGGCGACGTCGGCCTCGAGGAGCGCGATGCGGATCTCGCGGGCGGTCGCATCGATGTCGGCGTCGGTCAGCCGTCCCTTGCCCCGGAGGTTGGTGAAGACCGAGGACAGACGGTCGGAGAGCGTGTCGAACAACGGGTATCCTTCGCGCGGCGGTGACGGGCCGGTCCAGCCTACGTGCCGGGGCCACGATCCCCTGCCTCGCGGCTGGCCCCTCGCGCGGGAATGCGATAGGACATACCTCAGGAATAGTTCTTATCGGACATTCAGGAGGAACCGTGCGCCGGATCCGTCTCGTCGTCGCCGCGCTTGTCGGGGTCGCCGCGCTCATCCTGGCCCTGGCCGCACCCGCCGCGGCCGCCGGCGTCCACTACGTCGCGCTGGGTGACTCCTACTCCTCCGGTGTCGGCGCCGGCGACTACATCAGCTCCAGCGGCGACTGCGACCGCAGCCCGAACGCGTACAGCGCCCTGTGGGCCGACGCCCACTCCCCCGCGTCCTACGTCTCGGCGGCGTGCTCGGGCGCGACGACCTCCGACGTCGAGTCCGGTCAGCTGTCGGCGTTGAGCTCCTCGACCACGCTCGTCAGCATCACGATCGGCGGCAACGACGAGAACTTCAGCGGCGTCATGCAGGACTGCAACCTCGACGGCACCGACACGTGCGTCAGCGAGGTGCACGCGGCCGAGGCCGACGCCCGCGCCACCCTCGGCGGCAAGCTCGACACCTTGTTCGACGACATCACCTCGCGCGCGCCCGACGCCCGGGTCGTCGTGCTCGACTACCCGCACTTCTACGACATGAGCCAGGACTGCGTCGGGCTGAGCCAGGACTCGCGCACCGCCATCGACGGCGGCATCGACACGCTGGCCTCGATCCAGTCCGCGGCCGCAGCGCCACGGCTTCACCTTCGCCGACGTGCGCGGGGCGTTCGCCGGGCACGAGATCTGCGACGACAACCGCTGGCTGCACTCGGTGAACTTCGGTGACTTCGGCGAGTCCTACCACCCGACCGCCGACGGCCACTCCCAGGCGTACCTGCCGACCTTCACCGCCGCCGCCTGACGGCCCGTCCCTCACGAGTTGTCCGCCCCCGGACGCGTTCTGACGCGTCCGGGGGCGGACAACTCGAGGCGAGGCGGTGCCTCAGTGCAGGCCGCTGCCGCCGTCGACGTAGATGACCTGGCCGGTGACGTAACCGGCCTCCTCGCCGGCGAAGAACGCCGCCGTGTTCGCGATGTCGGCCGGTACGCCGCCACGACGGACCGGCAGCGCCGCGGCTGCACCCTCGCGCATCTGCTCGATGGTGGTGCCGATGCGCTCGGCGGTCGCCTTGGTCATGGCCGTCTCGATGAAGCCGGGGGCGATGGCGTTCGCGGTGACGCCGAACGGGCCGAGCTCGATGGCCAGCGTCTTGGTCAGGCCCTGCAGGCCGGCCTTGGCCGTCGAGTAGTTGATCTGGCCGCGGTTGCCGCGCGCGGACGTCGAGGACATGCTGATGATGCGGCCGTACTTGCGCTCCACCATGTGCTTCTGCGCGACCTGGCTGCAGAGGAACGCGCCACGCAGGTGGACGTCCATGACCGTCGACCAGTCGTCGTCGCTCATCTTGAACAGCAGGTTGTCGCGCAGCACGCCGGCGTTGTTGACCAGGATGGACAGGCTGCCGTACTGCCCGACGAGCTCGTCGACCGCGGCCTGCACCTGGTCGCGCTGCGACACGTCGGCGCCCAGCGCCACGGCGGTACCGCCGATGCCGGTGATCTGGTCGACGGTGGCCTGGGCGGCGTCCTTCTGCAGGTCGAGCACGCCCACCTTCGCGCCGTCGGCGGCCAGTCGCGCCGCGATGGCCGCGCCGATCCCCTGGGCGCCGCCCGTGACGAGCGCGACGTGGTCCTTGACTCCGGTCATTGCTGTTCCTCTCGTTGGTGTTCCTTCGCGACCATGCGGCGCATGCCCCGCAGCCAGCGTTCGGGGTCGGTTGCCTTCTGCGCCCAGAACGTACCGACCTCGGGATGGGGCAGGACGAGGAACCGGTCCTCGGCCACCGCGGCCAGCACCGCGTCGGCCACCACCTCGGGCGTGATGATCGTTCCCGAGGCGGCCACCGCCTCGGCGCCAGGGTCGCCCGCGGCCAGCGGATCCATGAGCAGCGGCGTGGACACGCCCAGCGGGCACACGACGCTGACCCCGATGCCGCGGTCGCCGTACATGACGGCCAGGTACTCCGCGAACCCGACCGCGGCGTGCTTGGTGGCGGTGTAGGGGGCGTCCCCGGGCGAGATCAGCAGGCCCGCGGCGGAGGCGGTGTTGACGAGGTAGCCGCGGCCGCGCTCGAGCATGCCTGGCACGACGGCCCGGGCGGCGTACATGTGGGCCATGAGGTTGACGTCGAACGCCCGGTGCCACAGGTCGTCCGGGTCGTCCAGCTCGACGCCCGTGGTGATGCCGGCGTTGGAGCAGAACACGTCGATCCGGCCCTCGCGCTCGGTCGTCCGGCGCACCAGCGCCTCGACCTCGCCCGCGTCGGCGACGTCGACCTGCTCGGCCACACCCCCGACCTCGCGGGCGACCGCCTCCGCGGCGCCGAGATTGCGGTCGACGACGACGACGGCCCGGGCACCGTCGGCGTGGAAACGGCGGGCCAGGGCGGCGCCTATGCCGCTGGCACCGCCCGTGACGACGACGACGCTGTCGCGGACGTCCATCACGCCACCGGCCCGAGGTCGCGGAGCAGGTCGAGGTTCGCAGGGCCGTCCGGCGTCGGCAGCAGCATCATCACCGGCGTCTTCACCCCGGCGTCGGCGTAGGCCTGCACCTGCTCGCGACACGCATGCGGAGTGCCGTGCACGACGAGCTCGTCCACCACGTCGTCGGGCACGGCCGCCGCCGCACCCTTGCGGTCGCCCGCCGCCCACGCGTCGTGCATCGGCTTGAGCCGCTCGCCGCGGCCCAGCCAGTCGTGGAAGGCGGCGTAGGCGGGGACGGTCAGGTACGACGCGAACAGGGTGCGGCCGAGCGACCGCGCGTAGTCGGCGTCGTCGGTCGGGCACACGAAGATCCGCGCGACGACCTCGGGATCGGCATCGGCACCGGCTCCGGCGTGCAGCTCGGCCAGGCACTGCGCGACGTCGTGGGCGGCGAGCCAATTGAGGATCGCACCGTCGGACTCGCGTCCGGCCAGGCGCAGCATCTGCGCGCGCAGCGCGGCCACGAGCACCATCGGCTTCGGGTCCGGCGCCTTGTCCAGCTTGAAGCGGTGCACGCTGATCGTGTCGAAGTCCCCGGTCACGCGCTCGCCGCCGAGCAGCGCGTTCGTCGTGCGCAACACGTCCCGCGTGCGGCGGAACGGCTGCTCGAAGGGGATGCCGTTCCAGTCACCGACGATCACCGGGCTCGAGGCGCCCAGGCCGAGGACGAACCGGCCGGGTGCCGCGGCGGCCAGCGACGCCGCCGACATCGCGATCAACGCCGGGCCACGGGTGTAGACGGGCACGATCGCCGTACCGAGTCGCAGGGTGGGCTCCCACGCCGCGGCCAGCGCCAGCGGGGTGAACGCGTCCGTGCCGTTCGTCTCGGCCGACCACACGTCGGTGTAGCCGAGGTCGGGCAGCGCGCGCACGATCGCGGCGTGCTCGGGCAACGGCACCCCCAGCAACGGGATGGTCAGGCCCCACCTAGTCATCGGATTCCCTCTCCACGGTGTCGGCTCGCGGCGCGACGCCGAGGCCGGTGAGCACGAACTCGGCGATCTCCGCGCCGAGCTGTTGCGGACGCTTGCGGCCGGTCGGCCGGTACCAGACCGGCAGTTCGTTCACCACGCCGAAGATGGTGAAGGTGACGGTGTCGGCGGCCACCGCGGTGGCGAAGCTGCCGTCGGTCTGCCCGGCGCGGACCACGCCGCGCACCGCGTCGTGGCAGCGCCGCCGTTGCCTGCGGTACTGCTCGGCGCGCTCGTCGCCCAAGCTGTGCATCTCGCGCCAGAACACCTTGGCCTGCTGGGCGCTGCCGGCTGTGGACACGACCAGCTCGACGATCATCGCGCGCAGTGTGGTGGCCGGCGGGCCGCCGCGGGCGGCGAGCTCGTCCATGGCCGCGACCTGCCGGTCGATCAGGTCGCCGTACACCTCGTAGAGCAGGTCCTCCTTGCTCGCGAAGTGGTGGTAGAAGCCGCCCTTGGCCACGCCGGCCGCGGTGACGACCTGCGACACGGAGGTGCGCTCGTACCCCTGCTGCGCGAACAGGTCGACGGCCGCGGTCAGTACCCGCGTCCGCAGATCCGGCTCCAACGTCCTCACTCCGTTCGGCCGGCAGAGCAGGAACCCCTGTGGCTCGCTCCGCAGGCGTCGCTCGCGTACACGCTCAGGCCGGCGCGAAGCGACGCAGCTCCTGGCGGGCGACGGTGCGCAGGTGCACCTCGTCGGGGCCGTCGGCGAGGTGCAGGGTGCGCAGCTGGGCCCACATCTCGGCGAGCGGCACCTCGTGGTCGACGCCGGCCGCGCCGTGGGTCTGGATGGCGCGGTCGAGGACGTAGGACGCGGCTCGCGGTGCCGCCACCTTGATGGCCGCGATCTCGGTACGGGCCTGCCGGGCGCCGACGGTGTCGATGAGCCACGCGGCGTTGAGCACGAGCAGCCGGGCCTGGTTGATGGCCAGCCGCGACTCGGCGATCCACTGCTGCACGACGCCCTGCGACGCGACCGGCCCGCCGAAGGCGACGCGCTGCGAGGCACGCGTGCACATCAGTTCGAGGGCACGCTCGGCCATGCCGAGGGTGCGCATGCAATGGTGGATGCGTCCGGGGCCCAGGCGGGCCTGGGCCATCATGAAGCCGCCGCCCTGCGGGCCGAGCAGGCTCTCGGCGGGGACGCGGACGTCGTAGTCGATGAGCCCGTGACCGCCGTGCGTGCCGTCGTCGTAGCCGAAGACCGTCGTCGACCGCTGGATGGTGACGCCGTCGGCGTCGAGCGGCACCAGGATCATCGAGTGCCGGGCGTGCCGTGGGGCGTCCGGGTCGCTGACGCCCATCACGATCGCGACCTTGCACTCGGGCCGCATCGCCCCGCTCGACCACCACTTGCGCCCGCGCACGACGTAGTCGTCGCCGTCACGGGTGATGGTCGTGGCGATGTTCGTGGCGTCCGAGGACGCGACGTCGGGCTCGGTCATCGAGAAGCACGAGCGGATCTCGCCCTCGAGCAACGGCTCGAGCCACTGCGTGACCTGCTCCGGCGTGGCGAACATCGACAGCAACTCCATGTTGCCGGTGTCCGGCGCCGCACAGTTCATGGCCTCGGGGGCGATGTGCCCGGAGCGGCCGGACAGCTCGGCGATCGGGGCGTAGTCGAGCACCGTCAGCCCGGCGCCGCGCTCGGTCTCACCGTCCTTCGCCTTGGGCAGGAACAGGTTCCACAGACCGCGCTTACGGGCGCGCTGCTTGATGTCGGCCAGTACCTCGGGCGTCCGGAACGGGTCACCGGCCGCCCGGTTGGCGGTGGCCTGCTCGTCGAACGTGGCCTCGGCGGGGTACACGTCCTCGTCGAGGAAGCGGCGCATCTCGTCCTGCAGGGCGAGCGAGCGATCGCTGTGTGCGAAGTCCATGGTCAGCTCCCGGATAGCGAGTGGAGTGCGTGGTCGAGCAGGGTGGGGACGGCGTCCCCGTAGTGCGAGAAACCCTCGCCGACGGTCTTGCCCGCCAGGTAACGGTGGTGGATGCCCTCGCTGATGACGGCGAGCTTGAAGTAGCCGAAGCCGACGTGCCAGTCGAGATGCTCGGTGCTGCGCGACGAGTGCTCGGCGTAATGGGCCACCGCCTGCGCCCCCGTCCAGAAACCCTGTTCCGGCGACATCCGCGGGCCGGTCAGCGCCTGTTCGGCGGCGAGGTCGGTGTAGACGACGAGCAGGCCGAGGTCGGTGAGCGGGTCGCCGAGGGTGGCCATCTCCCAGTCGAGCACGGCCGGGATGCGGGTGACGTCGGGGGTGTACATGACGTTGGTGAGGCGGTAGTCGCCGTGCACGATGCCCGGCGCCGACTGCTCCGGCAGGGTTTCCTGCAACCGTCCGACCACCTCGGCCAGCACGGCGAGCGGGCGGGTCTCGGACGCCTGCCACTGCTTCGACCAGCGCCGCAGCTGGCGCTCCAGGAAACCGTCCGGACGACCGAACTCGGCGAGGCCGACCGCTGCGGGGTCGACCTCGTGCAGCGCGACCAGCGTGTCGACGAGCAGCCGGCACGCGCGGTCGGCGTCGTCCGGGGTGAGCGCGTCGAGCAGGTCCGGCTTGTCGAGCACCACCCCGTCGACGAAGTTCATCAGGTAGAACGGCGCCCCGAGCACCTCGACGTCCTGGCACAGCGCGATCGCCGACGGCACCGGGACCGCGACGTCGGCCGGGGTCAGGGCGTTGATCACCGTGAACTCGCGGACCATGTCGTGCGCCGTGGGCAGCACGTGCGCCAGAGGCGGTCGGCGCAGCGCCCAGGTCGATTCCCCGTCGGTGACGCGGTAGGTCAGGTTGGACTTGCCGCCGGCCACGACCTCGCCGCGCAGCTCGCCGCGGCGCAGTCCCGGCTGCTCGGTGTCGAGCCAGCCGGTGAGCCGGTCGAGGTCCAGTCCGGGGAGGTCGGCCATCCCTCAGACCCTAGAGACCGACCGGTCGGTCGGTCAACAGTGCCGTCGCTGCGCAGACGCGCGGGTCAGGACGGGCGCGTCGGCACGTCGTCCGAACCCACGTCGTCGTCGGAACCGGCCTGCGCGTCGTCGGGCCTCGGCTCGGCGCCGGCATCCGGGTCCGCGGCACCGCGTTTCGCCTCCGGCTCGGCCTCCGTCACCGCCGTGCGCTCGGCGTAGTACGGCGTCGACTCGCGCCGGGCGCGGAACCCGTCGTGCAGCACGAAGTACAGCAACGCGAACAGGAACACGATGACGGCCGTCCACACGTTGAGCCGCAGGCCGAGGATGTGGTTGGCGTGGTCGGTGCGCAGGGCCTCGATCCACACCCGCCCGGCGGTGTAACCCATGACGTAGAGCGCCATCACGTTCCCACGGCCCAGGCGCAGCCGCCGGTCGATGATCAGCAGCGCGACCCCGACCACCACGTCCCAGATCAGCTCGTAGAGGAACGTCGGCTGGTACATGCCGTGGACCAGCGCGCTGCCGCGGCAGACCTGCCCCCCGTCCGCCGTGCCGAAGCGGGTCGTGTGCCCGGTGGCGACGTCGAGGCAGTGCACCTTCAGGCCCCACGGCAGCGAGGTGGACGCACCGTAGAGCTCGTTGTTGAACCAGTTGCCGACCCGGCCGATGGCCTGGGCGAAGATGACGCCCGGGACGGCCGCGTCGGCGAAGACGCGCAGGTCGATGCCGCGGCGGCGGCACCCGATCCAGGCGCCGAACGTCCCCAACGCGATGGCCCCCCAGATGCCGAGCCCGCCGTCCCAGATCTTCAGGGCGTTGATCGGGTGCTTGCCCTTGTCGAAGTACAGCTCGGGGTCGGACACGACGTGGTAGAGCCGGCCGCCGAGGATGCCGAGCACGATCGCCCAGGCCGCCACGTCCCAGACGTGGTCGGACTTGCCGCCCCGCTCGACCCAGCGACGCGTCGTGAGCCAGACCGCGAGCAGGATGCCGGCGATGATGCACAACGCGTACGCCCGCACCGGGAACGGCCCGAGATGCCACACGCTCTGCGTGGGGCTGGGGATGGACGCGAGCGGGTGCACGCGACCACGGTAGCTGTCGTGCCGGGCCGGTCCCCCGCTACGTTGAGCCGTATGCCAGGCGACACCGACATCCGCGCCCTGACCGTGCCCAGGTCGGGCGGCATCGACGTCCTCGAGCTCCGCACGGTGCCCCGTCCCCGCCCGGGCGCCGGCCAGCTGCTTGTCCAGGTCCTCGCGTCGGGCGTGAACTTCAAGGACGTCTACATGCGGGAGGGCATCTACCCCACCTCCCCGCCGTTCGTCCTCGGTGACGAGTGCGCCGGCCGCGTGATCGAGCTCGGTGCGGGGGTCACGGGTTTCGCCGTCGGCGACGTGGTCGCGACCGCCTCCGCGGTGGGCGGGGCCCACGCCGAGGTCGTCGTGCTCGACGCGGCGCGGACGGTGACCCTGCCCGAGGGCGTGGACGCCGAGACGGGCGCCGCGGCGATGCTGCAGGGCATGACTGCGCACTACCTCGTGCATGCGACTCATCCTGTGGCTCAGGGTGAGTCGGTGCTGGTGCACGCCGCGGCCGGCGGTGTGGGCGCGCTGCTGGTGCAGATGGCCAAGGCGCAGGGCGCTCAGGTCGTCGCCACGGTCGGCAGTGCGGCGAAGGTCGCGGTCGCACGGGACGCGGGCGCCGACCACGTCCTGCGGACCGACGAGGGCGATCTCGCTGCCCGGGTGCGTGAGATCGTGCCGGACGGCGTGGACGTGGTCTACGACGGTGTCGGCGCCGCGACGTTCGAGGCCTCGCTGGCGTCGCTGCGGCGGCGCGGGATGCTGGCCCTGTTCGGGGCCTCGAGCGGCCAGGTGCCGCTATTCGACCTCCAACGCCTCAACCCCCTGGGCTCGCTGTTCGTCACCCGCCCGACGCTGGCCGACTACGCCGCGACTCCCGAGGAGCTGCGCGAGCGGGCCGGCGACGTGTTCGCCGCGGTGGCGGAGGGCACCATCCGGGTGCCCGTCGGCGGGCGGTACGCCCTCGACGACGCCGCCCGCGCGTACGACGACCTGGAGAACCGCCGGACGACCGGGAAACTGCTGCTCGTGCCGTAGGGCCGCACTCTCTAGAGTCCGGACCGTGACCGATCCCGGCTCCGGCGCACGCACCAGCACCGTCGACGACATCGTCCGACGCAGCGCCACGCGACATCCCGACCGCACCGCGCTCGTCTTCGGCGAGCGACGGTGGACCTACGCCGAGCTGGACGCCGGAATCACCCGGGCCGCCGGCCACCTGCTGTCACTGGGCCTGGCCAAGGGCGACCGCGTGGCCACCGTGGGCACGAATTCCGACGCCTACCTCCTGGCCTTCCTCGGGTGTGCCCGTGCCGGCCTGGTGCACGTTCCCGTCAACTACGCGCTCACCGGCGGGGAGCTCGCCTACCTGCTGCGCCAGTCGGGCAGTCGCGTCGCGCTCGTCGACCCACCGCTGCGTGCCGGCGTCGAGGCGGTCCTCGGTGACACCGCGGTCGAGCGGGTGCTGACGCTGCAGGGCGCCGACGACGCCGTGCTGGCGGCGTGGTCGTCGGGCCCGCTGCCCGCCCTCACCGTGGAGGTCGCCGACACCGACCTCGTGCAGCTGCTCTACACGTCCGGCACGACGTCGTCGCCGAAGGGCGCGATGATGACGCACCGCGCGCTCGTGCACGAGTACGTGTCGTCGCTGCACGCATTGGACTTCCACGAGGACGACAACCCGCTGCACTGCATGCCGCTCTACCACTCGGCCGGCATGCACGTGTTCCTGCTGCCGTCGTTGGCCGTCGGCGCCGTCAACCATCTGTTGCCGCGGCCCGACGTGGCCGAGGTCCTGCGCCGCGTCGGGGCCGACCGGATCGGGTCGCTGTTCCTGGCGCCGACGGTGTGGGTGCCGCTCGCCAACCATCCGGACCTGGCAACGGCCGAACTGGGCTCGCTGCGCAAGGCCTACTACGGCGCGTCGATCATGCCGGTGCCCGTGCTCAAGCGGTTGCAGGAACGCCTTCCCGACCTGGCGTTCTACAACTGCTTCGGGCAGTCCGAGATCGGCCCGCTGGCCTGCGTGCTGCGCCCCGAGGAGCACGAGCAGCGGCCCGAGTCGTGCGGGCGTTCCGTGCTGTTCGTCGAGACGCGGGTGGTCGACGACGACGGCAACGACGTACCCCCTGGTACGTCGGGCGAGGTCGTCTACCGGTCGCCGCAGCTGTGCGTGGGCTACTGGGACAAGCCCGACGAGACGTCGGAGGCCTTCCGCGACGGCTGGTTCCGTTCCGGCGACCTCGTGCAGCAGGACGCCCAGGGTTACCTGACCGTCGTCGACCGCATCAAGGACGTCATCAACACCGGCGGCGTGCTCGTTGCGTCACGCGAGGTCGAGGACGCGCTGTACACCCACGGCGCAGTGGCCGAGGTGGCCGTCATCGCCACCCCGGACCCGCGCTGGATCGAGGCCGTCACCGCGGTGGTCGTCCTGCGCGACGGTGCGTCGGCCGACGAGGCCGCGCTGATCGCGCACGCCCGTACGTCGCTCGCGTCCTACAAGCTGCCGAAGCGCGTCCACTTCGTCGACGAGCTGCCCCGCAATCAGAGCGGCAAGCTGCTCAAGCGGGTCCTGCGCGACGAGTTGGCGGACTGACGCGGGTTCGTCAGCGGCGCGAGACGCCGGTGGCGAGCTCGGCGGACAGCGCCCGGACGGCGTCGACGCCGCGTGCGTCCGGTGCGTCGAGCAGGCAGCGCACCAGCGCCGAGCCCACGATGACGCCGTCGGCGTACGCCGCGATCTCGGCGGCCTGCGCGCCGGTGCTGACCCCGAGGCCCACGCAGATGGGCACGCCGGGTGCGAGCGCACGAACGCGTTCGACCAGGACCGCTGCGGCTCCCCCGACGCTGGTGCGGGCGCCGGTGACGCCCATGACCGCGCTGGCGTAGACGAACCCGCGCGACGCCTGGACCGTCGAGACGATCCGCGCGTCGGTCGAGGACGGCGCCACCAGGAAGATCCGGTCGAGGTCGTGGGCGTCGCTGGCCACCATCCACTCCGCCGCCTCGTCCGGGATGAGGTCGGGCGTGACCGCCCCGGACCCGCCGGCCGACGCGAGATCCGCGGCGTAGCGCGCGACGCCGTAGCGCTCGATCTGGTTCCAGTAGCCCATGGTCACCGCGGCCCCGCCGGCGTCGGCGACCGCCGCCACCGCGGCGAGCGCGTCGTGCACCCCGACGCCCGCCTGCACGGCCGGTTGTGTCGCGGCCTGGATGGTCGGGCCGTCCATGACCGGGTCGCTGTAGGGGATGCCGACCTCGACGACGTCGCAGCCGCCCTCGACGAGGGCCCGCATGGCCTGGATCGAGGTCGGGACGTCGGGGTAGCCGACGGGCAGGTACCCGACGAGGGCCGCCCGTCCGTCCGCCTTGGCCTTGGCCAGCGTGTCGGACAGAGCGCTCACGCCCTCACTCCGTTCGGCCGTGCAGAGCCGCCAAGCCGACGATTCGCTCCGCAAGCGTCGCTCATGGGGTGACGCCTGTGGGGCCGCCGGGGACGGCGCCCTCCTCCTGCGGCTCGGCGGGCGTGAGCCCGAACCAGCGCGAGGCCGTCTCGACGTCCTTGTCGCCGCGCCCGGACAGGTTCACCAGTACGACACCGTCCGGCCCGAGCTCGCGGCCCAGCACCAGCGCACCGGCCAGCGCGTGCGCGGACTCGATGGCCGGGATGATGCCCTCGGTGCGGGAGAGCAGCGAGAAGGCCTCCATGGCCTGGGCGTCGGTGACGGGGCGGTACTCGGCGCGGCCGATGTCGTGCAGGTAGGAGTGCTCCGGTCCGACGCCCGGGTAGTCGAGGCCGGCCGAGATGGAGTGGGATTCGACGGTCTGGCCGTTCTCGTCCTGCAGCAGGTAGGACCGCGCACCGTGCAGCACACCGGGCAGGCCGCCGCTGATCGAGGCCGCGTGGCGCCCGGTCTCGACGCCGTCACCGGCCGCCTCGAGCCCGACGAGTCGCACGTCTGCGTCGTCGACGAACGACGTGAAGATGCCGATGGCGTTGGACCCGCCGCCGACGCACGCGGCGACCGCGTCGGGAAGGCGTCCGACCCGCTCCAGCATCTGCTCGCGGGCCTCGTCGCCGATGATGCGCTGGTACTCGCGGACCATCATCGGGAACGGGTGCGGACCGGCCGCGGTGCCGAAGATGTAGTTGGTGGTGTCGACGTTGGTGACCCAGTCGCGCATCGCCTCGTTGATTGCGTCCTTGAGCGTGCGCGAGCCGGTGGTCACCGGGACGACCTCGGCGCCGAGCAGCCGCATGCGGGCGACGTTCAGCGCCTGCCGGCGGGTGTCCTCCTCGCCCATGTAGACGACGCAGTCGAGGCCGAACAGCGCGGCGGCGGTCGCGGTGGCCACGCCGTGCTGGCCCGCGCCGGTCTCGGCGATGACCCGCTGCTTGCCGATGCGCTGGGTCAGCAGGCCCTGGCCCAGCACGTTGTTGATCTTGTGCGAGCCGGTGTGGTTGAGATCCTCACGCTTGAGCAGGATCCGGGCACCACCCGCGTGCTCGGCGAAGCGCGGCACGTCGGTGAGCGGGGACGGGCGACCGCTGTAGTCACGGTGCAGGCGGGCCAGCTCGGCCCGGAACTCCGGGTCGGCCTGCGTCGCGTGGAACGCGGCGGTGAGGTCGTCGATCGCGGCGACCAGGGCCTCGGGGACGAAGCGCCCGCCGTAGGGGCCGAAGTGGCCGGTGCTGTCGGGGACGGTGCGTGCGGTGGTGATCGTGCTCATGGCTGGCTCCGGAGGGGCAGGTGGGCACCGGGTGTCATGCACTCGGGCCCGGACGACGGGTGACGGGGCGTCACCGACGCCATCGGCCGCCGACGGTCGCGCAGAGCTGGCTCGGGTGCACGGGGCGAGCCTACCGTCCGGCCCCCGTCGCGGCCTCGCGCCGGTAGGGTCCGCCGGGTGACGGGCGAGCGCGGATCTGCCGGGACCGGCTCGCTGCGCTGGTTCACCGAGTTCGGACCGGATCACTCCCGTCGTTACGTCGAACGGTTCCGGGCCCTGGCCGCGGACGGCGCCGACATCGACGGTGAGGCCCGCCTGATGGACGCCCTGCTACCGCGGCACGCACGCGTGCTGGACGGCGGCTGCGGCCCCGGCCGGGTGGGCGCCGCCCTGGCCGCGCTCGGACACGAGGTCACCGGGGTGGACGCCGACCAGGTGCTGATCGCCGCGGCCGAGGCCGACCATCCCGACGTCGAGTGGGTGCTGTCCGACCTCACCGACTACACCTGCGAGGAGCCGTTCGACGCGGTGGTGCTGGCGGGCAACGTCCTGGTCTACGTCGCGCCCGGGTCCGAGGCCTCGGTGATCGCCGGCCTGACGGCCTGCCTGGCGCCGGGAGGGTTGTTCGTCTGCGGCTTCGCCACCGACCGCGACTACGGCGTCGCCGATCTCGACCGCGACTGCACCGCGGTCGGGCTCGTGCTGGAGCACCGGTTCGCGACCTGGGACGCGCGGCCGTGGCGCGCCGACGCCGAGTGGGCCGTCAGCATCTTCCGCCGTCCCGGGTCGAGAGCCGGCGCCTGAACAGCGACGGTCAGCGCGACGGGCGGGGCGTGGCGGGATGCGCGCCCGCGGTGACCAGCTCGGCCACGGCCTGACGCGGGTCCGCGCCGGTGACCAGGGTCTCGCCGACCAGCACGGCATCGGCTCCGCACGCGGCGTACTCGATCAGGTCGATGGGCCCGCGCACGCCGGACTCGGCGATCTTCACCACGCCGCTCGGCAACCCGGGTGCGATCCGCTCGAAGGTGGACCGGTCGACCTCGAGCGTGCGCAGGTTGCGGGCGTTGACCCCGATGACGCGCGCGCCGGCGTCGAGCGCACGTGACGCCTCGTCCTCGGTGTGCACCTCGACCAGCGCGGTCATCCCGAGCGACTCGATGCGTTCGCGTAATCCGGTCAGCGCGTTCTGCTCGAGCGCGGCGACGATCAGCAGAACGAGATCGGCACCGTGGGCGCGGGCCTCGTGCACCTGGTAGGAACCGACGACGAAGTCCTTGCGCAGCACCGGGACCTGCACCGCGGCGCGCACGACGTCGAGGTCGTCCAGCGAGCCGCCGAAGCGGCGCTGCTCGGTGAGCACGCTGATGACGCGCGCGCCGCCCGCCTCGTACTGGCCGGCGAGGTGCGCGGGATCGGTGATGGTCGCCAGGGGCCCCTTGGAGGGGCTGCGCCGCTTGACCTCGGCGATGACGCCGACGCCGGGTGCGCACAGGGCCGCGAACGCATCGCGGGCCGGGCGCACGGCAGCGGCCTGTTCCCGAACCGCGTCGAGGGGCAGGTCGGCCTCGCGTCGCGCGACGTCCTCACGAACGCCGGCGACGATCTCGTCCAGTACGGTCGCCACCGGATCAGCCTCCCGTCGGCAGTGCTTCGGCCGGTGTGCTCGCCCCCGAGACTATCGAGGGGGCACGGTGACTCGTGCGTCGGGTGCGCGCGGGACCGGTTCAGCGCGAGGTCGGGTCCTCGCCTCGATCGAGCGCGGTCCACAGGGCCGTGGCGGCCTTCTGCGGGTTCGCCTCGGCCTGCGCCGCCTCCTGCGCGACGGCCCGGTTCTCGTACCGCGAGGACAGCGCACTCCACCGGTGGCCGCGCCAGGCGACCAATGCGCCCGCGACCAGCACGAGCACGCCGCAGACCAGTACCAGCACCGGCCACACGCCGTGCACGTCGACGTGGGGTGCGAGCGGCGACCCGCCCACAGTGCGGTGGCGGTCGAGCACGAGCCGGCGCGCGCGCCCGGTGCCGACGGCGTCGAACGACTCGACGGCGCGCCAGACCAGACCGACGCCGGCCAGGGCGATGACCCCGCCGATGATGCGGCGCAGCAGCCCTCGCGTCGCCAGGACGGCGACGACTCCGGCCAGGGCTACCAGGGCCAGCGCGGTCGCGGCGGAGTCCAGGGTGCGGCCGCTGACGTCCAGGACGTCGTCGGGTCGTCCCGGGCCGCGCGGCGTCGTGATGGTCTGCCACGTCCGGCCCCCGATGAGCAGCGCCGCCCCGGCGGCGACCAGGTCGAGGATCAGCGCGAGCGCGTACTCGAGGTGCCGTCCGGCCGGACGTCCGCGCCGGGTGGGCGCGCTCACGTCACGGTCCGCAGCGTCTCGGCGGTGGCGATGGCCTGCAGCACGGCCCGCGCCTTGTTGCGGGTCTCCTGCTCCTCCTGGGCGGGGACGCTGTCGGCCACCACGCCGGCCGCGGCCTGCACGTAGGCCTTGCCCTCGCGCATGACGGCGGTGCGGATCGCGATGGCCATGTCGAGGTCACCGGCGGCGTCGAGGTAGCCGACCGCGCCGCCGTAGACGTTGCGCCGCACCGGCTCGAGCGCGTCGATGAGCTCCATCGCCCGCACCTTCGGCGCCCCGGTCAGGGTGCCCGCCGGGAAGGTCGCGGTGAGCACGTCGAAGGCGTCCATGCCCTCGGCCACCTCGGACTCGACCGTCGACACGATGTGCCAGACGTGGCTGTACCGCTCGACCGCGCCGAACTCGACCACCTGCACCGACCCCGACGTAGACACCCGGCCGAGGTCGTTGCGGGCGAGGTCGACGAGCATGACGTGCTCGGCCTGCTCCTTGGTGTCGCTGACCAGCTCGGCGGCCAGCGCGGCGTCCTGCTCGGCCGTTTCGCCCCGGCGGCGTGTGCCGGCGATGGGGTGCAGCACGGCGCGGCGCCCGTTCACCGACACCAGCGCCTCAGGGCTGCAACCGACGATGTCGACGGGGTCCTCGAGCGTGCCCGCACGCAGGAAGTACATGTACGGCGACGGGTTGAGCGTCCGGAGTACGCGGTACACGTCCAGCGGGTCGGCGTCGGTGTCGGCCACGAACCGCTGGCCCACCTGGATCTGGAACACCTCCCCTGCACGGACGGCCTCGAGGGCCCGTTCGACCGCGGGCTGGTACTGCCCCTCGGGGGTGCGCGAGACCGCGTCCTTCGGCGGGGCCGGCGACGTCGTGGCCACGGTGGGCAGGGTCGGGGTGGCGAGGTCGGACTGCATGACGTCGAGCCGGCGGACGGCGTCGGCGTAGGCGTCGTCGAGCTCGACGCCGCTCATCCCCGGCTGCAGCACCGCGTTGGCGATGAGCACCACGGTGCACTCGTGGTGGTCGACCGCAGCCAGATCGGTGACGAGCAGCATGGTGAGGTCCGGCAGGCCCAGCTCGTCGACGGCCTGCTCGGGAAGGCGTTCGATGCTGCGGACGACGTCGTAGCCGAGATAGCCCACGAAGCCACCGGTGAGCGGCGGCAACCCGGGCAGCCGCGGACCCTTCGTGGCGCGCCACGCCGCTCCGAGCGCGGCCAGCGGATCCCCCGACGTCGGCACGCCCGGCGGCACCGCCCCCGTCCACGACGCCTCGCCGTCGACGACCGACAGGGCGGCGCGGGCGTTCACGCCGACGAAGGACCAGCGCGAGAACGACGCACCGGGTTCGGCGGACTCCAGCAGGAACGTTCCCGGTCGCCCTGCGGCGAGCTTGCGGTACACGCCGACCGGCGTCTCGGCGTCGGCGAACAGCGTTCGGGTGACGGGAACGAGCCGGTGCGAGCCGACGAGCCGGTCGAGGTCGGCGCGGCCGATGGGCGGCGCCGTCATCGAGGCGACACGTCGAGACGACCGCCGGCGTCGAAGCAGCTGCGCTCGCCGGTGTGGCAGGCCGGGCCGACCTGGTCGACGGTGACCAGCAGGGCGTCGGCGTCGCAGTCGAGCGCCACCGCCTTCACGTGCTGCACGTGGCCCGACGTCTCACCCTTGACCCAGTACTCCTGCCGGGACCGCGACCAGTAGGTGGCGCGCCCGGTGGCCAGGGTGCGGTGCAGCGCCTCGTCGTCCATCCAGCCGACCATGAGGACCTCGCGCGTGTCGTACTGCTGGACGACGGCGGCGACGAGGCCGGCGGCGTCACGCTTGAGCCGACCGGCGACGGCCGGGTCGAGGTCCGAGTGGCCCTGGCCGGGACCTGCGGGGGCGGACATACCTGCGATTGTGCCGAACCGCTCCTAATCGGCGACGGCCCAGTCCTCGTCGGATGCCGAATGCGCGGCCGGCAGCGTCACCGTGACCGTGCTGCCCCCTTCGACGGTGCTGTCGAAGCGGACCGTCCCCCCGTGAGCGCGGACGATGGTGGCCACGATGGACAGGCCGAGGCCGCTGCCGCCGCGGGCTCGGGTGCGGGCCTTGTCGGCGCGCCAGAACCGCTCGAAGACGTGTGCGGCGTCCTCCGGCGCAAGGCCCGGCCCGCCGTCGACCACCTGCAGGACGACGGACGGGCCGTCGCCCCAGGCGCGGACGCGGATCGGCCGCTCGACCGCGGTGTGCACCGCCGCGTTCGTGACCAGGTTGCGGATGACGCGCACGAGCTGGTCACGGTCGCCGATGAGGTACGCGTCCGGCACCGGGTCCATGACGATCTCGCGCTGGGGGAAGGCCGCCTGCGCGCCGCGCACGCTGTCGTCGACGACATCGGCGACCTCGAGCAGCTCGCGACGTCCCTGCCGGTCGGTGCCGTCGGCGTCGCCGCGCGCCAGCATCAGCAGGTCCTCGACGAGACGGCTCATCCGCGTGCCCTCGGACTCGATGCGGTCGAGGTTGTCGTCGGACGTGTCGCCGGCGCGGCGTTGCATGCGTGCCAGCTCCGCGTAGCCGCGGATCGACGTCAGCGGGGTGCGCAGCTCGTGCGAGGCGTCGGCCATGAACTGCCGCATGCGGTGCTCGCTCTCGAGGCGGGCCGCGAACTGGGTCTCGACAGCGGCGAGCATCGTGTTGAACGACGTGGCCAGCTGGCCGACCTCGGTCTCCGGCTCGTCGTCCGGCACGCGACGGTCCAGGCCGGCACCCTCGGGCGAGAGCTCGGCAGCGACCTCCTGCGCGGTGACGGTAACCCGCCGCAGCCGCCGCAGGCTGAGACGGACACCCCACGACGTCGCGAGCACGGCGACCAGGATGGCGGCGATGCCGATCACGACCTCCCGGCCGATCAGCCGGCTGAGGGTGCCGTCGACCTCGTCGGTCGGCAACCCCGTCACCACGAGCAGACCGATGTTGTTGGTCCGTGCGGTCACGCGCAGCGAATGGCCGTCCTCGCTGGCGTCGATGATCTGCAACGGTCGCTCGGTCAGCTGCTGCCGCTGCGCCGCGGTCAGGTCGAGGTCCATGATCGGGCCGCCCTGCGAGATGGTGGCGACCACCGAACCGTCGTTCGGGTCGAGCAGCGCAACCCATTCGGCACCGGAGGACTGGGGTCCGTCCGGTCTCCGGCAGGTGTAGATGTCCGATTGCGAGCTCGATTGTTGGCACCCTCGCCCGAAGTACGCCGCGTTCTGGCCGGCGGCGCTCATCACCTGATCGTCGAGCCGGTTCTCCAGCGACGACCGGAGCGTGAAGTACGTGCCGACGCCGACGGCCACCAGCACCAGGGTGATGAGCGCAACCACGCCGGCGACGATGCGAGCGGTGAGACTGCGGGGCCCGAGCCGCCCCAGTACTCGGCGGGGGTTCCGCGGGTCGTCCGACGATGCGGTCGAGGGGCCGGCCCCGTCCGGCGGCGAATCGTAGGGTGCGACGGGGTCGCCGATGACCTCGACGCGACTCATGAACGGGTGCGCATGCTCAGCTGCGCGGGGCCTTGATGACGTACCCGGCGCCGCGGATGGTGTGGATGAGCTTGGGCTCGACGTTGTCGACCTTCTTGCGCAGGTAGCCGATGTAGAGCTCGACGATGTTGGACTGGCCCTGGAAATCGTACTTCCAGACGCGGTCCAGGATCTGGGTCTTCGACAGCACCACGCGCTCGTTGCGCATCAGGTAACGCAGCAGCTCGAACTCGGTGGCGGTCAGGTGGACCTCCTGCCCGCCGCGGGTGACCTCGTGGCTGTTCTCGTCGAGCTCGAGGTCGGCGACGGTGAGCACGCCCTCGCGGCCGCTGTCCGGCGTCGACCGGCGCAGGACGGCGTGCACGCGGGCCAGCAGCTCCTCGATGCTGAACGGCTTGATGACGTAGTCGTCAGCGCCGGCACGCAGGCCGACGATGCGGTCGCTCGCGGCGTCGCGGGCGGTCAGGAAGATGACGGGCACCTGCGAGCCGGCGGCGCGCAGGTTCTGCAGCACACCGAGCCCGTCCAGGCCGGGCATCATGACGTCGAGCACGATGAGGTCCGGGTCGGTCTCGGCGACGCGGGCCAGTGCGGACGTGCCGCTGTCGGCCGTCACGGTCTCGAAACCGTCGAAGCGCAGGGCGGACGACACGAGGTGCGTGACGTTGTCCTCGTCGTCCACGACGAGGACACGCCGCTTGGTGTTCGTCGTGGCCACGGTTGCTGCGCTCATCTCGGTTTCTCCCCTGGGGTCCGTACTCGGGTGCTGCTCGGTGTCGATGATGGGCCGACACTGTGTCCAGCCTGAGCGTCCCGACTAGGACCTTGGTGGGTGTTACCTGTGAACAGCATAGGCACGGCGAGGCGTGCCTGGCGCGTCAGCGTGCCGTCGAGTACCCGCTGACGGGCTCCGGCTCCTCGCGGACACCGAGCCCGACGGTGCCGTAAGCGGTGTCGACGGGGCGTGGACTGCGCCGCCCGACGTGCCGCCACGCGGCCGGCGCGAACGCGAGCGCCAGGGCGACCGCGGCGGCCAGGATCAGCAGCACCGACACCAGCGGACCGCCCTTGGTGCTGTCGACCAGGAAGTAGACGCCCGCCCCGGCGACCGCGAGCTGCATGATCGCGAACGGCCAGCGCCGCGACCCGTTGAGGAACCACACGATCCCGAAGCACAGCAGGACGAACAGGGCGGCCGTCACGCAGCCGGCGATGGTCTCGCCCCGCTGGGAGGAGGTGATGTCGGGCGGGTGCACCGGGTGGATCAGCCCGTGGCCGAGGAACAGCATCGTGTAGACGGCGAGGAACGGCAGCGGCGCCGTGCCCACGGACACCGCACCGGTGACCACTCCGGGGGTGGGACCGTCGTCGTCGGACACCCTGGGGCTCCTCACTACGCTGCTCGCATGCCGCAGTTCGCCCTGACCGAGCGCCGCGCGTTGGCGCAGACCCTACGCCGGGTCGGGCCCGATGCGCAGACGCTGTGCGGCGAGTGGACGGCGGCCCAGCTCGCCGCCCACCTGGTGCTGCGTGAGCGTTCGGTGGTCGAGGGAATCGGCCGCCTGCCCGTGGCCGCCCTGCAACGACGTGCCGAGCGGGTCGTCGACGAGCTCGCCGCCCGGGCCGCGTACCCGGAGCTGGTGGACACCTTCGAGCGCGGGCCGTCCTGGCGCGAGGTCGAGGGCCCCGTCCCGGTGGCCTGGTTGTGGGCGCTGCCGCCGGTCAACGAGCTGGCCAACCTGCTCGAGTACCTCATCCATCACGAGGACGTGCGCCGCGCCCAGCCGGAGTGGCGGCCGCGGGCCCTGCCGCCGGACGTGCAGCGCACCGTGTGGCGCCGGCTGCGGCTCGTCTCGCGCGTCACCCTGCGGCACGTCCCGGTAGGCCTGGTGCTGCGCTGGCCCGGGCACGGCGAGCTGGCCACCCGCCGGGCCCGGACGGGCGGCTCGCGGGTCACCGTCACCGGCGACGCCCTCGAGCTGGCGTTGGTCGCGTTCGGCCGGTTGCCGCAGGCCCAGGTCGCGTGGGACGGGTCGGACGACGACGTCGCGGCCGTGCGGTCGGCCGACATCTCCTTCTGAACGCCTCGGGTGCGTCAGCGCACCGGCAGGCCGCGCGCGCGCAGGCTGTCCTTGACGTCGCCGACGGTCAGCTCGCCGAAGTGGAAGACGCTGGCCGCGAGCACCGCGTCGGCGCCGGCCTCCAGCGCCGGGGCGAAGTGCTCGACGGCGCCCGCTCCGCCGCTGGCGATGACCGGCACCTGCACGACCGAGCGGGCCAGCCCGATCAACGTGAGGTCGTAACCGTCCTTGGTGCCGTCGGCGTCCATCGAGTTGAGCAGGATCTCGCCGGCCCCGAGCTCGGCGGCCCGCTGCACCCATTGGAGGGCGTCGATGCCGGTGCCCTGACGGCCGCCGTGGGTGGTCACCTCGAAGCCGCTCGACGTGGCGGCACCTCCGGTCGGCACGCGTCGCACGTCGGCCGACAGCACGAGCACCTGGTTCCCGAACCGCTGGGCGATCTCGGCGATGAGCTCCGGCCGCGCGACGGCGGCGGTGTTGACGCCCACCTTGTCGGCACCGGCGCGCAGCAGCGCGTCGACGTCGTCGACGGTGCGCACTCCCCCGCCCACTGTCAACGGGATGAACACCTGCTCGGCGGTCCGGCGCACGATCTCGTAGGTGGTCTCCCGGCCGCCGGACGACGCGGTGATGTCGAGGAAGGTCAGCTCGTCGGCGCCCTGCTCGTCGTAGCGACGGGCCAGCTCCACCGGGTCGCCGGCGTCGCGAAGCCCGGCGAAGTTGACGCCCTTGACGACGCGGCCGGCGTCGACGTCCAGGCACGGGATGACACGGACGGCGAGCGACACCCCGCCAGTCTGCCAGCGCGTCAGTTGCGGATGGCCAGGCCGACGGCGAGGAGCACCGCGAACGCGAGGGTCAGCTGGCCGGTGGCCTTCAGGGTGGGGATCAGCGCCGCACCCGAGGCGCCGGTGTGCACGGGGCTGATGGCGGCGAGGGCCAGCGGCGCGGCCGCGAGCGCGATGAACGGCGGCCCGTGGTCGCGCACCGCGAGCACCACGACGAGGACGAAGGGCACCACGACGAGCACCTCGTAGAGCCGTCGCGTGCGGCGGTCGCCGAGCAGCACGGCCAGCGTGCGCTTGTGGGCACGAACGTCGCCCGGGATGTCGCGCAGGTTGTTGGCGACGAGCAGCGCGCAGGCCAGCAGGCCGACCGGCACCGCGGTCAGCACGGCCGTCACCGTCACTTGTTCGGTCTGCACGTAGGCGGTACCGCCGACCGCGATCAGGCCGAAGAACACGAAGACCGACACCTCACCCAACGCGCGGTACCCGTACGGCCTCGGCCCTCCGGTGTACAGCCACGCGGCCACGATCGCGACGGCGCCGACGAGCACCAGCCACCAGCTGGTGAGCGCCGCCAGCACGAGCCCGGCCACCGCAGCGACCGTGAAGCAGGCCAGTGCGGCAGCCACGACAGCGCGGGGGCGGGCGGCGCCGGACCCGACGAGGCGCAGCGGGCCGACGCGGTCGGCGTCGGTGCCGCGGATGCCGTCGCTGTAGTCGTTGGCGTAATTGACGCCGACCTGCAGGGCGAGGGCGACGACCAGCGCGAGCACCGCGCGCTCCCACACGATGTGGGCGTCGTGGGCGGCGACCCCCGTTCCGGCGACGACCGGCGCAAGGGCCAGGAACAGGGTGCGCGGGCGGGCCCCCTCGAGCCACTCCGGTGCGGTTGCCACCGTTCAGCGCACCGCGGCGAGCGCTTCCGGCAGCGTGAACGCCCCGGCGTAGAGCGCCTTGCCGACGATCGCGCCCTCGACGCCGTCGCCGGTGAGGGTCGCGAGGGCACGCAGGTCGTCGAGGGAGGACACCCCACCGCTGGCCACCACCGGCGCGTCGGTGCGCGCGCAGACGTCGCGCAGCAGCTGCAGGTTGGGCCCGGTCAGGGTGCCGTCCTTGTGCACGTCGGTCACGACGTAGCGGGCGCAGCCGTCGGCGTCGAGACGGGCCAGCACCTCCCACAGGTCACCACCGTCCTGCGTCCAGCCGCGGGCGGCCAGGGTCGTGCCGCGCACGTCGAGCCCGACCGCGATCTTGTCGCCGTGCTCGGCGATGGCCGAACGCACCCAGTCCGGCGACTCGAGGGCCGCGGTGCCCAGGTTGACCCGCGCGGCGCCGGTCGCCAGCGCGGCCCGCAGCGAGGCGTCGTCGCGGATACCGCCGGACAGCTCGACGGCGACGTCGAGGCGCCCGACCACCTCGGCGAGCAGCGCGCGGTTGTCGCCCCGGCCGAACGCGGCGTCGAGGTCGACCAGGTGGATCCACTCGGCCCCGTCGCGCTGCCAGGCGAGCGCGGCGTCCAGCGGGTCGCCGTAGGACGTCTCGCTGCCGGCCTCCCCCTGGACGAGACGCACGGCGGCGCCGTCGGCGACGTCGACGGCGGGCAGCAGAACGAGGTTCACGAGCGACTCCTGTGCAGGACGAGGTAGACGGGTGCGGCGATGACGCATACAAGAGCGGCGCCCAGCGTGGCCGACCACGACCGGGTGACGACGAAGACGGTGAGCAGGACGATCAGCACCAGGATGCCGAGCAGGCCGAGCCGCTCGCGCTCCCGGGTACCCGGACGGTGCTGCCAGAGCCGGACCCGGCGCCAGACCAGGGCGCGGCGCTCGCGCCGGGCGGCGGCCTGTGCCCGGCGTGCGGCGGC
>NZ_CAXUNP010000049.1:0-26805 GCF_964252635.1 uncultured Jatrophihabitans sp.
CTCGTCTTCGGGAACGACCCGCCCGCCCACGTCCCCCGACCTCGCCGGGCTGTGCCGTCAATGGCTGGCGCTGCCGCCGGGGCCGGGCGGAGCCAAGGACTCGCCACGCTTCTCGGTGCTCGTGCAGGCGGCCGGCGGCTCGGGGCAGGTGACCGGCTTCTGCCGGCTGAAGGTGTCGGCGTCGGTGAGCCGGACGACGCCCACCGGACCGCCCAGCACCTCCCGGACGGTCCCGACCTCACCTGCCCGCCGGTCGCCGTCCGCGACGGTCAGCGTGTCGGACGGTAACTGACGGTCTCTCCCGGCCGGGCGGCCGTCAGGACAACGCGGAGCCGTCGTCGCGCTTGTGGTGACCGCGTACCTCGGCCAGCTTGGCGTCCGCCGACGCGAACACCTGCAGGAAGATCAGGACGATGCCGCCGAAGAGCAGCACCGCGCCGACCCAGGGCGGGAGCACGTCGGAATCCTGCAGGAGGCAGATCATCGAGAGGAACAACGCGATCATGGTCAGCAGCAGCGACCCGAGCGCGTAGAGGTAGGACAGCGCCAGCGATCTGCGTCGGGCCCAGCTCCACTGCTCCGACCCCGGTGCGTCGTGCGTTCGTTGCTCGCGGACCCGCTCGACCATCGTGTCGACCGACTGCCCGAGCGCCACAGCGGTGGCGACGAGGATGGCCGACGCAACCGTCGCCGCCGTCGCCCAGAAGGCCTCGTGATACGCCACGGCGAACAGTGTGCAGCACCGGCCCGATGATCAGGTCCAGGCCGGTGGGGGGCTCAGCGCCGAGTCGTGGGCCCGGCGAGGCCGGCGAGATGGATCTCCTTCTGCCGGCGGGCGATGACCGGCCAGTCCAGGTCACCGGCGAACGGTGCCACGAGCATCGCGCCGAAGTGGATGACGTCCGCGAGCGTGGTGTCGTCGCGGATGGTGCCGTCCGCGATGCCGATCTCGACGATGCGACGCTGGCCGCGATTGAGACGGCGACGCCCGGCCTGCGCGCCTGGCGTGAGCTTCTGCGGACCACCGCCCAGCGGTAGCACCAGCTGGTCGTGCTCGTTGATGGTGAGGTCCCAGAAGCGGTCGAGCTTCTCCAGCCCCGTCCCGTCGCCGGCGAGGACCGTCTCGATCAACGACGCCAGGAGCGTGAAGGCGCGTTCGGTCAGCGCCTGCAGCAGTGCGGTGCGGTTCGGGTACTTGCGGTACAGCGTGCCGACACCGACGCCGGCTTCGGCCGCGATCGCCGACATGGGCACGTGGTGTCCCTCGCGCAGCATGGTGACCACCGCGGCAGCGAGCACCCGCTCCTGGTTCTCGGCCGCGTCCTTGCGCACGACCGCATTAGACCAGGACGCGGCTGCGGGCGATGGTGCCGTGCGGGTCGACGTGGTCGGCGATCTCGCGCACGCGGGTCCGGGTCTCGACGGGCAGCGCGTCGGGCACCGAGGTCGCCCCCTCGACCCAGGAACCGAGGCTGCGCCCGGTGTCAGCCGGGGCGACGGCCGCTCGCACGGCGTCGAAGGCCTGCTGCAGCGCGCGTCGGCCGTCCTCGCCGGCCGGCGGACCTCCGACGGCATGCACGACGAACGGGCCGGGCACGGACGATTCGGCGCCGGGTCGCGCCGCCGCCGTGTTGCCGACGCTGCGTACCTCGATCATGGCGAGCGGCGCGTCCGCGGGTGCCGCGACCGTGAGCGCCGCCGCGACGAGCCCGGGTGCCGATGCGTCGAGCCAGCGGGCCTGCCCGATCGCCGGCGTGCCGGGCGGCGGGTCGAGGTGGATGGAGCCCAGGGTGGCGGCGTCGGCCTTGCCCCACGTGTCTGCGGCAGGCTCAACCGCGGAGCGCACGGAGTCCAGCAGCACCTGCGCCCCGGCCGGGCCGCGGGATGCCGCCACAGCGAGGTGGACCACGGGCGTGCCGCGCAGCGCCTCCGGGAACGGCGGCGCGGGTGGGGCGTGCAGGAGCGAGATGCTGGTGGACACGTCGTCGCCCACGTCGTCGATGGTGCGCACCCACGCCGCGACCACCGCGTCGAGCGCCTCGGCCGGCCACAGCAGGTAACCCGCGTACAGGTCCTCGACGGCGAACAGGTCGAACTCCAGCGTCGTGGCGATACCGACACCGCCGCCACCGCGGAACGCGAAGATCGCCTCGCGGTCGAGCTCGTCGGCCGCGTCGTCCGATGCGGTGCGGACGGTGCCCTGCCCGTCGACGTAGACGACGCTGCGCAGCGCGCCGGCCGCCATCCCGTGCGGCCGGCACAGCCAGCCGATCCCGCCGCCGAAGGTGTACCCGCTCGGACACACCGATGGGGCGGAGCCGGCCAGGCCCAGCAGGCCGTGCTGCTCGGCCGCCGCGTTGACCGCGCCCCAGGTGACGCCGGCGCCGACCCGCGCGACGGCCGCCTGGGCATCGATCGCGATGTCGTTCAGTGCGGACGTGTCGACCAGGACCGTGTCGTCGCCGACGGTGCCGCCCGCACCGTGCCCGGTGGCCTGGGGCAGGGCGGTGAGCCCGCGCCGGGCGCACTCGGCCACGACGGCGGCCACGTCGTCGGCGTCCTGCGGCCGGGCGACGAAGGCCGGGCGCTGGACACCCACGCTGTTGTGCGGCCTGGTGGCTGCGGCGTACGCCTTGTCGCCCGGGGCGAGCAGCTCTGCTCCGTCGGTCATCCGTACCTCCGTCGGTCGACCGTGCGGGCGCAGTGCTGGTCCGCTACGGTAAGCGGAGTATTTCGTCCGGATAACTCGATCGTCAACCAGGGAGCAGCCATGACGTCCAGTGACCCCCGTCCCGTGGTCGTGCTGGGGGCGACCGGTCAGCAGGGTGGCGCCGTCGTCGACGCCCTGCTCGACGCGGGTGCGTCCGTACGGGCGGTCGTGCGTGACGCCACGTCCGACCGCAGCGTCGCGCTGGCCGGACGAGGCGTCGACGTGGTGACCGGTGACCAGGACGAGCCGGACTCGCTGCGCGGCCCGTTTGCCGACGTGTCCGCGCTGTTCCTGATGACGACGTTCGCCGAGTCGGGCGGCACCGACGCCGAGACGCGGCGGGGGCGGGCGGTGGTCGACGCCGCGGCCGCAGCCGGCGTTCCCCGCGCGGTCTACTCGTCGGTCGGCGGGGCCGAGCGCGGGTCCGGCGTGCCGCACTTCGAGAGCAAGCGCCGCGTCGAGGAGCATGCCGAGTCGGTGCTCGACTGCCAGTTCGTCCGCCCCGCGTTCTTCATGGAGAACCTGTCGCAACAGCTCGACCTGGGTTCCGAGGATCCGCTGGTGCTGCGCCTGCCCATGCCCGGCGACGTCCCGCTGCAGATGATCTCGGTCGTCGACATCGGCAAGGTGGCGGCGGCCGCCCTGCTCGATCCTGCGGCGCTGGGCGGCACCGCACTCGAGATCGCCGGCGACGAGCGGACCGGCGAGCAGATGGCCGCGACCGTCGGCCGTGTCCTCGGCCGGGACGCGCGGTACGAGGCGGTACCGACCGACACCCTGGACGACGACCTGGCCGCGATGTTCCGCTGGTTCGTCGACACCCCGGCCTACGAGGCCGACTTCGCCCGCACGCGTGAGATCGACCCGGGCGTCCTCGACCTTGCCGGATGGGTGACGGCGCACCGGTCGGGCTGATCGAGGCGCAAGCCGCGCCGGTGCGGACGTGGACGCTGACGCGCGGTCGTGGCCGGTAGAGGCACCGCCGCCACCGGGCTACGAGCCGTCCGTCGCGCTCAGAACGACGTGTCGGTGCGGTCGGCCAGTGCGTAGGCCGCGCCGGACGCCACGGCCGTGACGGTCAGTACCGACGGCCAGGCGCCGATCTTCTTGGCCAGCCCGTGCGACCCGCCGAACGCGCCCACGTAGGTGCCGAGCAGGACGCCCATGACGCCCGGGCCGGACGAGCGCAGCCACGATCGTGCACACCAGGCGCCGGCGCCGGCCAGAACGGCTCCGCCGAGTTCACGCCGCCCCGAGTAGCGGGCGGCGGCGAAGCCGCCGATGAGCCCGGCCGCCACAGCCGGTGCGGTCGGGACGGGGGAACGGTGACGAGCCATGGCAGCGACGTTACGCGCGACGGTGCTGCCTCCGACGCTCAACCGGACGGTAGCGCCGCCGCGAGTTCATCGAGCACCGCCACGTGCTGGTCGACCGAGGTCAGGCCGGCGCCCATCGTGTTGACCGACAGGTGGGTCGCCCCTGCTGCGCGCCACTGCTCGACGGCGGCGACGGTCTCGTCGGTGTCGCCGCGCCAGCTGACCCGACCCTCCATGCCGAGGGCGGCCGGGTCGCGGCCGGCGTCCCGTGCCGCACCGTCCACGACCGCGCGCGCCGCGTCCAGGTCGGGACCCGGTTGCACCTGCGGGAACCAGCCGTCGCCGAGCCGACCCGCGCGACGGTAGGCCGGTGGTGACGAGCAGCCGAACCACACCGGGATGGGGCGCTGCACGGGCAGTGGCGCGATGCCGGCACCGTGCACGCGCTCGCCGTCGACTGTCGCGTCCACCGAACGCTCCGTCCACAACCGGCGCATGAGCTCGACCTGCTCGCCGCTGCGTCGCCCGCGGGTGGTGAAGTCCTGGTCCAGCGCGTCGTACTCCACCTGGTTCCACCCGACGCCGATGCCGAGCCGGAAGCGACCTTCGGTCAACAAGTCGACCTCGGCCGCCTGCTTGGCCACGAGCGCGGTCTGGCGCTGCGGCAGGATGATCACGCCGGTGACCAGCTCGAGCGACGTCAACCCGGCCAGGAAGCCGAACAGTACGAACGGCTCGTGGAAGGTGGTGTCGACGTCGTAGGGCCCGCGCCACGGCGCGTGCACGTCCGGGTCGGCGCCGACCACGTGGTCGTAGACGAGCAGGTGTCGGTACCCCTGCTGCTCGACGGCCTGGCCGTAGTGCCGCACTGCGCCGGCGTCGCCGCCGAGCTCGGACTGGGGGAACACGACGCCGATCTGCATGACCCCGACGCTAGTGCGCGTATCTCGGGGTCCGGCCACCGCTGGGCAGGACGCCGACCTGCGGATACGCTGCCCCGGCCGGCTCCCCGCCGGTTCTCCTGCGCAAAGGTGCGTGCTCGTTGCTGCGTCGTAGTCTCCTCGCCCTGTCCGTCGCCGCCGTCGCCTGCGGAGCCGTCGTGCTCGGCACGTCCGGGTCGGCAGGGGCCGCACCGCCCGCCTCGACCAAGGGCAAGACCTATGTGGCGCTCGGTGATTCCTACGCGGCCGGTTACCAGCTGCCACCGCCGTCCGTGGCGACCGGTCAGCCGGTCGTAGGCTGCGATCAGACGACGGGCGACTACCCGCACATCCTCGCCGCTCAGCTGGGGCTGAAGCTCACCGACGTCACGTGCAGCGGGGCCACGACCGTGGACTTCACAAATTCGCAGGACGTGACGGGAACCCCGGACCCCGCGCCGCAGCTGGACGTGTTCAAGAAAATCCAGCCCGACCTCGTGACCATCACCATCGGTGGCAACGACCTGGGTTTCACCAGCATCGCCGGTGCGTGCGCAGCGACACCGCCTGGTGACTCGACCTCGAGGGTCATCGGCAACGGCAAGCTTGGTGCCGGGCTGCTGCAATATGCGACCTGCCGGGACTACTTCTCGGCGCCCACGTCGGCGAACGGCGGCAAGGCCGACAACCCGTACGACAAGTTGCCGTCGGTCATCGCGAAGGTGAAGGCCGCGGTCGCCGCGGTGCAGAAGGCGGCGCCGAAGGCGAAGGTCGCGGTGATCGCTTACCCGGCCATCGCGCCGGACGCGAAGAACACGCCGAAGGGTGGCTGCTACACGAGCCTCAAGCAGAATGCCGATCCGACGTCGATGATCAACCCCTTCCCGTCGGCGCTGCCGTTCACCGACACCGACATCCCCTATTTGCAGGTCCTGCAGCAGAGGCTGGACGCCGGGATCGGTCAGGCGGCGCAGCAGCTCGGGGCTTCCTACGCCGACATCTACCCGTCGTCGCTGTCGCACTCGGCGTGCCAGCCGGAGAGCACCCGGTGGGTCGAGCCGTTGACACCGGACGACGGCGGCCTGAACGTCCTGCACCCGAACCTGCGCGGCACGACCGCCATGGCCGACGCGCTGAACCCTGTCGTACGGCAGCTGTTCGCGCCGGTGGCGGCACCGACCACCTCGTCCGCCACCACCGAGCCCACCACCGGCACATCAGCGACGTCCGGTGGCGCGAGCGCCGCACCGCTGGCCGCTACCGGTTCACGGACGCCGGTGGGTGCGACGGTGCTGCTCGGCACGTTGCTGCTCGCGGCCGGCGCATCACTGCTGCTGGTCGGTCGCCGGGCCCGTCGTCAGCACTGAGCCGCAAACCATGTGAGCCCGTTGATCACCAGATGGCGGGTTGGTCCGCCGACGCCAGGACGAACCAGGCCGTAGCGGTGACCGAACTCTGCGTGCTCATGCCCGTCTCGTCGTCCGCCCGGGTCGCGTAGGGGAACGACCCGTCGCTGCGCTGCAGCGCGGCGATGTTCGCCAGGTCCTGCGCCGATCGGGTGGCGTCACCGCCGCGGGCGCGGGCGACGGCCACGCCCGCCGAACCCTCGACCCAGACGTTCGCCGGCGCGGCCGGGAACGCCGGCTGCGGGTAGTAGGCCCGGTAGCCCGTCCCCGACGCCGTGGAGGCGAACGCGTCCAGGTGCGCTGCCGCCTGCGCCGCGAGCGCCGGGTGGCCGGCGGCGAGCAGGAACAGCGCACCCCAGGAGCTCACGTCCAGTGGGTCGGTGGTGTCGGGGGAGCCGTTCGGGGCCAGCCCCTGCAGGAAGCGCCCGGCGGCCCCGTTCCACAGCGTGCCGACGATCGCGGTGTCGAGGGTCGCGGCGTCGGAGGCGTAGCCGGGGTCCTGCAGCACGGACGCGGCCAGGTGCAGCGCCTGCCAGGTGTCGAGGTTGTGCTCTGTCGACACCCAGGCCGGGCGCGCGGAGGGGTCCACGGTCCCGTCGGCCGAGTAGTCCCCGGTGCCGGCACCGACCAGTCCGTCGGCGCGTCGCCGGCCCAGCAGCCAGGACAGCCCGGCGCGTGCAGCCCTCACGACCGCCGCCCTCGACGGATCGGAGGCGCTCATGGTCTGCGCCCGCCTGAGCAGCGCGTAGGTGGCGACGGCGGAGATTCCGGTGCGCTCGATCGCGGAGCCGGCGGCGGGGTTGCGCACGTCGGCGGACTCCCGGAAACCACCGTCGCCGGCCTGCAGGTTGATCAGACCGGCGGTGAACGAGGTGGCGTCGGCGCCCAGCGCGGTCGCGGTGAGGACGGTGAGCGCCTGGTCGTAGGTGTAGACGCGGGTGCCGCCCGCGAAGGAGCGGACGAGCCCGAAGTCCGGCGCCTGCTCGGCCAGCACGGCGTTCGTGCTCGTGTCGACGAGCTGGAACACCTTCGCGCCGGGGCGGCTGCTCGGGAAGCTGAACGTGCCGTCGGCGCGTGCCGGCTGCTCGGCCACCAGGTAGGCGGTGTCGGTGACGACGTAGGCGCGCACCTGCCAGTGGTCGTAGGTGGCGCCGGGCCACGGCGTACCCGCGGGCGCGTAGGAGTTGGTCGCATCGAGCAGGCCGAGGGCCCAGGTGCCGGCGGGCGGGTTCGACACCGCGCCGAGATTCACCGTGAACGTCCCGTCCGGGGCCACGAGGGTCTGCAGGGGCACCTGGGTGCGGCCCGTGTCGGTGTCGCGGTACACCTGAACGATCCATCGGTTGGCTGACGGCGCGAGCGTGATGTGACCGCTCACGGTGCCGGCGTAGTCATCCGGCACCTGCGTGGGGGAGTCGACGACGATCGACGCGGTGTCCGTCACCGGTGAGCTGACGCCGCGCGGTGCGAACGTGCCCGAGACCGCTCCGGTCCAGTCGTCGGAGTAGCTCTGCCGGGCGGTGATGGTGGAGGCGCTGGTGACCACGGTGCCCGAACCGCGCTGCGACTCGATCCAGCTCCAGGCCCGACCCTGGGGGCTCGTGGGTGCGGCGGAGGCGACGCGGGCTCCGGACTGCGGCGTCGAGGGATCGGCGTGCGCCGACGACGCGGGACCACCGGCGATCACGGCGACGCCTGCGACGGCGGCGGCGGTGAGCACCGCCGCCATGATCCGTCCACCGGGGACACCGCGCATCGGGGACTCTCCTGCTCTGCAGGCGTTTGCCTCACAGAAGTTTTACCTCGCAGGAGCCCGGGTCTAACGTCCCGCCGATGTCGGGTCCAAGGTCCGGCGGCCTCGCACTCGAGCGCTTTACACCAGGTAACGATGCCGCACGTAGGCCACGATGACCACGAGAACGAGCGCAGCGAGCCCCTTCCACAGCAGGAGCCGCTCGGCGCGGCGGTCGTGCGCCAGCTCGTCCGCCGCGCGTTCCTCCATCGCACGTTGTTCCACCGCGTCGCTCATGCCACCACTGCCCCTACCTTGCCGGTCTTCTCGGTCTTGTCCCACGTGGCGGTTGCGCCGCGCAGCTCGGCTACGTACGCGGCACACGTGATGGCGCAGAGCAACGGGCCGTAGCCGACGACGAAGAGCAGCACGCCGCCGAGCCGGCCCAGGTCGCGTGCCTTGTCGAGCCGATACACCGCCCACGCGGCGAGCATGCAGACCGAGATCCAGACGTACGCGGCCAGAGCCAGGTACGACCGCGTCTCGTGGCTCCACCCGAGGCCCACGTCGACGCACACCCGTCGGACCAGCCAGTGCATCGGTCGGGGCGCGAGGACCCAGGCCATCACGGTGAGGCTGATCAGACCCGGGAAGTACAGCGCCTGGCGCCAGCTGCGGCCCGCGACCCCGCGGTCGACGGCCAGGGTGAAGGCGGTCGTGAACAGGAACCCGAGGGCGTTCGTGATCCACAGCAGCGTGAACAGCTGGTGCCCGCGATTGGCGTCGAGCCACCACAACACGGCGAGCGCCGCCGAGGCAACGATCATGAACCCCGGCAGCAGCAGCGTCGACCACCACATCAGGCCGAACCAGATCCCGCCGAGGTGGTGCTCACGCGACGGGCGGAAGAACACACCGCGGAAGCGACGTGCCACCTGCAGGTTCCCCCGTGACCACCGCTGGCGCTGCTTCCACAGCCCGACGACGCCGGCGGGCTCCTCGGCCAGGCAGTGCGCGTTGCCGTCGAAGATCACGGTCCGTCCGCCCAGCTGGGTCAGGATCGTGGTGACCGTGTCCTCGGCGAGCGTCGTGGTGTCCATGAGGCCGCCGAGCTGTTCCAGGTTGGCGCGCGTGTGCAGTTGCGCGCCGCCGGCCAGGCAGGCCTGGGCACCGGCCACGTTCTGCGCTCGCCGGCCGACCGCCTGGGCAGCGGCATACTCGTAGCCGATGTAGCGGTTCATCCAGTTCGGTGGCTCACTGGCCTCCTTGATGAAGGCGGTCACCGCACCCACCTCGGGATCGCCGAGGTGGCGGGTCATCCGCCGGATCGACGTCGCCTCGAACACGACATCGGCGTCGGTGATCAGCACGGCCTGGGCCCAGTCGTCGGCCATGATCTGGCGCAGCCCGTGGTTGAGGGTGTGCGCCTTGCCCTCGCCGCCCTTCGCGCGACGCAGGTGCAGCACGCGACCCGGGTAGGCCCGCATCTTCTCGGCCATCAGTGTGGGCGTCTCGTCGGTGCTCGCGTCGTCGACGACGACGAGGCGCAACCGGTCGGCGGGGTAGTCGAGGGCCATCATCCGGTCCACGCTGAAACGCAGGACGGCGGCCTCGTTCCAGGCCGGCACGAGCACGGCGACCCGCGGCAGTTCGGTCAGCTCGACCTGGTCGTCGTCGTAGTGGTCACGGAAGCGATGGCACGCGGCGTAGAGGGTCTGCAGGATCGTGGCGGCGTTCGGCACCGCGCCCAGCAGGACGAACAGGCTGAGGGTCCAGAGCCCCACCGAGGCCAGCGAACTCATGGGCCCGCGGCGGCGAACGCCCCGTCGCGCGCGACCTCGTCCAGGTAGGACCACCGCCCGACGTCCGCGCACCGGTGCGCGTCCGTTCCCGCCACCAGCTCGACTCCGAGGGCGTGCAGGCGCAGGGCGACGGGGGAGGACGGGCAGCGCCACTTCTCGTTGATCTCGATCGCGGCGCCGGCGTCCCGGCAGGCCGTGGCGAGCGAACGCAGGTGCTCGTCGTGGACGTCGCCCTCGGACAACCCCATCTTGGGCAGCAGGCTGAACGGGTGCACCACGATCGGCCGGAAGGGCGCACGAGCGACCGCCGCGGCCGTCGCGCCGATCAGGTCGTCGACCACCGCGCGCGCCGGCAACTCGCCGGCGTCGACCCGGCGGGCGATCTCGCGCGGGTGCACCGGACCGGACGCCGACGGGAACTGGTGGTCGGCCACGAGTACGTAGTCGAGCTCGGGCAGCGTCGCCGGCAGGTCCAGCGCACCGGTGGTGTCGAGGATCTTGGCCTCCACCCCGCAGCGGATCGTGAGGTCCGCGACCCGCAGACCGCGGACCGTCCGCACGTAGTCGACGACCCAGTCGCTCGTCGTCCGCACGTGGTCCGAGAGCCCCCAGGTGCGCAACCCGGCCGCGGCGGCGGCATCGGCCATCCGCTGCGGCGAGTCGGCACCGTCGGTCAGGGTCGAGTGGGTGTGCAGGTCGGACCCACGGTCGATCGGGATCATCCCGTCACGAGCTGGGCCCGTGGCCGCGCCGAGGGGATGTCGGCGTACTCCTCGACGGGGACCGCGATGTCCTCCCAGTGCCGCACCACCGCCACCTCGCGGTAGTCCATGTGGTCCGGCAGCGGGTGCCCGAGCAGCGCCTGCACCGCGAGCAGGGGCATGTCGATACCGGCCGCCTGGGTCAGTGCCATCGTGCCCGGGAACCGCGCGTTGACCTCGAGCAGCGCCGGGCGGCCGGAGGCGTCCAGCTTGGCCTGGACGTTGACGACGCCCTGGGCGCCGATCACCTCGGCCACCTTGCGACCGAACGACTCGAGCACCAGGTCGGCGACGGTGCGTCCGGCGACGGCGATGCCGGAGTCGACTTTGTCCCGACGTCGGGGCACGGCCGCGACGACGCCGCCGCCCGGCCGCGCCAGGACGTCGATGGAGAACTCGGCGCCGGGCAGCAGTTCCTGCGCGATGATCGAGCCGTCGAACTCCGCGTCCTCCAGGTCGTCGACCGAGGCCACGATCCGGAAGCCGCGACCTCCCGCGCCGCGGCGGGGCTTGACGATGAACGGCTCGCCGAGCGCCCGCACGTCGTCGAGGTCGGCGCGTGATCGCAACAGCACCGTGCCGGGGACGCGCACCACCCGGCTGCACGCCTGCATGAGCTCCCACTTGTCCAGGCACATGTCCAGCGTCTCGACGGACTCGACGAGCAGCGCGATGCCGTGCGCGGCGAACCGGTCGCGCGCCGCGGACACGTCGCGCAGCTCCACGTCGACGGTGGGCACGACGACATCGGCCCCGTGCTCGATCGCCGCGGCCAGCAACGTGTCCACGAATTCCGGGTCGTCGCCGCGGGGGAGCAGTAGGCGTCTCGACGCGTCGGTGAGGTACAGGCCGACGGCGACCGGGTCCATGTCGGCCGCCACCAGCTGGGCGTGCCCGCGCAGGCTGCGCAGCACGGTGACGGCAGCGGCACCGCCCGCACCCGTGACCAGGACCGTTCCGAGCTGCGGATCGTTCACGATGCTCCTGCCAGTTCGCCGGACGTGCTCGTCGTGGGGTCGGTACGGGGTGCGCCGGCCGAGGCCTTCAGGGCGTCCAGGGCCGGGCCGTTGTCGTCGCTGGCGATGACAGGCGGTACGGCGTGGAGCGCGACCGGGGACACGGTCAGCTCCTGCGTCGGCTGCGACGCCTCCTCGAAAACCGGGCTCGTGACGCTGTGCCGCAGTTCGCCGACGGAACGCACGACCTCGAACGGCTCCGCGTAGCGCGCGCTCGCCGCGAGGTGCCGCGCCCAGTACCTGGCGCCGGCGGTGACGAGCTCGGGCTCGAGGTAGCTGCGTCCGTCCTGCGAACGGAACAGCGCCAGCAGCTCGACCTTGCGTCGCACCGTCTCGTCGATGTTGACGAACTGGGTCGGCAGGAAGTCGTTGGTCGCCGACGGCGACTGGTAGGCGAACACCCGGCGCACGCCCCGGGCCGCACTGCGCACGGCCGTGCTGACCGCACGATGGTCCTGATGGTTGTCGTGGGCCGAGTGCACGTAGACGACGGTGGGGTCCAGCCGTTGGATGACGCTCTCGATCAGTCTGATCGTCCGGACCCCGTCGTCGATCTCGGTGTCCGGCAGGTCGGCGAACAGCAGCTGCGCGCCCAGGGCGTCGGCGGTGGCCCCGGACTCGGTCACGCGTTGCTGGGTGTCGCCGCCGATCGCGCCGCGGCTCAGCGTCAGGATCGAGATGCGGTCGCCGCGCATCCGGTGATCGAGCAGCGTGCCGCCGCAACCGATCTCGACGTCGTCGGGATGCGCGCCGATGGCGAGCACACGTTCGCGCGCCGCGCCGGCAGCGGTCATGCCCCGACGCAGCGAGGTCTCGCACGCGTCTCTGTCGTCGGGGTCGAGTACGTCGGTCACGCCGGCCCGCAGGGCTCGCAGCAGCACGTCCGGGTCGCGACGCTCCGCCGGGCAGACCAGCTTGACCCGCGCGCTGGGCGAGGCCCGGTGCCAGGCCTGGACGGCCTCGACCGAGTGGTCGTCGGCGAAGACGTCGGCGCCGAGCAGGAAGAAGCCGGTCGGTCCGAGACTGCGGACCACCGAGACGGCCTGATCGGGGGAGACCACGACCGGGTGGAACTGCAAGGTGCGGAGCACGCTGACGATCGCCGGGTGCAACGCCTGCCCCACGACCAGTGCGATCCTCGGCGCCCAGTCACGCAGGACGGTGATGTCGGGGTCGATCCCTCGCAGCGCCACGATGTCCGAGGAATCGGGCTCGCCGCGGAGGGACGATCGGCGCGTGATGTCAGGTGTTGGCGGCATTGCGTGATCTCCGGTCGGCAGGGGTCCGACGTAGTGCCTCGAGCAGTTCCGTAATCTACCTACGATGTGAGATAGTTGTAAAGCGCGACACGGTGTCGGGCACACGGCAGCTCACCCGAAGGAGCGCACATGTCCGGTGGCGTCGTCCTGTCCGAACGAGCCCGACGAGCCCAGGACCTGGTCGACGACGTCCTGTCCTCGCCGGAATCGTGTACCCGCATCGATGCCCTGGTGCGATCCGCGGCCGCCTCGTTGCGCTCGGACGTCGCCAGCCTGTCGATGCTGTCCGACCGACAGATCACACTCAGTACATGTCACACGACACCCTCGGTAATTGAGACGGCGGACGAACGAGGCGAGACGCTGCCGTTCGAGGACACGATCTGTGCCACCGCCCTGCGCCTGGACGAAGCGCTCGTCATCCCCGACACGCACGACGACACCCGGGTGTCGACCGTCCCGGCCGTGCGCGACGGGGACGTCGGCGCCTACCTGGGCGTGCTGGTCCGCAACGCCGAACACGTCGTCGGCGTGCTCTGCGTGGCCGGTGCCGAGCCGAGGCAGTGGACCGACCACGAGCTGTCCGCCCTGACCGGGATCGCGGGCGAGATCTCCCGCGAGCTGGCGGTCGGCGCACCGGCCCGGGCGGTCTGACGTGTGCGGCATCGTGGCGGTCGTCGGGACCGACGACGCCCCTGCGGCGATCCCCACCCTGCTCGAGGGCCTGCAGCGGCTGGAGTACCGCGGGTACGACTCCGCCGGGCTCGCCGTCGTCGACGGCGACGGCCTGACGTCCGCGAAGTCGGTCGGGCGGGTCGCCGACCTGCGCGCTGTCGTCGACCGCGGCCATCCGTCACGAACCGGGATCGCGCACACCCGCTGGGCCACCCACGGACAACCGAGCGAGGCGAACGCGCACCCGCAGCTCGACGTGACCGGTCGGGTCGCGGTGGTGCACAACGGCATCATCGAGAACGCCGACAGCCTGCGCACCCAGCTCGCAGCCGACGGCGTGACCTTCTCCTCCGAGACCGACACCGAGGTGCTCGCCCAGCTCGTCGGTCGCGCCCTGCAGGCGGGTGCGGCCACTCTCGAACACGCCGTGCGAGCCACGCTGGAGTCGGTCGTGGGCACCTACGGCCTCGTGGTGCTGTCGCCGTCGTTCCCCGACCAACTGGTCGTCGCGCGCAACGGCAGCCCGATCGTCATCGGCCTCGCCGAGAACGCCACGTTGGTCGCGTCCGACGAGGCCGCCCTGGTCCGGCGCACGTCGCACGTGTCGCATCTCGCCGACGGCGAGGTCGTCACCGTCAGGTCCGACGGGTTCGGCCCCGTCGTCTCGAGTGCCGACTCCGAGCACGTCACCGAGCCGGTCACGGCCGACCCGTTCGACCTGGGCGACTTCGACAGCTTCATGCAGAAGGAGATCCACGAACAGTCCGCGGCCTTGGCCCAGGCGTTGCGCGGACGCCTCGACGAGCGCAACGCGACGGCCCGGCTCGGTGGCGTCAACATCGACCTGCGGGAGCTGCGCGCGATCAGAAGGGTGAAGATCCTCGGTTGCGGGTCGGCGTACTACGCCGGGCAGCTCGGCGCGGTCGCCATCGAGGAAATGGCGCGCATCCCGGCCGACGCCGAACCGGCCGCCGAGTTCCGCTACCGCAACCCGGTGGTCGAGCGGGACACGCTCTACGTGGCCGTCAGCCAGTCGGGCGAGACCATCGACACGCTGATGGCCGTGCAGGAGCTGCAGCGCAAGGGCGCGGCCGTCATCGGCATGGTCAACAGCGTGGGCAGCGCCATCGCGCGTCAGACCGGACAGGGCGTCTTCATCCACGCCGGGCCGGAGTTCTCGGTGGCGTCGACCAAGGCGGTCACCAACATGTCGGCGTGCTTCGTGCTGCTCGGCCTGCTCCTCGGGCGCACCCGCGACCTCGGAGCGAGTGCCGGCGCGCGCATCGTGCGCGGCCTGGCCGACCTCCCGGCGGCGATCGACGACGTCGTCTCGCGCGAGGCAGAGATCGCAGAGATCGCCCGCGCCTACGCCGACGCGCGCAGCATGTACTTCATCGGCCGGTACCGAGGCTTCCCGGTCGCCCGCGAGGGGGCGCAGAAGCTGAAGGAGATCACCTACATCCACGCCGAGGCCTACCAGGCGTCGGAGCTGAAGCACGGCCCGTTGGCATTGGTCGATCCGGCCATGCCCAGTGTGGTCGTCGTCCCGAACGACGAGCTGCTGACCAAGAACCTGTCGACCATCGAGCAGATCCGGGCCCGCGGTGGACGCGTGCTCGTGGTGACCAGCGCGAACGTGCCCGCCGGGCTCGCCGATCACGTGCTGCGCGTACCCGCGGTCGAACCCGAGCTGGAGCCCATCCTGCTCAACATCCCGCTGCAACTGTTCAGCCTGCACGTGGCCAACACGCTGTCCCGCGACGTCGACAAGCCCCGGAACCTGGCCAAGAGCGTGACCGTCGAGTAACCCGTCCGGACGCCCTCCCCATCGCTGCGGCTGTCGTGCGGTCCCGCCGGACAACCACTGTGATGGGAAGACGGAGCCGTAGGTAGCTTGCCTATCGAATCCATAGGCGAGCTACTGTCGAGGCCATGAACGGCAACCGGTCCGCGGGAGCGCACCGATGACGACCATGGATGCCGCCGCAGAATCGACTCCGGGTTCGGCCCGGCCCGTGCGCACCTCGGCGCTCAGGTTGTTGCTGCGGGACAGGGCCGCCGTGGCCGGCGTCGTGGTCATCGTCATCGTGGTCGTCGTCGCCCTGGCGGCCCCGCTCGTGGTCCGCATCCCCGGTCAGGACCCGTACACCTACCACCGGTCCGTGCTCAACGGTCGCGGAGCGCCGCGCGGGGCCTTCGGTGGGGTCAGCGGCAGTCACTGGTTCGGCGTGGAACCACTCACCGGCCGGGACCTGTTCAGCATCGTGGTCTACGGCGCACGCACGTCGATCCTCGTCGGCCTGGCCGCCACCGTGATCTCGACGGTCATCGGGACCGTCGTGGGCGCCGCGGCCGCGCTGTTCGGCGGCTGGATCGACCGGTTGCTGAGCCGGGTCGTCGACGTCATGTTCGGCATCCCGGTGCTGATATTCATGATCGCGCTCGGTGCGTTCGCGCCCACGGCCCTGCCGAAGTGGCTGTTGGTGACGCTGATCGTCGGGTTCCTCGGATGGCCGCCTACCGCACGCATCGTGCGCGCCCAGTGCCTGTCGCTCGTGCGGCGCAACTTCGTGCTCGCCTCGCGGGCGATGGGCGGCGGGCCGTGGCACGTGCTGCGCGAACAGCTGCTGCCGAACCTGCTCGGCATCCTCATCGTCGTGGTCACCGTCGCCATCCCGTACAACATCGGGTACGAGGCGGCGCTCGCGTTCCTCGGCGTGGGCGTGCCGCCGCCGACCCCGTCGTGGGGTCGCACCATCAGCAGTGCCATCGCGTGGATCGCGACCGACCCCTGGTACCTGCTCGGCCCGGCGGGTGCCCTGTTCGTGATCACCTTCGCGTTCAACCTGCTTGGCGACGGTCTGCGTGACGCCTTCGACCCGCGGGCGGGCGGACGTCGATGACCGGCATCCGCACCCCGGCATGGTCGGTGGCCGTCCTGCCCGGCCTCGGTTACGCCGCCCGACGGTTGTTCGCGACGGTCGTCGTCCTGCTGATCATCGCCGTGCTGACGTTTCTGATCTTCCATGCGCTGCCGAGCGACGTGTCGCTCGCGTCGTGCGGCAAGCCGTGCACGGCCCAGCGACGGGCCGAGGTGCGGCACTTCCTCGGTTACGACCGCGCCTGGTACGTGCAGCTCGGCCAGTTCCTGCTCGGCATCGTCGCCGGCCGCACGTACGGGTCGGGCTCGGCCCAGGTGCACTGCGGGGCACCGTGCTTCGGGTACTCGTTCCGGCTCGACGAGTCCGTGACCAGCGTCGTCGGCGACCGCTTCGCCGTCACCGCCTCCATTGCCATCGGGGCCGCTGTCATCTGGTTGCTGTTCGGGGTGGTGACGGGCGTGGTGGCCGCCGTGCGCCGGGGGACGTGGGTCGATCGTGCAGCGCTCGCGTCCACGGTCGTGGGCGTCTCCGCGCCGACGTATCTCGTCGGGCTGGTCGGCATCTACCTGCTGGGCTTCAAGGCCAACGTGTTGCCGGTGGGCAACTACGTACCGCTGACCCAGAACGTCGGGCAGTGGGCCTATCACCTCGTGCTGCCGTGGCTGGTGCTCGCGTTCACCTCGGCCGCGGCGTACACCCGGTACACGCGCAACCAGGTCGCCGAAGTGCTCGGTGAGGACTTCATCCGCACCGCGCGGGCCAAGGGTCTGCGCGAGCGGCAGGTACTGCTCCGGCACGGCCTGCGCAACGGCCTCCTGCCCGTCATCACCCTGTTCGGCATCGACCTCGGCGTGCTGCTCGGCGGCGCCGTGATCACCGAGCGGATCTTCAGCATGCAGGGCCTCGGAGCGCTGCTCGTCGACTCCGTCTACAACGTCGACCTCCCGGTCGTCCTCGGTATCGCGCTGTTCTCCGCGTTCCTCATCATCCTGGCCAACCTCGTCGTCGATCTCGTCTACGCCCTGCTGGACCCGCGCACCGCCGCGACCGGCTCGTGAAAGGAATGCGCATGAACCGCCTGCTCGCCGTCGCCGGCACCCTCGCCGCCACCGGGCTCGTCCTGGCCGGCTGCCACGCCAACTCCACCGGCTCGTCCAAGCAGTCGAACGGTTCCGCCGACAGCGCCCCGGTGAAGCGCGGCGGCACGCTGACCGTGTACGAGGAGAACACCCAGTTCGTCACGGACCCGGCCAAGAGCCAGTCGCTGGCCATCACGTCGTCGGGCCTGCTCTACCGGCGGCTCACGACCTGGGACGTCCGGCCCGGTCACCAGCCCAAGTACGTGCCGGACCTGGCCACGAATACCGGCACGCCCAGCGACGGCGGCCGCACCTGGACCTACACCCTGAAGTCCGGCATCAAGATGTCGAACGGCCAGACGGTCACGAGCAGCGACATCAAGTACGGCATCGAGCGTTCGTTCGCCCCTGAGCTGTCCGGCGGCCTGAGCTACCACAAGGCGCTGCTCGTCGGCGGCGACTCCTACAAGGGCCCGTACACGGGCAAGCAGCTCGCGTCCATCGCCACGCCCAACGCGCGCACCATCGTGTTCCACCTGACCACGCCGTACGGCGACTGGCCGTGGATCGCCTCCATGCCGGCGTTCGCGCCTGTGCCCAAGTCCGCCGACGCCAACCCGGCGAACTACGGCAACCACCCGGTCAGCTCGGGGCCCTACGTCGTCCAGAGCTACAAGGAGGGCACCGCCCTGACGCTGGTGCGCAACAAGTTCTGGAGCGCCAAGACCGACAGCGTCCGCAGCGGCGGCCCGAACAAGATCGTCGTCAAGCTCGGCCAGCAGGACACGGTCGCGGCGCAGCAACTGATCGCCGACACCGGCGCGGCGAAGAACGCCTTCGGCGCGGAGCCGGTCCCACCGGCCCAGCTGAACCAGATCGCCACCAACGCGAGCGCGAAGGCACGGCTGGCGGTGTCGAACCCGGGTGCCCTCGTCTACCTGGCGATGAACGTCCAGCACAAGGCGCTCGCGGACGTGCGGGTGCGCCAGGCGATCGAGTACGCGATCGACAAGCGCGCGTTCCAGCTGCAGGCCGGTGGGTCGTCGCAGGGAGCCATCGCCACCACCCTCATCACCCCGGGCATCCCCGGCCGCGTGGCCTACAACGCCTACCCGGGGCCGCAGACGGGCGATGTCACCAAGGCGAAGGCGCTGCTGACCGCCGCCAACGCCACCAACCTGCACCTGCGACTGCTGACCCGGAACGAGGGCACGTACGTGTCGCAGGCCGAGGCCGTCCAGCAGAGCCTCAAGCGGGTCGGCATCTCGACCACGATCGTGCCCCAGGACGACAACACCGAGCTGGACACGATGACCAACAACAAGGGTGACTACGACCTGACCGTCACCGACTGGCAGCCCGACTTCCCCAGCGCGAACGGCAACATCTCGCCGCTGTTCGCGTCGAACCAGATCGGCAACGGCAACTACAACATCGCGCGGTACTCGAACAGCACCGTCGACAGCCTGATCGCGAAGGCCACCGGCACCGTCGACCGCACCGCGGCCGACAAGCTGTGGGCCCAGGCCGACCGGCGGATCATGCAGGACGCTCCCGTGGTGCCGCTGCTCTACAGCCGCAACGCGTTCCTGCGCGGTTCGGGGGTGCGTAACTTCGACGACTCGCAGTTCCCGAACTACCCCAACTACCTGCGCGTCTCGCTCGCGGGTTGACCAGCCCGACGATCATGAGCGAACCCGTCCTCGAGGTACGTGACCTTCGGGTCGCGTTCCACGACCGCGACGGCGCCGACCAGGAGGTCGTGCACGGCGTCGACCTCGACGTGCCGGCCGGGCGGGTCGTGGCGTTGGTGGGCGAGTCGGGTTCCGGCAAGTCGGTGTCGGCACTGTCGGTGCTGCGTCTGCTGCCCGCCGAGGCGCGGGTCACCGGCGCGATCCGCGTGCGGACCGCGACCGGGGACCAGGTCGACGTGGCGACCGCCGACGCGGCCGCCCTGCGGCAGCTGCGTGGCGCCGCCGTCGGCGTGGTCTTCCAGGAGCCGATGGCGGCGTGGGACCCGGTCTACCCGATCGGGCGACAGATCGCCGAGGCCCTCGAGGCCCACGACCGCGAGTCCGGTGACCAGGCCGTGGCTGCCCTGCTGCGCCGCAGCGGCCTCGACGATCCCGACCGCATCGCCCGGTCGTTCCCCCATCAGTTGTCCGGCGGTCAGCTGCAGCGGGCCATGATCGCCATGGCCACCTCGTGCAAGCCGGCGCTGCTCATCGCCGACGAGCCCACGACCGCGCTCGACGTCACCGTGCAGGCCGGCATCCTGGACCTGCTGCGGTCTTTCGCGGCCGCCGGCACCGCGGTGCTGCTCATCACCCACGACATGGGCGTGGTCGCCGACCTTGCCGACGACATCATCGTGCTGCGTGACGGTTCGGTGGTCGAGCGCGGGCCGGTCGAGCAGGTGCTGCTGCACCCCGAGGCCGACTACACGCGCGACCTGCTGGCAAGCGTCCCGTCGCTCGCCACCTCCGCGGGCTCGTCGTCGTCTCCCTCGCCGGCGACCGGCGTCGACGGGGCGCCGGCGTCCGGGGCGAGTCTGCGCGGCGTGTCGGTCACCTACCGAGCCCGTCGTCGTCGCGCGGGTGCGCGCAGCGTGCTGCGTGCGGTCGACGACGTCACCCTCGACCTCCCGGCCGGGCGCACGCTCGGCCTGGTCGGCGAGTCCGGGTCGGGCAAGTCGACGCTGGCCCGCTGCCTGACCGGCCTGCTGCGTCCGGACGACGGCAGCGTCCGGGTTGGCGACGTCGATCTCGCCGGTCTGCGGGGGTCACGCCTGCGTGCGGCCCAGCGCGAGGTCGGCATCGTGTTCCAGGACCCCGGCTCGTCGCTGAACCCCAGGCACACCGTGGCGCGGTCGGTCGCCGAGCCCCTGCGACTGGCCGGCTGGTCCGGCGACCGCAGCACCGCCCGGGTCGACGACGTGCTGAGCTCGGTCGGGCTCGGCCCCGAGCACGCCGTCCGGTTCCCGCACCAGCTGTCCGGTGGGCAGCGCCAGCGGGTGGCCATCGCCCGCGCCCTGGCCCTGCAACCGCGGGTGCTCGTGGCCGACGAGCCGACCAGCGCCCTCGACGTCTCGGTCCAGGCCCGCATCCTGGCCCTCATCCGCGACCTGCAGCAGCAGTACGGCTTCGCCTGCCTGTTCGTCAGCCACGACCTCGCGGTCGTGGCGGCCGTCGCCCACGAGGTCGCCGTCATGCACGACGGCCGGGTGGTCGAGTACGGCGCCACCGCCGAGGTGCTCACGCACCCCCGCGCGGAGTACACCGTCCAGCTGCTCGAGGCCGCCCCGGTCGCCGATCCGCGTGAGCAGCGCCGACGCAGGGAGCGTCGGGAGCAGCACCTAGGATCGCTCGCATGACCCTTGTGGCAACTCCCGACGGCCGGCAGCTGGAGGTCGAGGTCAGCGGGCCGGAGGGCGCGATGCCGCTGGTCTTCCACCACGGCACACCCGGCTCGGCGCACCAGTTCGGCAGCCTGGCACGGGCGGCCCACGACCGGGGCCTGCGCCTGGTGTCCTATGCGCGCCCCGGCTACGGGGCGTCGACCCGCCAGCCCGGGCGCGCGGTTGTCGATGCTGCCGCCGACGTGGCCACCGTGCTCGACCATCTGCAGGAATCGCGGTGCGTCGTCGCCGGATGGTCCGGCGGCGGTCCGCACGCGCTCGCCACCGGCGCCCGTCTGGCCGATCGCGTGGCCGGGGTTCTCGTCATCGCCGGGGTCGGTCCGGCCGGCACCGACCTGGACTTCCTCACCGGCATGGGCGAGGAGAACATCGAGGAGTTCGGCTTGGCCTTCCGGGGCGAGGACGCCCTGCGTCCGGTGCTCGAGGACTGGTCCAACGGGCTACGGAACGCCGACGCCGCGGGAGTCGTCGAAGGCATGGGTTCGCTAATCCCGCCGGTCGACGCCGCGGTGCTGACCGGCGAGTTGGGCGAGGACCTTGCCGCCGCCCTGCGCGACGGTCTGCGTGACGGGGCGGACGGCTGGATCGACGACGACCTCGCGTTCTGCCGTCCGTGGGGCTTCGAGCTGGCCGACCTCACGGTGCCCGTCTTCCTCTGGCAGGGGAGTGCCGACGCGATGGTCCCGTTCCGCCACGGTGAGTGGCTCGCCGAGCACGTCCCCGGCGTGACCGCCCACCTGCTGCCGGGTGAGGGGCACCTGTCCATCGCGGTCGGGGCGGCCGACCAGATGTTCGACGAGCTGGTCGCCGGCGCGCCGCGACCATCGGCCTGAACGGTGGGTCCCGGGGCGTATCACCGGGCGGACCACCGCCGGTAACGGTCAGTCCAGACAGAATTCGATGCCCTCGGGGCCCTGCGTCACGATGCCGACAGTCTGGACTGGGGAGTCGATAGCGGGCACCGTCCCAGCATCTTGGTGGGTCGCCATCGTGGCCGCTGCCGCCCGGTCGGGTCAGCGCGGCGGCAGCGACCGCGCGTACTCGACACCCAGGTCGATCCACTGGGCGAGCTCGGCCTCCCCGACGGCATCGGTGTCCACCAGCAGCCAGCCGTCCAGTTCGCGCCCGCGCATCACGAACCGCGTCGCGGCCCGGTCGTTGAGCAGGTCCTCGGTGCGGTCCGGGTCCACCCGCACCATGAGCCCACCGCGGCCGCCGGCCGCCACCGCGAGATGTCCGTGCACCAGGAACGCCAGCCCGCCGAACATCGCCTTCTCGGTGACGCCCGGTGACCCGAGCAGGACGGAGCGCACGTGCTCGGCGAGGTCCCGGTCGTAGGCCATACGGCCAGTATGACCGCGGGTCAGGGCTTGGTCAGGGCTTGGTCAGGGTGAACTGCTGGACGTCGAGGTAGCCGGTCCGGAAGCCCGCCTCGGAGTAGGCGAGGTACAGCGACCACATGCGGCGGAAGACCTCGTCGAAGCCGAGGGCGTCGACGGCGTCCGCGTTCGCCTCGAACGTCTCGCGCCACCGGCGCAGCGTCTCGGCGTAGTGCCGACCGAAACTGAAACGGTCGGCCACCCGCAGCGAGGTTCGCGCCGCAAGTGTGCGCTCGATGGCCTCGACCGAGGCCAGCTGCCCGCCCGGGAAGATGTACTTCCGGATCCAGGTGTAGGTGTCCTTGGTGGCCAGGACCGTGTAGTCGTCCTGCAGGATGGCCTGCAGCCCGACGCGCCCGCCCGGCGCCAGGAGGGTGTCGATGGTCTCGAAGTAGGTGTCCCAGTACTGCGCGCCGACCGCCTCGATCATCTCGACACTGACCACCGCGTCGTAGCGGCCCGTGGCCTCGCGGTAGTCCTGCAGCTTGACCGTGACCCGGTCGGCGAAGCCGGCGTCGGCGATGCGGCGCCGGGCGAGCTCCGCCTGCTCGGTGGAGATCGTCAGCGTGGTGACCTTGGCGCCGCGCTCCGCGGCCCGCAGGGCCAGCTCGCCCCAGCCGGTGCCGATCTCGAGCACGGAGGTTCCGGCGGTCACTCCCACGCTGTCGAGCAGACGGTCGATCTTGCGACGCTGCGCGTCGGCCAGCGGCTCGGGAGAGTGGTCGGGCTCGCCGGCGAAGATCGCGGACGAGTAGCTCATGGACTCGTCCAGGAACAGCCGGAACAGGTCGTTGGACAGGTCGTAGTGCTGGCGGATGTTCTTGCGTGCGTTCTCGACGGTGTTGTCACCGCTGTGCGGCTGCACGCTCAGAACCGCGTTGCGCAGTTTGTGCAGGAACGGCGGGATCATGTCCTTCATGTTCGACGCGAACGCCGACAGCACCCCGGCGAGGTCGTCGGACGTCCAGTCGCCGGCCATGAAGGCCTCGCCGAAGCCGATGGTGCCCGTCTCGCCCACCCGGTGGTAGAACGCGTCCGGCCGGACGAGCCGGAACACCGGGTCGTCATGGGTGCCGCCGTCGGCCCACCGGTCGCCGGGCTCGACGACGCGCATCGGCAACCGGCCCGCCGCGTGGCGGAACAGGCGTTTGGCGATGGCCGCCCGCACCGGCGAGTTCGGGACGGTGGCGACGTCCGGCCAGCGGAGTGCGTCGATGCCGTGCGTGGGGGTCTGGGTGGTCTTGCCGGTGTCGGTTATCGCCACGTCGTGCCTCCGCCCTGTGGTTTCAGGTCAGGTCAGACCTCGAGGCGGGCGTCGCCCGCCAGCGCCCTCGAGACTATCTTCGCGATCGGCTCCGGAACGGTTCCGTCGGGGTCCGTACCCAACAGTCCGGCGAGGACGAAGCCGGTGCTGAGCTGGTGCCACACGGGCGCACGCCGCAGCATCGCGTGCGCGTCGTTGTCGACGGCCACGTAGCTCGCGGACCGGGTGACGGCGGCCGCCTCGCGGGTGAATCGCGCCGACTCCACGTTGCTGGTCATCCGGTCCCCGGTGCCGTGTGCGACGAGCAGGGCGCGCCCGGCCAGCGGCGTTACCGGGTCGCCGGGCTCGATCCACGGGGCCAGGCCGACGACCGTGGTCACGCTCGGGTGTCCGGCCGCGTACATGGCCGCGCGCCCGCCCATGGAGTGCCCGACCAGCGCGGACGGGAGCGCCCCGAAGCGTTCGTCGAGCTGACGCAGTGCCCACCGCACATCGGGGACGGGGGACTGCTCGTCGCCGTTCCAGCCGCGGTAGCGGTACCGGACCCGGGCTACCACCAGGCCGTGGCTGCGGCCGGCGCGACGCAGCGATGTCACGAAGGGCTGCATGCGCAGCACGGCGAGCTGGCCGGCCCGGGCGCGCATGTGGCTGCGGGACCGGCCGCCGTGCAGCACGAGGACGACGGCCCGCGCCGTACCCGTCGGCGCGTCGACGTGCAGCGCCGGCGCTACTTCGGGCACGTCTTGTTGTTCGGCGGCAGGGTGCGGTCGACCAGGTAGCGCTCGACGTAGTTGTCGACACACGAGCTGCCCTGCCCGAAGGAGGTGTGCCCCTCGCCGTCCCAGCTCAGCAGTTCGGCGTTGCCCATCGTGCGGGCCAGGTCGACCGCACCCTTGTAGGGCGTCGCCGGGTCGTGCAGGTTGCCGACGACGAGCACCTTGATCGGCGTCTTGGCGGTCGGCAGCGGCAGCGCGGTACGGGTCTTCTGCCACTGCTGGCAGGTGAACAGCGACGACGCGTTCTGCAGCCCGAAGATCGGGAACCGCGTGGCCCACTGCTTCGCGGTGGCCCGGATCTGGGCGTCGGTCGGGCCGTTCTTGCTGTCGTTGCATCCGATCGTCGTGTTCGCGTCGGAGATGTTGGTGTACTTGCCGTCGTAGCGCTGGTTGTAGTCGTCGGCCAGCTGCAGCAGGCCGGCGGAGTCGCCCTTGCGCGCCTGGACCAGGGCGTTGCCCAGCGTGGGCCACTCCGACTCGGAGTACAGCGCCTGCAGGACGCCGGTGGTGACGAGGGACAGCGTCGCCTTGCGGCTGTCACCGGCCGCCGACGTCGGGATCGGCGACGCCTTCGCCTTGGCCTGGATGGCGTACACGGCCGAACGGGGGTCGCCGAGTGACTTGCAGGGCGAGTGGGCGCGGCAATAGGTGGCGAACTGGTCGAAGGAGCTCTCGAAGCCCTGGAGCTGGTCGGCGAACGCCGTGATGTCGCTCGTGAGCGGGTTCACCGCGCCGTCGAGCACCATGACGCGCACCACGGACGGGAACAGGTGGGCGTAGATCGAACCCAGCTCGGTCCCGTAGGAGAAACCGAGGTAGTTCATCTGCTCGTCGCCGACGGCGCGGCGGATCTGGTCCATGTCGCGTGCGGTGTTCACGGTGTTGTACTGCGGCAGGGCGGACCCGTACTTGCTCGAGCACGACCGGGCAATCATGGCGGCGGTCGAGCGGGCCGAGGCGAACCCGGCGCTCGTCCGGATGTCGGGCGACGCGGCGTTGATGGTGTCCTTCTGCGCGTCGCTCAGACAGTTGATCGGTGAGGACGCACCGATGCCGCGCGGGTCGAAACCGATGAGGTCGAAGTTCTTGAGCAGCGTCAGCGGGACGCTGGCCGTGTACCCGAGTGCGAACACGTTGCCGCTGGCGCCGGGCCCACCGGGGTTGACGAGCAGGCTGCCCTTCGAGGACGTGTTGTCGCGGTCGTGGACCCGGACCAGCTCCAACGAGATCGTGCGACCGTTCGGCTCGGCGTAATCGAGCGGGACCCGGATCTGCGCGCACGAGAACTCGATCTTGCCGGCACGGTCGGACGGCAGGGTGACGGCGGAAGTGTTGTAGAGCCCGGCGCAGCTGCCGAACTTCGCCGGTGCCTGCGGCGGCGCGGAGCCGGCCCCCGACGACGCCGACGAGGACGCGGGGAAGGACGACTGGGCGGCCGACGGGGAACCCGTACTGCCTGTCCCGTCGACCGTCGAGGTACAGGCGGCGACCAGGGTGGTGACCGCGAGCGCGGCGCCCACGAGACTCAGCCGGGCGCGCGAACCGGGGGAGCGAGGCACGCTGATCAACCTACCTGCGGGATCGTGTCGACCGGCTGTGCAGGTCGGCCCGTCACCCCGAACGCCGGGTCAGCCGTGCGTGGGGCGGGGCGCACGCCGTCCAGAAGTCCCGGCCGAGCGCGGAGAGCACCACGGCCTTGCGGACGATCTTCGCGTTGCCCTGGCGGCCGGCGTCGATGCCGGCCCGGGCCGAGACCACGGACGGATCGCGCAGCAGGGCGTCGAACTGGACGTCGACGTGCGCCGGGTCGTGGGTGAACTCGATCAGCCCGAAGCCGTGCAGCCGGCCGAGATAGGTGCCGACGTTGCCGGGTGCCGACAGCCCGGCCGCCGTACCGACGGTCGAGACGTTGGCGAGGACGAGCTGGTCGTGGCCGGACCGGCCGTTCGCCTTCTGGACGACGTCCACGACGGCGAAAGCCCTGCCGTCGGCCAGGGCGGCGAGCACCCGGGCCTCGTCGGGAACGAGCTGGCTGACGATCGAACCGAAGAGGTACTCGCGGCTGCGCTCGCTGTCGGCCTCGGACGAACGGTCCAGCAGCTCCGTCATCGCCGTGCGCAGTGGCTCGGCGTCGTCCGCCGCGTCACGGACGAGCGACATGACCCGCAGCTCCTCGGGATTGGCGGCGGCCGCGCCGAGGTGCTGCGGCACCTCCAGCAGCCGGGCGAACTCCTGCTCGGCGGCCTGCACCAGTCGTTGCGCCTGCGCCTCGACCACCCCGACCCCCGGCAGCTGCCGGGCCACCCGCCAGTAGGACCGGCCCAGCAGCCGTCCGACCCGGGCCGCGGTGACGACGGCGTTGCCGGCGGCGGCGACGACCTGGGCGGGTGGCGGGGGCTCGGTGCGGGCG
>NZ_CAXUNP010000050.1:0-26131 GCF_964252635.1 uncultured Jatrophihabitans sp.
GTCAGGGGCAGCGTCAGGGGGCAGGGGCAGGTGCTGAGCCTGGACGGAGCGGCTGGACGGCGCCGCCGGCGGATCTTGTTGCGCAACGTTGGTGCGCCAGGGACGGGACAGCGACGCGTCTGCACCAGGGATCACGCGACACGACCGCCGCCGGCTCCCCGTTGTCGTTGCTCCGGCACACCGCACCGGTTCTCGAGCGGCGGCCGGAACACCGCGTGATGCAGCCCAGCTGGGCGCGGCGGCGTCCGCAGCATGGGCCCTGGCCGTAACACGGCGTGTCACGGCCACCGGAGATGCACCACGGCCCCGGGCGGCAGGCGGTAGTACGAACTCGCGCTGGGTCAGCCGTGGTTGGGCGGGTCGAGCAGGCCGCGTGAGCCGCCGAGGTAGTACTCGAACAGCAACCCGCCGACGGTGAACATCAGCACGACGACACCGACGATGAGCAGCCACACCTGGGCGAAGGCCAGGGCCACCCCGACAAGCGTCGCGGCGGCGGCGACGGCCACCGGCCAGTAGGAGCCGGGGCTGAAGAAGCCCAGGTCACCCGCCATCTCGGCGATCTCGGCATCGGCGCGGTCCTCGGGGCGAGCGTCGATACGCCGCGACACGAAGTAGAAGAACGAGCCGGGGATACCGACCAGGCCCCCGGACAGGATCAGCGCGGCGACACCGACCGGCTCGAGCCGGCCGTGGCTGAACCCGTTGGGCAGGGAGGTCCAGATGCCGTAACCGATGGCCGCGACCCAGAAGAACGCCGTCAGCATGAGGAAGATACGGGCTTCGGACTTCATCTAGCTGCCTCCACCGTTACGCGACGCGCTCTTGTAGTTGCGGTCGGTCGTGAACGGGTGCGTGCTCGTGGCGTACGGCGCCATGCCGGCCTGCTTCAGTGCCGTGCTCTGGATCGCCGGATCGTCGGGGCTGATGGACTTCAGAGCCGCGAGATAACGGTTGAACGTCGAGACCGACACGACGCGGACCTCGAAGTTCATCTGCGAGTGGTAGGTGCCGCACAGCTCGGCGCAACGGCCGACGTAGTGGCCGATGTGCGTGGCGGTGAACTCGAACTTGTTGTCGCGGGAGGTGTCCGACGAGCCGTACGGGATCACGTCACGCTTGAACAGGAACTCCGGCACCCAGAAGGAGTGGATGACGTCCAGGGAGTGCTCATCGACCTGCACCGTCTTGCCGATGGGGACTACTAGGACCGGGATCTCGGTGGAGGACCCGTTCGTCGACAGGTACTGGTTGGAGTTCGGGACCTTCTCCTCGGTCGGCCTGACAGCGCCGCCCACGCGGTACTGGTGGTACTCGAACTTCCAGTTCCACTTGTAGGCGTCGACCTGCACCTTTACGTCGGGGTTCTTGGTCAGCTTGTTGACGTAGTCCTCGACGATGACCGTGCGGTAGAACAGCCCGGCGATGACGATGAACGGGAACGTGAAGCAGACCGCCTCGACGGCGAAGTTGTACTTGGTCTGGCGCGGCAGCTCGTCGCTCTTCTTGCGGTAGCGGATACAGGCCCAGAAGATCAGGCCCCACACGACCACGCCGAGAGCCAGCGCCGTGACACCCGTCCACGTCCACAGCACGCGCATGCGGGTGGCCTGCTTGGTGGCGCCGGTGGGCCAGCCGAAGCGCAGGCTCCGTTCCCACTGCTGCGCGGAGCAACCCGTGAGTACCAGCGTCATCAGCACGATCAACCCGGCGACGCGACCGGTTCGCACCAACGACCGGCGCGCCCCGGAACGGGCCGCTGCCGGGCGAGCCCAAGGCCTACGCGACACCTGTGAAACCACCCTTCGCACACCCGATCGGGAATGGCCTGAGCCTACGCGACCCGCCGCCGCTCACCGGGTCCGGGTGGGGCCCGGCGAGGCGGGATACTGGTCGGCGTGTGTGGACTGATCGGATTCCTGTCGGCGGCCGGCGATGCAGCATCCAGCGCCCCTGGTGTCGAGGCCGCGCTACGCGACATGCGCCACCGTGGCCCGGACGAGGGCGGGGTCTGGCACGACGCCGACCTCGCCATCGGCTTCCGTCGCCTGGCCCTCATCGACCTCGACCACTCCCACCAGCCGCTGCCCTGGCTCGGCGGGCGCTACCAGCTGATCTTCAACGGCGAGATCTACAACTACCTCGAGCTGCGCGACCGGCTGACGCGGGACTTCGGCGCCACCTTCGAGACCGAGGGCGACGGCGAGGCCATCGTCGCCGGCTACCACTATCTGGGCGCCAAGATCGTCCGCGAGCTGCGCGGGATGTTCGCGTTCCTCATCTGGGACTCCGAGGAGCGGGTCCTGTTCGGCGCCCGTGACTGGTTCGGCATCAAGCCGCTGTACACGATGAGCGACGAGCGCGGCACGTTCTTCGCCAGTGAGAAGAAGTCCCTGCTCGACCTTGCGACGCCGAACGAGAAGCACACCGTCGACCTCACGGCCGTCCAGCACTACCTGACGCTGCAGTACGTGCCCGAGCCGGCGTCGATGCACGCCGCCGTGCGGCGCGTCGAGTCCGGCACCCACTTCACGCTGCGACCCGGTGAGCCGCTGCGGGCGCACCGGTACTTCCACCCCGACTTCGCCGTGCGACCCGTCCCTGAACCCGACAAGCTGTACCGCCGCATCGCCGAGGCCCTCGAGGACTCCGTCGCCAAGCACATGCGCGCCGACCCGGACGTCACCGTCGGCTCCTTCCTGTCCGGCGGGATCGACTCGACGGCGGTGGCGGCGCTGGCCAAACGGCACAAGCCCGATCTGCTGACGTTCACGACCGGCTTCGAGCGCGAGGGGTACAGCGAGATCGACGTCGCTGCCGAGTCGGCCGCCGCGATCGGCGTCGAGCACGTCACCAAGGTCGTGACCGCCGAGGAGATGATGTCGACGCTGCCGCTGATCGTCTGGTACCTCGACGACCCCGTGGCGGACCCGGCGCTCGTCCCGCTGTACTTCATCGCCCGCGAGGCCCGCAAGCGCGTGAAGGCGGTGCTGTCCGGCGAGGGTGCCGACGAGTTGTTCGGCGGCTACACGATCTACCGGGAGCCGATCTCGTTGCGCGGCTTCGACCACCTGCCCGCCGTGGCGCGGCGTGGGCTCGGGCGGCTCTCCACCCGCATCCCCGAGGGTCGACGGGGCAAGGACCTGCTCCGGCGCGGAGCGATCGGCATCGAGGAGCGCTACTACGGCAACGCCCGCATCTTCCGCCCGGACGAGATGCAGGGGCTGTTCCCCGGCTACGACGCGAGCGTGTCCTACATGGACGTCACCGGGCCGCTGTACGACCGCACGACGCACCTCGACGACTCGACGCGCATGCAGTACGTCGACCTGTTCACGTGGCTGCGCGGCGACATCCTGGTCAAGGCCGACAAGATGACGATGGCCAACTCGCTCGAGCTGCGCGTGCCGTTCCTCGACACCGAGGTCTTCGACGTCGCCTCGTCCATCCCGACCGACCTCAAGCTGACCAAGGAGACGACCAAGTACGCGCTGCGCCGCGCCCTCGAGCTCGTCGTGCCGGCCCACGTGATCAACCGGCCCAAGCTCGGGTTCCCGGTACCGATCAGGCACTGGCTCAAGGACGTCATGTACGAGTGGGCTCGCGCCATCATCACCGAGTCGCAGGCCGACGAGCTCGTCGATCGAGAGGCGGCGCTGCGGCTGCTCGACGCGCATCGCGCCGGCCCGCACGACTACTCACGCAAGATCTGGACGCTGCTGGTGCTGCTGATCTGGCACGGCATCTTCGTCGAGGAGCGCATCCACCCCGAGATCCCCGAGCCCGTCTACCCGGTCCGCCAGTAGCGGCTCCGGCGCCGCTACTCCCCCGTCCCGTTCGTCGCCGGTCAGGGCAGGTGCGGCAGCACCTCGGCGGCGCAGTCGTCGCCGTAGGACTCGGCCAGACGGGCGCCGAACTCGTCCTTGACGACGGTGTACTCCTGCGTGCCCATCGTCTCCAACACCATGGTCGCGAGCAGGCTGCCGACCTCGGCCGAGCGCTCCCACGACAGCCCCCAGTCGCGCGCCGTCAGCAGACCGCCGCGGAAGGCGTCGCCGACGCCGGTGGGGTCGGACTTGCTGCGCTCCTTCGCGACCGGCGTGTGCACGGTGCCGAAGTCGCCGACGATCTCGACGCCCTTGGATCCGAGGGTGGTCACCCGGACGTTGACCTGGGCGTCGATGTCGGCGGTGCTGAGGCCGGTCTTGGATTCGAGCAGCTCGCGCTCGTAGTCGTTGGTGAACAGCAGGTCGGCGCCCTCGATGAGCGCCTTGAGCTGGTCGCCGTCCATGCGGGTGACCTGCTGGGAGGGGTCGGCGACGAAGCGAAGGTTCTTGTCCCGGCACTCGGCGCTGTGCTTGACCATGGCGCTCGGGTCGTAGGCGCTGATGACCACGAGGTCGGCGTCGGTGGCGTCCCAGATGGGGCTGATCTCGATCTCGGCGGACTCGGCCATGGCCCCGGCGTAGAACGATCCGATCTGGTTCATCTCGGTGTCGGTGGTGCAGACGAAGCGGGCGGTGTGCTGGGTGGGCGACACGTAGACGTGGCTGCAGTCGACGTGATTGGCCTCGAGGAAGTCGCGGTACTCGCCGAAGTCCTCACCCACGGCGCCGACCAGAACGGGCGAGCCGCCCAGCTGGGCCATGGCGTAGCAGATGTTCGGTGCGACCCCACCCCGCTTGATGGTCAGTTCGTCGACCAGGAACGACAACGACACCTTGTGCAGGTGGTCGGCGAGCAACTGGTCGGAGAACTTGCCCGGGAAATGCATCAGGTGGTCGGACGCGATGGACCCTGCGACGAGAACTGGCATGCCACGACCCTAGGTGAGATGGGGCTGGAACTTGAAAGCAACCGCCCGGCGAGCAAAGGCTGGGACTTAAAGGCAACCGCCCGGCGAGCAAAGGCTGGGACTTAAAGGCAACCGCCCGGCGAGCAAAGGCTGGGACTTAAAGGCAACCGCCTCCCAGCGACGAATCGCTGGGAGGCGACGACAACAGAAGGGTCCGGAGAGGCGGAATGCTTCTGCGGCGCGGGGCGAAGCCCCTAGCCGCAGAAGCTGTTCCCGCAGGCGCAGCCGCCGCCGGCGTTGGGGTTGTCGATGGTGAAGCCCTGCTGCTCGATGGTGTCGGTGAAGTCGACGGTGGCGCCGCCCAGGTACGGGGCGCTCATGCGGTCGACGACGACCGGGACACCGTGCGGGGTGAGCTCGACGTCACCGTCGAGGACCCGCTCGTCGAAGAAGAGCTGGTACTGCATGCCCGAGCAACCACCGGGCTGGACGGCGATACGCAGGCGCAGGTCGTCGCGACCCTCCTGGTCGAGCAGGGCGCGGACCTTGCCGGCCGCGGCCTCGGTGAGGGCGACGTCGTTCGCCGGTGCCTCGACCGGTGCGGTGGTGAGCTCGACGGTGGTCTCGGTGGTGGTCATAACGCTCCTCGAAGACTGGAGAGGGACGGTGATGGTCCTCGGTCCCTGGCGACAACCGGCGGCTGCCGACAGTCATTCCCATGGTAACCACCGATGCCGGCGCCCGCCGCGATGACGGGGATCCGGGCCCGGTCCGGCGCGTCACGGAGGTCACACCCGGCGCAGTTACCCTGTGGGCGTGAAGCTCTCCCGCCGAGGCGCGTCCGCCGACACGACCGACGACGCCGTCGACTCCAGCCAGACCGAGCAGCCCACCGCAGAGAGCGGGCAAATCGACCTGCGGAAGGGGCGTCCGACCCCGAAGCGGCGCGTCGCCGAGGGGCGCCGGGGCCCGGTGACGGCCCCGAAGACCCGCAAGGAGGCCTACGCCCGGCAGAAGCAGCTCACCAAGGAGCAGCGTGCCACCCCCAAGAGCGGTGGCGCCCCTGCGAAGCCCCGCTCGGCGGCCGAGCAGCGGGCGGCGCTGCGCCGGGGGGACGCCGATGCCCTCCCCCGCCGCGACCAGGGCAAGACCCGCAAGTTGGCCCGCGACTACGTGGACTCGAAGCGGATGCTCAGCAACTACATGCTGTGGCTGTTCCCGCTGTTCATCCTGACCACGATCATCCCGGCCCTGCGATACCTCGAGGTGGCGGTCATCGTCATCTTCCTGGGCCTGGTCGTCGAGTGGTTCATCGTCGGCCGCCGGCTGCGTGCCATGGCCTTGGAGCGCTTCGGCGAGGCCGACGGAACGAACATGGGCATCGGCTTCTACATGGGTTCGCGGGCCTACATGCCCCGCAAGTGGCGGCTACCGGCCCCGCAGCTCACCCGCGGCGACGAGTTCTGAGGCGCCCCGTGATCACGAGCACGATGCAGGACGACTTCCAGCTCACCACCACCGCGATCCTCGAGCACGGCGCTCGGGTCTATCCCGGCAGCGAGGTCTTGACGTGGGCCCCTGGCGGCGCCCGGCGCAGCACGTTCGCGGACGTCGCGACCAACGCCAACCGGTTCGCCGCAGCGCTGATCGACCTGGGCGTCTCCCCCGGCGACGCCGTCGGCACCTTCTGCTGGAACACCGTCGAGCACGTCGAGGCCTACTACGCCATCCCGGGCATCGGCGCCGTCGTCCACACCCTGAACATCCGGCTCAAGGCCGAGCAGATCGCGCAGATCGTGCAGCACGCCGGCGATCGGATGATCATCGTCGACGAGTCGCTGATCCCGCTGCTCGCGCCGGTGGCGGGGCAGCTGTCCAGCGTCGAGGCCTACATCGTGGTCGGCGACGCCGACGCCTCAGCGCTCGCCGAGCACGCCACCGTGCACCGCTACGCCGAGCTCATCGCGGGCCGGGAGCCCACCTTCGAGTGGCCCGCCGTCGACGAGAAGTCGGCCGCCGCCATGTGTTACACCAGCGGCACGACGGGCGACCCGAAGGGCGTCGTCTACTCGCACCGCTCGACCTACCTGCATGCGCTCGGCACACTCGGCGCCAAGGTCACCGGCTTCATCGAGTCCGACCGCATCCTGACGTTCGTCCCCATGTTCCACGTCAACGCCTGGGGCATCCCGTTCGGCGCGTTCCTGTCCGGCGCCTCACTGCACCTGCCCGCGCAGTACATGACACCCGACCACATCTGCGAGTTCATCAAGACCGAGCGCTCGACGTTCGCCTCGGCGGTGCCGACCATCTGGGGCGGCATCATGCAGTACGGCCAGGGCAAGGACATCGACCTGTCATCGCTGCGTCTCGGCTCCTCCGGCGGGGCCGCGATCCCGCGGTCACTGATGGAGGGATTCGAGAGCAAGTACGGCCTGCGCATCGTCCAGGGCTGGGGCATGACCGAGACCTCCCCGGTCGCCGGCATGGCGTGGCCACCGGCCGACATCGAGCCCGGCAGCGCGGAGGAGATGCAGTGGCGGCTCAAGTCCGGGCGGGTCACGCCCGGGGTGCAGATGCGCATCTGCGACGACGACGGCAACGAGTTGCCGCGCGACGGTCAGGCCGTGGGTGAGATCGAGGTCCGCGGGCCGTGGATCACCGGCTCGTACCACGCGGTCGAGGTGCCCGAGAAGTTCCACGACGGCTGGCTGCGTACCGGCGACATCGGCACCCTGGACGAGCGTGGCTTCTTCATGATCACCGACCGCAGCAAGGACGTCATCAAGTCCGGCGGCGAGTGGATCTCCTCTGTCGAACTCGAGAACCTGCTCGCCGCGAGCCCCGACGTCGCCGAGGCCGCGGTCATCGGGATCCCGGACGACAAGTGGACCGAGCGCCCGCTGGCCTGCGTCGTCGTGGCCTCGGGGCACGAGGTCAAACCCGCCGAGCTCGCGGCCTTCCTCGACGGCAAGGTGGCGTCGTGGCAGATCCCCGAGAACTGGACGTTCGTCGACGAGGTGCCCAAGACGACGGTCGGCAAGTTCGACAAGAAGGTGCTGCGCGCGCAGTACGCAGACGGCGACCTCGAGGTCGAGCGGACCCGCTGATCAGCGGCCGGACCTGGCTTGCGGCCCTAACTCCTGGCCCTAACTCCCAGCGCGGTGCAGGGCGGCCAGGACGCGGTCACCCGTGACGGGGTTGAACGGCAGCACGACGTGCTCGTCGACGTCGGTGGGGTCGAAGCTCTGCACGTACTCGTTGGTGACGCCGCGCTCGTGGATGAACGACGAGCCGGCCGGGGTGACGACCTCCTCGTAGCGCGTGTCGATGACCGTGTACCGCACGCCGGGCTGAGCGATCGGGCCTTTGTTCAGCTTCGCGATGACCGCCGAGCCGACGATCTGGTCGTTGCAGGCGGGGCAGCCGACGGCGGTGAACACGTCGCGCGCACCGGGGATGTGGGCGGCCAGGGTACCCAGGCCGAGCAGCGTGGTGCCGTGCGTCGTCGGCGCGAGCGCGGTGACCGAGTGCACCGACGCCGCCCCGCCGAACTTCGTGTACAGCTCGGTGAGCAGGCCGCCCTGCGAGAAGCCGATGAGGTCGACCTTGCTCGAGCCGGTGGCCCGCGTGACGGTGCGGACCTCGGCGGCCAGGGCCTGCACGGAGTCGTCGACGGGGGCAGTGGCCTGCACCTGCGGCGGGTAGACGGTGGCGCCGTAGTTGTAGCCGAAGACGCAGTACCCGGCCCGGGCCAGGCGCGGACCCAGGTAGTCGAAGCTGTCCTGCATCACCTCGAAGGTGCCGTTGACCAGCACCACCGGGTAAGGGTGGGTCGCGGACGGCCGGCAGCCGACGTTGACCCCGGCCGGCGGCGCGGCGGGATCGGCCACCACGCCGGGCAACGAGGCCAGGAAACCGGCCGTGGCTACGGCGCTCGACCCGGTGCGCGGCAGCGCGGCCGGAGCGGCCGGACGCGCGGGTCGGGCCGGCGTAGCTCCGGCGGACGGCGCGAGCGCGACGGCTGCCGCGACCGCACACGAGATGGTCATGAACAGCCTCGAACCGCGCACCGTCGCACTCCTTACGGGGACATCGCGTACCGGGAACCCGCCCGATATACCCAGATTCTCCCGAGATCAACAGGGTGGTCGGCGGTTCACCCGTTCAGATAGGCGAGGACGGCCAGCACCCGCCGGTTGTCGTCCTCGGACTGGGGCAGGCCGAGCTTGCCGAAGATGTTGTTGGTGTGCTTGCTGACCGCCTTCTCGGTGACGACCAGCTTGGCGGCGATGGCGGCGTTCGAGCGGCCCTCGGCCATGGCCTCGAGCACCTCCCGTTCGCGCGGCGTCAGGGTGGCCAACGGCTTGTCGCCGGCGTGGCGGGTCAGCAGCTGGGCGACGACGTCGGGGTCCATCGCCGTCCCGCCGGCCGCGACCTGGCGCACCGCATCGACGAACTGGCGCACGTTGAACACGCGATCCTTGAGCAGGTAGCCGACACCGCCGGAACGGTCGGCGAGCAGCTCGCGGGCGTAGAGCTGCTCGACGTACTGCGACAGCACCAGCACGGGCAGCCCGGGCACCTGCCGGCGCGCCTCGATGGCCGCGCGCAGCCCCTCGTCGGTGAAGCTCGGCGGCAGCCGCACGTCGACGACCGCGATGTCGGGCCGGTGCGTGGTGAGCGCGCGCAGCAAGGACGGTCCGTTGTCGACGGCCTCCACGACCTCGCAGTCGTTGGCCTCCAGCAGCCGGATCAGGCCGTCCCGGAGGAGGGCGAGGTCTTCGGCGAGGACGACACGCACGGGAGCACCATAGCCAGCTCCGTGGGGCCGCCCGGCGGGCTCGACACGGCGAGCGTCCCGTCGAAGGCCGCCAGCCGGCGCCCGATCCCGTGCAGGCCGGTGCCAGTGGCAGGGTCGGCCCCGCCGTGCCCGTCGTCGTGCACCACGACCGACAGCGTGTCCCGCGTGTGCCGCAGCTCGACGCGCGCCGTCTGCGCACCACTGTGCTTGATCACGTTCGTGAGCGCCTCGGCGACGGCGAAGTAGGCCGCCGACTCGACGGGCGCCGGGAGCCGACCCGGCACGTCGGCGCGGACGTCGACGGGCAGCGGGCTGGCGAGGGCGAGCGCCTGCACGGCACCGACCAGGCCGCGGTCGGCCAGCACCGGCGGGTGGATGCCGCGCACCAGGTCGCGCAGTTCGGACAGGGCGTCGCTGCTGGACGCGCGGGCCTCGGTGATCAGGGCTCGCGCGGCCTCGGGATCGCGGTCGAGCTGGTCCTCGGCCAGGGCGAGGCTCATGCCGAGGGCGACGATGCGCGCCTGTGCGCCGTCGTGCAGGTCACGCTCGATGCGGCGCAGCTCGGCCGCCTGGGTGTCGACCGTCTCGGCCCGCGACTCGGTCAGCTGCTCCACGCGCAGCGCGAGCCGGCTCTTCTCCGACGTCGACAGCAGCGCGCGGGCGATGGCCGCGTACGCCCGCAGGGCCAGGCCGGGTGGCAGCCACCACAGGAGCAGGTCGAAGACGGTCTCGACCACGGCGACGATGCCGAGCGCGAGCCCGACGGTGCCGTTGACCGCCACCCAGTAGAAGTCGCGCCTACGGGCGGGGTCGCGGAACACCGCACCCAGCCGCGAGAGCCAGCCCGACGCGGTCGCTCTCAGGTAGGGCGACGCGATGAGCGCCTTGCCGTCGATCATTGGGATGCGCCGCCGGTACCGCTCGGCGAGCGGACGGGTCGCCCAGGCCGCCACCAGGACCAGCGGGATGCCGGCGGTCACGACGATCGTGCCTGTGCCGACGGCCGTGACGACGAACAGCGCGAGGCTGATCGCCGCGGCCACGGCCGCCTCGAAGGACCAGCCGATCAGCAGCAGCCGCCGTCGCAGTTGGTGTTCCACGCGTCCATCCTGACGCACCGCGCCTTCGCGCGCGGTGGACAAAACCCCACCGTCGTAGGGGGTCCAGGACCAGTGTCCAGCGCGCCCGGGGGCGGAAGTGTCGTCGTCACAACAGTTCGACACGACAGGAAGGCACCGCCGTGGGACCCATCCCGACCGCCCGCCCGCGACCCGTCACCGTGCGCGCCGCACGCTGGAGCGCCACCCACCCGTGGAAGGCCATCGCGCTGTGGCTGGTGTTCGTCGCCGCCTGCATCGTGGTCGGCAACGTCGCCGGGCTCAAGCAGGCCGACGACCTCGACACCATGACCGGTCAGTCCGCGCGCGCCGCACACTGGCTGCACGACAGCGGGCTCGAACGGCCGGACACCGAGAACGTGTTGGTCACCGCCCGCCACGGGACTCTCGATCGCGCCGAGGCACGTGCCGCCCTCGAGCAGGCCGCGCAGGGACTGCGGCCGCTGCCTCTGGTCAGCTCGGTCAGTGCACCGGTGACCTCGCGCGACGGGACGGCCATGACCGTCGTCGCCACCCTGCGCGACGCCGGGCAGCGTCAGTCCGACGTCGACGTGCGTCCACTGCAGGACGTGACGGCCGGAGTGCAGCGGGCCCACCCCGGCCTGCGGGTCGAGCAGGTCGGCGCGGTGTCGCTCGACAAGGCCGTCAACGACCGGGTCAACTCCGACCTGTCGAGGGCGACGACGTTCAGCCTGCCGGTGACGCTTGTCATCCTGCTGATCGCCTTCGGCGCCATCGTCGCGGCCGGCGCCCCGGTGCTGCTCGCGCTGTCCGCGGTCGGTTCGGCGACCGGGTTGTCGGCGCTGGCCTCGCACGTGGTGCCGGACTCGGGCAGCACGGCGGCGATGATCCTGCTGATGGGTATGGCCGTCGGCGTCGACTACTCGCTGTTCTACGTCAAGCGGGCCCGCGCCGAGCGCCACCGCGGGCGCGGGCGCGGGGCCCTGGACTCGGTGGAGATCGCCGCCGAGACCGCCGGGCACTCCGTGCTGGTCTCGGGCCTCGCCGTGCTCGTGGCGATGTGCGGGATGTACCTGACCGGCAACGTCGTGTTCGCCTCCCTGGCCACCGGCTCGATCATCGTGGTCGCCGTCGCCGTCCTGGGGTCGCTGACCGTGCTGCCCGCGCTGCTCGTCAAGCTCGGCCGCGCGATCGACCGTCCTCGGGTGCCGGTGCTGTGGCGGCTCACGGCCGGGACCCGCGAGCCGCGTGTCTGGCCGAGGCTCCTGCGCCCGTCGCTCGAACACCCGGCCCGCACGCTGACGGTGTCGGTGCTGGTGCTGGCCGCTCTCGCCCTGCCGGCGTTGGGCATGAAGCTGGCGTCGGACAGCCCCGCGTCGTTGCCGAACGTCATCGCCGAGAAGCAGGCGCTCGACCGGTTGAGCGCAGCGTTCCCGGACCAGAACGCGACCCAGCAGGTCGTCGTGCGGGCGGACGCCGACGCCGGGCCCGCCGTCGTCGCCGCGCTGACGCGGGTCGCGGATCGCGGCGCCGGTGCGGGTGCGTTCGTGCCCCGGTCGAGGGCCGAGATCCGTGCATCACGCGACGGCACGGTGCACGCGCTGACGCTGGAGGCGCCGTTCGACGCGGAGTCCCACCAGGCGCGTGCGGGCGTCACGAGCCTGCGGGACACGTGGGTACCGGACGCACTGCGCACCGTGGACGGGGCACGCTGGGCCGTCGGCGGGGACACGGCGACGGCCATGGACACCGACCATCAGCTCTCCGACCGGTTGCCGTGGGTCATCGCGTTCGTCGTCGTGCTGACCATGATCATCATGGGCTGGGTGTTCCGGTCGGTCGTCATCGCGCTGACCACTGCCCTGGTGAACATGCTCTCGGCGGGGGCCGCGTTCGGTGCGTTGGTCGTCGTGTTCCAGAACTCGTGGGCCGAGTCGCTGCTCGACTTCCACTCGACCGGAAGGTTGATCAACTGGATTCCGCTGTTCACGTTCGCGGTGCTGTTCGGGTTGTCGATGGACTACCACGTGTTCGTCATCAGCCGCATCCGGGAGGCCGCGGCGAGTGGCCTGTCGACCCGTGACGCGATCCGCGCCGGCATCACCGGGTCGGCGGGCACGGTCACCTCGGCCGCGGTCGTCATGATCTCGGTGTTCGCGATCTTCGCGTCGCTGCACATGGTCGAGATGAAGGAGCTCGGTGTGGGGCTGGCGGTGGCCGTGCTGGTCGACGCGCTGGTGGTGCGTGTGATCGTGCTGCCGTCGCTGATGATGCTGCTGGGCCGGTGGAACTGGTGGCCGGGCCGGACGCCGCAGCCGGTCGCCGCGCCGGAGCCGCGGGATCGCGAGCTGACGGCCGTCTGACGTAGCAGCGGCGCGCTTCACCGCCGCTGCTAGGTCGCTGCCACCGCCGAGTGGTGGGGTATGCGTCGAGTGGTGGGCTATTTCCCGCCACTCGACGCGCAACCCACCACTCGCGCGTGTGGAACGCGGGGGACGGAGTGTGCTTCGAGAAGGAGTTCGGGTCAGCCGGCGTCGAGGGACATCGTGTAGCTCTCGGAGTCGTCCTCGAGCAGCGTCACCTGGGCCACGCCGGCGTCCGCGAGGTCGCGCCAGAACTCACCCATCCAGCTCTCCGCATCCGACTGGTTCGCGTGGGCGGGCTGCGACACGCCCGGAAGGTCGGTCAGCTCGCCGCCGTCCGCCCCCAGGTACCGCCACGTCCAGCTCACAACTGCACCCTCTCGTCGGTGTGTCCGGACCCGACCCTAACGGGCCGGACGGCGTCGGGTCGGTCGGGCACCGTGCCCGGGTGCAGGATCGCGGCCAGGGCCTCCACGCCGTAGACGAGCCGCGGGCCGGGTCGCACGACGAGACCGTCGCCGTCGATCGCCCACACCGGCACGTCGGGCAGCGCGTCGCGCACCACCGCGGCCTGCTCGGCGGCGCCGTCGAGGTGGTAGCCGCACGGCGAGACCACGACGACGTCGGGCCGGGCGGCGGTGATCGCGTCCCAGGTGGTGGGCACCGACCGCTCCCCCGCCGTGGCACCGACCGGCTCGCCGCCGGCCGCACGGACGAGGTCGGGGATCCAGTGCCCGGCGGTGAACGGCGGGTCGACCCACTCGACGACCGCCACCCGAGGACGCGGCCGCCCGGCCACCGCTTCGGCCACGGCGGTCAGCCGTTCGCGCAGCCCGGCGACGACGGTGACGCCGCGCTCGGAAATGCCCGCCCGCTCGGCCACCGCGGTGATCGTGGCCAGCACGTCCTCGAGCGAGTACGGGTCGAGGGGTAGCACGTCGGCCCGGCAACCCAGGAAATCCAGGGCCTCGGTGACCTTGCCCGACGGCAGCGCGCAGACCCAGCAGAGGTCCTGGGTGAGGATGAGGTCCGGGTCGAGCCCGGCCAGCGCATCCTCGTGCAGGTGGTACAGGTCGGCACCGGCGGCCGACTGCGCACAAACGTAGGCGTCGATCTCGCCGGGCGTCATGTCGCTGGTGTCGCGGCCACCGACGACCACCGCCTTGTCGGTGCGCGCCCGCGCCGGCTCGTCGCACTCGAAGGTGACGCCGACCAGGGAGTCGTCCAGGCCCAGGGCGTAGACGATCTCGGTGGCCGAGGGCAGCAGGGAGACGATCTTCACGTCCTCAGTGTGCCCGCCGTCCGGTCGACGTCGGCGGGCGCGGGGCCGTCCGGCGCGGGGGCGAACGTCACCGGCGCCTCGAAGGCCGCCCGCCGCGCGGCGCGACGGAACGTCGCGAGCGCGGCCGGGCCGACGACGAGGATGGCGACGAAGTTGGTGACCGCGCGGCCGGTGTCCCACCCGAGCGAGGTCGTGGCGTCGAACACGAGGTAGCGGTGCCACTGGGTGCTGAACGACGCGCCGGGCAGGTAGGCGATCGAGCTGCTCGGGTCGGTGGAGAACGGCCAGAACGACAGGTTGAGCATGAACCCGAAGAAGTAGCCGGACGCGGCCCCGTAGACGGCCAGCATGAGCACCTCGAGCCGTCCGCGCAGCCGGGGCAGCAGGCCGGCGAACAGCCCTACCCAGGCGCACCCGAACATCTGGTACGGCATCCACGGACCGACGCCGCCGGTGATCAGCGCCGACACGAACAGCGACGTGCAGCCCAGCGTGAACCCGAACCCGGGGCCGAACACGTACCCCGCGAGCACCAGGACGAAGAACACCGTCTCGATGCCCGCGGTGCCCGCACCGAGCGGGCGCAGCGCGGCGTTGACGGCCGACAGCACGCCGAGCATGGCGATGGCCTTCGCGTCGATGCCGCCGTCCGCGATCTCGGCGAAGATCACGGCGAGGACGAGGATCAGCAGCGCGCCGAAGATCAGCGGCGGTGCGGTCGCGCCGCCGACGCTGCCGGGCTCGACGACGAACGGCCAGAGGAACGCGACGAACCCCAGGAACGACGCCATGGCGACCGTGAACACGGTGCGCTTCGGAATGCGCACCGCCCGGGTGACGACGCTCATGCGTCCACCCCCGCCAGGGCCTGCTCGACCTGCGCGACCGTGAGGTACGGCAGCGGGGCGAGGATCTTGGCCACCTGCGGCGCGAACGCGGGCGAAGCGACGATGACGTCGGTGGTCGGGCCGTCGGCGACGATCTCGCCCTCCGCCATCACCACCACGCGATCGGCGGCGGACGCGACGAACTCGACGTCGTGCGTCGAGATCACGACGGTGCGTCCCTCGGCGACGAGCCCGTCGACGATGCGGATGAGCGCCTGCTTGGCCGGGTAGTCCAGGCCGCGGGTCGGCTCGTCGAGCAGCACGACGTCCGGGGTCGCACGCAGCTGCACGGCCAGTACCAGCGACAGCCGTTGGCCCTCCGACAGGTCGCGCGGGTGCAGGTCGTCGGGGATACCCGGGGCGAGGCGGTCGAGCAGGTCGCGCGCGCCGGTCGGCGACGGGCCGGACTCGCGGTCGGCCTGCTCGAGCTCGGCCCGCACGCTGCCGAGGTAGAGCAGGTCGGCCGGCGTCTGGGGCACCAGCCCGACGAGCGTGCGTGCCTCGGCGGCCTTGAGGGTCTTCGGGTCGCGGCCGCCGACGTCGACGCGTCCGCGCTGACGCGGCCCCGAGCCCTGCAGCGCCCACAGCAGCGAGGACTTGCCCGACCCGTTGCGTCCCATCAGCGCCGTGACCCGCCCGGCGTGCAGGTCGAGGTCGACGTCGCGGACGGCGAGCACGTCGCCGTAGCGCACCGAGACGTCGCGAGCGGACAGGGCCGTGGTCGGCGCGGTCGAGGGCAGCACCCGTGACGCCGGCACGACGTGGCCCGCCACGGCCGCGCGCACCGGAGCTGCCTGCCGGCGGGCGTCGCGCACGGACAGCGGCAGCGGGGACCAGCCCGCCAGCCGGCCCAGCTCGACGACGGGCGGGGCCACCACGCTGGTACGGAACACCTCGACCGGCGGCCCGTCGGACACCGTGCCGTCGCCGGGCAGGTGGATCACGCGGTCGGCGTACTGCACGACACGCTCGAGACGGTGCTCGGCCAGCACCACCGTCACCCCGAGGTCGTGGACGAGGCGGGTGATCGCGGCCAGCACTTCCTCGGCGGCGGTGGGGTCGAGAGCGGACGTCGGCTCGTCGAGGACCAGCACGCGCGGGTGGGCGGTGAGCACCGAGCCGATCGCGACGCGCTGCTGCTGACCGCCTGACAGCTCGTGCAGGGCCCGGTGCCGCAGCTCGGCCAGGCCCAGCAGGTCGAGCGTCTCCTCGACCCGCTTGCGCATGACGTCCGGCGGCACCGCCAGCTGCTCCATGCCGTAGGCGAGCTCCTCCTCGACGGTGTCGGTGACGAACCCGGCGACCGGGTCCTGGCCCACCACCCCGACGACGTCGGCGAAGTCCCGCGGCGGGTGCTCGGCGGTCGAGCGGCCGTCGACGGTGACCGTCCCGGCCAGGGTGCCGCCGGTGAAGTGCGGCACGAGCCCGTTGATGGCGCCGAGCAGGGTGGACTTGCCCGAACCGGTACGGCCGACGACGAGGCACAGCTCGCCCTCGTCGACGGTGAGGGTGACGTCGCGCAGGACCGGTGCCGGCGCGTCGGCGTAGGTGACCGTGACCTGGTCGAACTGAATCACTGGTCGCTCCGCAAGCGTCGCTCGGTGATCATGATGCGCTCCGTCGGCGCCGCTCGGTGGTCACGACGCGGTCACCCGCTCCCGTTCGGGCGCCGTGCGGACGGCGGGGCGCGTGGCCGGGGTCGCGCGCCGGCGCACCGGCGGGGGTGCGGCGAGCGCGGCGAGGCCGGCCACCACGATGGCCAGCGTCGGGACGAGCGGCAGCGGCGGCCACGACAGCGGGTACAGCGACGGCGCCAGCGCGGCGGCGTCGTAACTGCTCGACAGGTACAGAGCGACGGCGCAGCCGAGGCCGCCGAGGCTCACGACCCACTCGGGCCAGGCCCAGGGGTCGGGACGGTAGGACGTGCGGGTCACCCGCCGCCCGCCGAGGGCGAGACCCAGGCAGCACAGCACCGCACCCGCCGCGATGCCGGGGATGCCGACCGCCTTCGCGTCGGTGCCGGCGAGCAGCCCGTACGCACCGACGCAGAGCCCGCACATGCCGAGGATGAGCAGGATCGCGGTGATCCGGCGGCTGGCGCGGGTGGCGCTGCCGCTGCGGCCGTAGCCGCGCGAGTCCATGCCGGCGGCGAGGTGCAGCGCACGTTCGAGCGCGTCCTCGAGCACCGGGATGACCAACGAGCGCAAGCCCCGCAACCCCTTGCCGTGACCGGCGCGCAGCTGGCGGGCCCGGTGCACCCGCTGCACGCTCTCGACGAGCTGCGGCGCGAACGACAGCGCGACGATCACGGCGACGCCGAGCTCGTAGAGCGCGCCGGGCAGCACGCGGAGGGCGCGCTTGGGGTTGGCCAGGACGTTCGCCGCACCGACGCAGCACAGCAGGGCACCGAGGCGCAGCCCGTCGAGCGAGGCCGACAGCGTGGCCTCGAGCGAGACCGGGCCACCGAGCTGGATGCCGGCGTACCAGGACGGCGTGTGGATGTGCGGCAGCGAGAACAGGATGTGGTCGGCCGGGGTGATCCCGCTGGCGAAGACGGACCGGAAGATCACCCGGGTCACGATGACGATGAGCGCGAGGTACAGGTAGTACTTGAACGCCCGCGCCCACGGGGCGTCGCTGCGTCGGTTGGCGATGACGAACCCGAGCACGGCGAGCACGAGGAGCAGCAACAACGGGTTGACGGTCCGGCTGACGGCCGTCGCCATCCCGATCGCCCAGAGCCACCAGGCGATCGGGTGCAGCGCGCGCGGGGTGCGCGAGCCGGCGGGCGACCTCGCCAGTGACCTGGTCATGAGCTGCCGATCAGTGCTCCGCGGCGTCGGCCCGGCGGCGCCGTACAACGGTCCAACCGCCGCCGATGCCGAGGAGCAGAACCAGTGCGACGCCGAGGATCACCGGCAACGGCGACCCGGCCGACGACTTGGTGTCCGCCGACGCAGGTCTGGCATTCACGACGGACGGCGACGACGCAACCGTCGATGCCGCCGCCCCGGCGCTGGCTGCGCCCGACGATGGTGCGCCTGACGACGACGCGGCGGCTGCAGAGCTGCTCCGCGCCGCCGCGCTCGACCGTGCCGCGGCAGAGCTGGACCCCGCGGCCGACGTGCCGGCACGGTGCGAACCCGCCGCGGCGCCGGCTCCCGTCGTCGCGTGGTGCGTGGCGTGGGTGCCGCCGCCGGAGCCGCCACCGCTGTTCGCGCCGCCCTTGGAACTGCCGTTCGAACTGCCACCGTTGGAGCTGCCGCCACCCGAGCCGCCACCGGAACCACCGTGTCCGGACCCGCCGCCTGTGGCGTGCGCGTTCGTCGCGCGGAGCGCGTCGGGGCTGATGGACGGGCGGCCCTCGGTGCCGGCGATGTTGGTGCCGCCGAACTGCCAGAGCTCGACCTCACCGGGCTTCGGCTTCTCGCTCATCGCGCCCAGCTGGCTGTACGTCCAGCTGTTCTGGCCCTTCGGCGCCAGCCAGTAGGACCAGTACGCGGACGCCGGCGGCGTCTTGATGCAGCTGTCCTGCTTCGGCGTCGGGTACTGCGTCCCGCCGTGGAACGCGGCGTTGCCGAGGCGGCAGATGAACGCCGGCCCGTCGTGCTGGTCCCCGGCCGTGGAGAAACCGCCGTCGTGCAGCAGCGCGTACCCCGTCGAGGAGTGCACGCCGCACCCGCGCACGACCGGTCCGCCCCAGTGCCCGAAGTCGACAGCGATGATCGTCCCCGTCGACGACGTGCAGCTGCCGATCGGGTCAGCGGTGGCGCTTGACGCCGCACCCGCGAACGTCCCCATGATTGCCATCACGGCCAGCGCCACCAGCGCGAGGAACCGCCTCATGCGGCCTCCCCGCGGTGCCGTCCTCCGGCGGCCCGTGCCACGCGTGGACGTCGGCCGGCGACGGTGACGCCGGCACCGACGAGCAGCAGCAGCGCAGCCCAGATCAGGAGTTGCTCGCTGGGTACGCCCGTGTTCGCCGTCGCGCCGGCCGCCTGCGAGCCGCCCGAACCGTCCCCGGCGCTGCCGGAGCCGGAACCGGACCCACCCGTGGTGCCGCCCGAGCCACCGCCGGAACCGCCCGAGCCGCCGCCGGAACCGCCCGAGCTGCCGGAGTCGAGCGAGATCGGGTGCGTCAGCGTGGTCAGCGTGGCGCCGACGATCGCCGGCACCGTCTGGTCCGTCGCTCGCACGTCGCTGGTCGAGGCGTCGGTGTTGATCCCGAAGCCGCCGTTGCCATTCTGCAGCGTGGCCAGGAAGGCGTAGGCCCGCTTCACTGCCGGGTCCGAGACGGCCGCGAAGGAGCGGACGCCGGCGACGGCCGGGCTGCGGTGCTCCGCGAAGGCGGGCGCAGCGAGCACACCCTGAACGCCCAGCGCTGTCGAATTACTGTTGTGCCCGGCCGCACCGGTCCAGCTGCCGTCGTCGTTCTGCGTCGCGCGCAAGTAGGCCAGCGCCCTCGCGACTGCATCACCGGCGGTGGGCTCGTTTACGAGGGACTGCAGGACGAACCCTGTGGTGTCGACCTCCGAGGCCGCGCCGACGGGGGCGTCCGTCCCGGTTGGGCACGTACCTGCGTCGGTGTCGGTGGGCAGGGCGCTGGGGAACCCGCCGTCGGCCTTGCACTGCAGGGAGAGCAGGCGTGTCAACAACGCGGCGGGCGGCGTCTCGCCGGCCCGTTCGAAGGCCAGCACCCCGAAGGCGGACGACGTGGTGGAGAACCCACCGACGAGATCGCCGGCAGCCTGGCACCCGTGGTCTGCGTCGACTGCCGTGCACACGTTGTCGGAAAGCTGCTTCAGCAGGTCGTAACCGCCGAAGTGGTGCGGATCCTGACCGGTGATCTCGGCCAGCACGGCCAGCTTGCCGAACGAACCGGCGTACGGTCCGCCCGCCGTGCCGGTCGGGTCCGCGTAGTCGGCCACATGGGCAGCCAGGTAGCGGACCAGCTTGATGAGCGTCTTGTCCTGGGTACCGGTCGCGGCCAGGGCGATGGCCACATCTGCGGTGCCGCCGTAGTCGGGGCCGTAACCGCCGTCGAACTCGAGGTGGGTGCCGCCGGTCAGCTTCGTGACGAGCCAGGCGGCAGCGGCGCCGGCATCCAGTTTCGGCGTCGCGGTCCGGATGTTGTCACTGAGTGTGGCGAACGAGGTGCCGACCAGCCCACCGACGACCTGAGTCGAGGCGCGAACGTCGGAGTCGCCCCCGTCGGCGGTGACGGCGAACCCGCCGTCCTTGTTCTGCAACCGCGCCAGAAAGGCCGACGCCTTCGCGATCTCGTCGCGGTACGCCGACCCACCCAAACTCAGACCCTGGATTGCGAGCGCGGCCGAGTTGGTGGAGTCGCCGGACGCACCGGGGAAACCGCCGTCCGCCTTCTGCTGGGTTGCCAACCAAGCCACGGCCTTACGCACGGCGGCGTCGGCTGCGTCGCTGTGCACGAGGTCGAGGGCCATCGCGGCCATCGCTGTGCTGTCGACCTCCGAGTCCCCGGTCGACGGGATGATGCTGGGGAACGCGCCGGTCTTGTCGTCCTGCGTACTCTCCAGAAACGCGATGGGTGACGCGGCGCCCGTCGTATCGCCGGCTCGCAACTGGGCAATGACGCCCAACGCCTGGGAGAACGTCGACTGCGCGTAGAGATAGTTGCCCTTGCCCGCACACGCATCGGACGCTTCGGTGCAGACCGCCTTGTCGAGCTCAGCGATCAGGTCCTTCCCGCCGAAGTCCCGCGGGTCGTAGCCGGTCACCTCCGCGAGCAGCGCCTCCTTGCCGATCGACCCGCCGCTGGCGTATTCGGTGCCGATCCCGGTCCACCCGAGGGCGTCACGTCCGGCGCCGTCCTTGGTGTTCGTGTTGAAGAACTTCACTATCTTCGCCAACGCCGCGTCGTCGGTGCCTGTAGCGGCCAGCGCGAACGCACCGTCGAGGGTCAGTCCGAAATCGGCGTAGTCGTTGCCCTTCTCGACGACGAAGGAATCGTAGTAACCGTTCTTGGCGAGCGACGAGCCATCGCTGGCGACGCCGTTGGCGGTGGTCGTAGTCGTCAGGTAGGACACGGCCTTGCCGAGATCGGCCTTGGGCGCGGCAGCTGCCGCGCGCGACACTGCCGCGCGTCGCACGCTCGCCGAAGGTGTCGGCAGGCCGGCGCGCACCTGGTTCGGGGTGAAGCTGGGCTGACCGGTGGTGCCCGCGATGTCGGTGCCGCCGTAGGTCCAGGCCTCGACCTCACCGGCGACCGGCTTGTCGGAGTACGCGCCGAGCGTGCTGTAGGTCCAGGTGTTCGAGCCCTTCTTGGCCAGCCAGAACGACCAGTACGCGGTCGCCGGCGGGGTGCTCACGCACTTCTCCGTCGCCGACGTGGGGTACTGGGTGCCCGAGGCGAACAGCGGGTTGCCGATGCGGCAGATGAACTGCGGCCCGTCGTGCTGGGTGCCCGTGGTCGTGAACTTGGCCGTGGTCAGCAGCTTGATGCCGGTCGTGGGCGCCGGGTCGCAACCCCGGACGATCGGGCCGCTCCACGTCTTGTAGTCCACCGCGACCAGCGCGCCCTTGGACGTCGTGCACGAACCGACGGACCCGACGACGGTGCCGACCGCCGCCGGCTTGGTGGCCACCGGCTTGGTCGGCGTGACTGCCGTCGCCGTCGTGATGACCCGCTTGGCGCTCGACGCGCGGTAGCGCTTGCTCGCCCCGGAGTACCGGGCCACGACCGTGCGGCGGCCCGCGGTGCGGAACGTCGTCCGGCACGTGGCCTTGCCCGTGCTGTGGGCGACCGGGCGGGCGCCGCACGAGGCCAGGGTCGTGCCGCTCGCCGTGAAGCGGACGGTGCCGCGGCTCGGCTTCGGCGTGACGGTCGCGGTGAGCGTCACGGCCTTGCCCGCGGTCGGGCGGGCCGAGGCCAGCGCTGTCCGGGTGGCACGGGCCGTGCCGGCGGCCGAGGCCGGTCCGGCGAGGGTCACCACGGCCAGGACGACGCCGACGACGGCGGCCCCGGCGACGAGGGAGTGGACGGAGCTGCGACGCATGGATACCCGTTCGTTTCGCGTGCTCGCGTGCAACCGGGTACGGATCGGCGCGCAACGGCACACCGAACACGAATCCCCGCACCTCCACCGGGGTGAAGACACGGGGACGGGGACGGATCTCGCGATCCGGCACCGTCCCGCGGACCGCGACGAGACACTGGCCTGTTCCGCCCTGCCAGGCATTCCGACTGGCCGCCCAGGGGCGACATCACGGCTGCGGGTCAGTGCCGGAGTCTCACCGGTCTTCCCCTGCCAGGACGAGTGGTGCTGTGGAGCCGGGGGCGTGGCCTCCGGCGGCGCAAACCTAACCCCGCCCGCGCCGGAGGGTCAACGCGGGGGGCGCGACAGGCGGGCGGACGTGACGCACCCGACGTGCGCGGCCGAGGTCGGCGCTCACGTCATACTGGCCCGGTGGACGACTCCCCCATCGACCTCTTCTCCGTCGGCGACGACGTCGAGTGGACCGACGCCGAGTCCGCGGCCGGGGTGCGCTCGCTCGCGGCGACGATCGGCGGCCGGTTGGGGGAACTGGTCGAGTGGCTGGCCGGGGTCCAGGGGCAGCTGCCCGTCCAGGCGCCCAAGCGGGCCCGGTGCGTGGTGCTGGGCCCGGCGCCCGAGTCGGTGGTGGCGCTGGCCGACGAGCTCGGCGTCCACGTCCGCGACCTCGTCCTGGACGACGACGCCACCGCCGAGCACGCGTTCGCGGTCGGGCTGGCCTCGGCCGACGACGAGGTCGACTCGGGTGCGGACCTGTTGATCGTCGCCGACCCCGACGACTCGATCGCCTCCGCCCTGGTGGTCGCGGTGCTGACCGGTGCCGAGCCGGTGGCGCTGTTGCCCCGTGGCGCCGCCGCGACCGACACCGACGCCTGGATCGCGCGGGCCGATGCCCTCCGCATCGGGCGACGCCGCCTCACCGAGCTGCGCACCGACCCCTCCGCGCTGCTCGGCGCGCTGGGCCACCCCCGGATGGCGGCCACGGTCGCGCTGATCATGCGGGCCGCGGCGCGGCGCACGGCGGTCGTCCTGGACGGTACGGCGGCCGTCGCTGCGGCCCTGCTGTGTCACGACGTCCAGGCGCGCGCCGGGCGCTGGTGGCAGCTGGCCGACGTCGGCGCCGACCCGGTGCAGCGGCACGCCGCCGCCGAGCTCGCCCTGCGCCCACTCCTCGACCTCGCCGTCGCGCACGGCGACGGGACGGCCGGCCTGCTGGCCGTGCCGGTGCTGCGTGCCGCGGCCGGGCTGGCCGCCGGGACGGACCGGTGACCGCCGGCAAGGCCGAGGACGGGGGCGACGGGTCGCGCTACCGGCACGCCGACGAGTCGGTCACCTGGCACGTGCGGGTCGCCGCCGCGTGGAGCTGGCGGCTGCTCATCATCGGGCTGGCGGTCTACGTCCTGGCGCGGGTGTTCGACCGCATCGAGCTGGTCGCGTTCTCCTTCGTGCTGGCCCTGTTCTTCACCGCGGTGCTGCACCCGCTCGAGCGTTTCCTGCGCCGGGTGCCGGGCTCGCGGTCGGTGTCGGCCGGGCTCGCCCTGCTCATCGGCCTGGCGGTGCTGGTGGGCATCGGGTACTTCGTCGCCTGGCAGATCAGCCGGCACTCCGGCGAGCTGGGCGACCAGGTCTCCGACGTCGTGGACAAGGTGCGCAACTGGCTGCGCACCGGCCCGCTGCACCTGAAGTCCAAGGACCTCGACAAGGCCAGCGCCAACATCAAGAGCGCCATCAGCGACAACAAGGGCGCCATCGTCAGCGGGGCCATCGACACGGTCACCACCGTCGTCGAGCTGCTTGGTGCGCTGCTGCTGATCCTGTTGTCGACGTTCTTCCTGCTCCGCGACGGCGCCGCCATCTGGACGTGGGTGCTGCGGCTGTTCCCCAAGGGCGCGCAGGAGCGCCTCGACCGTGCGGGCCACGTGGGCTGGCGCACGCTCGGCGGCTACATGCGCGGGCAGTTGATCATCGCCCTGTTCCACGGCGTCGCCGTCACCGTCGTCCTGCTCGTCCTGCAGGTGCCGCTCGCCGCCGCGCTCGGCGTGCTGATCTTCCTGGGCTCGTTCATCCCGATCATCGGCCTGACCGTCGCCGGAGCGCTCGCCACCGCCGTGGCGGTGCTCGAACACGGCCTCACCGCCGGCATCGTCGTGGCCGTCGCCATCACCGTGCTGGTCCAGCTCGAGGCCCACCTGCTGCAGCCGTTGATCATGAGTCGCAGCGTCGAGGTCCATCCGTTGGCGATCGCGCTGGCCGTGCTGACCGGCACGACCCTCTACGGGATCGTCGGCGCGCTGCTGGCGGTGCCGTTCGTCGCCTTCCTCAACTCGACGGTGCACGCGCTGAGGGAGACGCCGGCGTTACCGGTGGAAGGCTCGTCGTTCCCCGTGCAGCACCGCGACGAGGTCGCGGGCGATCCCGTCGACATCACGGAAGAGCCCGCCGGCGAGGACGACACCCCGAACAGCCCGCCCGAGGACGACGCGCCGGCCGAGGACGACTGACCCGCGCCGTCAGCGCACGTGCGACTCGACGAACGGCGGCTTGACGACCCGGACGGCGCTGCGGCGGCCGCGCACGTCGACCGCGAGCTCGTCGCCGTCCTCGACCTCGGCGTCGGTCGCGATCAGCGCGAGGCCGATGCCCGAGCGCAGCGACGGCGAGAACGTCCCGCTGGTCACCTCACCCACGGTGTCGCCGTTGGCGCCGAGCACGGCCATGTGCGGGCGGGGGATGCCGCGGTCCAGGGCCTGCAGGCCGCGCAACGCTCGCTCGGGGCCGCGTTCGCGTTCGGCGAGCAGCGCGTCACGGCCGAAGAACGCCTCCTTCTTCCAACCGACGGCCCAGCCCGAGCGCGCTTGCAACGGCGAGATCTGCCGCGACAGGTCCTGGCCGTGGAGCGGGTAGCCCATCTCGGTGCGCAGCGTGTCGCGAGCACCGAGCCCGGCGGGCATGCCGCCGTGCCGGCTCGCCGCCTCGATCAGCGCGTCCCACAGCGGCGGGACGACGTCCCAGGCGGGCAGCAGCTCGTAACCGTGCTCGCCGGTGTAGCCGGTGCGGCACACCCGGACCGGCTGGCCGTCCCACACCGCGTCGGCGTAGGCCATGTAGTCGAGCTCGGCGGGCAGGCCGACGTCGGCGAGGGTCTGCTGCGAGCGCGGGCCCTGGACGGCCAGCACGCCGTAGTCGCGGTGCTGGCCGACGACCTCGACTCCGGCGGGCGCAGCGGCCTGCAGGCGGGACACCACCTCGGTGGTGTTCGCCGCGTTGGGCACCAGGAAGACGTGCTCGTCGTCGACGAGGTAGGCGATGAGGTCGTCGACCACGCCCCCGTCGTCGTCGCAACACAGTGTGTACTGCGCCTGGCCCGGCCCGATGCGGCCCAGGTCGTTGGACAGTGAGGCGTTGACGAAGTCGCGCGCGCCGGCGCCGCGAACCAGCGCCTTGCCGAGGTGCGAGACGTCGAAGACGCCGACCGCCTCGCGTACCGCCAGGTGTTCCTTGAGCACGCCGCCGCCGCTGGCCGCGTACTCGATCGGCATCTCCCAACCACCGAAATCGGCCATCTTCGCGCCGAGGGCGACGTGCCGTTCGTGCAAGGACGAGGTCAACAACGTGCTCATGTCGTCAACCTACGTCAGGCGCCCGGACGGCCCGGACCTACGATCGAGCCATGCCGTCCGCCCCGCCCACCACTCCGCTTCCCGCCTCCTCCGCACCGTCGGTCAGCGTCGTCGCTCCCGCGTCGGCCATCCGCGCCGACGCCGTCGTGGTCGGAGTGCACTCCTCCGCCGACGGCCCGCGCCTCGCGGCCGGGTCCGGCGCGTCGGCGGCGCCGAGCCCGGTGGCGACGACGAGGGGGAAGTCCGCGAGGCCCAGCGTCGGGATCTTGAGCA
>NZ_CAXUNP010000051.1:0-25604 GCF_964252635.1 uncultured Jatrophihabitans sp.
CGCGGTTCTGGTCGACGGCACGCCCCGACCCTGCCGAGCGATCGTGCGGTTACCTCGACGACCGCGCTACAGATTGACCACGATCGTGTCGCACGGCCGTCGCTCGAGACGGACTACCGCCCGCCGGCGATGTTCCGCTCGCGCTGTTCCACGCCCATGACGCCGTAGGGGTAGTCACGAACGGCCGGTGCGCTGGCCGCGTCGAGCCGCTGCGTCTCCTCCGCGGTCAGGTGCAGGTCGGCCGCCGCGAGGTTGTCCTCGAGCTGCTCGACGGTGCGCGCCCCCAGGATCGTCGACGTGACCGCGGGACGGTCCGTCACCCAGGCCAGCGCGACCTGCGCCATGGAGGTGCCGCGCGCCTCGGCCACGTCCTGCACCGCCTCGACGACGTCCCACGTCAGCGCTTCGTCGTTGCGCTTGTCGAAGGCTTCCATGCCGCGGCCCGGGTCCTCGCCGAGGCGGGTCGCGCCGGTCGGCCGCTCGTCTCGCCGGTACTTGCCCGACAGCCACCCACCGCCCAGCGGCGACCACGGCAGCAGACCCAGGCCCGCGTCCTCGGCGGCGGGCACGATCTCCCACTCGATCTCCCGCGCGAGCAGGCTGTACTGCGGCTGCAACGTGACGGGCGGGGCGAGGTTCAAAGCCCGGGCCAGGTGCACGGCCTTGGTGAGCTGCCAGCCGGTGAAGTTGGAGAAGCCGTAGTAGCGGATCTTGCCGCTGCGGACCATGCCGTCGAGCGTGCGCAGGGTCTCCCCGAGAGGCGTCAGTGCGTCGAACGCGTGGCACTGATAGAGGTCGACGCTGTCGAGCCCCAGCCGGGTGAGCGACGCGTCGAGCGCGCGCGTGAGGTGGCGCGCCGACAGGCCGAGGCCGTTGGCGGTGGCGTCCATGGGGAAGCGACCCTTGGTGGCCAGGACGACGCCCTGGGTCACGTCCGCGGGCCGCTGGGCGAACCAACGTCCGATGATCTGTTCCGAGGTGCCGGCGGAGTAGACGTCGGCGGTGTCGACGAGGTTGCCGCCCGCCTCGACGAAGCGGTCCAGCTGGGCGTGCGACACCGCCTCGTCGGACTCCGCGCCGAAGGTCATCGTGCCCAGCGCGAGGGTGGAGACGGCACAGCCACTGTGTCCCAGTAATCGATAGTCCATGCACCGAGCGTCCCCACGACCCGTCGACGCGCATCACCGTGGTCGACAATCCGTTCGGACTAGGTTCAGGGCATGCCGTGCCGCGTCGGAGTCCAGCTGCCCGAGGTCGAGCGATCCGTGCCGTGGCCCGAGGTGGTGGCCATGGCCCAGGCGGCCGAGCAGGCCGGCCTGGACTCCATCTGGCTCGGTGACCACCTGCTCTACGACCTGCCCGACGGGACGTCGCGCGGGCCGTGGGAGGTGTGGACGGCCCTGGCCGCGCTGGCCAGCGTCACCGAACGGGTCCAGCTCGGCCCGTTCGTCGCCTCGACCAGCTTTCACCCGCCGCCGGTCCTCGCGAAGCAGGCCGCGACCGTCGACGCGATCTCCGGCGGGCGGCTCGTCCTCGGTCTGGGCGCCGGCTGGAACCAGCGCGAGTACACCGCCTACGGGTTGCCGTACGACCGGCGCGTCTCACGGTTCGAGGAGGCGTTCACCGTCATCCGCGAGCTGGTCCGCACCGGGCACAGCACGTTCCACGGCACCTTTTACGACGTCGAGGACTGTGTGCTGGACCCGCGACCGTTGCAACCCGGCGGGCCGCCGATCATGCTCGGCTCGGTCGGCCCGCGGATGTTGCGGATCGGGCTGCCGCACGTCGATGCCTGGAACGTCTGGTGGAGCGACTACGGCAACACGGTCGACGGCTTCACCGCCGTGCGCGAACGCGTCGAGGCCGCGGCCCGGGAGGCGGGCCGCGGCCCCGGCGAGGTCGAGGCCACCGCCGCCGTCTTCGTCCAGCTGCCGGGTGGCGTCGGACGGCTCGCCGGAGAGCCCTACGACGAGCACACCCCGGGCCCGGTGCCGGTGTCCGAGCTGGCTGCTCACCTGGACGCGATGAGCCGCGCCGGCGCGGCCCACCTGCAGCTGGTGCTCGACCCCATCACCGTCGAGTCCGTCGAGATCGTCGGCGAGGTCGTGCGGAGCTTCCGGGCCGGCGCCTGACCGGACGGGTCAGGGGGTCGGCATGCCGCCGTCGACGTGCAGCGTCTCGCCGACGACGTAGGACGATTCGTTGCTGGCCAGGAACACATAGGCCGGTGCCAGCTCAGCGGGTTGTCCCCATCGGCCCAGGTAGGTCTGCTCACCCACGGACGGGAGTGCGTCCGGGGCCTGACCACCGGCGGGCTGCAGCGGCGTCCAGATCGGCCCGGGCGCGACGGCGTTGACGCGGATGCCCTTCGGCGCGAGCTGCGCTGCGAGACCCTTCGCGAGGTTGTTGACCGTGGCCTTGGTGGCTGCGTAGTGCACGAGCTGCGGCGACGGGGCGTACGCCTGGATCGATGTGCTGTTGATGATTGTCGAGCCGGGCGACAGGTGCGGCACGGCGGCCTTGGTCAGCCAGAACGTCGCGTAGGCGTTGGTCTTGAACGTCTCGTCGAACTCCTCGTCGCTGATGTCGACGATGTCCTCGACGTGCTGCTGCTTGCCGGCGTTGTTGACGAGGATGTCGAGGCCGCCGAGCTCGTCGACCGCGGTCTGGACGGCCTGGCGGGCGAACGCAGCGTCCTTGAGGTCACCGGGGATGGCGACGGCCTTGCGGCCGGCGTCCTTTACGAGGCCGAGGATGCGTTGGGCGTCCTCGTCCTCCTCGGGCAGGTAGACGATGGCCACGTCGGCTCCCTCGCGGGCGAAGGCGATGGCCACGGCCGCGCCGATCCCCGAGTCGCCGCCGGTCACCAGGGCCTTGCGGTCCTGCAGGCGCCCACTCCCCCGGTAGCTGTCCTCACCGTGGTCGGCCGGGACGTTCTCGGCCATCTCCTTGTCGGTTCCGGGGCCGGGGAGGTACTGCTCGTCCGGCACGCGGTCGGCGTACATCTTCGTGGGGTCCTGCATCGTGTACTGGTCGGCCATGGTGGGCTCCGCATCTGTGTCATGACTGCCGAGCCGAAGCTCGTAGTGGACACGTGCGGCCCGCCGGGCAACGGGTCGGCCAGGCGGCGCCGCACGTCCCGACGTCCGCGTGTTCGAACCGTCACCCTCAGCGATGCCCACCTCGCCGTCCGGCCTCACGGAGGCACAGGTCACTCCTCGCGATCGGTACGCGCATTCAGGGCCCAGAGGGTCCACGCGTCCACGCGGTGCATGAGTCGCCAGGCTCGCGGGCGGGACCGGTCGCGTCGGGTCGTGCGGTGGGGGAGTTCGGTGTCGGGGAGTCCGGTGTCGGGGAGTCCGGTGTCGGGGAGTTCGGTGTCGGGGAGTTCGCTGTCCGGGAGTTCGGTGTCGGCGAGCTCGACCAGCTCGTGCGTCAGCGGGTCGTCGTGCCGGGCGATGGCCCGGTTCAGTTGCGCGGTGTAGAAGTCGGCCTGGGCCGACGGGTTCGGTGTGTTCACGCGTCGAGGCTGACGCGGCTTCCTTGCCCGCAGGTTTCGTTGCCGTGTCCGGTTGGGGTGGCTCTCAGGTCAGGGTGACGACGAGGTCGGCGACGGCGGCGGGTTGCGACAGGAACGGGTGGTGCCCGGCCGCGATGTCGACGACCCGGTCGGCCCGGCGGGCGAACTCGTGTTGCGCCGCCTCCGGCGTACCGCGGTCGTCGGTGCAGACGAGGTAGGTCGTCGGCACGTTCTGCCAGGCCGAGGCGGAGACCGGTTCCTGCGTGACCGACAGGCTCTGGCGGGCGAGCCGGGAGCCGGCGGTCGCCACGACGTCGGGCGGGCAGTCCTGCAGGAACGTGGCGGCCAGCGCGTCGTTGCGGACGCCGAAGGTGCCGCCGTCGGGGTCGATGTCGAGGAAGGGTGCGGGCTCCGGTTCGCCGAACGACGACAGGCTCTCACCGGGCCGGGCCAGGTAGCTGGACACCAGCAGTGCGTGCCGCACCGCCCCCGCGCCGACCGCGGCCTGGGCGGCGACGATCCCGCCGTAGCTGTGCACGACCAGGACGGTGGGCTTGGCGCTGTCCTGCAGGACGGCGGCCACCGCGGCGACGTCGTCGGTCAACCCCGGCCCGTGCGCGCCGGGTGCGGCCGCGCCCTCCCCGCAGCTCGGCAGGCCGGGAGCCGTGCTGGTGACTCCCCGCCGCTGCAGCTCGCGCGCCGTCCGGTGCCACCACCATTCACCGTCCCGCACGCACGCGCCGTGCACGAACACCACTCGCATCGCAGACCTCCGGTCCTCGCCGACCGGTCCGACGCTAACCGCATTGCGCTTGTCAGGACGGGACGTTCTCCGTCGGCGGAACCGGCACGATTCGTCCGAAGGCACGATTCGTCCGGGAGCGCCGGGGGTACCTCGTCGGTGCGCCTGCCGAGACCAACCTCGTCTTCCGGTGGAGCTGTACGGCGTCGAGCGCCGGTCGACCCAGAGAGTTCATCATGGAGCCGTTTCCGAAGCCGGAGATGTTGGATCCCAACCGCCTGATCCTGGGCGCCAGCAAGGACATGAACGTCGCGGACCACCGCGACCAGGCCGAGGTACTGAAGCGCGCCCTGACCCTGAGCTGCGAGTACGCGGAGCAGCTGTGGCTCGATGTGGCTCGTGCCCGCACCTACCTGTTGGAGAGCCTCCCACCGGACCCGTACTCGTCCGAGGCGTCGAGGCGCTGGACGTCACCCGGCGGCAAGGACGACCAGGAGGGCTGGCAGCGCTGGATCGACGCCTACACCGAGCTGACCTCGGTGCTCGCCGGCCCGCACGGCGACTCCGGGATGGGCCGGTCGGAGGCACTGCGCGCCGCGGCCCTGCGCCGTAGGGACGCGCCGGGTGACGACTCGCCGGCCAACGACCCGCCCGGCCCGGACACTGCCGGCGCGCGCTCGCAACCGGACGCGGTCGACTCGGGCGCCGTCGGCCCGCGCTTCGACGAATCCTCCGACCAGCCTGACGTCGAGCGCACTCCGACGGAGAACGCTGAGACGAGGGCTGCGGCGGGTGACGAACCGCGATCCGAGTCGTCCGGTGCCGGGTCGTCCGGTCATGACCTCCGCGCCGTTGCGGATCGCGTCAACCGGGTGCACGCCGTGGTCACTGCGGCGTTGCTGGTGCTGACGCTGCGTGGCCTGCGGCGCCGACCGCGGACGGGCTGACAACCGGGGTGCTGCGCCGAGCGCGCAGCACCCCGAGCCGTCAGGCGCGCCGTGTCACCTGACGGGCTCCGACCACGGTGAGCAGCACGAGCGCGAGCACCACGTGCAGCGACCCGCCGAGGACCAGCCCGGTGGCGGCGCCGGCCACGTACAGGACATCGACGACCGGACGGGCGACCGGACGGGTCACGACCCCTCGCCGGTGACGGCGTCCTTGAGCTTGTCGACGACGCCCTTCGGACCGGCGATGCCGCCGCCGTCGCCCTCGACACCGGGACCGTTGTTGCCGTCGTAGGTCGCGAACAGCTTCGGGTCCGGTGCCGGCAGCAGACCGACGTCGTCGGTGAACGGCACCGAGAGCTGCGCGTCGAGCTGCTGGTTGCCGACCAGCGACGGGCCCTGCGCCCAGCGTCCGTCAGCTCCGGTGCTGACCTCGTTCTGGAACAGCGTGTGGTTGTACTCGGCGTTCTCGATGTCGGCGTTCGAGTCCTCGATGACGTCGCACAGCCCGTCCTGCACGAGCTGCTCGATGGCGAGCAGCCACTGCTGCTGGTGGTAGGTGTCGCGGGCGAGGTTGTACTGCAGCATCGCCTTCACGCCCGGGTCGTCGGTCATGTTGTAGAGCCGGCTCGTCTGCAGGCGACCCTGGCCCTCGGCCGCGGCGTTGGACCGGAAGTCGGTCAGCAGGTTGCCGCTGGCCACGATGTAGGCGCCGCTCCACGGCACACCCTGACTGTTGGCGGGCAGGGCGCCGCCACCGGACACGATCGCGTGCTGCGGGTTCATCCCGCCGAGGATCGCGGCGAGCGCGGGGTTGGCGGCGGCGGCCTCGGCGGTGGTCTCGGACGGGGCGCCCTCGAGCAGCCGGGCGATCATCACGCTGATCATCTCGACGTGCCCCAGTTCCTCGGCGCCGATGTCGAGGATCATGTCCTTGTACTTGCCGGGCATCCGGCAATTCGCTCCCTGGAACATGTACTGCAGCGTGACGGTCAGCTCGCCGAACTGGCCGCCGATCAGCTCCTGCAACTTCATCGCGTAGAGGGCGTCGGGCTTCTCGGGCTTGGCCTCGAACTGCAGTTCCTTGACGTGGCGGTACATGGGTTCTCCTGACGGTTCGTGTGGGGACCTGTCCAGGCAAACCGGTGGGCGTCGCGCGTTCGTGGCCCCGCACGTCGTGGTGCCGTCGCGCGCGCGTCCCCGACGTGTCCCCACCGCGCGTCACCCCCTGGTGCCGACGTCGGGTGCCGGGTAGGCAGGACACGTCGGGCAGGTCGCTGCGAAGCACCGTGGCAGATCGTCCGACGCTGTGAGAGGCGACAGTCGCCGTGTTCGTACAACCTCCCTGCCGGCTCGGTCTCATCGGCGGCTTCGACCTGCAGATCGACGATCGACCGTCGAGCATCGGCGACGGCGGTGCCCGCCTGTTGACACTGCTCGCCCTGTCCGGCCGCCACCGCGCCGTGAGCCGGCAGTCGGCTGCCGAGCGCCTGTGGTGCGACGACGGCACCCGCGCGCCGGCCCGTCTGCGCAACACGTTGTGGCGTCTGCCCCGTACAGAGCTCGGACCGCTGGTCGTCGGGTCGGGTGCCTCGCTGCAGCTGGCCGACCACGTCGAGGTCGACGTGTGGGCCGCCGAGGACACCGCCCACGCCCTCGACGGCGACGGGGACCAGGCCGAACGGTTCGACCTCCGACCGTTCGCGCAGGACCTGTTGCCCGAATGGCCCGAGGACTGGCTGGTGCTCGAACGCGAGTCCTTCCGGCAGACGCGCCTGCATGCACTCGAGCGCGCCAGCTCGCGGCTGTGTGCGCAGGGCTCGCACGCCGCAGCGCTGCAGGCCGCGCTGACGGCCGTGGCGTGCGAGCCGTTGCGCGAGACCGCGCAGTGCCGGGTCGTCGAGGCGCACCTGGCCGAGGGCAACCATGCCGAGGCGTTACGGCAGTACCAGTCCTACCGGCGCCTGCTGGCCGCGGAACTCGGACTGGCGCCCACGCCGGCCATGCGTCGCCTGGTCGGGCCGCTGCTCGGTCGCCCCGTCGATCACTTCGCACCTGCCCCGGTGCGAAGCGCGCAGTCCCGGCCGGATCCCCGCCATGACGGTTGACGACGATCACGAGGGTCCCCGGCCGGACACGGGACTCGTCGTCCGGGTCTGGCGCGAGCCGGAGGACCCGTCACGCGTGCGGGCTCGGATGCTGGCCTTCCACGGCCTGGACGAACCCAGCTCGAGCACCATCGCCGCCGACGAGCAGCAGCTCGTCGACGCCGTCTCCAGGTGGGTCCGGGCCCAGCTGGGTTCCACGGCGACGCACGACCGGCCGTCCGGATGACCGTCGTCCTGACCCGTCCGACCACCGAGACCCCGCGGGTCGGTGCCCGGACCCGGGTGCGCGGCACCCTGGCCTTCCTCGGGCCGGCCGTCGTCGCCGGGATCGCCTACGTCGACCCCGGCAACGTCGCGGTCAACTTCGACGCCGGGTCGCAGTTCGGCTACCGGTTGCTCTGGGTCGTCGTGGCCGCGAACGTCGTCGCCGCCTTCGTGCAGTCCCTGGCTGCGAAGGTGGGTCTGGCGACCGGGCGCAGCCTGGCCGAGGTGTGCCGTGATCGCTACCGGCGGCCCGTCGTGCTGCTGTTGTGGGCCCAGGCCGAGGTGACGGCCATGGCCACCGATCTCGCCGAGCTGGTCGGGGGCGCGCTCGCGCTGTCGCTGCTGACGGGACTGCCGCTGCCCTGTGGGGCCGCGCTGACCGCGCTCGCGGCCTGTGCCCTGCTCGCTCTGCAGCGCCGGGGTCGGCGTCGGTTCGAGCTGGCGATCGCCGGCTGCTTCGTCGCCATCGGCGCCGGCTTCCTGTTCTGCGTCCTGCACGCGCACCCGTCGGCCGGTGGGTTGGCGAGCGGTCTGGTTCCCGGCTTCGCCGGCAGCGACAGCATCGTGCTCGCCACCGCGGTCGTCGGCGCCACCGTCATGCCGCACGCGATCTACGTGCATTCCGGTCTGACGAGCAGGCAGGCCCGGCCGTCCGGGGAGCTCGGGCGCCGCCGGGCCCTGCGCCTGCAGCGCGTCGACATCGCACTCGCGATGGGCGCCGCGGGGCTGGTCAACGTGTTCATGCTCGTGATCGCCGCGACGTCGTTGCCCGGCGGCCTGTCCGGCATCCCCGCGTATTCAGCGGCCATGGCCGAGACCGTCGGCGTCACCGGGGTCTTCCTCTTCCTGGTCGCACTGCTCGCGTCCGGGCTGGCCTCGAGCGGTGTCGGCACGCTCGCGGGCGAGTTGGTGATGGCCGGGTTCCTGCACCGCCGGATACCCCGGCCGGTGCGTCGAGCTGCGACGCTCGTTCCCGGGATGGCGGTGCTGCTGGCCGGCGTCCCGGCCACCGACGCGTTGGTGCAGTCACAACTCGTGCTGGGCGTCGGGATCCCGTTCACGTTGGTGCCGCTTATCCTGGCCACCCGTGACCGCGGGCTCATGGGCGCGTTGGTCAACCGGCACGTCACGACCGTGTTCGCGTTCTGCTGCGCGGCTGCGATCATCGGCGTCGACGTCTACTCGACCGTCGCCGTCCTGCGCTGAACGGGCGCGGCTTGCGCTGAACGGGCGCGTCCTGCACCGAACGGGCGAGCGTCAATCGACAGGTCGGGCGAAGGCGACGATGTTGTCCTGGTAGCTCTTCGTCGTCTCGTCGAACGGTCCGCCGCAGGTGACTAACACCAGACCGGGGGAGCGGCTGCCGACGCCGAGCTGGCGTGCGGTGAGTCCCATCGACTTGTGCACGATGCGCAATGCCGAGACGCGGTAGTCCTGCACGATGCCACCGGTGACGCGAACGGCGACCGTGTCACCGGGCCGGACCCGGTCCAGGTGGAACAACGCACCGGGCCCGCTGGCCGCACTGTCGACGTGCCCGACGATCACTGTCGATCCGACGGCCGCGCCCGGGCTCGCCCCGGCCACCCACCAGCCCAGCACCGTGGGAGACGTGGGCACGGTGATGGCGCCGTTCTGCGAGGGCACCGGGACGACCGGGGCGTCGACGTGCAGGCGCGCGATACGCACGCGTTGCGGCACGCCGCTGCCGTCGGCGAGGCGCGACGTCGACGGTGCACGCGACACAGTCGGCGAGGCGTCACGGATCGATGGTTGCGTCGCGCCCGACGACGGGCCCGCCGGCGCAGCACCGAAGGCCTTCGCCGGCTGACGTGGGGCGGGATGATGCAGATGCGTGAGCCCGGCCGCGACGAGCACCACACCCACGACGGCGACGGCCGCGCCCAGGAGCAGGCGCCGCCGCGGCCGAGGGTGGATCACTGTGCTGCGGAGCTCCGTCGACGCGCAATGACCGTCGCGCCCGCGGCGACCAGGACGGCACCGGCGCCGACGGCCCACAGGCCGGTCGCGTCGAGCGAGGAGCTGGTCGAGGCCGCACCGCCGCTACCGCCGGGCACCGACGTCGGGGCGCCGCCCAGGGCCTTGACCTCGGCCTGGGCCATGTTCAGATGCATCGTGGCGATGCCGACGTAGTAGGTGGCGTAGGAACGCAGCTGAGCGTTCTTCGTCGTCGACAACTCCGTCCGTGCGCCGGCCAGCGCCAGCTGGTGACCGGCGACCTGCGCCTGGGCGTACATGAGGTCGAAGTTCGTCGCGGGTACGGCCTTCAGCTGGGCGGCGACCGCCAGCTGCGCGGCGTTCGGGGTGCTGGGAAGGGTCGCCTTCGCCGCGTTGCCGATGGCCGTGAGCTTGCCCTTGGCGGTCACGTGGTCGGAGTAGGTCTTGTTCGCCATCGTGCGGGTGGCGGCGTCCTGGCCCTTGGCCTTGGCCAGGGTGCCGAGCGCGATCTCGGCGAGGTTGGACTGCTCGTTCGCCGTGATGAAGGTGGCGTCGGAAGCGGACGGGGCGGCTGACGCCGGGGCAGCGATCAGCATGGTGGAGGTGCCGGCGGCCAGCGCGAAGGCGCCGACGCCGATCAGGGTGCGGGAGCAGGTGCTCATAACGGTGTCCTAGAGGCGGGCGACGCATCGCTGCGTGCAGCTCAGCTGCGTGTTCAGCCATCAGGCATATGCCCGGCGCGCGTCGCAAATAGCCATGCTCGAGCAGAAACGCGCACCGACTCGAGGTTCGTCAGTCGCGCCGACCGCGCGGGTAGCTCGCTGGCATGCGCATCGTCATCACCGGGGCCACCGGCAACGTCGGCACGTCACTGCTGCTCCGCCTCGGCGGCGGCGAGCACGAACTGGTCGGTGTCGCCCGGCGCAAGGCACCTGCCGCACCGCCCTACGACTGGGCCCGGTGGGAGCGCCTCGACATCGGCGCCCCGGGCGCTGCCGCCCGGTTGGCCGAGACCTTCGCGGGCGCCGATGCCGTGGTGCACCTGGCGTTCGCGTTGCAGCCGTTCGGCGACCGCGCGGCCATGCGGCGCACCAACCAGGCCGGCACCGCCGCCGTCACCGAGGCGGTCGTGGCCGCGGGGGTGAAGCATTTCGTGCACCAGTCCTCGGTGGGCGCATACGGGCCCGGGCCGAAGACACCCGTCGACGAGGCGTGGCCGACGACCGGCATCCCCACCTCGACCTACAGCGTCGACAAGGCTGCAGCCGAGGACCTCGTCACGGCGGCCGAAGCGCACGCGGTGGTGACGCGGATGCGCCCGGCGCTGATCTTCCAGGACGCCGCCGCCAGCGAGGTGGCCCGCTACTTCCTCGGCCGCCTCGTGCCCAAGACGGTCGTGCGCCGACCGCTGGTGCGATGGGCCCCGTTCACCGACGCGCTGTCCTTCCAGGTCGTGCACAGCGACGATGTCGCCACCGCCATCGAGCTGGTCCTGCGCGAACGCGCGGGCGGGGCCTTCAACGTCGCGGCCGACCCCGTGATCGACCGTGAGCGGTTCGCGGCCGTCTTCGGCGGGGTCGGGCCCGCACTGTCGGCCTCGGTCCTGCGCAAGGCCGCCGAGCTGACCTACCGGGCCCGTCTCCAGCCGACCGAACCGGGGTGGGTGGACCTGGCCGTCGAGAGCCCGTTGCTCGACACGGCGCGGTTGCGCGGGCTGGGCTGGGCCCCGACGCACGCCGCCGACGACGTACTGGGCCGCTTCGTCGACGCGATGGGGCGCGGCGCCGGTCGTCCCGGGCCGTTGCTGCACCGCCGGAACCCGGGTCGGCCGGGACCTACGACGTAGCGGTCCGCACGGCAGGCCGGCCGGCAGATCTCGGTTGCACATTCTTGCTCACATGCGGTCATTTCTGAGCCGTCCGCGGGTACCGCGAAGGCATGGACATCGACACGCAGGGCCAGGACGCTTCGAGCCGGGTTGCCGTCGTCACGGGAGGCACGGCCGGGGTCGGGCGGGCAGTGGTCCGCGAGCTGGCGGCGGCCGGCTTCGACGTCGCCGTCCTGGCCCGTGGACAGGCCGGTCTGGACGCCACGACCGCCGAGGTGCGGGCAGTGGGCCGACGGGCCTGCGGCATCCCCACCGACGTGGCCCACCTGGACCAGGTCGAGGCCGCCGTGGACACGATCGAGGCCGAGCTGGGCCCGATCTCGGTGTGGGTGAACAACGCGTTCGTCGGAGCCCTGCGGTACAGCTGGGACCTTCCCGACGAGGACTTCCGGCGGATCACCGAGGTCACCTACTTCGGGCAGGTGAACGGCATGCAGGCCGCACTGCGGGTCATGCGGCCGCGCGAGCAGGGTTCGATCGTCAACGTGAGCTCCAGCCTCGCCCACCGCGGCATCCCGCTGCAGAGTGCCTACTGCGGCGCCAAGCACGCCATCAAGGGTTACACCGAGTCCTTGCGCGTCGAGCTGGCGGCCACCGGGAGCCCGGTCACGGTCTCGCTGGTTACCCTGCCAGGCGTGAACACGCCGCAGTTCGACTGGAACGACAACCAGTTCCCGGAACGCGGGCACCCGATGCCGGTTCCACCCATCTACCAGCCCGAGGTCGCCGCTCGCACCATCGTCGACGTGGCGCAGCGACCGCGGCACGACGCCTGGGTCGGTGCCCCGACCGTGGCCACCGTGCTCGGCAACCGGTTCGCACCGGGCCTGGTCGACTGGCAGCTGCGGCGGTCCGGGGTGAGCTCCCAGTTCGCCGACGGCGACCTGCCCCGCTACCCGAACAACCTGCACGAGCCCGGTGACGAGACGCACGACCGCGGCGCCCACGGCAGCTTCGACGACCAGGCCCGCGACTCCGACCCGGTCAGCTGGTTGGGGATGCACCTCGGCCGGGTACTGGCGCGGACCGCGTCGACGGGCCTCGGACTACTCGAGGCCGCTGCGAACCGTGTTCAGAACGACGGCCGGAACGGGTAGGAGCGCAGCATGGTCGACGACACGTTCGACGTGGTCATCATCGGTGCCGGCAGCGGGGGCGTCAGCCTGGCGGGCGACCTCGTGGACGCCGGCCGCACCGTGGCCCTGGTGGCCTCCGGCTACGTCGGCGGCGAATGCCCCTACGTCGCCTGCATGCCCAGCAAGAGCCTGCTGCGCTCGGCACGCGGTCGAGACGAGATCCGCACCGCGCGCGAGCACGGCGCCGCCTCCGACGCCGTGCAGCCGGACGCCGATGATGCGGCGTGGCGCGAGGCGGTGCGGCGACGGGACTCGGTCGCCAACCAACGGGACGACTCCGCAGAGGCCGACGCCATCGCCGACAAGGGCATCACGGTCGTGCGCGGTTTCGGCCGCCTGCTCGGACGCGGACAGGTCGCAGTGGGCGACCGGACGTTGCACGGCACGCACGTCGTGCTGGACACGGGGTCGACCCCGGTCGTGCCCGACATCGACGGGCTGGCCGCCGTCCCGACCTGGACGTCCGACGAGGCACTGAGCTCGCCCGAGCGCCCGGCGTCCCTGGTCATCCTCGGCGGCGGTCCCATCGGCTGCGAGCTCGCCCAGGCCTACGCCCGCTTCGGTGCCGACGTCACGGTCCTCGACCCGGCGGACCGGCTGCTGCCCACCGAGGACGAGGCGATCGGGTCGTTGATGCGCGACGTGCTCGAGGCGTCCGGCGTCCACATCGAGTTGGGCAGCACGCCGACGTCGGCCTCCGCCGACGCGTCCGGCGCCCACCTCACGCTCGACTCCGGGGCGACCCTGACGGCGGAGCGAGTGCTGATCGCCGTCGGCCGCCGCCCCGCGACCGACGGTGTCGAGGTGGAATCCGCCGGCGGGTCACTGACCGACTCCGGCGCGGTCGAGGTCGACGACCACTGCCGCGCCGGCGACGGGCTGTGGGCCATCGGCGACGTGACGGGCCTGGCGCCGTACACGCACACCGCCAACCACCAGGCGTCCGTCGTCCTGGACGCGCTCGTCGGCGACGGCACGCGGGTCGTGACCCCCGACGCGCTGCCGCGTGCCGTGTACACCGACCCACCGGCCGCCGGGACGGGACTCACCGAGTCGCAGGCGCGCGAGCGCGGCCTCCGGATCGCCGTGGCCGAGGTCGACCTGGCGTCGGGCAGCCGAGCCGGCGCCGAGGGGGAGGGGCCGCTCGGACCGCAGGACTCGTCGGGCGGGCTCCTGCGCCTCGTCGCCGACGCCGACCGGGGCGTTCTGGTCGGCGCGGCCGCTATCGGGCCCGATGCGGATTCGTGGATGACCGAGGCCACGCTGGCCGTCCGCGCGCAGATCCCGATCGCCGTGCTGGCCGAGGTGGTGCGGCCGTTCCCCACCTTCGCCGAGGCCTATACCTTGGGGTATCGCGACCTGCTGCCGGGTGTGAACGCGCGGTGACCCAGCACCGATATTCTGGGCTTCGACCGGGTTTGAACCATGCTGACCCAGGTCGCGCGTCAAGGAGGACACACCGAGTGACGACAGAACCCGCAGAGCTGGCCGCCGACGACGAGGCCATGGTGTCCGACCTGCTCGACGCCGACCTGGAATCCTGGACCCTGCTGGACAGGATCAGCCGCGAGATGCGCAGCCCCGACGGCGATGTGCAGTCGACGCTAGTGGCCATCCTCCGCTCGGCGTGCGAGGTGGTCGACGGTGCCGACGAGGCGGGGCTCAACCTGTTGCGCAAGGGCCGCTTCGAGCCTCAGGCCGTCGTCGGCGAGGCGCCGCCCGCGTTGGACCTGCTGCAGCAGAGTCTGGGCATCGGCCCGTGTGTCGACGCCTCCCGCGAACAGACCACCGTGACCGTCGTGGACATGGCCAGCGAAACGCGGTGGGCTGCGTTCCAGGCCAAGGCCGTCGAGCTCGGCATCTGCTCGATGCTGTGCATCCCGTTGTGGGTCGACGACACCCGCCTGGGGTCGCTGAGCCTGTACAGCCGGACGCCCGACGCGTTCAGCGAGCGCGACCGCACGGTCGCCAACGTGTTCGCCACGCACGCGGCCCTCGCGCTCGCCGAGGCGCAGCGCATGACCAACCTGCGGCAGGCGCTCGTCAACCGTGACGTCATCGGCCAGGCCAAGGGCGTGCTCATGGTCAGCCGGAAGATCACCGCGGACCAGGCCTTCGAGCTGCTGTCCCAGGCGTCGCAGCGCACGAACCAGAAGCTGGTCAGGATCGCCGAGCTGGTCACCCTGACCGGCGAGCTGGGCTGACGCCTCGGCTGCGCTTAGATCCGCGCCGCGTTCGAGGAATGCACCGCGCGCCGGGCCGATTGCATCCAGCATGACAACAGTTGCATTCATCGGTAGTGGCAACATCGGCGGCACCGTGGCCCGGCTGGCCGTCGAGGCCGGCTACGACGTCGTCGTGTCCAACTCGCGGGGCCCCGAGACCCTGACGGAGCTCGTCGGACAATTGGGTTCGAAGGCACGGGCCGCCACCGCACAGGACGCGGCGGCCGCCGGCGACTTCGTGGTCGTCACGGTTCCGCTCGGTCGCGTGAACGAGGTACCCGCCGAGCCGCTGGCGGGCAAGGTCGTGCTCGACACGTGCAATTACTACCCGGAGCGCGACGGGGCGATCGCGGCGCTGGACGACAAGCAGAGCACCACGAGCGAGCTGGTGCAGCAGCACCTCGCCGGGGCGAGCGTGGTGAAGGCGTTCAACAACATTTTCTTCCAGCACCTGGGCTCGATGGGCCGGCCGGCTGGCGCGTCGGACCGCAACACGCTGATGATCGCCGGCGACGACGCCGCGGCCAAGCAGGTGGCCACCGACTTCCTGGACGCGATCGGCTACGACACGTTCGACACGGGCAGCCTGGCCGACAGCTGGCGGTTCCAGCGTGACCAGCCCGCCTACGCGGGCGCCTACGCCGAGGGCGGCGACTTCGCCAAGCCGAAGCGGGCCACCAGCGAGGAACTGCAGAGCCTGCTCGACCAGGCCGACCGCTCCATCCGCTGATCCACCCCGCGAGTCACTGATCCCACCCGAAGGACGGGCCGCAGCCGGTCAGGAGACGGGCTGCGGCGCCTCCTGCCGGTCGGCGATGCGGCCGAGCAGCTCGAACAGCACCGCGCGCTGCTCCTGACCGACGCCGTCGAGGGCCTTGGCCTCCGCGGCGTCGCGGGCCGTGGCGAACTTCGCGAACACTCGTCGGCCGGCCGCGGTGATCTGCGGGATGCGGACCCGGCGGTCGCGCGGGTCGACGGTGCGGACGACCAGCTTGCGCTGCTCGAGGCGGTCCAGGACGCCGATCAGCGTCGTCTTGTCGACGCACACCATCTTGCTGAGCTCGAACTGGGTGCGTTGCTGGCCGTCGTCGAGCGCGGCCAGCACCAGCCAGTCACGGACGTCGCTGAGGCCGATGGCGACGGCGGCGCGGTCGAGCTCGACGGCCATCCGGTCTGCCGCGGCGTGCAGCAGGAAGGTCAGGTCCGCGGGCCGGAACAGGGCCGAGCACGGCGACTCCGCCACGTCGACCATCTCCGGACGAGCTCCCATGGGCCTCATCGTAGATGTCGAGCGTATTTCCGTCAAACATCGGATTAGTTCCGATCGGATCGTCTTGACCCGGACGATCCGATCTCGTAGCGTGTGAACCGCCTAAGAACTGCTCGACCAGAGGACATGTCATGAGCACAACCCGTCTCGACCCCTACACGCCGGTCGACCCCCGGCGCTGGCTGGCGCTCGGGGTCATCGCCATCGCCCAGCTGATGGTGGTGCTCGACGCCAGCATCGTGAACATCGCGCTGCCGTCGGCCCAGCGCTCGCTGCACATCTCGGACGCCAACCGCCAGTGGGTGGTCACGGCCTACGCCCTGGCCTTCGGTGGCCTGCTGCTGCTCGGCGGCCGCGTCGCGGACTTCATCGGCCGCAAGCGCGCCTTCGTGATCGGCCTCGTCGGCTTCGGTGTCGCGTCCGCCATCGGCGGTATCGCCCAGAACCAGGGCGAGCTGTTCGCCGCCCGCGGGCTCCAGGGCGCCTTCGCCGCGCTGATGGCCCCGGCCGCATTGTCGTTGATCACCGTCACCTTCACCGAACCCCGCGAGCGGGCCAAGGCCTTCGCCGTCTACGGAGGCATCTCCGGCGGCGGCGCTGCCCTCGGCCTCATCCTCGGCGGCGTGCTCACCGAGTACGCGTCGTGGCGCTGGACGCTGCTCGTCAACACCCCCATCGCCATCATCACCGCGATCGCCGGCGTGCTCGTCGTGCACGAGAGCCGCGCAGCGGGCAAGGCGCACTACGACATCCCCGGCGTCATCACCAGCACGCTCGGCCTGGTGGCGCTTGTCTACGGCTTCACGAAGGCGAACGAGGACGGCTGGTCCGCGACCACGACGATCGTCCTGCTCGCGGCCGCCGTGGTGCTGCTCGTCGCGTTCGTCGTCATCGAGAACCGCACCAAGGAGCCGTTGCTGCCCACGCGCGTGTTCACCGAGCGCAACCGGGCCGGCGCGTTCCTCGTCTCGCTGCTGATCGGCCTGTCGCTGTTCGGCATGTTCCTGTTCCTCGTCTACTACCTGCAGGGCACGCTGCACTACAGCGCCCTGAAGTCCGGGCTCGCGTTCCTGCCGTTCAGTGCGGGCATCGTCGTCGCGGCGGGCATGGCCAGTGGCCTGCTGCCGCGCATCGGCCCGCGTCCGCTGATGGTGGGCGGGACGATCGCCGCGGCCGTCGGCATGGCGCTGTTCACCCGGCTGGACGTGAACTCGGGTTACGCGCTGCACGTGCTTCCCGCCGAGATCGTCATGAGCCTCGGCATGGGCTTTGCATTCGTCGCGCTGTCCAGCACGGCGCTCATCGGTGTCGAGGACCGCGACGCCGGTGTGGCCAGCGCCCTGGTCAACACCACCCAGCAGGTCGGTGGTTCGCTCGGTACGGCGTTGCTGAACACCCTGGCCGCGACCGCCACCGCCCACTACATCCGTGACCACGGTCAGGGCAGCGTGCGGGCCGGTGTGGTGCACGGCTACACCGTGGCCTTCACTTGGGGTCTCGGTGCGTTGATCCTGGCCGCGATCCTCGCGTTCGTCCTGGTGTCACGGCAGAAGCGTCCGACCCCGACCGTCATCGACGGCACGGAGGAGACCACGCTCGAGCACGCCGAGGAGCTCGGCGCGATCCTGTGATCACCGAGAGGCTGTGACCAGCAACCAGCAACCAGCAGCCAGCACAGCCGGAGCCGCGACGGGTCAGTGACCCGTCGCGGCTTCGCTGTCGGCGACGGTCGCGGCGAGCGAACCCTGGACGTCCCAGGCGCCCGCATCGTCGGCGGCCGGCCACTGCGCCACCTGCTCGTCGGCCCAGTCGGCCCAGCGCAGGATGCCCAGCTCCTGCTCGAGCTGCAGCCGCACGCTAAGCGCGCTGATGTGCAGCCGCTCGGGGAAGCGCGGTTCGGCCGCGACCGCGGCGGTCATCTCGCCGAGGCGGTCGATGCGCTCGGCGGCCTCCTCGCGGATGCGCCCCAACGTGGTGCGCAGCTGCCCCACGGAGCCGGCGTCGGCGAAGAACACCTTCATCATGGCCTCGAACTCCCCGCTTCGTGGGGCCGAGGGCTCGTCCAACCAGCGACGTAGCTCCGCTCGGCCGGCTTCGGTGATGCCGTAGACGGTCTTGGACCGCTTGCCCGTGGCCTCGACCGAGGCGGTGGCCAACCCGTCGGCGACCAATCGCTTGGGCTCGTCGTAGAGCTTGCGTTCGGCGCGGGGCCAGAACCAGTTCAGGCTGCGTTGCACCTGCTTGGCCAGCTCGTAGGTGGTCCAGCTGCGCACCCCCAGCAGGCCCAGGATCGCGTACGCGGTGGTTGATCTCGGTGTGGTCACGCCAACATCTTGACATGCTGCCCTGTGCAGTATCTACTCTCCTGCAATATACTGCACAGGGCAGTATCAAAGCAGGGAGCAGATGATGACCAGCACCACCACCGCCACGGCCCCGCTCGCCGTCACCGACCTCGGCCAGGGCGACCCCGCCCTGGTGTTCGTCCCGGGCTGGTGCGGCAGCCGATCGGTCTTCGACGGCCTGGCCGCCCGCGCCGCCGCCCACCGCCGGGTCCTCACCGTCGACCTGCCCGACCACGGTGAGTCCCCGGCCCGCGACGAGGTGTCCACGTCCGACGTCGTCGACGGGATCGTCGAGCGCATGCAGGGGCTCGGCATCGACCGCATCGTCCCGGTCACGCTCTCGCACGCCGGGTGGGCCGCGGTCGAGCTGCGCCGGCGGCTCGGTGCCGAGGCCGTGCCCGCTGTGGTGCTGCTCGACTGGATGGTGCTGGGCACGCCTCCCGGATTCGCCGACGCCCTCGCCGGGTTGCAGTCGCCCGCGTGGGCCGACGTGCGCGCCGGCCTGACAGGGATGTGGACCGACGGTCTCGACCTGCCCGAGCTGCGGGACTACGTTGCGTCGATGTGCTCCTACGGCGCACGGCACTGGCAGCGTGCGGGCCGCGAGATCCAGGCCGGCTTCGCCGCGGCGCCCGTGCCGCTCGAGGCCTTGGCCGAGCTGCAGCCGTGCCCCGTGCTGCACCTCTACGCCCAGCCCGCCGACGACGCGGTGCTCGCCGCGCAGCAGCAGTTCGCCGCGACGCACCCGTGGTTCTCGGTCACCCGGCTGGAGGCGCGCAGCCACTTCCCGATGTTCGAGGTGCCCGACACCATGGCCGCGGAGATCGAGTCGTTCGTGGCCGCCGCCTCATGACGACCGTGCTGGTCGTCGTCGCCCACCCGGACGACGAGACGTTCGGGTGCGGGTCGTCACTGCTGCACGCCGCGGAGCGCGGGGCACGCACGGTCGTCGTCTGCGCGACACGGGGCGAGGCCGGTGAGGTGCGGGCCGGTGTCGACGCGCCGGACGGCGTGGCCGCGCTGCGTGAGGCCGAACTGCGGGCCTCGGCCGACCTGCTCGGCGTCGGTGAGGTCGAGGTGCTCGACTTCGTCGACTCCGGGATGGGCGGCGAGGCCGGCCCGGCCACCCTCGTCGGCGCGCCGGACGACCAGGTGCGCGAGGCCGTGCGCTCGGCGATCGACCGGCACCACCCGGACGTGGTCATCACCCTCGACGGTGGCGACGGGCACCGCGACCACCTACGCGTGCGCGAGGCCGTCGAGCAGGTGCTGGCCGGCACGTCGACCGTGCTCTACCTGCACTGCCTGCCGCGCTCGCTGATGCACGCCTGGGTGCGGCACCACGCGGGCGACCAGGACGCCGCCGCGTACACCGAGCTGCCCGCGATCGGCACGCCGGACGACGAGCTCACCACCGTCCTCGAGACCGGGCGGTTCCTCGCCGAACGGGACGCCGCGATCGCGCTGCACCGCTCGCAGGTCTCACCGTTCGAGGGCCTGCCCGACGAGCTGCGGCGCGCGTTCCTCGGCAACGAGCACCTGATCCGCGTCCATCCGGCGTGGACGGGCGGTGAACGCGAGACCGAGCTGACCGGTCTGGCGTGACGGGCACGGCCTGACGGGCACGGGCTGACGGGTGGCCCGCAGGCCGGTCGTCAGCCGGAGGTCAGCGGCGCCGACCCTTCACGTGCTGGGAGAGCGCCCTCTCGACCTCGCGGCGCGCGTCGCGTTCGGCGAGGGCACGACGCCGGTCCCACGTCTTGCGGCCGCGCACCAGCGCCAGCTCGAGCTTGACCAGGCCGTCGTGGAAATACAGCGACAGCGGCACCATCGACAAGCCGCTCTCGCGCACGCGCACCTCCCAGCGCACGATCTGCGAGCGGTGCAGCAGCAGCTTGCGGGTGCGTCGCGTCGGGTGGTTCGTCCAGCTGCCCATGGCGTACTCGGCGATGTGCAGGTTGTGCAGCCAGACCTCGTGGTCGTCGACCATGGCGAACGCGTCGACGAGGGAGGCCCGGCCGAGACGCAGGCTCTTCACCTCGTTGCCGACCAGGCAGATGCCGGCCTCGACCGTGTCCAGCACGACGTAGAGGTGCCGCGCCCGGCGGTTCGTGGCGATCACGGTCGTCCCGCGTTCCTTCGGCACGTGGCGATGCTACGAGCGGGCCGCGACGTCGACGCCGACGGTGCCGACCGCACGACCCCGAGCGGACGGTCAACGGGGCCCACCGCCGGTGGGCGGTGAGCCCCGTTGACTCACTCGCGGGTCGGACCCGCGGGCCTCGGGCTCAGTAGAGGACGACCTTCTTGAACATGCCCATGGCCGCGTGCGGCATGCCGGTGTCGTCGTCCGGCCAGAAGCAGGCCATCACGTACGTGCCGGCCGGCAGCTTGTAGGTGAAGGCCTGGGTCTTGTACGGCGACAGGATGGCGCTGTCGACCTCACCCTTCAGGACGAACTTGGGCTGGCTGTCGGACTCGCTCTGGAACGCCTTCATCAGCTGCTTGTTCGTGGTGCTGGGCTTGATGTGCACCAGCACGAGGAAGTGCGGCTGGTCGCTGATGTTGTTGAGCCGCATCGTCCCCGAGCGGTGCAGGCGAGGCAGCGAGTCGAACCCGTAGGTCAGCATGGTGATGCGGCTGTTGGTCCGGACCGTCTTGCGGTTCACGGCCTTGCCGGAGACGGTGATCGTCTTGGCCTTGTTGGTGTTCTGGTTGACCAGGTAGTACGTCCCGGCCGAGAGGTAGACGGTCACGTGGCCCGGGTGCTTCGGGCTCGCTGCGGCCCCGCCCTTGAAGTGGATCAACTTGTCGACCGTCCGGACCGCCGTCACGTCGCCGCCGAAGGCCTTGCCGATGTCCTGACTGGCCTGGGCCAGGCTGTACCCCTTGGCCAGGCTCGCGAGCTGCAACGAGTTCTGGCCCTTGCTCGAGTGCACGTCGAAGGTGACCCGCCCCGGGTACAGGTGGGTGCGGCTGGTGCTCACCCCCTTGCCCAGGTGGACCGAGACGTGCGGGATGCCCTTCGCCGCCGCGGCCCCGGCCGCGCTCGGGACCACGAGGGCCCCGGCCACCGTTGCGGCGACCGCCCCGGCGATGATCATCGTGCGTGCGTGTTGTCGTGCCATGCGTCCCCCAGAAGCGCGGATACCACAGGCCTCGCGCCTCGTGGCAGAGCGAATATGCACTCACAGGCAAGGCCTAGCAAGGGCCGAAACGGCTCGATACAGGCCCGCGTGCGTGCGCGATCCGGACCAATCCGGCACAACGGTGACGGAGCAGGTCGCGGCGCCGGTCCACCATCATGGAGGCATGACGGAGTTCGAGGTCCAGACGGTCCGGGCCGGTGTCCTGGACGTCGCCGTCGAGCGGCGCGGTGACCACAACGGCCCGCCGGTGGTGCTGCTGCACGGCTTCCCCTACGACACCCGCGCCTACGACGAGGTCGCGCGCCGGCTCGCCGCACGCGGCGCCGACGTCGTGGTGCCCTACCTGCGCGGCTACGGACCGACCCGGTTCGTCGACGACGCCACGCCGCGGTCGGGCCAGCAGGCGGCCCTGGCCCACGACCTGCACGAGCTGCTGATCGCCCTCGACCTGGGGCCGGCCGTGGTCGCCGGCTACGACTGGGGCGGTCGGGCCGCGTGCCTGACAGCGATGCTGTGGCCGGAGTCGGTCGCCGGGTTGGTGACGGCGGACGGCTACAACGTGCAGAACATCAGCGCGTCGGGACGGCCCGCATCGCCGCGCACCGAGCGCGCGCTCTGGTACCAGTTCTACCTGCACGCCGAGCGGGGTCGGGCCGGGCTCGCCGCCCACCGCGCCGAGTTCGCACGGGTGCTGTGGCAGGACTGGTCGCCCGGCTGGGCGTTCACCGACGAGGACTTCGCGGCAACCGCGCCGTCGTTCGAGAATCCCGACTTCGTCGACGTCGTCGTGCACTCCTACCGTCACCGCTTCGGCTTGGTCGGCGGCGATCCCGCCTACCAGGCCGGCGAGGACCAGATCGCCGAACAACCCGTCATCGAGGTGCCGACGATCGTCGTCGACGCCACCCGCGACGGGCTCGGCGAGGCCGCTCCGCCCGAGGAGCACCGTCGACACTTCACCCGGCTCGTGGCCAACCCGCGGCTGCCGGTGGGGCACAACGTCCCGCAGGAGGCGCCCGCCGAGTTCGCGGAGGCCGTGGCCACGCTGCGCTTCTGACCGGGCTCAGCCGGCGTCGCTCACTCGAACGGCGACGGGTCCCCGGCACCGATGCGGGTGACCTCGGGGTAGCCGGACGAGAAGTCGACGACCGTCGTGGGTTCGGTGCCGCACTCGCCGGAGTCGACGACCGCGTCCAGCTCGTGGTCGAAGCGGTCCTTGATGGCCCACCCGTCGGTCATGGCCTCGTCCTCACCGGGGACGAGCAGGGTGCTCGACACGAGGGGCTTGCCGAGCTCGCGTACCAGGGCCTGCGCCACGGCGTGCCGCGGCAGCCGCACGCCGACGGTGCGCTTGCGCGGGTGCGCGAGCCGCTTCGGTACCTCGCGGGTCGCGGCCAGGATGAACGTGTACGGGCCCGGCGTCACCGACTTGATCGCGCGGAACGCCGCGTTGTTCAGCTGCACGAACTCGCCGAGCTGTGCGAAGTCGGCGCACACCAGCGTGAAGTGGTGGTGGTCGTCGAGGTGTCGGATGCGCCGGATGCGGTCGGCGCCGGTGCGGCTGTCCATCTCGAAGCCCAGCGCGTAGCAGGAGTCGGTCGGGTAGGCGATCAGCGCGTCGTCACGCAACAGGTTGACGGCCTGGGTGACGAGTCGCGGCTGCGGGTCGTCGGGGTGGACGTCGAGGTAGCGGGCCATGGCTCACCATAGGTCCGCCCGCGAAACGACGGCCGGGCCGGCCCTCGTGGGAGGACCGGCCCGGCCGGGTGGAGCGTGGATCGGACGTCGCTGCTACCGGATGTCGAAGCGGTCGGCGTCCATGACCTTGTTCCAGGCCTTGACGAAGTCCGCCACGAACTTCTCCTTCGCGTCGTCGCTCGCGTAGACCTCGGCGACAGCGCGGAGCTCGGAGTTCGAGCCGAACAGCAGGTCGACGCGGCTGCCGGTGCGCACGACGTTGCCCGTCGCGTCGCGCCCCTCGAACGACTCCGCCGACTCGTCCGTCGGCGTCCAGGTGACCCCCATGTCGAGCAGGTTCACGAAGAAGTCGTTGGACAGCGTGCCGGGCCGCTCGGTGAACACGCCCTGCGAGGACCCGTCCCAGTTCGCCCCGAGCACCCGCAGACCGCCCACGAGCACCGTCATCTCGGGTGCGCTGAGGTCGAGCAGGTTCGCGCGGTCGACGAGCAGGTACTCGGCGGGCAGGCGCTGACCCTTGCCGACCCAGTTGCGGAAGCCGTCCGAGTGCGGCTCGAGGCCGACGAAGGACTCGACGTCGGTCTGCTCCTGCGTCGCGTCGGTGCGTCCCGGCGTGAACCGCACCGTGATGTCCTGACCCGCGTCGCGCGCTGCCTTCTCGATCGCAGCAGCGCCGCCGAGCACGATGACGTCGGCCAGCGAGACGTGCGCGCCGCCGGCGTCGTTGAACGACTGCTGCACCTGGGTGAGCGTGCGCAGCACCTGGGCCAGCTCGTCGGGGTTGTTGACCTCCCAGCCGGCCTGCGGCTGCAGGCGGATCCGGGCACCGTTGGCACCGCCCCGCAGGTCGCTGCCGCGGAAGGACGACGCAGCCGCCCATGCGGTGCGCACCAGCTGCGACACGGACAGGCCGGAGTCCAGGATCGCGGTCTTCAGCGTCGCGATGTCGTTGTCGTCGACGGGCTGACCCTCCGGGGCCGGGACGCGGTCCTGCCAGATCAGCGGCTCGTCCGGGACGAGGTCGCCGAGGTAGCGCTGGATCGGACCCATGTCGCGGTGGGTGAGCTTGAACCAGGCGCGCGCGAACGCGTCGGCGAACTCGTCCGGGTTGGCGAGGAAGCGGCGCGTGATCTGCTCGTAGACCGGGTCGACGCGCAGGGCGAGGTCGGTGGTCAGCATCGTCGGCGGGCGCTTGTTCGGCGTGCCGTCCGGGTCGGGGACGGTGTTGGCGCCGCCGCCGTCCTTCGGCTGCCACTGGTTCGCCCCGGCCGGGCTTTGGGTCAGCTCCCACTCGTAGGCGTAGAGGTTCTTCAGGTACTTGTTCGTCCACTTCGTGGGCTCGTCGGTCCAGGTGACCTCGATGCCGCTGGTGATGACGTCGCCGTGCTTGCCGCTCTGGAACTTCTGCTGCCAGCCGAGACCCTGCTGCTCCAGCGGTGCGCCCTCCGGCTCCGGGCCGACGAACTGCTCCGGATCGGCTGCACCGTGGGTCTTGCCGAAGGTGTGCCCGCCGGCGATGAGCGCGACCGTCTCCTCGTCGTTCATGGCCATCCGGCCGAACGTCTCGCGGATGTCGCGAGCGGACGCGAGCGCGTCGGCGACGCCGTTCGGGCCCTCGGGGTTGACGTAGATCAGGCCCATCTGCACCGCGGCCAGCGGGCTCTCCAGCTCGCGGTCACCGGTGTAGCGGTCGTCGCCGAGCCAGACCTCCTCGGGGCCCCAGTACACGTCCTCGTCCGGCTCCCAGCGGTCCTCGCGGCCGCCGGCGAAGCCGAAGGTCTCGAAGCCCATGGACTCGAGCGCGACGTTGCCGGTGAAGACGATCAGGTCGGCCCACGAGAGGCGGCGGCCGTACTTCTGCTTGACCGGCCAGAGCAGCCGACGCGCCTTGTCGAGGTTGCCGTTGTCGGGCCAGCTGTTGAGCGGTGCGAAACGCTGCATGCCCGAACCGGCGCCACCCCGCCCGTCATGGGTGCGGTAGGTGCCGGCGCTGTGCCACGCCATGCGGATGAAGAACGGGCCGTAGTGCCCGTAGTCGGCCGGCCACCAGTCCTTCGAGTCGGTCATGATCGCTTCGACGTCGGCCTTGAGCTCGCCGAGGTCGACGGTCTGGAAGGCCGCCGCGTAATCGAAGTCGGAGTCCATCGGGTTGGCGACGGACGTGTGCTTGCGCAGCACCTTGAGGTTGAGCTGGTTGGGCCACCAGTCGCTGTTGCTGCCGCCCTCGACGGGGTACTTGCGACGGTTGCCGGCCACCGGGCACTGGTTCTCGTCCAGATTGGCCTGGGGCTCGTTCATCTCGCCGACTTCGGCGTCGGGCTTGGTCGTGTCGGACACGGTGTTCCTTCCGGGT
>NZ_CAXUNP010000052.1:0-25050 GCF_964252635.1 uncultured Jatrophihabitans sp.
CCTCCCCTGGGGCGCCCCCCCGTTCCGTTCCCCTGGCGCGGAAGTCCTTGCCGCGGAACCGGTCCCTGACGGGGGACCGGTACCTGACGGGGCCCTTGGCGGGGCCCTTGACGCGGCTGGCGCCGATCGGTCATCGATGTCCTCCGGGCAGGGTGAGCGTCGGCGTGGGCGTGGAGGTCGGCGTGCTCGAGGACGTCGCCCGCGACGTCGAGGTCGACGGCTTGGCGCTCGTGCTCCGGTGCCGTCCGCCGGCCGGCGTCTTCGAGGTCTTCGGGGTCTTGGTGCTGTGGGCGCTCGTGCTCGTAGCCGGCGTCTTCGAGGCGGTCTTGGACGCCTTCGCCTTGTGCGGCGTGGTCGGGGCCGGGGCGATGGGCTGCGGCACGCCGACGACGGCCTTGGCCTTGCCGAGCACCTTCGCCGAACCGTCGGGGCCGAGCACGATGAAGGCCGGGTTGCCGGCGGGCACCATGCCGAGCTCGGCGGCGGCGCGGGCCAGGTTGCCAGGGGCCGCGCTGAGCGCGACCTGGTTGCGCAGCTGCTGCACCTGGGCGGCGACGCGCTGGTCGCGCGCGGCCAGGTCGCGCCGCTTCAGCTCGTTGGCCGCTGACGCGGTGTTCAGACCCAGCAGCAGCACGAGCCCGCCCAGGATGAGCGCGGTGACCAGCAGCGCGAACGGCACCCGGGGGGCGCGGGTCGCCCTACGGGCACCGGGCTGGCGGGTTGCGGTGCTCACGACGCGATCCGGATCCGCTCGGCGGCACGCAGCCGCACCGAGGCGGCGCGCGGGTTGCTCGCGACCTCGCCCTCGGTGGCCGGTTCGGACCCCCGGCTGAGCAGGCGCAGCTGCGGACCGCTGTCGGGCAGCGGCACCGGGAGGTCGGGCGGCGTGCGGTCGGTGGCCAGTTCGGCGAAGGCCTGCTTGACGATGCGGTCCTCCAGCGACTGGTAGGAGAGCACGACGATGCGTCCGCCCACGGTCAGTTCGGTCAGCGCGGCGGGTACCGCGGACCGCACCGCGTCCAGCTCGGCGTTGACCTCGATCCGCAACGCCTGGAAGGTGCGCTTGGCCGGGTGCCCTCCGCGTCGCCGCGTCGCCGCGGGGATGGCGTCGCGCACCAGCTCGGCCAGGGCCGCGGTCGATCGCAGCGGGGCCACCTGGCGCGCGCGCTCGATGGACCGTGCGATCCGCAGTGCGAACCGTTCCTCGCCGTACTCGCGCAGCACCCGCGCCAGCTCCGCGACCGGGTAGGTGTTGACGACGTCCTCGGCGGTGATGCCGCTGCTCTGGTCCATCCGCATGTCCAGCGGGGCGTCCTGGGCGTACGCGAACCCGCGCTCGGCCACGTCGAGCTGCATGGACGACACCCCGAGGTCGAACAGCACCCCGTCGACGCCGACGACGCCCAGCTCGTCGAGCACCTCCGGCATCCGGTCGTAGACGGCGTGCACGAGGTGGATGCGCTCCTGGTAGCGGGCCAGCCGGTAACGGCTGCGGGCCAGCGCCACCGGGTCGCGGTCGAGGCCGACGAGGGTCAGCTGCGGGTGCGCCTCGAGCAGGGCCTCGGCGTGCCCGCCCAGGCCGAGCGTGGCGTCGACGGCCACCGCGGGCCGGTCGGACAGCGCCGGGCCGAGCAGGGCCAGCACCCGATCGAGCAGCACGGGCACGTGGGCCGGCTCGCGTTCGCTCATGTCCTCGCTCCGCTCGGACATGCGGAGACGCGATGCCGTTGGTTCGCTCGGCAGGCCTCGCTCATGCTGGGGCTCCTGGGCGTCGTGACGGCGGGGACCGTCCGGAGGGCTCGGGTGTGGACTGCGGTGTCGTTGTTTCTGGTCCCCGCCCGTCCCGCCTGGCGCCGGGGAAGTGACGCCAGGTGGTTGGACGGGAGGAGGCCGGAGGCAACGACGGTCATGAGTCGATGGGGTGAGGACGGTCGGACGGGGAACACCTCGCGCTCAGAGCACGCCGGGCAGCACCTCCTCGGCGATGTCGGAGAACCCGGGCTCGGTGGCCTGCAGGTAGTCGTTCCAGGCACCGGAGTCCCAGACCTCGATGCGGGTGTTGGCGCCGATGACGACGCAGTCCTTCGACAGCCCCGCGTAGTCACGCAGGGTCGGCGGAACGGTGATGCGGCCCTGACCGTCGGGGTTCTCCTGCGAGGCGCTGGCGAACAGCACCCGCGAGTAGTCCCGGACGCGGCGGTCGGTGACCGGTGCGTTGCGCAGGGCCTCCGTGACCCGCCCGAACTCACCGACGGGGAAGACGTAGAGGCACCGGTCCTGTCCCTTGCAGATCACCAGGCCTCCTTCCAGGTCCTGTCGGAACCGCGCCGGGAGCGCCAGGCGGCCCTTGTCGTCCAGTCGCGGGGTGTGCGTACCGAGGAACACGGCCGCTCACCTCCGAGACCCATTCCGGGGCGGAAACGAGCCGGTCGTCACCAACTCTCCCCACTGGGCCCCACTCTAACCCACAACATGCCACGGTCAATGCCTGAACCGTCGTGTCGCGGTCACCGTTTCCCCCCACGGGGCGTGATCGGGCCCGTGCCTCCGGCGCAGGAAGTCGGCATACTCGAGAGACCTGCCGGGCGCCTCGGCGGCGCGACGACACCGAAGGACGGATTTGTGGACGACCTGCCCCGCAGTGCCCGCCATGCCGGTCCTGACCAGGACACCCCGATCGCCACGCTGAGCGCCGTGGCCGACGCCGGCAAGCGCATCGGCGCCAACATCGAGCAGGTCATCGAGGGCAAGACCCAGGCGGTGCGGATGGGCCTCGCGGTGCTGCTCGCCGAGGGTCACCTGCTCATCGAGGACGTGCCCGGCGTGGGCAAGACCAAATACGCGAAGGCCCTGGCCCGCTCGATCGACTGCTCCGTGCGGCGGATCCAGTTCACGCCGGACCTGCTCCCCAGCGACGTGACCGGCGTCAGCGTCTACAACGCCGAGGACCGCGACTTCGAGTTCAAACCGGGCCCGGTGTTCGCGAACATCGTCGTCGGCGACGAGATCAACCGAGCCTCCCCGAAGACCCAGGCCGCCCTGCTCGAGTGCATGGAGGAACGCCAGGTCACGGTCGACGGCGAGACCTACTACCTCGAGTCGCCGTTCCTGGTGCTGGCCACCCAGAACCCGATCGACATGGAGGGCACCTACCCGCTGCCCGAGGCCCAGCGGGACCGGTTCACCGCGCGCATCTCGATGGGCTACCCGGACCGCAACGCCGAGATCGCGATGCTCGACGAGCACGCGGCCGGCGACCCGCTCGACGATCTGCGGGCGGTGTCGGACGCGGCCGAGATCCGCGCGCTGATCGGAGCGGTGCGCAGCGTCTACGTGTCCGACGCGATCAAGGCCTACGCGGTCGACCTGGCGGAGGCCACCCGTCGCTCGAACGAGGTCAGGCTCGGCGCGTCGCCGCGCGCCACGCTGCAGCTGCTGCGGTCGGCGAAGGCCTGGGCCGCGCTCGCCGGCCGCGAGTACGTCATCCCCGACGACGTGCAGCACCTGCTGACACCGGTGCTGGCGCACCGGCTGCTGCTGACCGCCGAGGCGCACGTCGCCGGGCGCACGGCCGAGCAGATCCTGCGCCACATCGTCTCGGTGACGCCCATCCCCGGACCCGGGTCCGGAGTGCGCTGAGCGTGAGCCGACGTCTGGGGCTGACGACCCGCGCGAGCTGTCTGCTGGCCGCCGGCGTCACGGCGGTGCTGTGCGGGATCCTGCTCGGTGAGACCGATCTCGTGCGGGCCGGCGTCCTCGCCGCCGCCATCCCCCTGGTCGCGGCCGTGGTCGTGCACCGCTCCCGGCTGCAGGTGGCCAACCGGCGGGGTCTGGAGCCGCGGCGCGTGGCCTCCGGCGAGACGGTCACCGTCAATCTCACCGTCAGCAACCGATCGGTACTGCCCACCGGGGCGCTGATGCTGGAGGACCAGCTGCCCGCCGGCGTCACCGGACGCGCCCGCTTCGTCGTCGACTCCCTGTCCAACCGCGAGTCGCGCACGATCAGCTACCGCATCCCGGCACTCGGCCGCGGTCGCTACCGGGTGGGTCCGCTGCGCATCCGGCTCGGTGACTCGTTCCGGATGATCGAGCTCACCCGGTCCTTCAGCACGACGACCGAGTTCCTGGTGACCCCGCGGATCGACCGGCTGCCGGCGGTGAACCCGCCCCGTTCCGACGACCCCGGTGGCAACGCCGGGAGTCACTCCGTCGGTTCGCACGGGGCCGACGACGCCTCGACCCGCGAGTACCGCATCGGCGACGACCTCCGCAAGATCCATTGGCGCTCCACCGCGCGGACCGGACAGCTCATGGTGCGCCAGGCCGAGCGCCCGTGGCGGGCGCACAGCACCGTGCTGCTCGACGTCCGCAGGACCGCCCACGAGTCGCGCAGACCGGCCCCGGAGACCGCCGGCCCGGACCCGGTGGACGAGCGCGACAACAACAGCCTCGAGTGGGCGATCAGCGCGGCGGCGAGCCTCGCCGTCCAGGCCGTGCACGCGGGGCGCGACGTCGGGCTCGTCGTCGACAGCCAGCAGCCCGTCCGCACCCAGTTCACCGACGTCGACTCGCTCACCACCCAACTGGCGGTGCTGCGCGAATCGCCGTCCGCGGGCCTCACCGGCATCGCCGACCAGATCCGCAGCGCTGCCCACGAGTCGGCGCTGGTCGCCGTGCTGGGGCGGCTGGGTGCCGCCGACGTGCGGTTGCTCGCCGAGGTGCTGCCGCGGGGGCGGTCCACCCCGGCGATGGCCCTGCTGCTCGACGTCGACTCCTGGGCCGGGAACGCCCCGGAGCCGGACCGGCGCTCGTCCACCGAGGCGGCTGCGGCCGTGCTGCGCTCGTCGGGATGGCGCGTCCAGGTCGTGCCGCACGGCACTCCGCTGGCGTACGCGTGGCAGCTGCTGCTGGCCGGCGCCGGCGTGCGGACCCAGGCGGTGGCCGCCCGATGACCGCGACCGCTCCCCCACGTCGCGCCCCGGGCGCCGGCCCGGCTCCGGCGCCGCCCCGACGCCCGGTGTCGCCCGGCGTCCGCCGCACCGCACAGGCGCTGCTCGGAGCAGCGCTGGGGGTCATCCCGCTCAAGGGCATCTTCAGCGACTGGGCCTGGCTGGCCGACGTGTGGATCAGCATGCTGGTGGTGCTCGGCCCGGCCATGTGGCTGCGCCGGCGCCGACCGCCCGGCGCGCTGGACATCTGGCCCGGCATCATCCTGCTCGTGCCGTGGCTGACCCTGCGGTTCGTCTCCGAGCACGCGGTGGGCGGCCTGATCCCCACCGCGGCGACCATGCACCAGGTCTCGTCGCTGCTCGGCGACCTGCACGACACCACGGCCAACTCGGTGGCGCCGATCCACAGCACGGTGGCCGTGAAGCTCGTCCTGTGCGCGCTGCTCGGCCTGCTCGCCGCGCTCATCGACCTCATCGCGGTCGTCGGCCACCGCGGTGCGCTCGCCGGGGTCCCGCTGCTCGTCGTCTACACCGTCTCCGGCGCGGTGCCGCGCGAGCCCGTGTCGTGGGTGTGGTTCGTCTTCTCCGCCGCGGGGTTCCTGCTGCTGCTCGGTCTCGACGCCGGCGACGAGCTCGACCGGTGGGGGCGACGTTTCCGCAGTCCGCGCCGCCCGACCAGCACGGCCCGTTGGGCCGTGTCCGCCCCACGGATCGTGGTCACCGCGCTCGTCCTGGCCGTCCTGGCGCCGCTGCTCGTGCCCGGTCAGTCGCGCAATCTCATCGCCAACGCGTTCCACGGCAGCAACGGCAACGGCGTCGGTGGTTTCGGGGGTAGTGGCGGCGGGTCGATCAGCCCCTTCGCCGCGCTCAAGGGCCAGCTCGACCGGCCCTCACCGGTGTCGATGGCTCGGGTGCACATCAGCGGCGGCGCGCCGACGCAGCCCTTCTACCTGCGGGTCAACGTCCTGGAGCGTTACACGGGCGACGGATGGCAGGTCGCCGACCACGGCGACCAGGTCTCGGTCGACGCCAACCGTTTCGACACCGTCCCGCAGGACGGGGGCGCCGAGAACAGCGTCTCCATGCAGGCGCAGATCAGCATCACCGGGCTGCGCGGGAACGCGCCCGTCTTCACCCAACCGGTCTCGATCAACGGCCTGACCGGCGGCACCTGGGCCCCGAAGGACCAGATCCTGCTCGGCGACAAGGTCACCAAGGGTCAGACCTACGTCGAGAACTTCGAACAGTCCGCCCCCACCGCCAACCAGCTCACGGCCGCCACCGGCACACCGGGCGCGGAGCTGGCCGACGACCTGCAGCTGCCCGGCAACTTCCCGTCCTACGCCCACCAGCTGGTCGAGAAGTTGACCAAGGGCCTCAGCAGCCCCTACCAGCAGGCTCGCGCCATCCACGACTACTTCACCAATCCGGCCAACGGGTTCGTGTACAACCTCAAGACCAAGCCGGGCGACTCCGGCTCGGCCCTGGTCGACTTCCTGCGCAACAAGCAGGGGTACTGCCAGCAGTACGCCGCGGCCATGGCCGTCATGCTCCGTGACGCGAAGGTGCCGGCACGGGTCGTGCTGGGCTACATGCACGAGCCGGCCGACGCGTCCGGCAACTTCACGGTCACCAGCGCCGAGGCGCACTCGTGGGTCGAGGCCTACTTCAGCGGGATCGGCTGGATCCCGTTCGACCCGACACCGGCAGCCGGCCTGGTCGGCGGCACCAAGACCGACCTGCCCTGGGCCCCGCACCCCAACGGCAGCAGCGGGCAGGCTCCGGCCAACGGCATCCCGCAGAAGTCCGCCGGGTCCTCGGCGTCCACCTCCCCCACGCCGACGTCAGCGGCGCCCAAGGGCGCACAGCCGCAGGCCGAGTCGACCGGCAGCGGCACGTCGACCGCTCCGTTGTGGTGGGCGCTGGGTGCGATCGTCGTGCTGGCCTTGGTCCTGACCCCCGCCGCGGTGCGGGCCGGGCGCCGCCGGCGGCGGCTCACGCACGCGCGGCGTGCCGGGGACGCCGATGCGCTGTGGGCCGAGCTGTCCGACACCGCGGTCGATCTCGGCTACGTGTGGTCATCGGCCCGGTCGCCGCGCCAGGTCGCCGGTTGGCTGGGCGGCGCGGCCACCGGGTCGGCCGGTTCGCTGCAGGAACTGGCGGCGGCCGTCGAGCGCGGCCGGTACTCGGGTCCGGGCAGCCACATGGTGGACGAGCGGGCCCTGGAACGCGGGTTGCGGGATGTCACCGGCGACCTGCGTGCCGGGCGCAGCCTGTCGACCCGACTGCGATCGAGGTTGTGGCCGGCGTCGCTCGGCTGGGGACCGCCGGCTCGTCGACGAGGCAGCCGCGAGGCCTGACCCGTTCGCACCGGTCGTGCCGCGCGTCGGAGCTGCGCCCGGTGTCCCGCACCGGACGGCCAGGACAGACGACGACAGCCAGCGCCCTGCGGGCACCGGCTGCGGTCAAACTGCGGGACTGGCCTCCGTCGACGCTGCAGGGATCAGTTCTCGTCGAAGCGCTTGCGGAGCCGGTCTTCCATCCGGTTGCGCAGACCGCCCTGCCGCTGCGGGCTCTGCCGCGGCTGCGCGGCGCCGGAGGCGTCGTCGGGCGTGGCGCTCGAGCGGTCGCGCCCACGGATCACCTGCACCGCGTACCCGGCCGAACCGACCACCAGCACGAAGCCGACCACGCTCAGCGCGATGATCTGCGAGATGAGGCCGACGAGGACCAGGCCGAGACCGACGATCGTGCCGAGGATGCACAGAACGACGGAGCGTCTCGTGCGCGAGCGTCGTCGCGCCGATCGGACCGACGCCGCGAACTTGGGGTCTTCGGCGTACAGGGCCTGCTCGATCTCATCGAGCAGACGCTGCTCGTGATCGGAGAGCGGCACCGGGCCCTCCTTCGTCGCCGCGGTCGGGGGGACAGCAGCGTTGGTTCGTCTGGACGAGAATGATGTACCCACCGGTAGGCGGCGCATACACCTACGAGCATACGAGCCGAATCGCGTGTTCGAAAGTTACGGGTCGAGTGAATCGGATCGTCGCGGCGCCCGCGGCCGGTGACGATCCGCCGAGCTCACCGGGGCACTCGCGCCGTCGGCATGCGGACCCAGCAGCGAGCCCGAGGTCACCGCGGCCGGGCCGAAGCGCGACCGCGCCGCATCGATCGCCCGATCGGCCCGCATTCGTCCCGGCTCGCCCGCCGGGACCGTCTCGGTGCGGGACAGGTCGAGCGTGAGCTGCTCCGGGGCGTCGTCGGCGTCACGGAGGTTCTCGCACTTCACCCCGACCAGGCGTACCCGCGGCTGATCGAGGTCGAGCCCGCGGTAGAGGTCCGCCGCCGTCCGGAAGATCTCGCCGGTCGAGGCCGTCCACGACGGCAGGGTGCGGACGCGGGTGATGGTGCGGAAGTCGGCGAAGCGGATCTTGATGCCCACCGTGCGCGCCACAAAGTTCCGCGACCGGACCCGCGTACCGACCTCCTCGGCCAGGCGCAGCAGCTCGCGGCGGACATCGCGCTCGAGGACGAGGTCGGCGTCCATGGTGCGGTCGGCGCTGATCGACTTCTCGACCTCGTCCGGCTCGACCGGGCGCGGGTCGTGCCCGGCGGCGAGCGCGGACAGGTGCTCGGCCCCGGCCACGCCGACGGCCCGGCGCAAGGTGTCGGCCGGGATCGCGGCGAGATCGGCGACAGTGCGCAACCCGAGGCGGTGCAGCGACTCGGCGGTGCGCTCGCCCACTCCCCACAGCGCCGTCACCGGCAGCGGGTGCAGGAACTCGAGCACCCCCGCCGCGGGGACGACGAGCAGGCCGTCGGGCTTGCACCGGGCCGAGGCCAGCTTGGCCACGAACTTGGTGGGGGCCACGCCGACCGAGCAGGTCAGCCCGAGCTCGGCGGAGACCCGCTCGCGGATCGCGGCCGCGATGGCCCCCGGCCGGCCCTGCCCGCGCACCGCACCCGAGACGTCGAGGAAGGCCTCGTCCAGGGACAGCGGCTGCACCAGCGGCGTGACGTCGCGCAGGATCCCCATGACGTGCGTCGAGGCGGCCGTGTACGCGGCGCGATCGGGCGGCAGCACCACCGCGTGCGGGCACCGACGCAGGGCCTGGCTCATCGGCATCGCGCTGCGCACGCCGTACTTGCGGGCTTCGTAGGACGCAGCGGCCACCACGCCGCGGTGCCCGCCGCCGACGACGACCGGGCGGTTGCGCAACTCCGGGCGGCGCTTGATCTCCACGCTGGCGTAGAACGCATCCATGTCGACGTGCAGCATCGGGCAGCCGCTGTCGTCCCCGTCGAACGTGCCGGCCGACCGGGGAAGGTCGGCGCTACGGCCCATGTCCGTCAGCCATGATCCGGGCCGTCAGGCATCGGTCGGACGACGCGACAGCAGGTGGATGCGTCCCGCGAGGTCGGCGAAGGGTGCACGGTCGGCGGCCTCGGCATCGAGGTCGGCGAGGGCCTGACGAGCGCCGGAGGAGTCGAGGGCCGCGCCGGGGACGAGGTCGGAGAAGACGCCGATGCCGTGGCGGGCCACCGGGACCAGCCCCGCGCCGGCGCACAGTGCGTCGACGGTGCGCGGGCCGACCGAGTCGTCGGGCTCGTCGAGGCGCCGCAGCTCACGCAACGCCTGCGCGGGCTCGCCCGCCAACGCGCGCGCGAGCACCGCCGCGGGCGGGTTGGCGACCAGCACACTGACCAACCCGCCGGGACGCGCCGCGGCGACCATGGCCGCGAAGGTGGCCGCCACGTCGTCGACGGCGTCGAGGATGCCGTGGGCGAGCACGGCGTCGAAGGCACGACCCGGGAACAGCTCCCCCAGCCGTTCGGCCTCACCGGCGACGGGATGCACCCGCTCGGTGACGCCGGCCTCGCCGGCGCGCCGGCTCAGCGTGGTGAGGGCGTCGGCGCTCACGTCGACGACGGTCACGTCGCAGCCGGCGAGCGCGAGCGGGACGGCGTAGGTGCCGCTCCCGCCGCCGCAGTCGAGCACCGCGGGCGGTGTCCCGCCGCCGCTCGACTCCTCGAGGGCCTGCGCGAGCAGCCTCGACACCAGGCCCACCCTGCCGGCCGCGGCACGGCCGGCGGCCAGGCCGGTCTCGGTGTGCGTGCGGGTCACGAGGCCGAGGTTAGTCGGGCCCTCCGACAACCGGTGGTCCCGACACCGACGATCACGCGATCAGGTCGAACCACCGTGCCGGACGGCCCGTCGTCAGGCAGCGAGCAGGCCCACCGTGTCCTCGACGAGGGTCAGGAATTCGTGGGCGGCGCGCACCTGATCGTCGGCCGTGCGCGTGCTCACCGCGGACCAGGCACCCGCCTCGACCGCGGCGCGTACCGGCGCGCCGGCCGCGAAGAAGCTCGCCCAGTCGCCGTACTCGGGCGCCACCCGCTCCAGCAGCACCCACACGCTCAGCAGGCGACGACGGGCACCGGCCGGCCAGCCGCGCTGGGCGGAGACGGCGGCGGCGGAACGCAACGCGGACAGGTGGGCCAGCCGGAAACGCTCGCCGGCGTCGTCGGCACGATCGGCCTCGGCCAGCACCGCACGGGCCTGCTCGAGTAGCCCCAGGGCGGAGCCGCGGGACGGACCCGCCAGCACCGGTAGTGATCGTGCAGCCATGACAACCTCCAGGACGTCCTGCGGTGGCCCGTCCGATATTAGCACAGAATTCGAACGCGACTCGTTCGGTATCAGTGCTGCTCAGACTGCAACGCGGGTCCGACAGTTTTCGATACCTCCGCTGCGTCGGTCGCCGTCGTCGGGTTCGTCACTGTCCACCGAGTTTCGTCACCGCCCGCCGAGCACGTCCACCACGGCCCCGACGACGACGACCGCCGGCGCCCCGACCCCGGCCTCACGAGCTGCGGCGTCGATGCCGTCGAGCCGGGCGCGCACGACCCGCTCCTCCTCGCTGGCCGCACGGTGCACGACCGCGGCCGGCGTCCCGGCCGGCCGCCCGTTCGCGATCAGGGCATCCGCGATCAGGCCCAGACGGTCCATGGCCATGAGGATCACGAGGGTGCCGGCGTTCGCGGCGAGCCCGGGCCAGTCCACGCCCTCCTCCGCCGGGCGGCCGGGGTCCAGATGACCGGAGACGACGGTGAAGTCGGCTGCGACACCGCGGTGGGTCAGCGGGATGCCGGCCAGTGCCGGCGCCGCGAGCGCCGAGCTGATCCCTGGGACCACGGTCACGGGCACCCCGGCGGCCAGGCAGGCGAGCCACTCCTCCCCGCCGCGGCCGAACACGAACGGGTCCCCACCCTTGAGCCGCACGACGCGCAGCCCGGCACGAGCCCGGGCCACCAGGACGGCGTTGATCTCGTCCTGGGTGAGGTTGTGGCGGTGCGCGGACTTGCCGCAGTCGATGACCTCGACGTCGTCGGGGAGCCCGTCGAGCAGCTGTCGTGGTGCGAGCCGGTCGACGACGACGACATCGGCGTCGGCCACCACCCGGCGCCCGCGCACGGTGATCAGTTCGGGGTCACCCGGCCCGCCCCCGACCAGGGCGACGGAACCGCCCGCGGTCCGCCGGTGCGCCCGCACCGGCAGGTCCCCGGCCTCGAGGGCCGCCGCAACCGCGTCGCGCAGCGCCCGGGCCCGGCCCGGGTCGTCACCGCCGTTGACCGCGACCGTGACCTCGCCGAGCCGGGCCACGGCGGGTGTCCGGGCCGTTCCCTCGGCGGCGGCGTCGGCCCGGACGCAGAAGATCTGTCGCGCGCGGGCCGCCTCGGCGACCGCGGCGTTGACCGCCTCGACGTCGGTGCAGGCGACCGCGAGCCAGGCGCCGTCCAGGTCTGTGGGCGCGAAGCCACGCTCGACGACCACGACCCCGTCCACCCGCAGCTCGTCGACCACCTCGGGCGCCACGACGACGACCTCGGCTCCCGCGTCGACCAACCCCTGCGCACGACGGGCCGCGACCTGTCCCCCGCCGACGACGACGACCCGTCGGTGGGTGATGTCGAGCAACAGCGGGTATCCGGTCACCCGTCCATTGTCCCGGGGCCCGTGCACCCGCCACGCCACCACCGAGTTGTCGCTGCGTACACGCGGCGTTCCCTACGGTGCGGGTAGGGATGTCGGTCGCGTCTCGCTCGTGCCGGACCATCGATCCGGTGTGGGACGATCGAGGTATGGCGCTCCGCTTCCCGTCGCACACCCTCGTGCTGACCCAGCGCCGTCACATCGACCTGCTTCGTGTGACGACCGCGGCCTGTTGAGCGCCGGCGCGACCATGCGCCGCCCACGATGACCGCACCGCCACCGTCCGTCGAAGGGAACGCCGCATGCCGGCGCGAGAGAACGCAACCCGCTCCACCAAGCCGCTGCGCGGCCAGGGCCAGTGGGCCCTCGGCTACCGCGAGCCGCTGAACCCGAACGAGCGCAGCAAGCGCGACGACAACCCGCTGAACGTCCGCCAGCGCATCCTGGACATCTACAGCAAGCGCGGCTTCGCCAGCATCGACCCGGGCGACCTGCGCGGTCGCTTTCGCTGGATGGGTCTGTACACCCAGCGCAAGGAAGGCATCCCGGGCGGCAAGACCGCGACGCTGGAGCTCGAAGAGCTCGACGCCGAGTACTTCATGATGCGGGTGCGCATCGACGGCGGTGCGCTGACCAGCGAACAGCTGCGCGTGGTCGCCGGCATCTCCACGGAGTTCGGTCGCGACGTCGCCGACGTCAGTGACCGGCAGAACGTCCAGCTGCACTGGATCCGCATCGAGGACGTGCCCGAGATCTGGCGCCGCCTGGAGGCCGTCGGCCTGTCCACGACCGAGGCGTGCGGCGACTGCCCCCGCGTCATGCTGGGCTGCCCGCTCGAGGGCGTTGCCTACGACTCGGTGATCGACGCGGCGCCGATCCTGCAGCGCGTCGTCGACAAGTACCTGGGCGACCCGGCCTTCTCGAACCTGCCGCGCAAGTTCAAGACGTCGATCTCGGGCTGCTCGCGGCACTGCACGAACCACGAGATCAACGACGTCGCCTTCGTCGGTGTCGACGGTCCCGACGGCGAAGCGGGCTTCGACCTGTGGGTGGGCGGCGGCCTGTCGACCAACCCGCGGTTCGCCGAGCGGGTCGGCGTGTTCGTCCGGCCCGACGAGGTCGACGACGTGTGGGTCGCCGTCGTGTCGATCTTCCGCGACTACGGCTACCGGCGTCAGCGCAATCACGCGCGCCTCAAGTTCTTGATCGCCGACTGGGGTGTCGAGAAATTCCGGCAGGTCATGCAGGACGAGTACCTGCACCGCACCCTCCCCGACGGCCCCGCACCGCCCGCGTCCCCGAGCCACCGCGATCACATCGGTGTCGAGGAGCAGACCGACGGACGGGTGGCCATCGGCGGTACGACCAAGGCCGGCCGCACGTCGGGCACGGCGCTGGCCGGGCTGGCCGACCTCGCCGACCGCCACGCCGGGAGCGAGGGTGGACAGGTCCGGCTGACCGCCCAGCAGGGCATCGTCGTGCTGAACGTCTCTGCCCAGGACACCGAGGCCGTCGTCGGCGAGCTGGCCGAGCTGGGCTACACCGTGCGCCCGTCGGCGTTCCGGCGCGGCACGATCGCGTGCACGGGCATCGAGTTCTGCAAGCTCGCGCTCGTGGAGACCAAGGCCCGGGCCGACACGATCCGCGGCGAGATGGAGCGGCGGTTGCCCGACTTCGACACACCGGTCACCATCAACGTGAACGGCTGCCCGAACTCGTGCGCCCGCTTCCAGGTGGCCGACATCGGGTTCAAGGGCATGGTCACCCGCGGTGACGACGGCGCCTTCCAGGAGTCCTTCCAGGTGCACCTCGGTGGGCAGATGGGCACCGACGCGGAATTCGGTCGCAAGTTCCGGGGTTTGAAGGTGTCAGCAGAGGAGGCGCCCGACTACATCGAGCGTGTCCTTCGCGGTTACCTCGAGCACCGAGAAGGAGGCGAACCGTTCGCGGCCTACGTGTCGCGGGCGGACGAAGCATGGTTGCTCTGACGACGCGGGACGAGATGAAGGCGCTGGCCGAGAAGGCCGGCGAGGAACTCGAGGGCGCGAGTGCGCTCGAGATCCTCCGGTGGGCCGACGAGCAGTTCGGTGGGTCCTGGGCGGTCGCGTCCTCGATGGCCGACACCGTCATGCCGAGCCTCGCCGCCACCGTGCGTCCGGGGGTGGACGTGCTGTTCCTCGACACCGGCTATCACTTCGCCGAGACCCTGGGCACGCGGGACGCCGCCGCGGCGACACTGCCGATCACGGTCCGGACCTTGACGGCGCAGCAGAGCGTCGCCGAGCAGGACACGTCCTTCGGCGCCCGGCTCTACGAACGCAACCCCGACCAGTGCTGCGCGTTGCGCAAGGTGCTTCCTCTGCGCAAGGCGCTGCAGGACTACAGCGCGTGGGCGTCGGGCCTGCGGCGCGACGAGTCGGCCACCCGGGCCGGCGTCCGGGTCGTCGAGTGGGACGACGGACGCGGCATGGTCAAGCTCAACCCCATCGCGGCCTGGACCCAGGACGACGTCGACGCCTACATCGCCGAAAACGGCGTGCTCGTGAACCCGTTGTTGTTCGACGGGTACGGCTCGGTGGGCTGTGCCCCCTGCACGCGGCGCATCGTCGAGGGTGAGGACGCCCGTGCCGGGCGGTGGTCCGGGTCGAACAAGGTGGAGTGCGGCATCCACTAACCTGCGTGCTCAGGCGTGGCTCGGAGCGGAGGTAACGGCATGGCGACTCGCGGATTCGTGGGCAGGCGGCGTCCGACCCCACCGGGCCGACTGCCACCCGGCCAGTACGACGTGGGCCACGACTTCCCGGTGCTGACGGCCGAGGCGACGCCCGTGGTGCGCCCCGAGACCTGGACCCTGACCGTCGACGGCCTGGTGGCGAACGAGCACACCTGGACCTGGGACGACCTGCATCGCGTGCCGCAGTCCGAGTACCGCGGCGACATCCACTGCGTCACGACGTGGTCGAAGTTCGACACCACCTTCGGCGGGGTCAGCCTCGACGTCCTGTTCGACGCGGTCGAGCCGTTGCCGACGGCCACGCACGTCTTCGTCACCTCGACCACCGGCTACACCACCAACCTGCCGCTCGACGAACTGCGCGGCGGCAAGGCCTGGGTGGTGTGGACCTTCGACGGCAAACCGCTGCCTCGCGAGCACGGCGGCCCGGTACGGCTGCTCGTCCCGCGCCTGTACTTCTGGAAGAGCGCGAAGTGGGTCACCAAGCTCACCCTGCGCGACCACGACCAGCAGGGGTTCTGGGAGCGCAACGGCTACCACGACCTCGGCGACCCGTGGCTCGAGCAGCGCTACCAGGGCGACTGACGAGGGTGACTGAGCAGGTCGGCGAGCTCGACGCGGACGAGCACTCCCGCGGCAGGCGGAGGGCACCGGCCGGTGGCTGGCGCACCGCGGTCGTGCGTGAAGTAGCGCATCCGTCGCCGCACGGCGTCCGGTTGCGGCTCGAGGTCCCCGACCGCGTCGACCACTGGCCCGGCCAGCACTACGTCATCCGGTTGACGGCCGAGGACGGCTACACCGCACAGCGCTCCTACTCCGTCGCGTCCGACCCCGCGGACCCGTTGCTGGAGTTCTGGGTCGAGCGCCTCGACGAGGGCGAGGTCTCGGGTTTCCTGGCCGACGTCGTCGAGCCCGGCGACGAGCTCGAGATCCGCGGCCCGATCGGCGGCTGGTTCGTCTGGACCGCCACCGAGCCGATGCTGGGCGTGGGGGGCGGGTCGGGCGTCGTGCCGATCGTGGCCATGCTGCGCCACGCAATACGGGTCGGGCAGCCCGACCTCGTCCGGCTCGCCGTGGCGTCCCGCACCCTGGCGGAACTGCCCTACGCCGACGAGTTCGCCGCCGCCGGCGCGTTGATCGTGCTGTCCCGCGAGGACGCGCCCGACGGCCGGGCGGCAGCCCGGATCACCGGCGACGAGCTGGCTGCGCTGGTCCCGCCGACCGGGCCGTGCCTGGCCTGCGGTTCGACCGCGTTCACCGGTGCGGTGGTTCGTCTGCTGGCCGACCACGGGGTGGATGTGCGGCGGGTCCGCGTGGAGAGCTTCGGGCCCAGCGGCTGACGCGCCGACCGGGCCGGCTGTGCGTCGCCCACGGCGTGGGGCACGATCGGGGTATGCGTGCCGCCGATCCGCCCTCGATCGACGGGATACGCGTGCAGGTGTGGGAGGCGTCCCGTTTCGTCCACCATCTGCAGGACGCGATGAACATCTACGTGTCGGCGATGGGCTACCCGCACCACACCGGCGCGCAGCGGGCCGTCAGCGCCCGTAAGCACGCTGCGCTCGACGGCTTCGCCTGCCGGGCCGCTGTCACCGACGGCGGGACGATCGTCGGCTTCGGCTACGGCTACACGACGCGCCCCGGGCAGTGGTGGCACGACCTGGTGCGGCGCGCACTCGTCCGCGAGCACGCGGAGTCCTGGCTGGACGACGCGTTCGAACTCTCGGAGTTGCACGTCCTGCCCGACTACCAGGGCTCGGGCGTGGGTCGACGAGTGCTCGGGGAGCTCGCCGCCTCGCTGCCGCACACCGCGATGCTGCTGTCGACCCCCGACACGGACACCCGCGCGTTCCGCCTCTACCGCGACACCGGCTTCGTCGACCTGGCCCGCAACTACCTGTTCCCGGGCGACGGCCGACCGTTCGCCGTGCTCGGCGCCCGGCTGCCGCTGCGCAACATCTGAGCCGATGCCTCTGTGGCGTCGCCTCAGACGCGGGCGGGGACCGACAGCTCGGCCATGACCTCGCGGGTGGCCTTCGAGAAGTTCATGGTGATGAAGTGCAGGCCCGGCGCGCCCTCGTCGAGGAGGCGCTGGGCCAGCGCGATCCCCTGCTCGATACCCAGGGCACGGACGGCCGGCGCGTCGTCGCGGACGGCGTCGAACTGCTCGAGCAGGTGCGGCGGGAACGGGGCGCCGGACAGTTGCTCCGAGCGCTGGATGGTGTTCATCGTGGTCACCGGCATGATGCCCGGGATGATCGGGGTGTCGCACCCGCTCGCGGCCACGCGGTCGCGCAGGCGCAGGTAGTCCTCGGCGTCGAAGACCATCTGGGTGATGGCGTAGTCGGCTCCGGCCGCGCACTTGGCGACCAGCATCCGGGTGTCGTCCTCGACACTGGCCGAACGCGGGTGCTTGTAGGGGAAGGCCGCCACGCCGACGCAGAAGTCGCCCGCGCCGGCGATGAGCTCGACCAGCTCGGAGGCGTACTCGACGCCCTGGTCGTGCTTGACCCATTCCCCGTCGACCGCGCCCGGCGGGTCGCCGCGCAGCGCGAGCAGGTTGACGATCCCGGCCGACGCGAGCCGCCCGACGATCGCGCGCAGCTCGGCGATCGAGTGGTTGACGGCGGTGAGGTGGGCCACCGGCGTCAGGGTGGTGTCCTGGGCGATGCGCTCGGTGACCGCGATCGTGTTGTCGCGCGTCGAACCGCCCGCTCCGTAGGTGACCGACACGAACGACGGTTGCAGCGGCTCGAGCTCGCGGATCGTCTTCCAGATCCGGCGTTCGTCCTCCGGCGTCTTGGGCGGCATGAACTCGAACGAGATCGTGGGGCCGGGGCCGGCCAGGGCGTCCCGAACGGTGCGCATGCCTCGAGGATAGAGGCCGGGACGCCGGCCGGGGGCCGGACACGACGGCGGACCCCGCTCTGCCACGATGGGCGGCATGATCGCCGCTCGGGAGCAGGACGCCGCCGGCATCGAGGGCGCGGCCCTGCGTGACAGCTACAGCCGCTGCCGGGCGCTGGCCGCCGAGCACGGCAAGACCTTCCACCTGGCGACCCTGCTGCTCCCCGCCGCGAAGCGACCCTTCGTGCACGCGCTCTACGGCTTCGCCCGCCGCGTCGACGACATCGTCGACCAGAACCCCGACCTGACCGACGACGAACGCGCCGAGGAATTGATTCGCTGGAGCGAGGACTTCCTCGTCGACCTCGAATGGGGCGACACCTCGGACCCGATCAGCCGCGCGCTCATCGACACGGTCGCGCGCTGGCAGATCCCGCACAGCTACTTCGCGGACTTCCTGGAGTCGATGCGCATGGACCTCACGGTGCGCACCTACCCCACCTTCGCGGACCTGCGCACGTACATGTGGGGCTCGGCCGCGGTCATCGGGTTGCAGATGATGCCCATCCTGGGGCGGCTCGACGACGACGTGCGCTGGGACGTCGTCGAGTCGCACGCCATCGACCTCGGCCTCGCCTTCCAGATGACCAACTTCCTCCGTGACGTCGGCGACGACCTGCGCCGTGGCCGCGTCTACCTGCCGCAGGAGAGCCTCGAGATGTTCGGCGTCGACGAGGGCCGGCTGCGGCGGGGCATCGTCGACGAGTCCATCCGCAACCTGCTGGCGTGGGAGATCGAACGGACCCGCGGGTTTTACGCCGCGGCCGAGCCGGGCATCGAGCTCGTCCACCCGACCTCGCAGGACTGCCTGCGCGCCGCCTCGACGCTGTACGGCGAGATCCTGACCGAGATCGAACGGGCCGACTACGACGTGTTCTCCGAACGTGTCCGGGTGGGTCAGGTGCGGCGGGCCACCGTCGGCCTCAACGCCCTGCGGGGGGCCGTGACCGCGCGGCGCGGGACCGTGACACACGTCCCGCCCAGACCCACAGCACCAGCGTGACGAGCACCAGGGTGAACCCGAACAGCAGGTCCTCGAACGGCGCGAAGACGATGTGGACGCCGACGATCTGGTCCGGGTCGTAGCGCACGATGCGCAACCCGGTCAGCAGACCGTTGACCACGAGCTGGAAGAACAACACGATCGCGTACGCCACCCAGAACGCGCGGCGCAGCAGCAACCGGGTGCGGATGACGGCGAGGTCGAGCAGGGCAACGACGGCGACACCCAGCAGGGCGGCCTCGGTGTAGGTCACCGCTCGTCGTCCTGCGGTTCGTCGCCGAACGACCACTCCGGCTTGCGCGCCCGGACGGCCTCGAGCGTGAGCACCGCGCAGATCGGGATGACGAGGAAGAACAGCAACTCCTCGAGCGGCAGCGAGCCGGGCAGGGTCACACCGACGAGATAGGCGCCGTCGTAGTGCCAGGCGCCGGCGCGGATCTCCAGGACGTCCCAGATCACGAACACGACGGCAACGGGAAGCACGGCCACGGCCAGCCGGCGCCACCGGCGGTAGACGCCGACGTGCAGGACGAATTCCAGCGGCAGCGTTCCGAGCAGGCAGCCGGCCAGGATGCCGAGATAGGTGAGATGCACCGGCGGCGTCAGAACCCGGCGGCCTGGGCGCGTCGCTTGACCTCGGTGCCGCGGTTCGCGCGCAGGGCCGCGAGCGGCGACCCGGGAAGCGACTCGTCCTCGCGGTCCAGCCAGTCCAGGATCTCGGGGTCGGCGAAGTGCGCGTCGCGCAGCAACGTGATGACGGCCGGCAGGGACTTGACCACCGCCCCGTCCTGGATCATGTCCGCGGGCACGCCGCGCCGACCGGACCCGGGGTCGCGCGCGACCACGAGCTGGCCGTCGCGCACCAGTTGCGTGACCCGGGTGACCCGGCAGCCGAGGGCGTTCGCCGCCTCGTCGAATGTCAGCAGCTGCATGCCCTCCACAGTGCCAGAGCGACGCTCGACAAACCGGTGGCGGGTCGACCAGCGTCGCTCGTCGGGCCGCCCGCGGCGGCACGCGTGTCTACCGTAGGCGGATGACCACTCTCGGGAGTCCGCTGCTCGACCGGCTCCGCGCTGCCGTCCCGGCCGGACATCTGCTCGACGACCCGGACGTCACGGGCGGCTACAGCCACGACGAGGCCGAGTGGGCGCCGCACGGCCGTCCCCTGGCCGTGGTGCGGGCCCACGACGCCGAGGAGGTGCAGCGGGTCGTGCGGTTCTGCGTCGAGACCGGGACGCCGGTCGTGCCCCGTGGCGCGGGTACCGGTCTCTCGGGCGGCGCGAACGCGGCCGACGGTGCGGTGCTTCTCAGCCTCGAGGCCATGGACAGGATCGTGGAGATCGATGCGCAGGAGGGGCTGGCCGTCGTCCAGCCCGGGGTCGTCAACCAGACGCTGCGCGAGGCGTGCGCCGAGCACGGCCTCTGGTACCCGCCCGACCCGGCCAGTGCGCCGTGGTCGACGATCGGCGGCAACGTGGCCACCAACGCCGGCGGCCTGTGCTGCGTCAAGTACGGGGTCACCCGCGACTACGTGCTGGCGTTGCAGGTCGTCACCGGGACCGGCGAGCTGGTGCGCGTCGGGCGGCGCACCGCCAAGGGGGTGGCCGGCTACGACCTCGCCGCCCTCCTCGTCGGCTCCGAGGGCACGCTCGGGGTGATCACGGAGGTCACCGTGCGGCTGCGATCCGCCCGCCAGCCCGAACGCACCGTCGCGGGGTACTTCGCCTCCGTCGTCGACGCCGGGACGGCGGTCGCCGCCGTCGCGGCCGCGGGCGTGGTGCCCTCGGCGTTGGAGCTCATCGACCGGCACTGCCTGAAGGCGGTCGACGACTGGAAGCACATGGGCCTGTCGGTCGACGCCGAGGCCGTGCTGCTGGCCCGCACCGACGCTCCCGGCCCGACCGGTGAGGCCGAGGCCGAGGCCATCCGCACCGCGTTCGAGGACGCGGGCGCCACCTGGGCCGCCGTGGCGACCGACGAGCGCGAGTCCGAGGCGTTGTTCGAGGCCCGGCGGCTGGTGTACCCCGCCGTCGAACGGCTCGGGCCGGTGCTCACCGAGGACGTCTGCGTGCCCAAGGCCAAGGTGGCCGAGATGCTGGCCCGCATCGATCGGATCGCCGCCCGCCACGACACCGTCATTGCCAACATCGCGCACGCCGGGGACGGCAACCTGCACCCACTGCTCATCACCCCGCCGGGCGACGACGCGGCGCGCGCACGGGCCCAACTCGCGTTCGACGACATCATCACCGACGCGCTGGACCTCGGCGGCACCGTCACGGGCGAGCACGGGGTCGGCCTGCTCAAGCGCGACGGTCTCGCGCGCGAGCTGTCCCCCGCCGTGCTGCAGCTGCACCGCGCGATCAAGACGGCGCTCGACCCGCACGGCATCCTCAACCCGGGCAAGGTCGTCGCGGTCGACGCCCGCTGACCGACCACCCCCGCGAGTGGTGGGTTATCCCGCGAGTGGTGGGTCATTTCCCACCACTCGCGCGATAACCCGCCACTCGAAACGGGGGGTCGCCGCGTGAGGGTCGACGCCGGAAGAGCCCCACCCGACGACGGACCGCGTCAGCGGCGGGCGAGCAGCAGCAGCGTCGAGTACTCGACGGTGACCGTCCCGCCCAGCTCGTCGACGACGTCGCCCAGGGCCGACAGCAGGCTCTCCCGCGTCGGCCGGCGCAGCAGGTGGTGGTCGCTGAACGTGGCGAGCAGGTCGAGCCACTCGGCCCGCGCGTACCGCTGCTGCCAGTCGAAGTGCCGCGTGCGGGTGTCCCCGAACCCGGCCGCGACGAGCTCCGGTTCGGCCGCGTCCGCCGAGCTCGACCCTCGGCTGGCGAGACCGTTCGTCCGTCCCGCCAGAGCGGGGGCGTGCCGCTCGTAGACCGCGTCGAAGCGTCCGCGCAGCTCGGGCGCGAGGGAGTGCACGTTCCAGAACAGCGCGACCGTTCCCGACGGACGCACCAGCCCTGCCGCCTTGCGGGCGCCCGCGCGCGGGTCCACCCAGTGCCACGCCTGGGCGCTGGTGAGGAGGTCGAAGGTGCGCCCGGCGTCGTCCCAAGTCTCGAAGGCGCCCACCTCGACGTCGACCCCGTGCTCGCGCGCGACCGCGGCCATCCCCGCGTCGGGCTCGACGCCCAGGACGCGCATCCCCCGCTCGGCGAGCATCACCGCGGCCTTGCCGGTGCCGCACCCGACGTCCAGGACATCGACGCCGCCGAGCGTCGCCAGCTCGTCGAGCAGGGCCCCGGGGTACGGGGGCCGGGCCCGGTCGTACTGCTCGGCGATGGAACCGAACGACTCGGCGCGGCGACGGTCCCGGTAACCACCCGAGGTGCTCGGCACCCCCGGTCCCCCAGCCCCTCCGTCGGCGTCGGCGTCGCTCACTGCACCCGCCACGTGTCCTCCGGGGGCTCGGGCGAGCGCATCGTGTCCTCGTCGGTGAGGACCCGGCCGTCGCCGAGCGCGGTCACGACGCCGTGCGGGAAGGCGGCCCGTGCCGACGCCCTCCGGATCTCGTCCCCGGGCAGCGCAGCCGCCGACGCGACGACCACGATGTTGCCGAAGCGCCGCCGCTTCAACACCGCCGGGTCGGCCACGACCAGCACCTCGGGCAGCGACCGGCGCGCGGTCTCGACGACGCGGGACGCGTAGCGCAGCGGCGGGCCGTCGGCGATGTTCGCGAGCAGGACCCCGGACGGCTTGAGCACGCGGGCGACGTCGGCCAGGAACTCCGCGGTGGTGAGTTCCGGCGGCACCCGTCCGCCGTGAAAGGCGTCCAGCACGACGACATCGGCGCTGGAGTCCTTCAGGAACGCCACGCCGGTGCGGCCGTCGACGGGCCGCACCCGGATGCGCGCGCCCCGCGGGAACGGCAGGCGGGCCCGGACCAGGTCGGTCACGGCCGTGTCGGGCTCGAGCACGATCTGCGGCGAACCGGGACGCGTCGCGGCGACCCAGCGCGCCAGCGTGCAGGCACCCCCGCCGACGTGGGTGACGGCCAGCGGACCGTCGGGCAGCGCGGTCAGGACGTCGGCGAAGATCTCGACGTAGTCGAAGTCCAGGAAGGTCGGGTCCTCGAGGTCGACGTAGGACTGCCGGACGCGGTCGATGAGCAGCAGGTAGCCGCCGGGACGGTCGATGTCCTCGAGCAGTTCGAGATGTCCGGCCTGTCCGAGTTCCTCCCCGAGTGCCGGATCCACTCCCCCAGCCTACGGGGGTCGCGCCTTACCGAACGGTGAGCACACGCGGAGCGTCCTACGGCCTGAACGGTTTCCGCCCGTAGACTCACCGCGTGCAAACGGCGACCGCAGATCCTCTGGTCGGCCGCAAGCTCGAAGGTCGGTACCGCATCCTGGACCGCGTCGCGCGGGGCGGGATGTCCACGGTGTACGCGGCCATCGACGAGCGGCTCGACCGGCTGGTCGCCGTCAAGGTGATGAACGCGGCGCTGTCCGCCGACCCCGCCTTCAGCGACCGTTTCGCCCGTGAGGCCCGGGCCGCCGCCCGGCTGTCGCACCTCAACACGGTGTCGGTCTACGACCAGGGCCACGACATCGCCGCCGACGGTCACCACGTCTTCCTGGTGATGGAGCTCGTCGAGGGCCGCACGTTGCGCGAGCTGCTGCACGAGCGCGGCAAGCTGACGCCGGCGGAGGCCGTGGCCGTCATGGAGCCCGTCCTGAGCGCGCTGGCCGCGGCGCACCGGGCCGGGCTGGTGCACCGCGACGTCAAGCCCGAGAACATCCTGCTGTCGGACGACGGCGTGGTGAAGGTCGCCGACTTCGGCCTGGCACGGGCCGTCGAGACCGACCCGACGTCCACCCGCACCGGGTTGATGATGGGCACGGTCGCCTACTGCCCGCCGGAGCAGCTGAGCAAGGGCAACGCCGACCCCAGGTCGGACGTCTACTCGGCGGGCATCGTGTTCTTCGAGCTGCTCACCGGGCAACCGCCCTACCGCGGCGAGTCGGCGATGAACGTCGCCTACCAGCACGTCAACAGCCGGGTGCCCGCGCCGTCGTCACGCGTACGGGGCATCCCGGAGGAGATCGACGAGCTCGTCGTGGCCGCCACCGACCGCGACCCCGGGGGCCGGCCGCCCGACGCCGCGTCGTTCCTCGCCGAGCTCGCCGACGTCCGCACCCAGCTGCACCTGCCGATCACGCCCGTGCCGCCGCGCCAGCGCCGGCCCCGCACGGACCCGGAACCGCGGCATCGCACCCCGCACCGGCCGAACGACGCCACCACCGGCGTGCTGCACGCCAACGCCGGCCGGCACGACACCAGCGTGGTCCCCGACCGCCGCACCGATGCCCGTCCGCCCTCGCGCGGCGCCGACGGTCTCCCACCGCCGGTGGTCATCCCCCCGCCGAACCGGCGCAAGCGGGGGCGCCGCCGTGCGCTCCTGGTGATCCTGCTCGTCCTGGCCCTGGGCATCGCGGCGTTCTTCGGCGCCCGCAGCTTCATCGCCTGGCGCTTCGCCCACGTCCCGGACGTCACCCGGTTGAACGAGAGCAGCGCGATCGCCAAGCTCAAGGACGCCGGGTACAAGACGCGCAAGCAGCCCGGGCCCGAGTACAACGAGACGATCCCCGCCGGTCGGGTCGTCGGCACCGACCCGGGCAGCGGCTCCCGGCTGTCCACCGGACACACCGTGGTCATCACGCTGTCGGCCGGCCCGCACTACTACCCGCTGCCGAGCCTGCGGGGCCAGACCCCGACCCAGGCCCGGACCGCGCTGATGGCCGCCGGCCCGGTCAACATCGTCCAGAACCCGGTCTTCCGCTACAGCGACACCGTTGCGGCGAACCTGGTCATCGGCACCACTCCCGCGGCGGGCGCGCGCGTCCGCGGCGGCCAACAGGTCACGATCATCGTGTCCAAGGGCCTGCCCACCGTCAGCATCCCGAACATTGCGCCCGGCACCCCGTACGGGCAGGCCAAGAGCGCGCTGCGCAAGGCCGATTTCAAGACCACGCGCACCGACGACTACAGCGACACGATCCCCAAGGGCGGCGTGATCTCGATCAGTCCGACCGGCAGCGCGACGAAGTTCAGCACCGTCACCATCGACGTGTCCAAAGGGCCGCAGAACGTGACGCTGCCCGACATCCCGGTGGCGACCCCGCTGTCCCAGGCCACCCAGACCCTCACGGCTCTCGGCCTGAAGGTGGTCAACCGGCAGATCGGCGCACGACCCGACCCGGTCGTCTACAAGATGGACCCGGGTGCAGGCACGTCGGTGCCGGTGGGCTCGTCGGTCACGCTCACCACGCTCTGACCGGGCGCAACGACCTACCTACCGACTACGTACCGACCCGGCCGGCCACCTACCGACGAGCAAGCCGGCCCGGCCACCTACCGACGCGACCGGCCCCGCCGACCGGTCGGCCGGGCCCGGCGGCCGGCCCGTCCGGCGAGGGCCGGGGCCCGGGGGCGGCGGGGGAGGCCGGCCGGGTGG
>NZ_CAXUNP010000053.1:0-24953 GCF_964252635.1 uncultured Jatrophihabitans sp.
CCGCGAGGAGCACCAGACCGCCGACGGCGAGGCCGAACGCGACGACGAGCACTTCAGCTACGCCGCGGCGTGGGAGTGGGTCGGCGAGAACAGCAAGCCGGTCCTGCACAAGGAGGACCTCGTGTTCGACTACGTCCATCTCGCGCAACGGAGCTACGCATGACGAGCACCACCGAAGACACCACGGCCGGCAACATCGCGGCCGGCAACAGCATGAGCCTGACCGTCCGGGTGTGGCGCCAGGCCGGCCCCGAGGCCGAGGGCAAGATGGTCGACTACCAGGTCGACGAGATCACCCCCGAGATGTCGTTCCTCGAGATGCTGGATCTGCTCAACGAGAAGCTGATCCTCGACGGCGGCCAGCCGATCGCGTTCGACCACGACTGCCGCGAGGGCATCTGCGGCTCGTGCGGCGTCGTCATCAACGGCCGCGCGCACGGGCCCGAGCAGACCACCACCTGCCAGCTGCACATGCGCGCGTTCGCGGACGGCGACGTCATCGACGTCGAACCGTGGCGGGCCAAGGCGTTCCCGGTCATCAAGGACCTCGTGGTCGACCGCACCGCCTTCGACCGGATCATCCAGGCCGGCGGCTACATCACCTCGCCCACCGGCGCGGCCCCCGAGGCGCACTCGACGCCGGTGCCCAAGCCCGACGCCGACCGCGCGTTCGAGAACGCGACCTGCATCGGCTGCGGCGCCTGCGTGGCGGCCTGCCCGAACGGCGCGGCCATGCTGTTCACCTCGGCCAAGATCACGCACCTGAACCTGCTCCCGCAGGGCCAGCCGGAGCGCACCGAGCGCACCCGCGGCATGGTGGCCCAGATGGACGCCGAGGACTTCGGCGGCTGCACCAACGTCGGCGAGTGCGTGGCGTCGTGCCCCAAGGGCATCCCGTTCTCGAGCATCGTCAACATGAACCGCGAGTTCCTGAAGTCGGCGCGCAAGGCGCCGGGGGAGTAGTTCCGTCCCACGCTCAGTCGTGAACGCCCCTTCCCGCCGGTCCGGACCGGCGGGAGGGGGCGTTCATCGTCTCGCCGCGTGTTTTCTCCCGCTGGTCGGCAAACCTGACACGATCGTGGTAAGTTCATCCACGATGCAGTCGATGACCATTCAGCAAGCCTCTGCCGCGACCGGCTGGTCGCAGCGGATGCTCCGCTACCTGGAACAGGCCGGCCTCGTGGCCGCCCTGCGCACCTCCGGGGGCCACCGGCAGTACGGGCCGCGTCAGATCGATCGCCTGCAGAAGCTGCGGGAGCTCATCGACGCGCAGGGTCTGAGCATCAGCGACATTGCCTTCGAGCTGCGCATGCGCACCGATCCGCAGGTCGCCCGGGCCGTCGACGACTGGTTCGGACCGCTTCACCGATCGGCCGCACCACCCGGCGCCGGGATCTACCGCCGCCTGGCCATTCCCGACACCTTCTCGGCACCACCGGTCGCCGAGACCGCCCGCAAGGACACCGTCTCTCAAGGAGCACATGTGACTGCCACCCTCACGGCCGACAGCGCCGGCAGCGTGACCGACTTCAAGGTCGCCGACCTCAGCCTGGCCACGTTCGGCCGCAAGGAGATCGACCTGGCCGAGCACGAGATGCCGGGTCTGATGGCCCTGCGCAAGGAGTTCGGCCCCTCGCAGCCGCTCAAGGGCAAGAAGATCGCCGGCTCGCTGCACATGACCGTGCAGACCGCCGTGCTGGCCGAGACGCTGGCCGCCCTCGGCGCCGACGTCCGCTGGGTCAGCTGCAACATCTTCTCCACCCAGGACCACGCCGCCGCCGCGACCGTCGTCGGCAAGAACGGCACCCCCGAGAACCCGCAGGGCATCCCGGTGTTCGCCTGGAAGGGCGAGACGCTGGAGGAGTACTGGTGGTGCACCGAGCAGATGCTGACCTGGCCCGACGGCAGCGGCCCGGACTCCATCGTCGACGACGGCGGTGACGCCACGCTGCTCATCCACATGGGCACCGAGTACGAGGCCGGCGGCGCGGTCCCGCAGGCCGAGGACACCGACTCCGAGGAGTACACGGTCATCCTCAACCTGCTGCGCCGCTCGATCGTCGACAACCCCGGCCGGTACACCCGCATGGGCGCCAACATCATCGGCGTCACCGAGGAGACCACCACGGGCGTCCACCGCCTGTACGAGTTCGAGCGCGCGGGCACGCTGCTGTTCCCGGCGATCAATGTCAACGACTCGGTCACGAAGAGCAAGTTCGACAACAAGTACGGCTGCCGCCACTCGCTCATCGACGGCATCAACCGCGGCACCGACGTCATGATCGCCGGCAAGCTCGCCGTCGTCTGCGGCTACGGCGACGTCGGCAAGGGCTCGGTCGAGTCGCTGCGCGGCCAGGGCGCCCGCGTCGTCGTCACCGAGGTCGACCCGATCTGCGCGCTGCAGGCGGCCATGGACGGCCTCGAGGTCGTCACGCTCGAGGACGTCATCAGCAAGGCCGACATCTTCGTCACCACGACCGGCAACAAGGACATCATCATGGCCGACGACATGGCCAAGATGAAGCACCAGGCCATCGTCGGCAACATCGGCCACTTCGACAACGAGATCGACATGGCCGGGCTGGCCAAGACCCCGGGCATCAACCGCATCGAGGTCAAGCCGCAGGTGCACGAGTGGCAGTACTCCGACGGCCACTCGATCATCGTGCTGTCCGAGGGCCGCCTGCTGAACCTGGGCAACGCCACCGGCCACCCGAGCTTCGTGATGAGCGCGTCGTTCGCCAACCAGACGATCGCCCAGATCGAGATCCACAAGAACCCTGACAACTACATCGTCGACGGCAAGCCGACGGTCACCACGCTGCCGAAGCACCTCGACGAGAAGGTTGCGCGTCTACACCTCGACGCGGTCGGCGCCAAGCTGACCACGCTGAGCAAGGACCAGGCCGAGTACATCGGCGTCGACGTCGCCGGCCCGTACAAGCCGGAGCACTACCGCTACTGATTCACTGCATCACGACCCGCTGACGGGCCGGACCGCACTGCGGTCCGGCCCGTTCGTCGTTCCTGTGGAGCGTTGGCGTCGCCAAGCCTTGTTGTTGCCGGACCCCAGGTCCATAATCGAACGCATGAACGACGAGGCGCGTGGCGGGCTGGCAGGGGTCCTGGCTGTCGTCCGTGCGCTGGAGCCTGCGGGCCATGATACGGCCCGGGTCGATCAGCTGCGCCTGCTGGAGGAGTTGAAGTCGGCGGCGGCGGCCGCGCAGGCCGCGGTGACGGCAGCCTTCGCCTCGTCCCGGCGGGCGGTGGCGGCGACGGCGGGTGAGCCGGTGGATCGTCAGGACCGCGGTGTCGCGTCGCAGGTGGCGTTGGCGCGGCGGGTGTCGCCGTGGCAGGCGCGCCGCTACGTCGGCTGGTGTGCGGTGCTGACCCGGGAACTGCCGGCGACGTTCGCCGAACTGCGGGCCGGCCGGGTGTCGGAGCGGCGGGCCATCCTCGTGGCTCGGGAGACATTGTTCCTGTCCCGGCAGGACCGTGCGGTCGTGGACGCGGAGCTGGCCGGGCAGCTGTCGGGCTGGTCGGATCGCCGGGTGGAGGCCGAAGCGAGGAGGGCCGCCTACCGGTTGGACCCGGCCGGTTTCGTCGACCGCTCACGGGCCGCGGCGAAGGACCGGCGGGTGTCGGTGCGGCCGGCGCCGGACACGATGTGTCGGCTGACCGCGCTGCTACCGGTCGCGCAAGGGGTGGCCGCGTATGCCGCGCTGGGTCGGCACGCGGATCTGACGGTGGCGGCCGGGGACGACCGCGGGCGGGGGCAGGTGATGGCCGACACCCTCGTCGAACGGCTCACCGGTCAGGCGAGTGCGCCGGCGGTGCCGGTCGAGGTCGAGCTGGTCATGACCGACCGCACCCTGCTCGCCGGCGACACCGAACCCGCCGAACTGGTCGGGTACGGCCCGATTCCCGCCGGCATCGCCCGCGCGCTCGCCCTGGCCGGCGGCGACGGGGCCGAACAGGACACCGACGCGCCCCGGTGGCTGCGCCGGCTGTTCCGCGACCCGGCCACCGGGGAGCTGGCCGCGATGGAGACCCGTGCCCGCACCTTCACCGCCAACCAGCGCCGCTTCGTCCGGTTCCGCGACCAGGCCCGGTGCCGCACCCCCTGGTGCGACGCCCCGGTCCGGCACACCGACCACGTGCAGGCCAACGCGGCCGGTGGCCGCACCGCCGTCGACAACGCCGCCGGCCGCTGCGAGGCCTGCAACTACGCCAAACAGGCCACCGGCTGGCAAGAAACCACGACACCCGAGGGCGCCATCGAGACCAGCACCCCCACCGGCCATCGGTACCGGAGCCGTGCCCCAGACCCACCGCGAGCCTCCGAGCCCACGGGTCATGTGCAGCCGGCGCGTGATCTGGAACCGGTGCAAGTCGGGTTCCGGGTCCGCAGGCGCATCGTCGACCTCGTCTACCACCACGCCCACGCGTCCTAGGTGTGCGGAGCCTCGCGCTACGGTCCGGGAACGACCCGGCGTACCGACCGTCCCGGCCGGGTCATGACGGGAGTGCGGCCGTGCTGCGATGAAAGCATTGGTGTTCGACAGGTTCGGTGCGCCACCGGAGGTCCGCGAGGTCCCGGATCCGGTCGCGCCGGCTGACGGCGTGGTCATCGAGGTCCGGGCCACCGGGCTGTGTCGCAGCGACTGGCACGGCTGGGTCGGCCACGATGCAGACATCGCGCTGCCGCACGTGCCCGGTCACGAGCTCGCGGGCGTGGTCCTAGAGGTCGGCGCCGACGTGTCGCGGGTGCGGTTGGGCCAGCGCGTCACCGTGCCGTTCGTCTGCGCCTGCGGACGCTGCCCGACCTGCCTCGCCGGGGCGGAGCAGGTCTGCGAGGACCAGTTCCAACCCGGTTTCACGGCGTGGGGCTCGTTCGCCGAGCGGGTCGCCCTCCCGCGGGCCGACCTCAACGTCATCGAGCTGCCCGCCGACCTGGGTTTCGTCGATGCCGCCGCCCTCGGCTGCCGGTTCGCGACCGCCTACCGGGCCGTGACCGCGCACGGCCGGGTGCGAGACGGAGACCACGTCGCCGTCTTCGGGTGCGGCGGGGTCGGGCTGTCCGCGGTGATGATGGCCGCCGAGCGCGGCGCGCGGGTCGTGGCCGTCGACGTCTCCCGCGGCGCGCTGGAACGGGCCCGGCAGCTCGGGGCCGCGTGCACCGTGGATGTCGCGGGCCTCGTGTCGTCGTCCGACGTGGCGGCCGCCGTGCGTGACGCCCTGGGCGGGGGAGCGCACGTCACCGTCGACGCCCTCGGTTCGGCCGACACCTGCCGCGCCGCGATCCTGTCGCTGCGGCCACGCGGTCGGCACGTGCAGGTGGGCCTGCTCGCAGGTAGGGACGCGGACCCGCCGCTTCCCATGGCTGCCGTGATCGCCGGCGAGCTCGAGATCCTTGGTAGCCACGGCATGGCCGCGCGCGACTACCCGACGATGCTCGACGACATCGTCAATGGGCGGCTGCAGCCGGCCGAGCTCGTCACCGCCGTGCTGACCCTGGACGACGTCGCGGGTCCGGACGGCGCACTGGCCCGGATGAGCACGGCGTCACCCGTCGGAACCCAGGTGATCGTGCCGGGAGCCTGACCGGGCAGGGCTCGGCTCAGTCGGCGACGAGGTCTGCGTAGGCGGGATGGCGGTCGGTCCAGCCGCGGATGAACGGGCAGACCGGCACCACCTTCTCGCCCCGGCGCCGTGCGTCGTCGAGGGCGGCGGCCGCGAGCTGCGAGCCGAGGCCGTGCCCCTCGAAGGACGGGTCGACCTCGGTGTGGGTGAAGGTGACGACGCCGGGCCCGCGCCGGTACGCGGCCAGGCCGGCGTCCTGGCCGCCCCACCGCACGACGTAGCGCTGCCGCTCTGGATCGTCGACGACCTCGACCTGCTGCTCGCTCATCAGGGCCTCCGGTCAGCGGGGTGGTGCGAACGGCGAGCTGCCGCCCGTCGAGGTCGGGACCGGAGCGAACGGCCCCGGCACGGTCGGAGGTAAGTGGCTCGGCGCGTACGGCACCGGAGCCGCGGCCAGCTCCGCCCGTCGGCGGCGTTCGACGAGCAGGGCGCTGAGGACGAACGGTGTGGGGGCGTCGGCCGGCGGCGGCGGGGCGACGACTGCGAGCACGTGCGCCCGCAGCTCCTCCCCGAGGGTGAGTTGCGCGGGCACGGTCAGGCTGTGGGCGCGGCTCACGAACTGTCGCACCCGCAGGGCCAGCGCGTCATCGAGGCGGTGCAGGTCGACGGACATCGCCCAGGCCTGCAGAGGGGGCGCCACCCACCAGGGCGGAACGCCCAGGGTCTGATCGCCCGCGCGCTCGTTCAGCACCACGGTGCCGGCCATCATGTCGCCGATGCGCTTCTCGGAGTCGCTCAGCGCGATCGTGAACACCCCCGCGATGGTGGTCAGCGGGAACAGCAGGCCGGGCTTCTCCAGCACCAGGCCGGCCAGGCCGCGGACGAGGGCCTGCCGGAAGCCGATCGGCCCGCCGTCGTCGCGGACCACGCGCAGCCCCATGCTCGCCTTGCCGAGCGTGCGTCCCTTGCTCGTCCACTCGGCGACGATCGGGTACCCGGCCAGGACGAGCACCACCTCGACCAGCACGACAGCGGCCGTCGCCGCGTCGTCGGCCGAGCCCACGATCGCGACGTCCACCAGCACGAGCACGATGAGCGCCAGCGCCTGGATCAGCACGTCCACCGCCGCGGCGATCGTCCGCGAGCCGACGCCGGCACGATCGAGGACGAGGCGCACCCCCTCACCGGAGACCAGCGCGCGGTCGGTGTCCATCCGGGCAGCGTAGAGCGCGCGCCCTACACTCGGCGCACCGTGGACCTCGACACCTTCATCGCCCAGCGCTCGGCCGACTGGCAGCGCCTGGACGTGCTCGCGCGCCGCCGGCGGCTCGACGGCGGCGAGGCGGACGAACTCGTGACGCTCTACCGCCGTACGGCCACCGACCTGTCGCTCGTGCAGTCGCGGCTGCCCGACGCCGCGCTGAGCACGCGGCTGTCCGGCCTGCTGTCGCGCTCCCGTGCGGCCGCGATCGGCACGCCGCCGGTGCGGGGTTGGTCGGCGCTCGCGCGCGGGTTGACCGTCGATTTCCCGGTGATCGTCTACCGGACGTGGCGGTGGTCGGTGTCGGTGGCGCTGGCCAGCCTCGGGGTGTCCGCTGCGATGTGGCTGTGGCTGCGCGCCCACCCCGAACGCGTGCGTCGCGTGCTGCCCGACAGCGAGGTCCGCAAGCTCGTCGACAAGGACTTCGCCGACTACTACTCGGCCCACCCCGCGCAGTCGTTCGCGGCCCACGTCTGGGTGAACAACGCCGTGGTCGCTGCGCTCGCGTTGTTCCTCGGCGTGACGCTGGTGGGCACGCTGTACGTGCTGCTGCAGAACACGATCAACGTCGGCCTCGTCGGCGGCATCATGATCGGGTCGCACCGCGGCGAGCTGTTCTTCGGCCTCATCCTGCCGCACGGCATGCTCGAGCTCACCGCGGTCTTCGTCGCTGCGGCGATCGGGTTGCGTACCGGCTGGGCGTGGGTCGCGCCGGGAGCGCTGCCGCGCGCGCAGTCCCTCGCCGCCGCCGGCCGGCAGGCCGCCGTGGTGTCCCTGGGGCTGGTTGGGGTGCTGCTCGTCTCCGGGGTGATCGAAGCCTTCGTCACGCCGTCCGGGCTGCCGACGTGGGCGCGCATCGGCATCGGCGCGGTGGCCGAGATCGCCTTCGTCACCTACGTGGTCGTGTTCGGACGCCGCGGGGTGCGCGACGCGGCGACCGGCGACCTGCCCGACGACGAGCGCGAGAACCTCGTCCCTGTGGTCTGACGAGGCCGTCTGACGCAGACTTGACGATGGGCCTTGGTGCCGGTGATCATGTGTTCGCGGCCGTCGGGGCTCGCAGAATGATCGAGGTCCCATGCGCCGCCGTACGGTCCGTGCCGCCGTCCTGTCCGCCGTTGTTCTCGCCGGACTGCTTGCTTTCCCTTCGGCCGCCGGGGCCGACACCCTGCCGACCTTGCAGGCCGATACCCCACACCTGCGGGGGGCCTCGTTCACCGTGACGGCGTCCGGGTTGACGCCCGACACGTCGTACACGCTCACCACCGATGGCGGCGCCTTCGACTCCGGGACGGCCTCCTACGTATTCACCACCACGTCCTCGGGGTACCTGCGCACCACGATCAGCGGCACGAGTGGGGTGAGCGCGACCCGAGACGGCTTCGACGTGCATCTCGTCGCCACCGAGGACCCCGGCTCGACTCTCGCCGCGGCGCACGAGACCTTCACCGACCCGATCCCCAGCGCGTCGCCGTGCCCGGCAGCACCAGCGACGTTGCGGGTCCAGGGCATCGCCGACGGGGACTACGTCGTGGACGGACCGCACCTCGTCGGTGATCCGGTGGCCGCGCGCGCCTCGGACGGCACTCTGCAGGCAACCATCACGGGCGCGTCCGACCTGCCGGCCGTCGTCGACGTTCATGCGCACCTGGCCGACAACCCGGCGGTCGGCTACACCTGGTCCGTTCCGCGGGCTGCGCCCGTCTTCTCCGACCCGCGCCTCGAGATCTACTCACCGTGGCAGGTACATCGGACGGCGAATTGCTTCGCGCCGGGGGAGACGATCCGCCAGACCAATCGCACCCGTAATGCGACCGGGGTGACGACCGTCGCCGACGCGCACGGCGTAGCCAAGTTCGTCGTCGACCTGCGCCCTGGGACGCAGGCCGCCGACGCCGACGCCGTGAGCTTCCGGGGGGTGTCCTCCGGTCAGTCCGTGCAGGTCTCACGGGTGGGCATCCCCGGGACCACCCTGTACCAAGGCCAGAGCCTCGTCACCCAGGTGCCTGATCCGTGGCAGCGCAAACGCTTCCTCGTCGGGCCGTCTCCCGACGTGTCGGCGGCCGGCCGAACGAACTACCTGTTCGCCGGTGGGTGCAATCCGGGTTTCTTCATGCTTCGACCGGACTCGTCCGAGGCCTACGTCTGGCAAGCGTTTCCCGGACGGGTCAACACGGATTCCTGCCGTCTGACTCTCGGGCCGGGCTACCTCACCGTGCGCACCGCCGCCGGACGGGTCATCTGGAGCAGCGGGTCGCACGGGACCCGTTCCGGCAACCGCTTCGTCGTCACGAACGCGCAGCGGGCCGAGATCGTGACCGCGACGCAGGTCGCCGTCTGGACCACCGACTTCGGGCCGGTGACGACCCCTGCGTCGGCCATGCTTCGGCCGCAGGGTGCCCTGCACCGCGGGCACAGCGTCGGATGGGGCACGGTGCGGTTCGGTCTGGACCGGTACGGCAACGTGGTGGTCACTCGTGCCGGCAAGGTCGTGTGGAGCAAGCACACCGCCGGCCGCGGTGGGATCCGGCTCCGGATGCTCGACGACGGCGACATCGTGCTGCGCACTGCGCACCACCACACGGTGTGGTCGACGCACACCCACTCGCCCGGTGCCGCCCTCGAGGTGACCGGAGCAGGGGACGCGGCGATCTACAGCGAGCGCGGCCATCACCTCGTCTGGCACACCGGCACCGCGATCTGACCCTGCGCAGGCTCAGAGCCGCCCGGCGGCCTTGAGGTCGAGGTAGGCGTCGGCCACCCGTGACGCGAACACGTCGGTCGGCCCCTCGACCACGTGCACGCCCGCGAGGTCCAGCTGGGCGACGACGGTCGCGCGGGCCAGCACGGCCTGCTCGGCAGCGGCGGCCGTGTACACCTCGAGCGGGTCGGCGCGGCTCGTGGCCAGCTGGTCGAGCGTGGGGTCCGACGGCGAGGCGACGAGCACCTCGTGCCGGCCGACGAGGCGACGCACCGCGGGCAGCAACCCTGTGTCGGCCGCGGTGTCGAGCGAGGAGAACAGCACGACCAGCGACCGCTTCGACACCTGGCGCAGGACCTGCCCGGCGAGCAGCTGCGGGTCGGTCTCGACGAGCGCCGGCTCGAGCGGGGCGAGCGCGCCGACCAGCCTGGGCAGCACGTCGCGGCCACCGGTGAGGCCGAGGCGGGCGCGCACCTCTACGTCGGCCGCGACCAGCGCCACGCGGTCACCGGCCCGGGCGCACAGCGCACCCAGCAGCAGGCACGCGTCGAGGGCGGCGTCCAGGCGCGGCTCGTCCCCGACCCGGGCCGCCGAGCTGCGGCCGGTGTCCAGCGCGAGCACGACGTGCCGGTCCCGCTCCGGGCGCCACGTCCGCACGACGAGGTCGCGCGAACGCGCGGTGGCCCGCCAGTCGATGGCCCGCACGTCGTCACCGAGTACGTAGGTGCGCAACGTGTCGAACTCGCTGCCCTGCCCGCGCTGGCGCACGAGCACCGCGCCGTCGATCTGGCGCAGGCGCGACAGCTTCTCGGGCAGGAAGCGGCGGGACGCGAACGCAGGCAGCACCCGCAGGGTGCCGGGCACCCGGAGCTGACGCTGCCGGGCTCCGAGACCGATGGGGCCGAACGCCCGCACCGTGACCCGGCTCGCGGATCGTTCGCCCCGCCGGGTCGGGGTCAGAGTGGTGGCGAGCCGCCGTCGCTCGTCGCGCGGCACCACCACTCGCTGCGTACGTGGCGCCGCCCCGGCCGACGGCACCCACGCGTCCCGGACCACCGCGCGCAGCGTGCGACGGCCGGCGTTCTCGAGGACCACCGTGGTCGCGCCCTGCTCGTGCAGCCGCACCGGCGCGACCGGCTCGCGCGTCAGCCGCAGGTCGGCGATGCGCGCGGCGAGACCGACGTCGACGGCCAGGACGACGACGAACGCCAACGCGTACACGCCGAGCGCCGCGGCCGACCACCCCGTCAGCAGCAGTCCCAGCGCGGCGAGCAGGACCGCGCGACCCGAGAGCACCATCAGCGCGGTACGGGCACCGACGCCAGCACGTTCTCCAGGACGCCGTCCGTCGTCACGCCCTCGATCTCGGCCTCGGGCCGAAGCTGGATGCGGTGCCGCATCGTCGGACGTGCGAGGGCCTGCACGTCGTCGGGCGTCACGAAGTCGCGGCCCGACAACCAGGCCCAGGCGCGTGACGTGGCGAGCAGCGCGGTGGCCCCGCGCGGCGAGACCCCCAGGGCGGCGGACGGCGCCGACCGGGTGGCCCGCGCCAGCTCGACGATGTAGGACAGGATCGCCGGGTCGACGTGCAGGGAACGCACCGCGCGGGCGGCTGCGGCGAGATCGTCCGCCCCGGCCACGGCCCGCACTCCGGCCCCGGCCAGGTCCCGAGGGTCGAAGCCGGCGGCGTGGGCGGCGAGCACCCGGTTCTCGGTGTCGCGGTCGGGCAGCGGCATCGTCACCTTGATCAGGAACCGGTCGAGCTGCGCCTCGGGCAGCGGGTACGTGCCCTCGTACTCGACCGGGTTCTGGGTGGCGATCACGCAGAACGGGTCGGGCAGCATCCGCGGCCGTCCGTCGACGGAGACCTGCCGCTCCTCCATCGCTTCCAGCAGCGCGGACTGGGTCTTCGGCGGCGTCCGGTTGATCTCGTCGGCCAGCAGCAGGTTGGTGAACACCGGGCCCTCGCGGAACACGAAGTTGCTCGTGCCGGTGTCGTAGATCAGCGAGCCGGTGACGTCGCCGGGCATCAGGTCGGCCGTGAACTGGATGCGCGTGGTGCCGAGGTCGAGGGCCGCGGCCAGCGCCCGCACGAGCAGGGTCTTCGCCGTCCCCGGCACCCCCTCGATCAGGACGTGCCCGCGGCACAGCAGGCCGACCAGCAGCCCGGTGACCGCGGCGTCCTGGCCGACCACCGCCTTGGCGACCTCGGCCCGCAGGGCCACCAGCTTGGCGTGCGCGTCGTGGGGCTGTGTCACGCGTGTCCTCTCGTGTCGTCGACGGCGGCTTCCAGCGCGTCGAGGTCGGCCGCCAGGCGGACGAGCCCGGCGTCGTCGGCGGGGACGGCCCCGGCCAGCACGGCCCAGACGTCGGCCGGGTTGCGCTGCACGCGAGGGGCGAGCGCGGCCGTCACCTGTTGCGGGCTCGACCCGCGGGGCAGGGCGAGCCGGCGGACCAGCCGGGCGGTCGTGGCGGCGCGCAGCGTGTCGGCGGCGCGGTCGCGGGCCGCGGCACGTTCGTAGAGCCGGCCGTGCCCCTCGACGAGTTCGGCGGCGCGCACGACGACCGGCAGGGGTTCGCGCACCACCCCGCCGAGGCGGCGGGCGCGCCAGAGCACCACGAGCACGCCGACGAGCAGCAGCCACCAGAACGCGCGGTGCACGCCGTCGGGGAACAGGTCCCACACGCTGGCCGGGCCGCTGCCGCCCGCGTCGGCGCCGGGCAGCAGCCAGACGAGCGTCGTCGAGGTGCGGTCGGCGCTGAGCAGGTTGACGTCGAGAGCGGCCACGCCCTCGCGGGTGAGCCGGTCGTTGCGCAGCAGCTCGCGCGACCCCAGCAGGACGGTGGACCCGCGTTGCACGACCGCGCCGCCGTAGCAGGACGTGCCGGTGCCGCCGAGGTCGTAGACGAGCGCGTCGCCGGGCAGGTCGACGACACCGGCCGCTGCGGCGCCGGTGGCGCCGCACCCCGGCTGCGTGTCGGGGTCGGTCTCCGGGTCCGGCGACGCCCCGGGCAGCAGCGCCGTGGTCGCCCGGGTGCCGGGCCGCAGCGCGACCAGCCGCGGTGCCCGGGTCAGCCGTCGCAACTGGGCGTCGGAGTAGTCGTCGGGCGACGTGACGAGCACCGTGCCCGTCGCGGCCCGCGCCGTGTCGAGGTCGCTGGTGCGGATCACCCGCGTGCCGTAGTCGGCGAGCACCCGTGCCAGGGCCCGGCTACCGTCCGGACTCGCCGAGCGTGGATCCAGGCTGCGCCCGGGCGTCCCGGCCAGGGCCGCCAGCGCGATGGCCGCGACCACGACCACCGCCGCGGCGATCAGCCACAGGCGCGCCCGCCCCCACCAGGGACGCACGACCGCGTCGGCCCGAACCGTCGCGGTCACCTCGGCACCGCCATACCGTCAGGTACGGATGTCCGACTGATGCGCGACGACGCCACCCCGTCGGCCGCCGCCCGGCCCAGCGCGACGTCGCCCTCGGTGGCCGGCCGACCGCCGAACCAGACCTCGTCGAAGGCACGCATCGCGGCGGCCAGGTCGGCCGCGGCCCCGGGCAGGAACGGCCCGGCCTCGCGGGCGGTGGCCGCACCCGTCCGCCCCGGACGGGGAGGCAGGACACCACGCTCCTCGACGGTCTGCACGGCCGCCCGCAGCCATTCGCGCAGCGCCTCGGCGTGCCGTCCCTGACGGGTCAGGTCGCCCGCGAGACGGCGGTGGTCGGCGGCGAGCTGCGGTGCCAGCGGATCGGTGTCGGCCGGGCCGCGACGTCGCCGACGCCGGACCGGGACGCCGGCCCGGACGGCCAACACGATCCCGATGGCCAGTCCCAGCACGAGCAGCAGGAGCAGGGCGTGGCTGCCGCCGCCGGCACTCAGCAGCGACCCCAGGTGCCGGTCGATCCACCCCGTGATGCGTGATGCGGGGTTGCGGCCGCCGTGGTCGTAACCGGCGCGACGCAGCTCGGCGCGGGCCGCGCGTCGTGCCTCCTCGCCACCGACGGGGTCGGGGCGCGGGACGACCGTCACCACGCGGTCACCGGCGCGGTTCGGTGCAGGGCCAGGGCGATGTCGAGGCCTTCGCGGCGCATGCGCAGGTCGAGGTAGAGGAGCACCTCGATCGCGGACGTCACGGGTGCGATCAGGGCGACGGACAGCAACGTCCCTATGCCGCTCACGGCGACGTACAGGCCGCTCGCGTGTCCCGATCGAGACGCGTCGAGCGGGTTGAGGTCGGCCAGCACGCCCGCGGCGGCCAGGAAGGGCAGCTGGACGAACAGGCTCAGCACGTAGGTCAGCACCCACCCGAGGGCGCGGATGCCCCACGTGCGCCAGAACGACCCCCGCACCAGCTCGAGCGAGCGGCCGAACGCCCGACGTACACCCGTTCCCTCGACGATCATGGCCGGCGCGATGACCGCCCAGACGCCCCACAGGTACACCCCGCCCGCCACGGCCCCGAACAGGCCGGCGCTCTCGGCCAGGGCCGCGAGGACGGACAGGACGGTGAGCGGCCACCACCGGCGCCCGACCCGGCGGAGGGCGTCGCCGGCAGACAGCCGCTCACCCAGCAGGTCACCGGCGAGGACGGGCGTCAAGAACCCGGTCAGGATCGTGCCGACACTGCCGGCGATGGCCAGGCCGCCGACGACCGCGACCTGCGTGACGAGGGAGCCGGTGGCCAGTCGCAGCGCGGTGTCGAGGAGCGCTCGGATGATCGCGAACGGCACGGACAGTGCGAACGCGGCGCGTGCGTGGCGACGGACCAGGCGCACGGCACCGTCGAGGATGTCGGCCGTACCCAGGGGACGCAGAGCGACGACGGGGGGACGCGCGTCGAGTGCGGTCACGTCCCTCCCTCGTTCGGGTCGACTGAGCAGGCCCGCGGGCCGACGATCAAGCCCATCTTGCCGGGTCCGGGCTGCGAATACGCGCCGGCACAGCATGGGGATGACACCATGGACCGGTGAAACCTCGTGTGCTGGTGGTCGACGACGACTCTGCGCTCGCCGAGATGCTGGGCATCGTGCTGCGGACGGACGGCTTCGAACCGTCCTTCGTCGCCGACGGGTCGCGCGCCGTCGCGGCCTTCCGCGACACCAAGCCCGACATCGTCCTGCTCGACCTCATGCTGCCCGGCACGTCCGGCATCGACGTGTGCCGCTCGATCCGCGCCGAGAGCGGCACCCCGATCATCATGCTGACGGCCAAGACCGACACCGTCGACGTCGTGCTGGGCCTCGAGTCCGGTGCCGACGACTACGTCATGAAGCCGTTCAAGCCCAAGGAACTCGTCGCCCGCATGCGGGCGCGGCTGCGGCACCACGAGGACATCGCCAGCGAGGCGCTGTCCATCGGCCCCGCCGACTCGCCCGTGCAGATCGATGTCCAGGCCCACCAGGTCACCCGCGACGGCGCACCCGTGGCGCTGACCCCGCTGGAGTTCGACCTGCTCGTCGCCCTGGCGCGCAAGCCGCGCCAGGTGTTCACCCGCGAGGTGTTGCTCGAGCAGGTGTGGGGCTACCGCCACGCGGCCGACACCCGGCTGGTCAACGTCCACGTGCAGCGCCTGCGGGCCAAGGTCGAGCGTGACCCGGAACGTCCCGAGGTCGTGCTCACCGTCCGCGGCGTCGGGTACAAGGCAGGCCCGCCCTGACCCGGGTCGACCGCCCCTCTGAGCCGCGTGTGGACGTCGTTCCCGCGGGCGCGCGCGCAGCGGCCGAACGCCCTCGGGAACCCGTTCCGCCCCGCCGCTCGTCGGTCGAGGCGGTCTCCGGCGGTGCGCGCCGTGCCGCCCGGGCGGTCGCGCGGACCTGGCGCCGGTCGCTGCAGCTGCGCGTCGGCGCCACGACCGTCGTCGTCACCGTCGTCGTCGTGCTCGTCATCGGGTTGTTCCTCGTCGACAAGGTCGACGGGGGTGTGCTCAAGGCCAAGCGCGACGCTGCGGTCAAGCAGGCCAAGATCGGGCTGCCGCAGGCGCAGCGGGTACTGGCCGACGTCGACGCCGGGGTGTTCCCCGACGTCAGCGAGGCGCAGTCGAACCTGACCACCGCGTTGACCGCGAACGGCACGAGCGCCGGGCTGTTCTCGATCAAGATCGTGCCGGTGTCGGACACCATCGCCCAGCAGGCCCCGACACCGGTGATCCCGCAGGGGCTGCGCGACACCGTGCAGGCCGGGAACCTGGCCCTGCAGTACGCGCCCGTCCCGCAGACGACCGCCTCGTCGCGCTCGGTGCGCGGGCTGATCGTCGGTGAACCCGTCAAGGCCCGCTCGGGCCTGTTCGAGCTGTACTACCTGTTCCCGCTGACCGCAGAGGAGCAGACGGTCTCGCTGATCCAGCGCACCGTCTTCATCGCCGGACTGGCCCTCGTCATCCTCGTGCTGGCCATCGCCCTGCTCGTCACCCGCCAGGTCGTGCGCCCGGTGCGCGTCGCGGCCGAGACCGCCGGTCGGCTGGCGGCCGGCGACCTCTCCAAGCGCATCGCCGTGTCCGGTACCGACGACCTGGCCCGGCTGGGTGAGTCGTTCAACGACATGGCCGCCAGCCTGCAGCGGCAGATCCGTCGGCTCGAGGACCTGTCGCGTCTGCAGCGCCGGTTCACCAGCGACGTCTCCCACGAGCTGCGGACCCCGCTGACCACCATCCGGATGGCCTCGGAGCTGCTTTACGCCGGGCGCGAGGACCTGCCGCCCGAGCTGTCCCGGTCGGCGGAGCTGATGCGCGACGAGCTCGACCGTTTCGAGTCGCTGCTCGGTGACCTGCTCGAGATCTCGCGCTACGACGCCGGCGTGGCCAACCTGGAATCCGAGACCGTCGACATCCGCGGCGTCGTCGCGAGCACGGTCCTGGCCAATGCGGTGCTCGCGGCGCGGCACGGCAGCGAGATCGTCGTCGAGCAGCCGGACGAGCCCGTCACCGTCGACATCGATTCCCGTCGGGTCGAGCGGATCCTGCGCAACCTGCTCGGCAACGCCCTCGACCACGGCGAGGGCGAGCCGGTGGTGGTCACCGTCGCCGCCGATGCGAACGCGGTGGCCGTCACCGTGCGCGACCACGGGGTCGGGCTGCGCCCGGGTGAGTCGAGCCTGGTCTTCAACCGCTTCTGGCGTGGCGACACGTCGCGCAGCCGGTTGACGGGGGGGACAGGCCTCGGCCTGGCCATCTCCCTCGAGGACGCCCGCCTGCACGACGGGTGGCTGCAGGCCTGGGGCGAGCGCGGACGCGGCGCCCAGTTCCGGCTCACGCTGCCCCGGCGCGCCGGGCACACCCTGGTGTCCTCACCCATCCCGCTGAACCCGGACGAGACCGACGAGTTCGACGAGGAGGAGGACGCGCGATGAGGCGCGCGTCGGCCTTCGTCGCCCTGCTCGTCCTGACGCTGCTGCTCGCGGGCTGTACCGGCGTGCCGCAGTCGTCGTCGCCCGAGGTCGTGCGGACGGTCGGTCTCGGCGGCGGGGAACAGGCTGCGTCGACGGTCACGCCCAAGCCCGGGGTGCAGCCGGAATCGCTGGTCCGGACCTTCCTGGGGCTGAACGCGGTGGACGCCGGCAAGCACGCCTCGGCGCGCACCTTCCTGACCCCGGCCGCCCGCAGCCGGTGGACCGACACCACGGTGACGGTGGTGTCGTCGCTGACCGTCGGCGCGTACACGCCCGGCAAACCGATCATCGTCAACGCCACGCAACTCGGCAGCGTGGACGCGACCGGGGTCTACACACCGGTGACCGCGACGGGGAAGGCCGCCGTCGAGCAGTTCTCCTTCGGCATCGCGAAGGTCGGCACCCAGTACCGCATCAACAGCCTGAACAGCGGGTTGTTGCTCACGGAGTCGCAGTTCAGCGCCAGCTTCGTACCGCGGAGCGTGTACTTCTTCGACCTCGCCCACGGCTACCTGGTGCCCGACGCGCGCTGGACACCGGACACAGATCCCATTGACACCTCCGAGACGCTGGTGAACCTGCTGGCCGGGGCACCGAGCAAGGGTCTGCAGAACGCGGTCAGCAACGACACCCTGCCGGCCCAGTCGGGCACCCGGCACATCGACGTGACCGGCACCAACCTGGTCAAGATCGAGATCCCGGGGGCCTCGCAGCTCGCCTCGACCGACAAGGACCTGCTCGCCGCGCAGATCGCGGCGACGCTGGGTGACGTCGACCGCGGCCGCTCCCTGCAGATCACCGACGGCGGGTCGGCCGTCTCGATCCCGGACTCCGGCAGCACCGAGTTCACCGCGTCCGACTTCCGCGACACCATGGTCGTGCCTCCGCAGCCGGAGCTGTACTACATCCGGCGCGGCCAGATCGTCGACGAGAAGCGACAGCTGCTCGGCGGGCCCCTCAACTCGGGCCGCTATCCGCTCACCTCCCTCGCGGTGTCGCGCTCCGGCCCGGGCGGGAACCTGTCCGTGGCCGGTGTCACCGGTAGCGCAGCCTCGGCCCGGCTCGTCATGGGGTCGCAGGGCGACGAGCTGCGCCGCACGTCGGTTGTTGGGGTCACCTCGCGTCCGGCGTTCGCCCCGGGTCGGGTCGAGGCGTGGGTCGGTGCCGGGACGCGCGTCTACCGCGCCACCCTGCTGTCCGACTCCCGCATCGTCGCGTCACCGGTGTCGCTGCCGGCACCGGTTGCAGGGCAGACCGTCGTGGCGCTGCGGTTGAGCCCCGAGGGCTCGCGCATCGCCTTGGTGCTGCTCGACCGGACTGGGCACAAGCAGCTGTGGACCGGCGACGTCGTGCGCACTGCGACGTCGGTGAGCATCACGTCGTTGCAGCAGATCAGCCCCGACGACGTGATGGTCACGGACCTGGCCTGGATCGAGGGCGAACGGCTCAACGCCATCGGTTACGACCGGGCGACGCAGGAACCGCACGTCTACCGGACGGGTGCCGACGGCTCGGCCTGGACGACGTACCCCATCACCGGGCTACCGGCCGCACCCGCGTCGTTGGCCGGCGCGCCGGGCGCGCCGGCGTACGCGGCGGCCGACGCGAACGTGTACGAGCAGTCGAGGGGCATCCCCTGGTCCTACCTGGGCGGCGGGTCGACGCCGGCCCTGGGCTCGGCTCCCGCCTACGTCGAGTAGGTCGAGGTGGGCTCGCCTACATCTCGGTTCCTCGCGGCGGACGTTGTCCACAGCGTCGTCTCGACATCGGATTTTCATCCACAGCGGGCGGCGTCGGGCGACGTCCACAGCTCAAGCCCGGGCATCGTGGACGGGTGCCTCCCACGCTCCTGACCGCCGTCGTCGATCTCGTCCTGCCGCGACAGTGCGTGGGCTGCGGGGCCGCCGGTGTGGCGCTGTGCGGCGAGTGCGAGCCCGGCCGGCCGGTGCTCGTGCCCGCGGACCCGGTCGGCGTTCCGGTGGTGGCGGGTGCCGCCTACGCCACCGCCATGCGCCGGGCGGTGCTGGCCTTCAAGGAACGCGGGCGCCGCGACCTGGCCCGCGTGCTCGGGGTCGTCCTCGGCCGTTCGGTCGAGGAGCTGCTCGCGCTCGTGGGGGTGAGCTGCGACAACGTCGTGCTGGTGACGGCGCCGTCGACCCGTGCGGCGGCCGCCGAGCGCGGCGGGGACCACGTGCTGCGGCTGGCGCGGAGCGCAGCGGTCGTCAGCGGGGTACGGGTGGCTCCTCGCGTCCTGCGTCTCGAGCGGGCGGTGCGCGACTCCGCCGGGCTCGGCCGCGCCGAGCGCGAGCGCAACCTGCACGGTGCCGTCCGTGCCCGGTCACCGGCGCGCGGGTGGCAGGCGCGGCGCCAGGCGGTCGTGGTCGACGACGTGGTGACGACCGGCGCCACGTTGCGGGAGGCCACCCGGGCGCTGCGGGCTGCAGGCTGGGAGGTCGTGGGCTGCGCCGTCGTGGCGGCTACCCCGAGTACTCATCGGTTACCCATTGGCAGCGCCCAGCGCAGCGGTCTAGCGTGAGGACGACCTGATCCAGGAAGGCGTTTCTCGGCCCGCACGGCCCGAGTACCCACCGTGCGGCACCGGATGCGTCACGAGCATGGTGGAGGTCGTATGGGCAATCCCGTGGTCCAAGGCACTGTCGCAGTGCAGATGGAGGTCGTCGTCCGCGGCCGCAACGTGGTCGTACCGGACCACTTCCGAGAACACGTTCTCGAGAAGCTGGCGAAGTACGAGCGTTACGACAGCAAGATCCACCACGTCGACGTCGAACTCCAGCACGAGAAGAACCCCCGCCAGAACGGCAGCTGCCAGCACATCGAGATCACCTGCCGCACGCGCGGCCCGGTCGTGCGCAGCGAGGCGTGCGCCGAGGACTTCTACAAGGCGCTGGACATCGCCGGCGACCGCCTGGAGCGGCGGCTCCGTACCGCCGCCGACCGCAGGCGCATCCACCACGGGCGGCGGGCGCCGAGATCCGTGGCCGACGTGACGGCCGGTCTCCCCACCGATCTCGAGCCCGACGAGGTCGCCGCCGAGGACGCCATCGACGGAGAGGCCGGGCCCGGTCGGGTCGTGCGCCGCAAGGAACACAGCGACGAGCCGATGTCGGTGGACCAGGCGCTGGAACGGATGGAGCTGGTCGGCCACGACTTCTTCCTGTTCCACGACGTGGAGACCCAGTGCGCCTCGGTGGTCTACCGACGTCACGCCTACGACTACGGGCTAATCAAGCTGGGGTGATGCCCGCGCCGGTCACGCCGGTCTGAGCAGCACGAAGCAGACCTCGTCGGCGAAGCTGCCGTCGGCATTGCGCAAGCGGCGTTCCCGAATGCCGTCGGGGCGGAATCCCGCGGTCTGCGCCGCCCGTTGGGAGGCGATGTTGCCTCGCTTCGCGCCCACCTCGATGCGGCCGAAGCCGGCGACCTCGAACACCCACGGGACGATCAGCCGCAGTGCCCGGCTGGTGTAGCCGCGCCCGCGGAAGGCGGGGTGCACGGCGTAGCCGAGTTCGGCGACGCCGGGCGGCCCGCCCCGGCGTACCTGCAGGTCACCGGCGAAGGCACCGGTGCCGACGTCGACGACGGTCAACCACGCGTTGCGGCCGACCAGCCACTCCAGCCCGGCCCCGGCCATGCGCTGCTCGGCCTGCCGGTGGGTCCGCGGGCGCCCGTCGAAACCCCATGAGACGGCCACCGGGTCGTCGTCCTCGAGGTAACCCTGGGCGTCCTCGGGCCGCGCCGGGCGCAGGGTGACGACCCCGTCGGTCAGCCCGCCGTCGGGCAGCCGTGGGAAGGCGGGCTCGACGGCGTCGCCGGAGTCGTCGGCCGTCCGGGCGAAGCGGGCGTCGTCGCCGTACCGTGCGGGCACCCCGTTCGTGCCACCGCCCTGACGGGCGGAACTGGCGATCCCCTCGAAGGCGAAGCCGGCGCGCAGGGCGGTGCGGGCCGAGGGGAGGTTGCGCACGTCGCAGTGCAGCTCGACGCGCGGCACGCCCAGGCCCATCGCCCAGCCGGTCAGCAGCCGGGTGCCCTCGGCCGCATAACCGTGGCCGCGGGCGTCCGGCGCCACCCAGTACCCGATCTCCGGGTCGCCCCGGAGCCGCAGCGCGGCCGCGCCGACGACGCGTCCCGAGGCCCGTTCGACCACCGCGCTGCCGAGCCCGGTCCCGTTGTCGCGGCCCTCGTGGCCGGCCCCGGTGACGAACTCGCGCGCGTCGCCGCGACCGTAGGGGTCGGGCACGTGGACCAGGAACCGCCGGGTCGACGCGTCCTGCATGGCCTCGTACACCCGCGCGGCGTCGTCCGGCAGCCAGCGCCGCAGCAGCAACCGGTCCGTGGACAGGGTGAGATCGGCCAGCTCGACGCCTCGGAACAACCCCACACGGCCACCCTGCCAGAGCCGGAAACCCGGTTCCGGCTGTGAGGCCTCCGCACCAGAACGGCGTCCTGTGTGCCAGCCCGTACGATGGCCGCGTGGTTCTAGCGAAGATTCTGCGCGCCGGTGAGGGAAAACAGGTCCGGCGTCTGTCCGCGATCGCCGATCACATCGAGACGCTCGAGGACGACTACGTCGACCTCACCGACGCCGAGCTGCGCGAGCTGACCGACACGTTCAAGGCGCGCCTGGCCGACGACGAGACGCTCGACGACCTGTTGCCCGAGGCGTTCGCGGTCGTGCGTGAGGCGGCGCGGCGCACGCTGGGCCAGTTCCACTACAAGGTCCAGCTCATGGGCGGTGCGGCGCTGCACCTCGGCAACATCGCCGAGATGAAGACCGGCGAGGGCAAGACCCTGGTCTCGACGCTGCCCGTCTACCTGAACGCGCTCGCCGGCGAAGGCGTGCACGTGGTCACGACCAACGACTACCTGGCCAGTCGCGACGCCGACTGGATGGGCCGGGTGCACCGCTTCCTGGGCCTGTCGGTCGGCAAGATCCTCAACGACATGCCGCCGGAGAAGCGGCACGAGGCGTACCGGGCCGACATCACCTACGGCACCAACAACGAGTTCGGCTTCGACTACCTGCGCGACAACATGGCCTGGTCGCTCGAGGACCTGGTGCAGCGCGGTCACCACTACGCGGTGGTCGACGAGGTCGACTCCATCCTCATCGACGAGGCCCGCACCCCGCTGATCATCAGCGGTCCGGCCGAGGAGAACCAGCGCTGGTACGTCGAGTTCGCCCGCATCGCCCCGCGGATGAAGCGCGACCAGCACTACGAGGTCGAGGAGGGCAAGCGCACCGTTGCGGTCACGGAGGACGGCGTCGCCTTCGTCGAGGACCAGCTCGGCATCGACAACCTCTACGAGGCGGCCAACACCCCGCTTGTCGGCTACCTGAACAACGCGCTGAAGGCCAAGGAGATCTTCAAGCGCGACCGCGACTACATCGTCAACGGCTCCGACGTCATGATCGTCGACGAGTTCACCGGCCGGGTACTGCAGGGCCGGCGCTACAACGAGGGCATGCACCAGGCCATCGAGGCCAAGGAGGGCGTGCAGATCCAGCAGGAGAACCAGACGCTGGCCACGATCACCCTGCAGAACTACTTCCGCCTCTACACCAAGCTCTCGGGCATGACCGGTACGGCGCAGACCGAGGCCAACGAGCTGCACCAGACCTACAAGCTGGGCGTCGTCCCCATCCCGACGAACAAGCCGATGGTCCGCGCCGACGAGACCGACTTCATCTACAAGTCCGAGGACGCGAAGTTCTCGGCCGTCATCGACGACATCGAGGAGCGCCACGAGGCCGGCCAGCCCGTGCTCGTCGGCACCGCGAGCGTCGCGAAGTCCGAGCGGCTGGCCTCGCTGCTGCTGCGCAAGGGCATCCCGCACGAGGTCCTGAACGCCAAGCAGCACGACCGGGAGGCCGCGGTCATCGCCTCGGCGGGGCGCAAGGGCGCGGTCACCATCGCCACCAACATGGCCGGTCGCGGCACCGACATCATGCTGGGCGGCAACCCCGAGTTCACCGCCGACCTCGCGCTGCGCGACAAGGGCATCACCCCGGACGAGACGCCGGAGGAGTACGAGGCTGCGTGGGAGGACGCGCTGGAGACCGCGCGCGCCGACGTCGAGAAGGAGCACGACGAGGTCGTCGAGCTCGGCGGCCTGTACGTCCTGGGCACCGAGCGACACGAGTCGCGCCGCATCGACAACCAGCTGCGCGGCCGTGCCGGGCGCCAGGGCGACCCGGGGGAGTCGCGTTTCTACCTCTCCCTCGGCGACGACCTGATGGTCCGCTTCAACGGCGAGCGGGTCGCGGCCATGATGAACATGCTGCGCCTGCCCGAGGACGTCCCCATCGAGGCCAAGATGGTCTCGAAGGCGATCCAGTCCGCGCAGACGCAGATGGAGCAGCAGAACTTCGAGATCCGCAAGAACGTCCTCAAGTACGACGAGGTCATGAACAAGCAGCGCACGGTGGTCTACGCCGAGCGCAAGCGGGTGCTCGAGGGTGAGGACCTCTCCGACCAGATCCGGCCCATGATCGACGAGGTCGTCACCAGCTACATCGAGGGCGCGACGTCGTCGGGTTACCCGGAGGAGTGGGACCTCGACCAGCTCTGGACGGCGCTCAAGACGCTGTACCCGATCTCGCTGACCGTCGACGAGGCGATCGAGCAGGCCGGCGGCGAGAAGGCCGACCTGACCCGCGACTTCCTCCTCGAGGAGATCGTCGCCGACGCCCAGGCCGCCTACGACCAGCGCGAGGACGACCTCGGCGTCGAGGTCGCGCGCGAGCTGGAGCGGCGCGTGCTGATGTCAGTGCTCGACCGCAAGTGGCGCGAGCACCTCTACGAGATGGACTACCTGCAGGAGGGCATCGGCCTGCGCGCCATGGCCCAGCGTGACCCGCTCGTCGAGTACCAGCGCGAGGGCTTCGACATGTTCGCGGCGATGATGGACGGGGTGAAGGAGGAGTCGGTCGGCTTCCTGTTCAACCTCGAGGTCGAGGTCGACGAGGACGGCGACGTCACCGCCGGCCCCGCTCCGGCGCCCACGGCCACACCGCTGATCGAGTCCGGTCCGGGCGACCCCGACGACGTCGAGGAGTTCGGCGACGGCCCGCAGCTGGACGTGTCGCTGCTCAAGGCCGCGCAGGAGCAGCACGAGGCGGGCGTTGCCGGCAGCAACGGTTCGGGCAGCAATGGCACCGGCAGCAACGGCGCCAAGCGCGCGGTGAAGGCGAAGGGCCTCGACCGTAAGGAACAGGCCGGGCTGACCTACAGCTCCCCGGAGCTCGGTTCGGACGCGCCCGCCGTCACCACCGACGACGAGAAGCCGAAGGCGACCGCGAACTCGGCCACCGCGCGGCGACAGCAGTCGCGCAGCAACCCCAACCGTGGCGGTGGTCGCGGGAACAAGCCCTCCGGGAACCGCAAGCGCAAGCGCTGACCCGCCTGCGCCGGGCTCCCCCCGGATGCCCGGCGCAGGCGGGCGTCAGCGGCCCGACACCGCCTGATCGGCGGCTCAGCCGAGTTGCAGGCGCGTGCAGACCCAGCGCCCGTGCCGTTCCTCGAGACGCAACGCCACCGCCCGCAGCCGGGCGCCGGTGCGCAGCGTCGCGCTCAGCTCGGCGACCCCGGCGGCGGGCTCGCAGCCGCGGACGCTGTGCACGCTCGCGTTGCGCATCCAGTGCGTCGTCCGGGCCGCGCCGACCCGCTCGAAGTCCGTCAGCAGGCCGCGATGCACCGAGACGCTCAACAGCGAGGCCAGCTGCGGCAGCGGGCGCCGGCCGTCCGCGGTCTCGATCAACCCCACCAGCAGGCGGCGCGCCCACCGCTGCGGGTCGGGCAGCCCGTTCGGGCGCAGCGGTGGTGGCGGCGGCCCCGGCAGTGTCGTCGCACGCTCGAAGGGCAGCCAGCGGTCGTGCCGCGTCGCCACCGGTGGGTCGAGCTCGTCGTCGAACGGTGGCTCGCGGTGCGGCGCCGGACGCACGACCACCCGCAGGGCCGGGCGGTGCGCGGGGGCGGTCGGTCGGGACGTGCGCTCGGCGGCGGTCTGCGGGGC
>NZ_CAXUNP010000054.1:0-22620 GCF_964252635.1 uncultured Jatrophihabitans sp.
GTCTTGGGGGGACGGAGATCGGGGTTCGGGATCGGCGGCCGCGCGGGGGCGGCGGCCGTCCCGAGGGCATCACCGCAGGCACGGGGCCGCGGAGCACCTGTCGATCGACGAGCCGGACGTCGGCGGGGGACGACGATCGACAGCACGCAATCACCGAAGGACACTGTGCGGGTGACAAGCCGGCACCGACAGTGAACGCCAAAGATGCGGACCCCGCCATGACGACGTTCCAGACGCACAGCAGCGTGCTGCTGCCGGGTGACCTGCCGGAGGGCAGCCGGCTGCAGCGCGTGCTCGACGCGTACCGCCTGGTCACGGCCGACCTGTCGTCGTCGGCCATGCTCGACCGCCTGCTGCTCGCCGCGGTGTCCCTGACCCGGGCCGACTACGGCGCCGTGGCCGTCCTGTCGCCCTCCGGTGCGGTGGCACAGACCGTCGTCCACCATGCGGAGCTCGCGGAACGCGCCTCCTGGCGGCGGGTGCTCGAGCCGCTCGGCGACGAAACCGGGGGGTCGGCCTCCGCGGCCGATCGGGCTCGCGCGGTCGGCGACGCCCGGCTGCTCGGGGTCGACCTCAGCGCCCGCAACGCCCCGTCCCTGGAGCTCTACGTCGGCGTCGAGGACGCAAGCAATTTCGACGACGAGGCCGCCCAGCTGCTGCAAGCCCTGGCCGAGCTGGCCGCCACCGCGGTCGAGAACGCGCTGCTCAACGAGGAGGCCGAGCGCAGCAAGGACTGGCTGCATGCCTCCGGCGAGATCGCGCGGACGTTGCTGTCCGACGCCGACCCGGACATGGTGCTGCAGGTCGTGACGCGCGCCCTGCACGTCGCCGAGGCCGACAACGTCGGGCTGCTGCTGCCGGACGGGGACGCCCGGCTGCGGGTCGCCGTCAGCACCGGGCGGGGCGGCGGGGATTTCCGTGGGCGGGTCATCGACGCCGATTCCTCGAGCCTCGGGCGAGCGGCGCTGCGCGGCGAGAGCATGCTGGTCGACGACATATCCACGATCGTGCGCGACGACTACGTCAACGTCCACGACTTCGGTTCGGTGATGGCCGCACCGCTCGTCGACGCCCGGGGCGTACGGGGGTCGGTCGTGGCGATCCGCCGTCGCGGCCGCCCCGGCTTCTCCGCGCGTGACCTGGATCTGATCTCGACGTTCGCCGACCAGCTCGCACTGGCCCTGGAGATGGACGACGCCCGCCGGCGCGGGGAGTGGGTCAAGGTCCTGGAGGACCGCCACCGCATCGCCAAGGACCTGCACGACAACGTCATGCAACGCCTGTTCGCCATCGGCGTCGGCCTGCAGAGCATGGCCGGCGGCTCACTTCCCCCCGACACGGCCCGCAGGCTGACGCGCTACATCTCCGATCTCGACGAGACCATCGACGACATCCGCACCCGCGTGTTCGGTCTGCGCGACGACAAGGCGCTGCGCAAGGCGCTGGCCGAGAGCCGCTTCCCGCACGTCGGGCATGGCGAGATCGAGCCGACTCAGTAATGACCCAGCTCTCCCGTAGGCTGCATCCATCGTCGAACACCGAGAGGCTCTTGCGATGACTGCCGCCGACACTGCGGGCGCGGTGACACGCCTGTTCCTGCTCGACGACCACGAGATCGTGCGTCGAGGGTTGTCCGAGTTGCTGAACAGCGTCGAGGACTTCGAGGTCGTCGGTGAGGCGGGAACGGTCGCCGAGGCCCTGCGCCGCATCCCGGCCGTCAGCCCCGACGTCGCCATCCTCGACGGGCGACTGCCGGACGGCAGTGGCATCGAGGTCTGCCGCATCATCCGCGAGGAGCAGCCCGAGGTCCGGTGCCTCATCCTCACGTCCTACGACGACGACGAGGCGATCTTCGCGGCCGTGCTCGCCGGCGCCGCGGGCTACGTGCTCAAGCAGATCCGCGGTTCGAACCTCGTCGACGCCGTGCGCCAGGTCGCGGCCGGGCAGTCGCTGCTCGACCCGTCGGTCACCGACCGGGTGCTGCGCCGCATCCGGGAAGGCAAGCAGGAGGACGCGCGGCTGGCCTCGCTGAACACGCAGGAGCGCAAGATCCTGGTGCTCATCGCCGAGGGGCTGACGAACCGCCAGATCGGCGAACGCCTGTTCCTGGCCGAGAAGACCGTGAAGAACAACGTGTCCAGCCTGCTGGCCAAGCTCGGCATGCAGCGGCGCACCCAGGCCGCCGTGTTCGGCGCCAACCTGCAGGACCAGAGCAGCTCCGACAGCTCGTCCTGACGCGGCGTCGACCCCGTCGTCGGGTCGGCATCCGGGTCGGGGTCACGTGGCGTCGTCCCACACCCGGCCGAGGTCGAGACCCGAGTCCCGTTCGTGCCTCTTGCCGAGACGCGGCAGCTCACGGCGCCGCTTGCGGAAGGTCCAGTCCGGGACGGTGTCCTGGCCGTCCCACCAGGCGATGCAGTGCCAGCCCCACCACGTCCACCGGTCGTAGGTGGGACTCTCGCGGTACCCCAGCGTGCGGTGCGGGTGCAGGTGGACCGGTAACCGTCGGCCCGCACGGTCGAACGGGCCGTCGGACGCACCCCGGACCCGCAGCGGACGACCGTGGCTATCGACCGCGACCAGCGCGTACCCCGTCGCCGCGAGCACGGTGACCACCGTGTCAAAGGCGGCCCGGCCGCGTTCGGACTCGAGCCGGTCGACCGTCGAGCGCGACAGACCCGCGAGTTCGGCGAGTTCGCGCTGCGAGAGCGTCCGCGCCTTGCGGCACGCCAGCGACCAGGTTGCCGCGCTGACGCGGGGCACAGTGCCCACGACCCCGCCCGGCCACTCGGGTTCCTCGGCTGCTGGCTGCACGTGCCCACCGTGCCGCATCCGACCCGGCCGCGGCCGAGCTCGATCGCGGACTGTGGACGGGGCGGCCGGTTGTGGACAGGCCGCCGGTGGTGGACAAGCCGCCGGTCGCGGACGGATCCGACGCCGAGTGGCCGCGCCGGGCACTCGACCGCGACGGCGGCGACGCACTTCTGGCGTGCATGATGTTCTGCCACGACACCCGGGGCAACGACCTCAACCCGAGCCGACGCCTGACCGGAGACCACCAGGTCGTGAGCTGCCCTGCAGTCGCTGCCCCGCATGCGCTGTCAGAACATCATGCGCGTGTGGAGCGGACCGGACGGGTGCTTGGGTTCGGCCGTTGGTCGCCGGAGCCCGGCGCCCCGGGGTGCCTATCGCGCACCGGCGTCAGGCCCGATCGCAGGCCGTCAACGCCCGGTGTAGTTCGGCGCCTCGACCGTCATCTGCACGTCGTGCGGGTGCGACTCCTTCAGGGAGGACTGCGTGATGCGCACGAACTGGCCGCGTTCGGCGAGCTCGGGAGTGGTGCGCGCGCCGACGTAGAACATCGACTGGCGCAACCCGCCGACCAGCTGGTGGACGACGGCCGAGAGCGGGCCGCGGTAGGCCACCCGGCCTTCGATGCCCTCCGGGACGATCTCGTCGTCGCTGGTGACCTCGGCCTGGAAGTAGCGGTCCTTGGAGTAGGACTTCTTGCCGCGCGAGCTCATCGCGCCGAGCGAGCCCATGCCGCGGTAGCTCTTGTACTGCTTGCCGTTGACGAGGATGAGGTCGCCGGGCGTCTCGTCGCAGCCGGCGAGCAGCGAGCCGAGCATGACGGTGTCGGCGCCGGCCACGATGGCCTTGGCGATGTCGCCGGAGTGCTGGAGGCCGCCGTCGGCGATGACCGGCACCCCGGCCGCCTTGCAGGCCTGCGAGGCCTCGTAGATGGCGGTGATCTGCGGCGCCCCGACACCGGTGACCACGCGGGTCGTGCAGATCGACCCGGGACCGACGCCGACCTTCACCGCGTCGGCGCCCGCGTCGACGAACGCCTGGGCGCCGGCCCGGGTGGCGACGTTGCCCCCGATGACCTGCACGTGCCGGGTCGCCGGGTCGGTCTTGAGGCGGCGCACCATGTCCAGCAGCAGGCGCACGTGCCCGTGGGCGGTGTCGGCCACCAGGACGTCGACGCCGGCCTCGACGAGGCGGGTGGCGCGGTCCCAGGCGTCACCGAAGTAGCCGACCGCCGCGCCGACCATCAACCGCCCGTGGTCGTCCTTCGACGCCAGCGGGAACTGCTCGGACTTGACGAAGTCCTTCACGGTGATCAGGCCCGCCAGGCGGCCCTGGCTGTCGACCAGCGGCAGCCGCTCGCGCTTGTGCTGGCGCAGGATCGTCGTCGCGTCGTCGTGCGAGATGCCGACCGGTGCGGTGATCAACGGCATCGGGGTCATCACCTCGTCGACCTTGGTCGTCGCCCACTCGGTGACGGAGACGAAACGCAGGTCGCGGTTGGTGATGATGCCAAGCAGCCGCTGCTCGGCGTCGACGACGGGCAGGCCGGAGATGCGGTACTCCCCGCACACCTCGTCCAGCTGTTCGAGGGTGGCGTCCGGCGTGATCGTCACCGGGTTGGCGATCATCCCCGTCTGGGTCCGCTTCACCAGGTCGACCTGGTAGGCCTGGTCGTCGATGGACAGGTTGCGGTGCAGCACGCCCAGGCCGCCCTGGCGGGCCATGGCGATGGCCATCCGGGACTCCGTGACGGTGTCCATGGCCGCGGACAGCAGGGGCACGGCGACGTGCAGCTCGCGGGTCAGCCTGCTGGTGGTGTCGACCTCGGCGGGGACGACGTCGGTCTCGCCCGGCAGGAGCAGGACGTCGTCGAAGGTCAGGCCGATCGGGGCGAACTTCGCCGGCAGGCCGCTCGCGTCGGACTCGTCGAACACGCTGACTCCTTGCTGTCGCCGAGACGCCCATGCTACGCAGCGACGTTGCTGATGTTGGCGGGTGGCGGGGTGTCGTTTACCGTGGGGGTCGTGACCCAGACGGCGCGTGCACGATGAACCTCGACGACGGTCCGCTCGACCCGTTCCTGGGCGATCCCGACGATCCGGCGGCGCTGCTCGACGGCGAGCCCGACGAGCACGGTGCCCCGCCGCTCTCCGACGACGAGCGCAAGGACGTGCTGGCCGACCTCACCGAGCTGCAGGCCTTCCGGGCCATCCTGGGGCCGCAGGGCGTCGACGGGATCACCGTCGACTGCGGCGACTGCGGCGAGCAGCACTTCTTCGGCTGGGACCTGATGGCGGCCAACCTGCGGGCCCTGCTCGGCGAGGGGCGTACACACGTCCACGAACCGGCCTACGCCCCCGAGCCCGACGCCTACGTCAGCTGGGACTACGCCCGCGGCTACAACGACGCCGTGCAGGCGCTCTCGCAACGTCCCTGACCGATCCGGACCGGGTCAAACCCTGCCGGGACCTCGATGAATTTCCGCCCAAACCGGGCGAACCGCGCGTCCAGCGCGAGATTTTCGTGGTTTCGGTGTAAAGCAGCGTCACCTTTCGGCCGCTCGCTCTTTGGACTTACCGACGACCACAGCCGAGTGGTCCCCGGGTCCGGAGGGTCAGACGATGGCCGACGATCGACGCTTTCCCGCGCTTCGCGAGGGTGACTGGGATTGGCAACTGGACGCTGCGTGCCGCGGCCAGGACACCTCGAACTTCTACCACCCCGAGAACGAGCGTGGCCCGTCCCGGGCCCGCCGCGAGATGCAGGCCAAGGCCGTGTGCTCCCGCTGCCCCGTCGTGCAGAACTGCCTGCGGTGGGCGCTGGCCGCCCGCGAGCCCTACGGCGTCTGGGGCGGCCTGTCGACCGAGGAGCGCGAGTCGTTGCTGCTCGCGAAGTCGGCCTGAAGGACACCGCCTGCCTGACGTAGCACTGTACGAGCGAGGGCCCACAGCGTGATCGCTGCGGGCCCTCCCTCGTACTCCGTGCCGTCGGTCAGTGGCTGTGCCCGTGACCGTGGCTGTGACCGTGCCCGTGACCGTCGTCCTCAGGCTCCTCGGCCGGCTTCTCCACGACGGCGCTCTGCGTCGAGAGCACCAGCGACGCCACCGAGGCGGCGTTGGCCAGAGCGGCCTTGGTGACCTTCACCGGGTCGACGACACCGGCCTGGAGCAGGTCGACGTACTCGCCGGTGGCGGCGTTCAGGCCGTGGTTCTCGGCGAGGTCACGGACCTTGGAGACCACGACGTAGCCCTCCTCGCCGGCGTTGCTGGCAATCCAGCGCAGCGGCTCGACGAGCCCGGTGCGCACGACAGCGACGCCGGTGGCCTCGTCCCCGTGCAGGCCCAGATCGTTGTCCAGCGCGGACGAGGCGTGCACGAGGGCCGCACCGCCGCCGGCGATGATGCCCTCCTCGACCGCCGCGCGGGTGGCCGAGATGGCGTCCTCGATGCGGTGCTTGCGCTCCTTCATCTCGACCTCGGTGGCCGCGCCGACCTTGATGACGCCGACGCCGCCGGCCAGCTTGGCCAGCCGCTCCTGCAGCTTCTCGCGGTCCCAGTCGGAGTCGGTGTCCTCGATCTCCTTGCGGATCTGCGCGACCCGGGCGTCAATGTCGCCCTGCGCCGCAGCACCGTGCGTGACCGTCGTGGTGTCCTTCGTGACGGTGACGTGCCCCGCCGTGCCCAGCGACTCCAGCGTGACCTGGTCGAGCTTGAGGCCGACCTCGGGGGCGATGACCTCGGCCCCGGTGACGATCGCGAGGTCCTGCAGGAACGCCTTGCGGCGGTCGCCGAAGAACGGCGCCTTGACCGCCACGGCCTGGAAGGTCTTGCGTATCGAGTTCACGACGAGGGTCGACAGCGCCTCGCCGTCGACGTCCTCGGCGATGACGACGAGCGGCTTGCCCGACTGCGCGACCTTCTCCAGCACCGGCAGCAGGTCGGCCACGGCCGAGATCTTCTGCGTGGTGATGAGCAGGTACGGGTCGTCGAAGCTCGTCTCGCCGGCCTCGGGGTCGGTGACGAAGTACGGGCTGATGTAGCCCTTGTCGAACTGCATGCCCTCGGTGAACTCGAGCTCGGTGCTCATCGTCTGGGCTTCCTCGACGGTGATGACGCCGTCCTTGCCGACCTTGGTGAACGCCTCGGCGATGAGCTTGCCGATGGTGGCGTCCTGGGCGGAGATGGTGGCGACGTGGGCGACCTCCTGCTCGCCGTTGACCGGCTGGGCCGCCTTGTCCAGCGCCTCGGTCACCGCGACGACGGCGGCGTCGATGCCGCGCTTGAGCGCGATCGGGTTGGCGCCGGCCGCGACGTTCTTCAGCCCGGCGTTGACCAGGGCCTGGGCGAGGACGGTGGCCGTGGTGGTGCCGTCGCCGGCGATGTCGTTGGTCTTGGTGGCGACGGACTTGGCGAGCTGGGCGCCGAGGTTCTCATACGGGTCGTCGAGCTCGATGTCGCGCGCGATGGTGACGCCGTCGTTGGTGATGGTGGGGGCGCCGAAGGACTTCGAGAGCACCACGTTGCGGCCCTTGGGGCCGAGCGTGACCTTGACGGCGTTCGCCAGCTTGTCGACGCCGCGCTCGAGTGCGCGCCGGGCGTCCTCGTCGAAGCTGAGGGTCTTGGCCATGACTGTTCCTTCCTGTCTGTGCGTACGGGGGCAGGCAGACGCCGAACGCCCCGGTCGCTGACCCGCGTGGGGCCGGGCCGGGGCGTCTCGGTGGCGGCTGGCTGAGCCGGCCTACTTCTCGATGACGGCCAGGACGTCGCGGGCCGAGAGCACGAGGTACTCCTCGCCGGCGTACTTGACCTCGGTGCCGCCGTACTTGCTGTACAGGACGACGTCGCCGACGGCGACGTCGAGCGGGACGCGGTTGCCGTTGTCGTCGACACGGCCCGGACCGACGGCCAGGACGGTGCCCTCCTGGGGCTTCTCCTTGGCGGTGTCCGGAATGACGATGCCCGAGGCGGTGGTGGTCTCGGCCTCGTTGGCCTGCACGACGATGCGGTCCTCGAGCGGCTTGATGCTGACCTTGGTGGCGGTCACGATGTGACTCCCCTTCTGCGGTGACGTATGTGCTGAGTGTCTGTGTCGGGAGCGGGTCGCCGTCGCGGGGGTCGACCGGTGCTCCGTAGTTGGCACTCTAGTGCCGTGAGTGCCAGCTGTCGACGTCGGGGTGTCGGAACCGGCCGGGGGCAGCCCGATCAGAAGCGGTGGGCCGCCCAGGTCACGCCGGCATTCGTCGACGTCCAGATCCGGCGATCGTCGGTCGACACCCCGTGCACCACCGAAGGCGAGGCGAAGGCGACGTAGCGGAGCTGCCCGGGCGAGCTGCCGGCGTTCGCGCTGAGCCGGGCGAAGGATCGGCCGCCGTTGCTGCTGCGGTACGTCTCGTCGGAGGAGACGAGCAGGACCGAGCGCGAGCCGGCGCCCAGCGCGGTGACACCGGCCGCGCCCAGCGCGGTGGTCGAGGCGGCCCGGAAGTGCGCCCCGCCCGCGGCGGACACCACGACGAACGAGCTGCGCTTGCCGATGCGCGGCCGGCACAGCACGGCGACGGCACCGTCCGGGGCGGAGCTGAGCAGCGCACCGTCGACCTCACCACCGGCCTGCGGGCAGACCTCCCCGTGACGCGTCCAGCTCTGCCCGTTGTCCGAGGACGACCACAGCGTCGATGTCGCGTGCTCGGCGCCGCCGGCGGGGTTCTGGTTCATCAGCAGGTAGGACTCGGCGCCGGAGCGCACGAGGGACATGCCGTCGCCCTCGGGCGACCCCAGGGACACCCGGTGCCAGTGCGTACTGCCGATGGCTGCCGTCTCGACGTAGTAGGTGCAGCCGGGCGGGCAGGCGGAGGTGTCGGTGCGGACGCGGATGACGTTGCCGTCGAGGGACTCCAGCGCCTCGGCCTGGCCCGACCGCCTGACCCACGTGCTGCCCCCGTCGGAGGTCGTGAAGAACGTGCCGTGGCCGTAGGAGTAGCCGACGCGGCTGGTCGCGAAGCGGATGTGCTGGACGCAGGTGTGCAGGCACGTGCCGGCACTGGAGGTAATCCCGGCCTCGGGCGCGGGGGCCGAACGCCACGTGCGGCCACCGTCGCCGCTGTACTCGACGGCGTCGCAGGTGCCGTGACCGGACAGGCAGTTGGCGCTGCCGAGCGCCCAGGCCTGCGACCCGACGTAGGTGACGTCGACGACCCGGAAGTTGGTGAGCTTCTGGTGGACAGCCGCCGGCCCGGGCCCGGCCGCTGCGGAGCTCGACCCGCCGGACGGCGCGCTCGACGCGCTCGCCGCGCTCGACGGCGGGGTCCGGGACGCCGTGACGGTGTGGGTCGCAGCGGTGCTGGTCGGTGTCGACGTGCGGCCCGAGCCCCCGGACGAGGAACAGGCCGCGGCGCTCACGAGGACCGCCAGCGCTGCTGCTGCCGCGCCGAGCCGGGCGGTGGTTCGCGTCATGGCAGGGTCACCTTCGTCCAGCTCGCGCCGGCGTCGCGCGTCGTCCAGATCGTATGCCCGTCGGCGCTGACGATGCGCCCGACCTGCGGGCTCTCGAAGCCGATGAACCGCACCCCGCCCGTGACGTCGACCCCGGAGACCGCACGCAGGGTCTTCGTACCGTCGGTACTGCGGTAAAGCCGCCCGACCCCGGTCAGGACGGTCGTCCGGGACGCCGCGGCGGCGAAGGGGAAGGACGTGCCCACGTTCGGCAGGGCGCGCGGTCTCGTGAACGAGCGACCGGCACGGGTTCCGACGACGACGAACGGCAGGCCCTGCGTGAACGATCGGCAGCCGAGCACGACCGATCCGTCCGGGGCGACCGAGAGACCGGTGGGGGTGACCACCACGTACCCCTCGCAGACCGTGCCGCGCTCGGTCCAGGTCTGACCGTCGTTGGTCGAGGTCCACAGCACCGAGGAGACACCCTGGGTGGGGCCGCTCAACGACACGATGTAGGCGGCGCTCGAGGTGCGGGCCAGCGCGAACCCCGACGCCCGGGCCGGGACACCGCTCAGTGATCGCCTGGTCCAGGTCGTGGAACCGAGGTCGGACGTGGACACGGCCAGCGTGCCGCCCTGCGTGCTGAGCCGGATGACGTCGTCGTTCAGGGTCTCCAGGGCGTCGGCTCCACCGCTCTGCTTCGTCCAGTGCTGCGCGCCGTCCGTCGTCATCCACAGCGCGTCCGGCCCGTAGGCGTAACCGATCCGGTCGTTGGCGAAGCGGATGTGCCGCACGCAGCTGGCGGCCGGGCAGCCGTGGACTCCGGGCGTGTAGAACGGCGTGTTGGCGTGACCGGTCCAGGTCGTGCCGTCGGTCGTGCGCAGCAAGGCGGTGCATCGCCCCGACCCGGTGAGGCAGTCGGCCGACCCCAGTGCCCAGCCCGAGTCCGTGCTGGTGAAGGTGAGGTCGTCGACCGTGATGTTGTTCGGCAGCGACGTGGCCGAGGGCGTGCTCGACGCCGTCGACGGCTCCGCAGTCGTCGCCGACGACGTACCGGTACGGGTCGGCGGCGCGGACGTCGCCGAACCGGTCGCGGGGAGGGCCAGGGACGGCGTCGCGACCGCGTCCGGGCCGGTGTGGTCGGAGTGCCCGCCCTGGACGACGGCCAGCACGATGCCCACGATGGCCGCGACGCACGCGGCCGCGATGAGCGGGGTGCCCCAGGCCGTCCAGGTACGGCGGTGGTTCTGCGCCGCACCGTCCGCGCCCGCGACCAGCAGCCGCTCGGTCAGGGCATGCGCATCGGGGGCGTCGCCCGCCCGGGCGGCGAGCGTGCGCCGCAGGTCGTCCTCGATCGGGTCGACGGGTCTGTTGCGGTCGTCGCCGCCACGGAAGTCGCCCGGGAAGTGGTCGGTCATGGCGTCATCTCCGCGCGAAGGGTCGCGAGTCCGCGACTGATCAGGCTGCGTACGGTGCCGACCCTGGCGTGCAGGGTGTCGGCGATGTCGGCGTCGCTGAGGTCCTCGTAGTAGCGCAGGACGAGGGCGGCACGCTGCCGGTCGGGCAGCGTCCCGAGCCCGGCCCACAGCTGGTCGCGGTCGGCGAGCTGGCCGACCGCGTCGTGGTCGTCGACACGCTCAGGCACGTCGGCATAGGCGAACTCGCGCCGCGAGGCCCGCCGGCGCGTGTTGACGTACTGATTGGCCAGCGAGCGCCGGACGTAGGCCAGCGGCAGGTCGGCCGACTCCACCTTCGCCCACTTCGGCAGCAGCCGCACCATCGTGTCCTGCACGAGTTCCTCGGCGGACAGCGCGTCGCCGGTGAGCACGTACGCCGTGCGCAGCAGGGCCGGCGTGTGCTCGCGCACGAACGCGGCAAAGCCACTGCCCGGGTCACGGACGCCGGGATCACCGATGCTCGGATCGACGGGGCGGGTCACCAGCACCTCCACGCCCGGTAGACAGCACCGGGCGGGGAAACGTTGCGTACCGAGGCCGATCGGATCGGCCGTGCGTCGTGGGTCACACCGGCCGTTCGGTCATACCGGGCGGTAGTGCACGCCGTCCTCGTCGAGGGACCACACGAGACGGTCGTCGGACGACGAGGGCACGCCCTCGGCCTGGAGGTCGCTCCAGACGGGACGGTGCCACGTGGTCACCGGGATGTCGGGCACCACCTGGACGTACTCGGGCCGGTGGACCTGGGGCAGCTTGTCCAGGGCCTGCTCGAGATCACCCGCCGTGAGCTCGGCGCCGGGGCGCAGGGTGACGGCCGCGACGAGCACGTCCGACCCGTCCTCCGGGACGCCGTAGGAGGTGATCATGTCGATGGCCGGCACGGTCGCCAGCGCGTAGCGGGCCCCGGACGTCAGCGCGGGTCCGTCGGCGGTGTCGATGATCTCCGCCACCGAGCCGGCCAGCCACAGGTCGCCCTGGTCGTCGCGCAGGAACAGGTCGCCGGCCGATCGCCACGCGTCACCGGTGGCGAAGACGCCGCGCAACCGGGTGCCGGTGGCCGGTTCGTCGGGCTGGACGCGGGCCAGCAGCAGCCCGACCTCGTCGACGACGGTCTCGCGGGCCAGGCCGTCGTCGCCCAGCCGCAGCCGCCGGGTGGCGAGGTCGTAGGCGGCCACCCTGACCTCGGCCGTGCCCGGCAGCGGACGGCCCATGGAGCCGGGGGTGCGTCCCTTGACGTTGGCCAGGATGGCCTCGCCCTCCGCGGAGGCGTAGAACTCCACGATCTTGGTGGTCGGGAAACGGTCGGTGACCCGGTGCCAGAGGTTGCGGGGCATGCCCGAGCCGATGAACATCCGGATCGGGTGGTGCTGCTCGGCCGGGTTGGGTGGTGCGTTGACCACGTCGTGCAGCGAGGTCCAGGTGTAGGAGACGTGGGTGGCGCCGTAGCGGCGCACCTCCTGCCAGAACGTGTCCGGGTCGTCGTCGGTGGCCAGTGCGAAGCGGGCACCCGACGCCACGGCACCGCCGACGCTCATGAGCAGCGCCGAGGAGTGGTGGAACGGCGTGGTGCTGAAGACGGTGTCGCCGGGGCGCAGCGCGGCCGCCGACGCCGTACCCAGCGCGGACAGCGCCCAGCGCCGGTTGGTGATCTGCAGCGCCTTGGTGCGGTCACCTTCGCCGGAGAACAGCACGAACGCGAGATCGGTGGCCCGGTGCGGGTTGGGGGTGAACCACGCGGGCAGGGGCACGTCGTCGGGGTCGATGCGCTCCATGTCGACGGCCCGCGGATGCAGGTCGCGCCACTCGCCACCGCCGCCCAGGACGGCCCAGTCGACGTCCGGGTGGTCCTCGATGGCGGTGAGGTGTTCGGGGTCGGAGATGACCCGCTCGACGCGGCCCAGGGCGATCTCGCGCGCGCTGTCGCCGTCCGGACGCAGCAGGACCGCGGTGGCCCCGAGCCGGCTGAGGGCGGTGATCAGGGTGAACGCGCTGGGCCGGGTGGCCATGAGCACGCCGACCCGGTCGCCCTGGCGCACTCCGATGTCGATGAGGCCCTTGACCACGTTGTCGACCCGGCGCTTGACGTCGTGCTGGCGGTGGGCGCGGTCGCCGAACAGGAACGCGATGTTGTCGGGCGCGCGACGGGCCTGCTCGTCGAGCAGCAGGCCGAGCGAGATGCGGGTGTCCGGCTTGAGCTGCTCGATGCGGCTGAGCCGGGGCAGCTGGGCGGGTGCGTCGCGGACCACCCCGCGCACGAGACGGCCGACCCGGCGGCCCTCGCGCACGGCGATCCGGCCGGCGCCCACGCCCAGCTCGATGGCCTGGCCCACCGCGGCCATGCTCGGGTCCGGGCGGGGCCCCCGGGTCGGCTCGACGGTGTCGGCCAGGACGATCTCGTCGGCGAGCTCCGCCTCGCCGGCCCGCCACCGCACCCACGACGCGACGTCGGGCCAGGTGTGCTCGTTGGCGTTGGAGCCCACGACCAGGCCGAAGTGCCCGACCGGGCGGGTCACCTCGTAGACGGTGGCGCGCGGGGCGGCGCGACGGATCGCCCGCACGCCGTCCGGGTGGCCGATGGTGTCGCGGCTGCCGACGAAGGTGAGGACCGGCAGGTCGATGTCGGCCAGCGTGAGCAGCCGGTCGTCGATGGTGAACCCGCCCTCGAGCATCCGGTTGTGGGTGACGAACTGCTCGAGCAGCTCGGCGATCGCCGGGCCCGAGTAGGCCGTCCACCCCTCGCCGTCGAGGAAGCGGCGTTGGCGTTCCCGCGGCAGCAGTGCGTCGCGGTCGGTGAGGGCGAGCAGGAACTGCACACGGTCCTGCAGCGACTTCGCCGGCGTCAGCATCTTGAAGATCGAGCGTGCGGCCCATCCGGGCAGCGCGACGTGGCTCAGCCAGCCGGACTCGACCAGGTCGTTGGCCAGGCGCGACACGACGTCCGGTGAGATCGGGATCGCCAACGGCGCGCGGGTGTCGACGGGCGCGCCGAACGTGACGAGGCTGTCGATGCCCTCGCCGCGCCGGTAGGCCGCCGCCTGGTAGGCGAACATGCCGCCCTGCGAGTAACCCGCCAGCACGACCGGCTTGCCGGTGGCCTTCCGGACCCGGTCGACGGCGTCGCTCACCGCGAGCACGTGATCGGTGAGGGTGCGTTCGAGGCCGCCGGGCTCGTGGTCGGGGTGGCCGAAGTCGACGACCCAGGTGTCGAGCCCCGCCTCGTGCAACGAGCCGACCGCGGTGGTGCTGGGTGCGACGTCCCAGACCTCGGTGGTGACCATGAGCGGGGGGACCATCAGGACCGGCAACGCCCCGGCGGGTGCGTCGTCGGCGAAGTAGTGCCGCAGCCGGTAGATCTGCTGCTCGGCCTCGACCGCGAACGGCGACTGCTCCTCGCCGGTCTCGAGCCCGCCGAAGCGCACGAACTCGGCGAGGTTGCGGGCGGTCTGCTGGACGAGCTGCGCGTAGCGCACCGCCGCACCCGGCACCGCGGTCACCCCGGACGGCGAGCGGCGTGCCACGGTCGTACCAGCGTGCTCGTCCCCCGGAGTGTCAGCCACGGCCTGAGCGTTCCCGGTCCCGCGCCCGGAAGCAAGCGATCGTCAGCGGGCCACCGGTTCGAAGGGCCAGGCGTGCGCCGGGCGGGCCGTCAGCCCGGCCGGCACGTCGTCCAGGCCGCGACCGGTGGGGTCGATGACGACGATCCGCCCGTCCCGGCTGCGGTACACGTCGGCCTCCGGGGCGGCGTGGGCGAGCACGTGCGCGAGCAGCTCGTCGGTGCGCCCGTCGGCGGCCCGGGCCTCCCACATGACGGTGCTCACCGGAGCTCCATCAGGTAAGTCCCAGCTGGGCGGACGTGAGCTCGACGGTCGGGACGGCCGAGAAGTCCGGGGCGGACGGGGCGGCGCCGTCGCGGACCAGCAGGTCGCCGATCGCGGCGATCATGGCGCCATTGTCGGTGCACAGCCGCATCGGCGGGACGCGCAGCTCGATGCCCGCGGCGGCGCAGCGTTCCTGCGCCAGGCTGCGGACGCGGCTGTTCGCGGCGACTCCCCCGACGATCACCAGCGTGTCGACGTCGGAGTCGCGGCAGGCCCGCAGGGCCTTGCCGACGAGGGTGTCGGCCACGGCCTCCTGGAAGCTGGCCGCGATGTCGGCCGTGCTGACACCCGGATCGTCGCCCTTCTCGACGTAGCGCGCGACCGCGGTCTTCAGGCCGCTGAACGAGAAGCCCAGCGGCGGGTCGTTCGGGCCGGTCAACGGTCGCGGGAACCGCACCGCGGCCGGGTCGCCGTCCCGTGCCGCGCGGTCGATCGACGGGCCGCCCGGGTAGGGCAGTCCGATCAGCCGCGCCACCTTGTCGAAGGCCTCGCCGGCGGCGTCGTCGAAGGTGTCGGACAGGTGGACGATCGGCGTGCGGACGAGGTCACGGACGAACAGCAGCGACGTGTGGCCGCCGCTGACGATGAGCGCCACCGAGCGGTCCGGCAGCGGGCCGTGCTCGAGGGTGTCGGCGGCGGCGTGGCCGGCGAGGTGGTGGACGCCGTAGAGCGGCACGTCGAGGGCGAGCGCGTAGGCCTTCGCGGCAGCGACGCCGATGTGCAGCGCGGTGGCCAGGCCCGGGCCGGCGGTGACGGCGACGGCCCCGACGTCGTCGAGCCCGATGCCGGCGTTGTCGAGGGCGCGGCGCACCGTCGGCACCATGGCCTCGAGGTGGGCGCGGGCGGCGATCTCGGGGACGACGCCGCCGTAGCGGGCGTGCTCGTCCATGCTCGACGCCAGCGCATCACCGAGCAGCACGCCGTCCTGCACCAGGCCGACGCCGGTCTCGTCGCAGGAGGTCTCGATGCCCAGCACGATCGTCACGGTCGCTCCCCCGTCGCCGGCGCGAGCGTGCGGTGCATGATGATGCCGTCGACGCGGCCGTGCTCGTAGTACCCGCGACGCACCCCCACCTCCTTGAAGCCCTCGCTGCGGTACAGGGTGCGGGCGGCGTCGTTGTCGACGCGCACCTCCAGGTACACGTCGCGGACGTGCTGCCGGACGGCCGCCGCCAGCAGTTCGGCGAGCAGGCGCCGGCCCAGGCCCGTCCGGCGGGCCTCGGGGACGACGCCCACGGTGAGCACCTCGGCCTCGTCGGCCAGCACGCGGATACCGGCCCACCCGAGCAGGACACCCGGCCGGTCCTCGCGCCCGTCGCCTCCCGTCTCATCGGCATCGGTCCCGTCGGCATCGGTCCCGTCGGCTTCGGCCGCGACGTAGGTGCGGTGCGGGTCGGCCAGCTCGCCGCGGTAGCCGCTGCGGGTCCACGCCTCGGAGCCGAACATGGCCCGCTCGTAGGGCATCAGCGCGTCGATGTGCGCCGGGGTCATCGGCACGATCCGCGCGGCGGTGACGGTCACTGCCGCACCGCCTTCGGGGCGCCGGGCACCACGGCGTCCGGGCGGCGCAGGTACAGCGGGGTCAGCGGGTCCGACGGGGCCGCGGACCCGATGCGCTCCGCAGCCAGGCCGACCAGGGCGACGGGGTCGGGGTAGCGCCCCGGGCGCCGGTCGAGGCCGGGCCAGGCCTCGGCGTGCAGCTCGGCGCCGGCGCCCGCGACCGCGGACAGACCGTCGGTGGGGACGTCCGCCGGGCGGGCGACGCCCGGGTCGCCGACCCGCCGGCCGAACTCGTAGCGGGCCCAGTAGACCTCGGAGCGCCGGGCGTCGGTGGCGACGAGCAGGGCCGGGTCGTCGGGGTACAGCACGCCGATGGCGTCGAGGGAGCAGACGCCGTAGGCGGGGACGTCGACGGCGTGGGCCAGCGCGGCCGCGGTGACGAGGCCGACCCGCAGGCCGGTGAACGGCCCGGGGCCGACACCGACCACGACGGCGTCGAGGTCGCGGGGCGCGAGGCCGGCGTCGTCCAGGACCCCGGCGATCGACGGGGTGAGCAGCTCGCCGTGACCCCGGGCCGCCAGCGGTACTCGCGCCGCGGCGAGTGCGACCTCGCCGTCGGTCACCGTGACGACGGCCGCGGTCACGGCGGGCGACGATGTGTCGATGGCGAGGGCGAACATTGCCCTGCCAGCGTAGTTGGCGCTCAGCGCAGCTGCTGCAGCCGCTGCGACCAGTCGCCGCCGTGCGGGACGAGGGTGGCGGTGCGCTGCTCGGAGTCGGCGTCCCGCTCGAGCTCGATCGCGAGATGCGCGTCGGCCAGCTGCTCGACCAGGCCGGCCCCCCACTCGACGGCCGTGACGGTGGACGCCGCGTCGACGTCGAGGTCGAGGTCGTCGACCTCGGCCAGCGAGCCCAGCCGGTAGGCGTCGACGTGCACCAACCCCAGCCCACCGGGGTGTCCGGATTCGTGGACGCGCGCGATGACGAACGTCGGCGAGGCGATGCGTCCCTGCACCCCGAGGCCGGCACCGAGGCCCTGCACCAGCGCGGTCTTGCCGGCACCGAGCGGGCCGGCGAGCACCAGCAGGTCACCGCGGCGCAGCAGCCCGGCGAGCTCCACCCCGAGGTCGTGGGTGTCCTGCGGGGTCGGCAGGAGATAGCGACGGCCGCCGGTGGCCAGCCGTGGTTCGGGGCCGGGGCGGCGGCCCGGTCCGTGCATCGGGCCGAGCGTCACGAGTACACCCGCGCCACCCGCGGGCCGACGCGCGTGACGATCTCGTAGTGGATGGTGCCCGCGGCGTCGGCCCAGTCCTGGGCGGTGGGCCCACCGTCGCGGCCGTCGCCGAACAGCACGACGGGGTCGCCGGGCGCGACGTCGAGATCGCCCACGTCGACGACGAACTGGTCCATGCAGACGCGACCGGCGACGGTGAAGCGGCGGCCGTCGACCTGGACCGGTCCGGCGTTGGACGCGTGCCGCGGGATGCCGTCGGCGTACCCCAGCGGCACCAGCACCAGGGTGGTGTCGCGGTCCGTCACGTACTCGTGGCCGTACGACACGCCCTCCCCCGCGTGGACGCGTTTCACGCTCGCTGCGCCGGCCCGCAGGGTCATGGCCGGGGTCAACCCGAAATCGCCCTCGACGGGCGACAGGCCGTAGACGGCGATGCCGGGCCGGACGAGGTCGTAGTGCGCCGCGGGCAGGGTCAGGGTGGCCGCCGAGTTGGCGATGTGCCGCAGCTGGGGCTCGACGCCGCCGCGCGCAGCCGTGGCCAGGGCGTCGTCGAAGACGGCGAGCTGCCGGGCGATGGTCGGGTGCCCCGGTGCGTCGGCGTACGCGAAATGACTCCAGACGCCGACGACCTCGACCTCGCCCCCGGCGACCGCCTTGGCCGCCGCGGCGACGAGGTCGGGCCAGTCGTCGGGGTAGCAGCCGTTGCGCGACAACCCGGTGTCGATCTTGAGGTGGACGCGTCCGCCCGTGCCGGTCTCGCGCGCCGCCGCGGTCACGGCGTCGAGCTGCCACCGGCTGCTCACCGAGACGTCGATGCCGGCCGCGACGGCGCGGGTCACGGTGGCGGCCTCGTCCGGCGTCCAGAGCCAGGCCAGCAGCGGGACGGTGATGCCGCCTGCACGCAGGGCGAGCGCCTCGCCGAGCACGGCCGTCCCCAGCCAGCCCGCACCCCCGGCGACGGCCGCTCGGGCCGCGGGCAGCAGCCCGTGGCCGTAGCCGCCGGCCTTGACCACGGCCATCAGTTCGGCGGAGGTGCCGGCCTTGAGCCGCGCCACGTTGTCGGTGACGGCGCCCAGGTCGACGACCGCCTCGGTTCGGTGCATGTCCCCAGTCTCCCAAATACGCCGCGACCGGACGCCGTGAACACGGCAGGATCGCGCTATGAGACGACCCCGGTGGCCGCCCCGGCCGGTCGATGAACCGCGGCGCACTCCGAGGTACGGAGTCTCGAATCTCGTGTACGTCCATTCGACAACCTGGTTGATGAGAGCCTCATCGGGTGCCTGAGTCTCGGCCCAGATGTGAGCCGTTCGCCGAAGCCCTCGAGCTGCCAGAACGGAGGGAGGCTCACCGCCGTCGTCGCGCGCCGAGCGATTCGGCAGAGTCCGGCGAAGGGTGGGCACGTGCTCGAGATGCAACTCCCGCGAGCCACGCTCGCACGTCGCGTTCGTCTGGCGTGTCTGAGGCTTTCTCCTCAGACCGCGCTTCGTCTAGGAAGTAGTCACGGAGCGCACCGAGGTCGATCTTGTAGCTCCGCCGAGAGAGTTCGCGACGACGGGCGTCTGCGTCTAACCACGGGCGCTCGTTGTGAGTGAGACGCTCGAGGTCCACGCCACTCAGCCCACCATAACGGCCGATCACGTAGCCGATCGTGTTCAACGCGGCCTCGTCCGGGCTCGACGGTGGAGCGGCTTGAGCAGGGCCCACGCGCTCTGCGTTCCAGAGCTGCCCAACCACGGGACCCATGTCCCATGCGGAAATGGTCTCGGAAAACAGCGGCTGGTCGAACGCCACGAGGTGGTGGGCCTGGACGTAGTACAGAAGCTTGTGCAACGTCTTCGTGCCTACCCGGGAAGCCGCTTCCTGATCTCGGCGGCCACCGCCTCAGCCGAATACGTCGCCATGGTCTGAGAGTAGATCGCCGGTATGACAGCCCTCATCAGACGCGCCATCTGCTGTCGCGTCGACCTGGCCTGCGAACTTCCGGTCAGCCGCGGCGGATCGCGCGCAGGGCCGGGCGCACTGCGTGCAGCACGTCCACCGACGACGGCGGGCCGTCGGCGGCGGCGAGCTGGCCGGCCACACCGTGCACGTACGCACCGACCGCGGCGGCCAGCGGCGCGTCCAGCCCGGCCGCGAGCAGCGAGCCGATCAGGCCGCTGAGCACGTCGCCGCTGCCCGCCGTGCCCAGCCAGGGTGTGCCGGTGCGGTTGACCCACGCCCGCCCGTCCGGAGCCACGACCACGGTGGCCTCGCCCTTGAGCAGCACCACCGCACCGAGCGCGGCGGCCGCGGCGCGGGTCGAGGCGAGCCGGTCAGCGGACGGGCCGTCGGCCACGCGGGCGAACTCACGGTCGTGCGGGGTCAGCACGGTGGGCGCGGACCGGCCGCGCAGCAGGTCGGGATGCTTTCCCAGCACGGTGATGCCGTCGGCGTCGACGAGCACCGGCACGTCGGTGCCCAGCACGTCGGCGAGCAGGTCGCGGGCGTCGTCGTCGGTGCCCATGCCCGGCCCGGCGACCCACGACTGCACCCGCAGCCCGCTGGGCTTCGACCCCTCCTGCACGACGACCTCGGGGTACGCGGCGCGGATCGCGTCGGCGGCCGTGCCCGCGTAGCGCACCATCCCGGCGCCGCCGTTGATCGCCGACCCGGTCGAGAGCACACCCGCGCCGGGATAGGCCGCCGAGCCCGACACCAGCCCGACGACACCGCGGCTGTACTTGTCGTCCGCACCGCCGGGCGTCGGCAGCAGGGCGGCGACGTCGGCGTTCTCGAGCACCTGCGTGCGCGCCTCGGGCAGCGTGGCGCCCAGGCCGATGTCGACCAGGCGTACCTCGCCCGCGTGCTCGGCGCCCGCGCCGACCACCAGGCCGGGCTTGAGGGTGCCGAAGGTGACGGTGACGTCGGCCCGGACGGCGTGCTCGCCGGCCTCGCCGGTGTCGGCGTCCACCCCGGACGGGACGTCGACGGCCACCACGGTCGAGCCCCGGGCCGCCTCGGTCGGCGGAACGGCGGCCGGCCGCAGGTCACCGGAACCCCCGATGCCGACGATCCCGTCGAGCACGAGGTCGGCGCCCGAGACCACGTCGGCCGTCGGGTCCGCGACGCGACCGCCCGCGGCCCGCAGCGCGCTCAGCCCGCCCGCGTGCGCACGGTCGGGGCTCAGCAGGACGGCGGTCACCCGGGCTCCGCGCCGGGCGAGGTACGCACCCGCGTACAGCGCGTCGCCGCCGTTGTTGCCCGCGCCGGTGAGGACGACCACGCGGGCCCCGTAGACGGTGCCGAGCAGCCGTAAACACTCGACGGCCAGCCCGTACGCCGCGCGGGCCATCAGCGCGCCGTCGGGCAACCGGGCCATCAGCGCGTCCTCGGCCGACCTGACCTGCTCGACCGTGTGCACCCCACGCATGTCGCGATCCTTCCTCGTGCTCCCGGCGATGATCACCCCTCCCCGCCGCCCGGGGGCGGCCGCAAGGGCCGATCATCGTTACGACTCGGCGATCACCGTCGCCGACGCGATGCCGCCGTCGTGCGAGAGCGACACGTGCCAGCACGCGACGCCGAGCGACGACGCGCGGGCCGCCACCGTGCCACGCACCACGATCGAGGGCCGGCCCGCGTCGTCGACGACGACCTCGGCGTCGGTCCACAGCATCCCGCCGCCCGCGCCCAGCGCCTTGGACAGTGCCTCCTTGGCCGCGAACCGGGCGGCCAGCGACTCGGCCGAACGCGGCAGGCCGGCCGGCGTCGTCCGCTCGGCGGCCGTGAACAGCCGGTCCGCGATGGCGGGGGTGCGGCGCAGCACCGCCGCGAACCGCTCGACGGGCACCACGTCGATGCCCACCCCGACGATGCTCATGCCGACGGGGTCGGGCAGGCACTGGTCACGAGGCAGGTGCCTCCGCGGTCGGCGAGCCCGCCGGGGCCGGCTCGCCCGGCTCCGGCGCGTAGTCCGACAGGTGCCCGGGGAACGCCGACTTGCCGGGGTTCAGGAACGCGAAGGCGTTGTTGACCGCGGTGGCGACCTCGCCGAAGCCGGTGGCGATGAGCTTGACCTTGCCCGGGTAGTCGACGATGTCGCCGGCCGCGTAGATGCCGGGCACGGAGGTCGCGCCCGCGGTGTCGGTGACGATCTGGCGCTTCTCGATGGTGATGCCCCACTCCATGAGCGGGCCCAGGTTGGCCGTGAACCCGAGCGCGGCGATGAGCTTGGTGCACGGCAGCGTCTCGGGGTCGCTGCCCTTGACCGTGACCTCGACCTGGTCGACGTCCGGGTCGCCGTGCACGCCGGACACCTGGGCGTCGGTGAGGATGCGCACCGACGACCGCTTCAGCAGCTCGACCGAGTGCTGGTGGGCCCGGAACTCGCCGCGGCGGTGCACCACGGTGATCGAACGAGCGATGGGCTCGAGCATGAGCGCCCAGTCCAGCGCGGAGTCCCCGCCGCCGACCACGACGATGTCCTGGCCCTCGTAGGCCTTCGGGTCGGGGACGAAGTGCACCAGGCCGCGGCCCAGGTACTCGCCGCCGGTGGGCAGCGGTCGCGGTGTGAACGTGCCGATGCCGCCGGTGATCACGATGGCGCGGGCCTCGATGCGGTGCCCGCTGGCGGTGCTGACCGCGAACCCGCCCTCGCCGCGCTCGAGCCCGACGGCCTGGTGGCCCAGCATGTACGTCGGCTTGAACGGTGCGGCCTGCTTGAGCAGCTGCTCGACCAGCTCGCGGCCCTTGATCGCCGGGAACCCCGCGACGTCGAAGATCGCCTTCTCCGGGTACATCGCGGTGATCTGCCCGCCGGGCTCCTCGAGGGAGTCCAGCACGGCCGTGGACAGCGTCCGCACCCCCGCGTAGTAGGCGCCGTACAGACCCACCGGGCCGGCCCCGACGATCAGTACGTCCACGTTCTCGAGGGTCGCGGTGGTCATCTTTGCAACCTATTCGACGGTGACCGACTTAGCGAGGTTGCGCGGCTTGTCGATGTCGTAGCCGCGGGTCCGGGCGATCTCGGCGGCGAGCACCTGCAACGGCAGCGTGGTGACGAACGGCGAGTGCAACGTCGGCACGCGCGGCACCTCGATGAAGTCGGCCGCGAGGTCGCGGGCTGCTGCGTCGTCGGGCTCGCCGATGACGATGGTGCGCGCGCCGCGGGCCTTGATCTCGGCGACGTTGGACAGCATCTTCTGGTGCAGCAGGGGCCGTCCCGTCGGTGACGGCATGATCACTACGACGGGCAGGCCGTCCTCGATGAGGGCGATCGGGCCGTGCTTGAGCTCGCCGGCCGGGAAGCCCTCGGCGTGCATGTAGGC
>NZ_CAXUNP010000055.1:0-20765 GCF_964252635.1 uncultured Jatrophihabitans sp.
ATGCATTCCTGGCCGACGCCGCCGACCTGGTGCCGGTGGTGCTGCCGTTGCTGGAAGAGGAGGCGGTGCCCGTGGCGGGAGGAGAGGCATGATACGAGAGATCACCCGAGCCCCGCTGGCCGCCCCGGCCCGCCGGCCCGTGCCCGCCGCCCAGGAGGCGCTGATGTACCCGCCCGACCACTCCGACCTGTCCGAGGCACGGGTGCAGATGCTCGCGCGGCGCCGCCGCTCGCTGGCCATCCTCGCCGGCGGCAGCATGCTGTTCGTCCTGCTCGCGCTCGTCATGGGTGGCGTGCTGTGGTTGCTGGCCGCGCCGTTCCTCATCGGTCTCGCCGGCTACACCTGGTTCCTGCGCAGCCAGGCCCTCAACGACCGAGCACGGCGCGAGACCCGTCAGGCCCGCGCCGCGTCCCGTCGTCCCAGCGGCTACGACGCCACCACCGAGTTCGGTCGCTTCGAGCAGGCCCCGGAGTCGATCGTGCGCATCGACGACGACGACATCGAACTGCACAGCATGGACACGATCGACCTGACCGGCCTCTACTCCGAGGAGCAGGAGCCCGAGACGGTCGTCCGCCGCGCGAGCTGACGGGTGGCTCCACGCGGGCTGATAGTGTCGTCGACGGCCTTCGGGCCGCCCGGTCTACCGACCAGGGGCTGTGGCGCAGTCCGGTAGCGCACCTCGTTCGCATCGAGGGGGTCAGGGGTTCGAATCCCCTCAGCTCCACTTACGGGTCAGGATTTGCGGGCCCTATATCGGTCCGTCGGCATGCCGTTGATCGTTTGACCCTAGCCCGAGTGCATTGGCGCGGCGAGAATGCCCGGGGATTCGGGGTTTCAGCCCTCCTCGACCAAAGCGGACTCGGCACCAGACTCAACCCGCCCCGCCTGGACGAGGGCATCGTGCGTCGGCGGCCCGCAAGGTCGACCCGGTCACCCAGGCATTGAGCCGGGCAGTCCTAGAGCGGCTGCCCGATCTCGGCGGCCTGGCCTACCGTTCCCGCCTCGACGATAACGGATGGTGCTGAGCGATCTGGGACGACACCGAAATCCTCATCAACGTCGAACCGCTGAGTCCCGCAAAACGCTCCCAGCCCACGACCCGCAGTTCAATCGAGGTGTCGCCGTCTCTGAGGAACATACGCCGACGCACCTCGCTTGCACTGACACCTACGTCGTTGACGAAATCTTGCGTCGTCGGAAGCTGGGTTGTCCGATCCGGACCGCCGGTGGCACCACGACGGTGTTTTTAGTGGGTCCGGCGCGGTCGCACGCGACGCGGGCCGCGGCTCGACGCCAGGCCGAGCGAGCCCAAAAGAAGCAGTAGGAGGCCGAGGACCCCGATGCCGATCAGCGGCACACCGGTGGCGGCGAGACTGCCCGCCGCCCCCGCGCGCGAGCCGGCGTAACTCGGCGCCACACTGCCCGCAGGCGTCGTCGAACCCTCCGGTGTCGATCGGTCCGGGTCCGCGGCGACGGTGTTCGTGACAGTGATGCGGCGAATCGGGACCGACCCGCCGATCACGATGCGGGCCGGGGACAGCGACGGTGATCCCCAGTGGAAGCCGGGCGCGAGCCCGCCGTGCGGCGTGTCCTCGTGCACCGTGCAGACCGTCCCGGTCGGTAGGCGGACCGGACGGCCGTCCAGGGTTGGGCCGGCGATACCACCCGGCGACAGGGTCACGGTGCCGCGGGCGTCGTCGCTGTCCACCTGCGTCCAGCGGCCGTCGGCTCCTTCGGCGTACGCGGGCGCATCGCATTGCCAGGGGACCGTGAAGGTGGTGCGGTCGCCGGCGAGACCCCCGGCCGGATCCCTGACGTGTTTGACCGTGTCGAAGCGCCCCAACAGGGTGTTCGCCACCGAGACCGCGATCGTGGTGCCGGTGCCCACCACGAATTGGTCGCCCACTGTGCCGTTCACCGTCCAGACGGGTTCGGCCCAGGCCCAGTCCCGCAGGTCGACGGGCCGTCCCGCCTCGTCGACCCGGGTGAGGTCCTCCGCCAACGTGCAGCGGTATCCGGGCGGCAGGCCGCTGACCGTGGTCGTCTCGCCGGGTCGGACCAGCCAGCTCTCGTGGAAGACGTTGCGGGGCCCGGTGTCCTCGCACGTCACCGAACCACGGAACGTCGGGTCGGTCAGCAACGAGCCCGGCGTGAGGATCTTGGTCAGGGTCAGCGACGAATCCGGTGTCACGACCTCGGGGGTGCAGTCGAACACGGGATCGCCAATCCAGGGGTAGTTGTGCAGCTCGTTTCCGGTTCCCCGGACGCTGATGTCGCCCCCCGAGTACACCCGGCCGTTGGTGCTCGCGGTGATGTCCACGCTGGCGCCGGCGGTCGAGGCCAGGATGCTGCCGAGCACCTGGCTCGTCCCCCCGATGTCGACCGCGTCGGCGGTGGTGAGGTTCCACAACAGCGCGGACGCGGCGTTGCCGAAGTCGTCGGCGGCTGGGTCGTCGACCCGTATGCCGTCGACGGAGTAGTAGGTCGGGGCCAGCGTCACCGTGGGGCCGCCGGTGACGTTGACGACGACGGGGGCGTAGGCGCCGCTGCCCTGCCGCGGGATGCCGGTGAAGACGAACTCGGTGGCGGCCTTGAGCTGCGCAGCCGTCACCGAGAAGACTTGGCGCGGCGACGTGTTGTCGCCGGCGAAGGTCAGTTGCCGTCCGGACGGGACCGCCGCGACGCCGGTCAGAGCACCAAAGGACTGTGACGCGGCGGAGATCGTCCCGGTGAAGCCCCGGTAGCGATCGGCTGCGGTGGACGGGTTGACGATAGCGCCCCGGTTGGTCTCGATGCGGTCCGTGCCGGTGATGGCTCCCGCCACTGCCACGTTGCCGCCGAATCGGCCGTCGGATCCCGTCGCACCGCTACCGACGTCCAATGTCGTGGTCGGGCCGACGTTCAGGTCGCCGCCCACCACCAGCATGTCGCTGCCGGGCGGCGGAGCGATCTGCGACCCGGCGCCCACCGTGCCCACGTTGAAGGTGCCGCCGTTCGACTTCACGAAGGAGGCGGAGCCCAGGGCGACCAACAACCCCTCTGACTCGGCGGCGCTGCCGGAGGCCCGGAAGTCGTCGGCGGCGAAGACCGCGACGTTGGCGTCGGTGAACCCCGGCGGCCCCCCGATGCCCGGGGCGTCGCCCGGATCGGGGCAGTCCGGGTCCTGCGCGGCCACTGCCGCCGTCGCGGTGACGAGGGTGTCGACCGCGATCAGGCCGGACGCACCGAGGATGACGGTTGCAACGACAGCGAGTGATCGGCGACCCACCATGTGCCTACCGTGCCAGGCTGGCGGCGCGGAGTCTCTGTCACAACTTGTCCGGGTTCTGCTGCACCGATGACGCCTGCGTCAGGCGCTCTCGGTGAACTCCAGCAGTGCGTCGTGGTGGTGGTGCGCGTAGGGCCGGTCGCCGGTTCCGGCGGCCCGCTGCTGCACCAGGCGTGCGTACTGCTCGCGAGGGGTCACCGGCATGCCGAACCGCACGCGGGCCTCGGCCGGGGTGTACACGACCGGGTTCGTGGCCGGCACGTCGCAGAGCACCGGAGCCAGCACCGGCGTCGTCCGCGGTGAGAGCGCGTTCAAGGTCGTGAGCTCGGTCGCGCGGCGTCCGGCCAGCGAGCGCATCGCCAGCCGGATCACGGGGGTGCAGATCAGATCGACCGCCCGGCTCTGCGGCGTCGCCCCTACACGGCGCATCCAGCGCGGCATGGTGGCAATGACGCCGCGCCTGACGATTGCGTTGACCACCCGGCGCACGATCGTCGGCACGGCCGGGGGCAGGATCTCGCGGGTCAGATCGAGCAGGTAGTCCATCATGTCCTGCGCCACCTCGGACCCGACGAGCTTCGGGCGGTAGCTCTCAAAGTAGGCGCGAACGCCCTCGCGTGAGGTCGGCACGTTCGTCGGGTCGATTGTCTGGAAGTGGGCGGCGACCGCGCACTCGCGCCAGTACCGGGCCTCGTCTGCGGCACTGAGCCGGCCCGGTCCGAACACCTCGTAGACGTACAGGATCGAGTGCCACGCGGTCAGGTGGATCCACAGCTGCGAGTCCGGGTCGTTGGCGTCGAAGCGATTGCCGGTGACGGGCTCCGGGCCTACCGCCCGGGCGTGGATCTTCATCAGCACGTCGGCGGACTTGAGCACCGACTCGGCGTCGCCGAAGATGACAGTCGCGAAGTACTGCATCGTCCGGTCATAGCGCAGCGGCGTGCGCTGGCGAACCTGTCCGCTGTCGGCCACCGAGGCAACGAGGTAGGGGTCCAGTTCCTCGATGACGACGGCCCGCATGAAGCCGAGCAGCAGCGACGTCGGATACCGCCACACCCGCCAGGCGACCGAGTCGGGGCCGAAGAACCCGTAGTCGGCTGCGGGGTGCACTGCCGCTCCGGCGAGGTCCGGTGACCTGGCCACGTCCTGCGTCACGTCGGTCGCCCTTTCCGTCGGTAAGCGTCTCGGTGTGTGACAGTAAAGTACCTGCAACGCTCTGTCCTATCAACTTGGGGTCCGGACTGTGCACCGGCCCGGCGGCACGGGATGGCAGTAGCGTGAGCGCGTCGGGATGCGGCGGAAGAAGAACGCGGATGGCCGAGCGCGAGCACGAGCCGGATCCCGGTGTGGGCCGGGTGCCCGCATCGGCGCGCGGCCTCGTCGCGGGCCGGGTAGTGGCCGCGTTCCTGGGGTTCAGCGCGCTGGTCACCGAGGTGGCCACCCTGCTCGCACAGCACCGTTTCCACGGCGGCAACTTCTTCAGCTACTTCACCGTCGAGGCCAACACGCTGGCGGTCATCAGCCTGGTGGTCAGCGCGTTCGCGACGGCGACGCGATCAACCCGTCGAGGCCTTGACCTCTACCGCGGCGCGGTGACCCTCTACATGACGACGACGATCCTCGTGTTCATCGTGCTGTTGTCCGGGTATTCGTCGTCCGAGCTCACCGCGGTGCCCTGGGACAACACGGTGCTGCACTACGTCATGCCGATCATCGTGATCATCGACTGGCTGGTTGCCCCACCCGCACGTGCCGTCGCCTACCGGTCCGCCCTGGTCTGGCTGGCGGTGCCGTTGGCGTACCTGGTCTACAGCCTGATCCGGGGACACTCGGTGCACTGGTACCCGTACCCGTTCGTGAACCCGTCGCAGCACGGGTACCTCGGCGTCGCCGTGACCTCGGCCGTCATCGCGGTGATCCTGGCCGCGCTGATTTGGGTCATCGCCAACACCCCACGACTCCCGCTGCCCCGCAGCACGTGACGCGTGCCGTGGTGCAATGACGTCATGCCGACCATCCGCCGCATCGCCCTGCTCGACGACTTCCAGGACGTGGGGACGTCGGTGGCCGACTGGTCGCAGCTCGGCGACGTCGAGGTGGTGGCGTTCACCGACCACCTCGCCGACCCGGATGCGCTGGTCGAGGCCGTCGCCGACTTCGACGCCGTAGTGGCGATGCGCGAACGCACCCCGCTGACGGCCGACCTGTTCGACCGGCTCCCGCGCCTGCGCCTCATCGTGTCCACCGGGCCCGGGAACGTGGCCATCGACGTCGGCGCGGCCAACGAGCACGGGATCACGGTGTGCGGCACGGGCGGCGTCTCGGACAACAGCGCCACCGTCGAGATGGCGTGGGCGCTGATTCTCGCCACCGCCCGCTCGGTGGCCGCCGAGGACGCGCGGCTGCGTGCCGGCGGGTGGCAGCAGACCGTCGGGCGCGACCTCGCGGGGCACCGGCTCGGGGTCATCGGCCTGGGCGGCATCGGCGGCCCCGTCGCCCGCATCGGTCTGGCGTTCGGCATGGACGTCGTCGCCTGGAGCGAGCACCTCGACCCGGACGCCGCCCGCGAGCAGGGGGTGACCCCCGTCGACCGGGACGAGCTGCTGCGCACCTCCGACGTCGTGACGATCCATCTCAAGCTGTCCGACCGGACGCGTGGGCTGATCGGCGCCGAGCAGCTCGGGCTGATGAAGCCCGACGCGATCCTGGTGAACACGTCGCGCGGTCCCATCGTCGACGAGGACGCGCTGCTGGAGGCGTTGCAGCGCGGCAGCATCGGCGGCGCCGGTCTCGACGTGTATTCCGTCGAACCCCTGGCCGCCGATTCCCCGTGGCGCGACGCGCCGCGCACGGTGCTGACGCCCCACCTCGGCTACGTCACCGAGGACACGCTGACCGCCATGTACCGCGACGCCGTGGAGGACGTCGCCGCCTACGAGCGCGGCGAGCCCGTCCGCGTCTTCGAGGTGGAGCAAGGGTCGGGTCGCTAGCGCTGCGCAGGTCCCCGGACACGTGCGACGATCAGGCCATGGGCTTGAAGAACTGGCTGCACAACAAGCGGTTGTCCGACCCCGTCGACGGCACCTATGAGCTGACATCGTGCTCGTCGAACAGCGGCGGGGCCGCCTACGAGAACTGCCGGATGCACGGCGTGGTCACCGCGCCGGGTATCAACCCGGTGGCTGTCGAGCACTACTGCACGGCGCCGACGAAGCGTTGGCCGCAACCCGGACAGACGCTGCCCGTCACCGTCGATCGCGCAGACCCGACGCGCCTGCACATCGAGTGGGAGCATCTGCCGACGGACCGGGAGCGTGGCCAGCAGCTCGCCGAGGAACTCGCTGGTTCCATGTCGACCGGCGGGGCGTCGGGCACGGTGCCGTTGACGAAAGACACCGTCCGCCAGGAGTCCACGACGCTGCCGGTCGGCACGCTCGGGGCGGCACAGTCGCTGATCGACTCGATCGTCAAGGCCGCCGAGGCGCAGGGCGCACACGTCACCACCGACGTCACCTACAGCGTGGTCGGTGCGCCGGGACGTGCGATGCCGGGAGCGGCGGGTGGCGGCTTGACTCCCGAGCAGGCCGCTGCCGCCGGCACGGCGAGCGGTATGCAGCGCGCGTCCGCGCGGGTGCTGGCCGTGCACGAGGTCGCCGTCCCGCCCGGGATGCCGGGTGGTGGCGCGGCCGGCACCGTCGACCTCACGCTGGACGTCGCCCCGGTGACGGGCGAGGGGTGGACGACCACGATGCGCATAGCGTTCAGCACCCCGCAGAAACGAGCCGCAGTCGCGACCGTCGGCACGACGCTGCCGGTGTTCGTCGACCCCTCCGCGCACGACCGCATCGCCATCGACACGGCCTCGCTCACATGACGGCGGCTACCCGGTCACGGTGAAGGTCGCGGACTGGTCGAGCAGCAGGCTGTGCACGGTCAGCGTGTGCCGGCCGACGATCAGACCCTTGTCCTGCGGCCGGAACGCGTAGGTGATGTTGCCCGAGGTGTCGGCGGTGACCGTCGCCAGTGTCGTGCCGTCCACGGCCAGGGTGACCGGGTGGTCGGGCAGGAAGCCGCGTGACGTGATGTCCAGCGGCGAGCCGGGGGCGACCGCCGACGACGGCGTCAACGCCAGCGTGCGCCCGAACGGCTTGAGCGCCTGGACGGCGTGGCCGGTCATCGGGTTGCCGCGGGTCGCCTCGGCGAGCGCCGGAGCGAAGCGCGCGGCGTTCACCGTGCCCCAGCCCGAGGCGACGTCGTAGCCCTTGGTCGCCGTGTACCCCGGGATGGTGCCGAAGTCGTTGTTGCCCGACGTGACGTCGACCAGGCCGTCCGACGCAGCGTGCTTGCCCAGCGTGCCGTAGAGGACCTCGTTGATCGGCCCCAGGTTCGCGCCCTTGACCTGCGTGGCCAGGGCCAGCACGCCGGCGAACAGCGGGGCGGCCTCGGACGTGCCGTCACGACTGTTCATGGTGATGTCGGGCAGCGAGCGCTGGGTGCTGCCCGTGATGCGGGCGACGCCGTCCTGGTAGGCGGGTCGCGGGTACATCTCCGACAGCCCGGCACCCTCGATCGGGTCGAGCGGGAACGTCTTCGCCGCGCCCTCGCCCACGTACTTCGGTGAGGAGCCGCCGACGGCGGTGATCCACGGTGAGTCGGCCCAGGTCGCCGACGCCGGGCCGGAGGACACCGTGCCGCACTGCCGAGTGGCGGTGGTGAGGTTCTGGGCGGCCCCGCAGTCACCGGTGGCGTTCGCGATCGGCACGCCGTGCGCCGCCGCGGTCACCTCGCCGACGTCCTGCGCGTGGATCTCCTTGGCGCCGCGGCTGTAGTCGGTCTCGCTGGAGCCGTCGCTGATGGACATGACGTTCGCGATGTTGTGGGTGCTCAGGTACTCCATGCCCTTGACGATCTCGGGCATGGCGACCTCGCTGGACGGGTCGCCGGTGATCTCGCTGTCCGACGGCGTCGCCGAGATGACGATCTTGGCGTACGGCGCCATGAGGTGCACGGCCTCGACGTCGAGCTCGAGCTCGCCCTGCCAGGCGTCGCACGAGCCGTAGGAGCCGAGCTTGACCATGCCGGCCGGGCACTGGGCGGGCAGCGGACCGTTCGGGTACACGGTCTCGACCGTGGCGTGCGGCAGCCCGACCTGGTCGTCGAGGGCGTTCAGGTCGGCCTGCATGCCGGGGTAGTTCCAGCCCTCCAGCACCGCGACGGCCGTGCCGTAACCGTCGATCCCGCGGGTCCAGAGCCGGTCGACGTGGTAGGAGAGCACGTCGCGCAGGTCGAGGTCGCCCCACCGCGACGAGCCGGACGCGAGCTGGGCCCGGATGCGCGCCAACGCGTTCTTCAGAGTCGTGATCTGCTCGCGCTTGGCCGCCGGGGACGCCGCGGGCACCGTGCGCTGGGACAGCAGGTGTGCGGACGCGCCGGCGGGTGTCGACGGCTGGGCGCCGGCGGTGGAGTACGCGGCGACGCCGGCCAGCGCCAGGGCCGCCACGGCCAGGGCGATGACGAGGGTGGTTGCGCGACGGCGTGCGGCGCGTCGGACTCGTGACATGGGTGCTCCCTGAGCGGCGGATGATCACCTGCATCGAAGCACCGGCGGCCGCCCGGTGTCGATACCCCGCCAAAGACGACTATTCGGACTCTCTCAGGGCTCGTCGAACGAGGCCAACGGTTGCTGGTCCTGCTGCAGCAACCAGGTGAGCGTCTCGCGAGCGGTCTGCCCCGCCGGCCGGAAGCGCAGGCCGGCACGGTGCGCGGCGGCCGAGTCGATCGCACGCTGCGGGATCTGGTCCTCCGGGTACCACAGCGGCCGGCCCTCCTCGTCGACGTCGCGCAGCGCGCCCCGCAGCGCGTCCTCGTCCGTCAGCCATCGCCAGCGCACGTCGTTGCGGACCGCGCGCGGGCCGGCAACGTCGCGGGCCGCGTCGAGACACTGCTGCAGGACGTCACGCAGCGGGTCGGCCCGCAGCGGCCCGACGGTGTTGAACGTGCCGGCGTGCTGTTGCGTCGCCATCGTCACCATCCAGGCGGCGATGTCGCGTGTGTCGCTGTACTGCACCGAGCGGTCGGGTGCACCGGGGGCCGGCACGGTGTCGGGCGCCGCGCCGGTCAGCGCCCGGTAGCAGCGCATCGGCCACCAGCTGAAGCGCTGCGACGGGTCGCGCGGGCCGACCATGATGCCCACCCGCGGGACGAGCACCGGCCCGTCGAAGACATCGTGCACGGCGTCCTCGGCGGCGAGCTTGGCGAGCGAACGCTCCTGCAGCGGGTCGTCGTCGGGTTCGACGCCGGCCCGCCGCACCGGTGCGCTCTCGTCCGGCACCTGCGGCCCGTCCGGCGCGTACACGCTCATCCCGGACACGTAGCAGTAGAGGCCGGCGGACCCCGAGAGCAGCTCGGCGGTGCGCCGGACGGCCGGTGCGCCCGGGTCGGTGTCGGTGAAGGTGTCGACGACGGCGTCCCACCGCCCGCCGCGCAACGCGTCGAGGTCGCCCTGCCGGTCGCCCGTCAGCACCTCGACGCCGTCGCGCGGCGCGCGGCCGGACCGGCTCAGCACGGTCACCTCGTGCCCGTCGCGCACCGCGGCGTCCACGACGTGGAAGCCGAGGAACCCACCGCCGCCCAGCACCAGCACCCGCGCCATGCTCAGTGACTACCCGCCGTGCGCCATCGCGGCACCGCGGCCCTAGGCTCCGCACGAGGGTGGCGGGCGAGGGGTGGACGGCATGGCGGTCGACGTGGTCGCGGGCTATCTCGCCGCGTTACGGGAATCGGGGCAGGCGCACCTCACCGAGTTCGAGCTCACCGGGTACGACCGGGTGGGCATCCCGGTGCACGCCGTCGTCCACGACGGTCGCGACGGGTCCGACGCGCACGGCGTCGGCTACGGCGCGACCGCGGGGGCGGCACGCATCGGGGCGCTCGGCGAGGTCGCCGAACGGGTGCTGCTGCGGCCCCCGGAGCCGGACCGGCTCGTCCGGGGCAGCGTCACCATGCTGCGGGGTCGTCTCGGTACGAACGCCGTCGTCGACCCGGTGTCGCTGGTGCTGCAGGCGGGCACCGACTACGACGAGGCGCGGGAGCTGCGGTGGGTGCCGGCCACCCGGTGGCCCACCGGCGAACAGGTGCTCGTGCCGGAGGAGTTCGCGCTGTCCGCGCCGCGGGGGGGAACTGACGGGCTGATCACGCCCGTCACCAACGGCCTCGGCGCCGGCGACACCCTCGAACGTGCCGTCTCGCACGGGTTGCTCGAACTCGTCCAGCGCGACGGCGACAACGTGCGCTTCCGTGCCCTCGACCGCGGCGTCGTCGTCGACCTCGCGGGGTGCTCCGACCCCGCCGTCCTGGCGGCCCGCGACACGCTGCGCCGTGCGGGCATCGAGCCGGTGGTGAAGCTGGCCTCGACCGAGCTCGCGTGCGTCGTCTACTGCGCCGGTCACGACGACGACCCGGCGACCCCGCCCATGGCCCTGGGCGCCCTGGGCGAGGCCGCGCACCCCGACCGCGGCGTGGCCGTCACCAAGGCGTTGCTCGAGTACGCCAGCTCGCGGGCACGCCGGGTGTTCGCCTTCGGCCCCCTGGGCGCGGTCCGGGCGCGACACCCCGACTACCTCACCGCCGAGCTGGCCCGGCCGCTGGGCGAGCAGGAGCCGCGGGCGCTCGAGGCCATGCGCGAGTGGACCGAGTGGGACGCCGACCGCATGCGGCGTGCGCTCGCACCGGTGTTGCGCGAACGGACGACCGTGCCGTGGTCGGACCTGCCGAGCTCGGCGGCCCGCACGCCGGATGACCTGCTGCGTCTGTTGAGCGGCAGGGTGCCGGACGTGCTGTACGTCCACGCGGAGGTGCAGGGGATGCACGTGGCCAAGGTGATCAGCCCGGGGCTCGAGGTGGAGACGCTGTCCTACCTGCGGGTCGGCGCGCGGGCGGCCGCCCAGCTGCTGGAGCTCGACCGCGGTCTGGTGGGCCACGGCGCGCCGAGCACCTCGGGTCAGCTGCCCGTCGCCCTGTCGGCAGCGGACACCGAACGCCTCGGTGGCCCGTTGTGGATCGACCGGGACGCCGTACGCGACGTGGTGGGGGAGCTCTACCCGCTCTACCGCGAACCGCGGCGGCACGCCGTCGACCGCACGGCCGGCGGGGCGCCCGACCCTGGACCCGCGCGATGACCGCGCCCTGGCGCGACACCATGCGGCGGGCGCTCGGCGCCGACGGCGGCCGGGACGGCGTCCCCATGCTGCTCGCCGTGTGCGACGAACGCCCGAACCGAGCCGCGGCCGACGAGGACCGCCCCGCCGACGGGCGGGCCGTGGCCGACCTGCTCGACGCCTGCCGGGACGCCCTGGCGCCCAGCGCCCGCGACGACGACCTGGGCGTCGTCATCACCCTGCTGGCCACCGTGGCCCGGCACGAGACGGAACAGATCGGTCACGAGACGCAGACGGACCACGAGGCGGGTCCGGCGTGAGCGCCCGCTTCGGGTTCCGTCGCCACCGCGACCTGATCGCCGCCCACGGACCGTTGCGCGTCGTCAACTGGCACACCACGCCGGCCGATGGCGCGCGCGCCCTCAAGCAGCGTCTGCAGGACCTGCAACGCCGGTGGGACGCGCTCGACCTGGCCGGGCTGGACGGTCTGTTCGACGGCGAGCAGCGGAGCCGTCCGGCGTTCGTACCGGTCTTTTACGAGGGCTACGCCGAGCACGTGACCGTGGCCGCCGAGGTGTGCGCCGACCTCGGGATCGCCGGTTGGTTCGCGGTCTGCACGGGCTTCGTGTCCTGCCCGGAGCCCGAGCAGGAGACCTTCGCGCGCTCGCACTGGATCGCGTTGGGACCGCACCAGCAGGACGGGGCGCGGCTGGCCATGACGTGGGACGAGGCGGCCGAGCTGGCCCGTGACCACGTCGTCTTCCCGCACACGGCGTCGCACGACGGGATCGCCGAGACGGTCGCCGACGAGGACCTCCGTCGTGAGGTGGTCGAGCCGAAGCAACTCATGGACGCGCGGTGCGGCCAGGACTCCGCCGCTTTCGCGTGGATGGGCGGCACGCCCTGGGGGGCCAGCGAGCGGCACGACGCGGCCGTCGCGGGCGCGGGCTACCGCTACGTCCTCAGCAACACCATGGTGCAGCGGCTGAAATAGTCTGCGCGCTATTGACGCAAACTGCGCGAACCTGCACGCTCGGGCCATGACCACTCGGCGGGCGTTCCTGCGCGGTGCACTGGGAACGGCGGCCGTGGCCGGCCTCGGTGGGTGCTCGTCGGTGCACTCCCTGGACAACGCCGGCGGCGATGCCGGAACCCGGTCGGTGACCTACGGCGCGAAGGCGCGCACGAGCGGCGCGAAGCGCAAGGGCACGTTGAGCCTGGCGTTCTGGGGCGGCAACGACGGTGAGAAGGCGGGGTTCGCCTACGCCAAGCGTAAGTTCGAACAGGCCAATCCGGGAACCCACATCGACCTGCGGATCGCGCCGTTCGACGGGTTCTTCGCCGGCATCGACCGGGGCATCCAGTCCGGTACCGCGCCCGACCTGTTCCGCGTCGACTACACGACCATCGGGCGCTACAGCAAGGCCGACGTCCTGCTGGACGTCTCGCCGTACTTCACGACCAGCGAGGTCGATGCGTTCCTGCCCGCCCTGTGGGAGGCGGTCAAATACCGTGGCGTGCCCTACGGCGTACCGCACCAGACCGACACCAGCTGCATCGTCTACGACAAGGCGGCCTTCGAGACCGCCGGTGTCGGCGCGGTGCCGCAGCGGCCGCAGGACGCCTGGACGTGGGAGGAGTTCTCCACCGTGGCCGGCAAGTTGCGGCGCACGTTGCCCGACAACAAGTTCCCGTTCGCCTTCGACTGGACCCTCGCCGGTGCCTACCGCTGGCTGAGCTGGCTGTACCAGGCCGGCGGCACACTGTTCAACGCCGACCGCACCGAGGCCGCGATCCCGAGTGCTGCCGCGACGAAGGCGCTGGACTACACCCGCTCGTTCTTCGACAAGAAATGGGTGCCGGGCAACAACACCATCAAGACCAGCATCTACAGCGACAACTTCTTCCTCTCGCGCACGGTGCCGATGAGTTTCGTCGGCGACTTCCTGGTGCCCGAGCTGGCCGGCAAGGACGGGTACAAGGGCGGGAACTGGGGCGCGACGTTCCTGCCGGTCGACCGGCGGGCGGCCACGGATCTCGGCGGCAACGCGATCGTGGCCCGCAAGAACGTCGACGACCCGGACCTCGCCGCCGCGTTCCTGAAGTTCCTCGTCGAGGAGAACATGATGAAGTACTTCTGCGAGAAGGCGGTCGAGCTGCCGACCCTGAAGTCGTTGTCCGGGCAGCAGCTCGACTACGCTTACCGCCCCGACGTGGTGTCGGTGTGCTCGCGTCAGCTGGGCGCGCTCGACGACTACATCGTCCGCGAGTCGACGGTGGCCGGCTTCGCCGACATCAACACCGCGCTGCAGGACCAGCTCGAGCTGGCGTTCCACGGCCAGCCGACGAAGACGACGCTCGGCGCCGTCGCCCTGCAGGTCAACCGGGCCGCGTCATGAGCGCAGTGGCGGCGCCGGCCGCGGCGACGATCGCCGACGCCGAGGACTCACCGCACCCGCGCGGCGGGTTGCGGGAACGCTTCGTGCCCGCTGCCGGGCTGTTCCTGCTTCCGAACATCGTGCTCGTCGCCGTGTTCCTGCTGACCCCGTTGGTGATGGCCTTCTACTACAGCTTCCAGAAGCTGGGCCCGCTCGGGACGACGCAGTACCTGGGCATCAACAACTACGCCGACCTGTTCCAGGACTCGGTGTTCTGGCGGTCGATGTTCAACACCGCGATCTTCACCATCGTGACCGTACCCGTCGGTATGGCGATCGGGCTCGGTGCGGCCGTGCTGCTGAACGGCCTGCTTCCCGGCCGCCTGCTCTACCGCGCCATCATCTTCCTGCCGCTCGTGGTGTCGGGCATCGCCACCGGCGTGCTCGGGGCGTGGATGTTCGACCAGTACAACGGCTTCATCGACAAGGGTCTGGCCGCGATCGGCATCTCCGGTCCGCAGTGGCAGTCGAGCGGCACGTGGTCGATGGTGTCGATCATGCTGGTGACCATCTGGCAGCGCATCGGCTTCGACATGCTCATCTACCTCGCCGGACTGCAGAGCATCGACGGGCGGGTGCTGGAGGCCGCCACCATGGACGGCGCCAGCACCTGGCAACGGTTCCGTCAGGTGGTGTTCCCGCTGCTCGGCCCGTCGACGTTCTTCCTGCTCGTCATGAACTTCATTTACTCCTTCCAGGTCTTCGACACGGTGTGGGCGATGACGCGAGGGGGTCCGTCCTACGACACGACGACGGTCGTCACCTACGCGTACCGGGCCTCGTTCGACGAGCACGGCCCGCAACAGCTGGGCTACGGCGCGGCCATCGGCATCGTCATCTTCGCCATCACCCTGGCCGTCACCGTGCTGCAGTGGCGACTGAGCAGGACGAGGGACGTGACGGGCTGATGGTCGACACCGCAGCGCCGAGCACCGGCGCCACACCCGTACGGTCCGGCGCGCCGTTGACCGTCAAGAAAGATCGCGGCCGCTTCTTCGTCCTGCGACTGATCGCCGCGATCGTGCTCACCCTCATCATGCTGTTCCCGCTGATCTGGATGGTGATCACGGCCCTCTCGCCGCAGGCCGACCTCTACCAGCCGGGCTTCCACCTCTGGCCGCGGCACTTCACCCTGCGTAACTTCACCGAGCCCATCGACGCCTTCCCGGTCTGGCGGTGGGCGGCGAACTCAGCGTTGATCACGGTCGCGGTCACCGCGATCACCGTGGTGTGCAACCTGCTGGCCGGCTACGCGTTCGCCAAGATGCCGTTCCGGGGGCGCAACGTGCTGTTCCTGGTGTTGCTGGCGACGCTGATGGTGCCGGTGCAGGCCATCATGGTCCCGCAGTTCGAGCTGTCGATCGACCTGAAGCTCTACGGCCACATCTGGGCGGTCATCCTGCCCGAGAGCGCGACGGTGTTCGGCATCTTCCTCGCGCGCCAGTTCTTCCTGTCCGTGCCCGACGACCTCATCGACGCGGCCCGGGTCGACGGTGCGGGCCAGCTCCGCACCTTCTGGTCCGTCGTGCTGCCGCTGTGCAAACCCCTGATCGCGGTGCTCGTGCTGCTGACCTCGATGTATGAGTGGAACGCGTTCGCCTGGCCGCTGGTGGCCCTGTTCGGCGACGACAAGAAGTTCACCCTCCCGCTGGGCATCGTCACCGACCTGCAGAACCAGTACACGACCAACTACGGCGCGCTGATGGCCATGACCCTGCTGTCCATCGCACCCATGATCATCCTGTTCGTCGCCTTCCAGCGGTACTTCGTCCAGGGGTTCGCCCGCACCGGGTTGCAGTAGGGCCGCACGATGTTGGCGGCCGAACGGCGGGAGCGACTTCTCGGCCTGCTCGACGGTTCCGGCCACCACCGCGTCGTCGAGCTCGCCGACGCGCTCGGCGTCAGCCTGTCGACCGTGCGCCGCGACCTGCAAAGGCTGCACGACCACGGGCAGGTGGCCCGCGTGCGCGGCGGCGCCGCGTCCCATGCGCCCCCGCGGACGCCGCCCGACGGTCAGCTGCCGGCCAAGAGGTCGATCGGCCGACGGGCAGCGGCCGAGGTCGAACCCGGCTCGACCGTCATGCTGCTGGGCGGCAGCACCACTCTGGCCATGGTCCCGTTCCTGGTCGACGTGCCCGACCTCACCGTGGTGACCAACGGGCTGGACATCGCCCACGCGCTGGCGCACACGGCTCCCCGCGTGACCCTGCTCGTCACGGGGGGTCTCGTCCACCGGGCGCAGCACACGATGGTCGGGGCGCTCGCCGAGGACGGCCTGCGCGGCCTGCACGTCGACACGCTCTTCGCCGGCGCCTGGGGACTGACCGCCGAGGCGGGCGCGACCGGCACCAAGGTCGGGCAGGCGCACCGGCCACGCTCCCGCGCCGGGTGGTGGCGACACGTCGACCGGCTCGTCCTGTTGTGCGACGCATCGAAGATCGGCCGCCGCGGGCCGGTGGTGCTGGCCGGCACCGAGCACATCTCGGCCGTCGTCACCGACGGTGCTGCGCCCGGTGACGAGCTCGACCGCCTGCGCGCACACGGCATCTCCGTCTCGGTGGTGGACGGACCGCACCTTTCTTGACGCAGCCGGGAGCGGGAGGTCAGGACGCGGCCCGGCCGGCGGCCCACTCGTCCTCGAGCAGCGACATCAGCACTTCGTCGTACCAGCGCCCGTCGTGCCAGACCGCAGAGCGGTACCGCCCCTCCTCGACGAACCCCGCCTTCTCGTACGCCCGGATGCCCGCTCAGTTGAAGGGCGCCACGGTGAGCTGGAGGCGGTGCAGGCCCATCTCGCGGAAGGCGTAGTCGACGAGGAGGCGGGTGGCGTCGCTGCCGTAACCGTGGCCGATGTGCTCCCGGCCCAGGGCGATGCCCAGGGTGGCGGAGCGGTCCTTCGTACGGACGCCGCGCAGATGCAGGCTGCCGACCAGCACCGGGGTCGGGTCCAGCGTCTCGATCGCGAAGCCGACGTCCTGCTCGACGTTGGCGCACCACTTCGCGACCTGCTCCTTGGCCGCCGCCTCCGACGGTGGCACGACCCAGTTCGACAAGGTGGCCAACGTCATGGGGTCCATCTCCCACCGCGCCAGCTCGGTCAGGTCGTCGTCGCGGACGCCGCGCAGGCGCACCCTGTCACCGACCAGCAGCGACTCGCCGAAGGCGAACGCACTTTCCACATCCGTCAGTTCCGTCATGGTCGGGATGCTGCCGTCCGACGCCGCTTGACGCCAGCGAGTTCCGGCCGAAGCCCGTCAGCCCGCCGCGGGCCGCCCGTCGCTGCGCATCAGCGGCACCGCGCGCGCCCAGATCGCGTCGCGGTCCACCGGTGCGGTCCACGAGTGGTGCACGCCGTGCATCAGGCCGCGCCACCGCGCGACGAGTTCGACGTGCGCAGGGTCGACAAGGAAGTCCCGCAGGTGCGTCTCGCTGCGCCACACCGACAGGTCTCCCATCAGCCGGCGGCCGGGCAGGAACCACTGCGCCAGCACCACCGAACCCTCGTGCCGGCTGAACAGCTGCGCCGCCCGACGCGCGGCCAGCCCGATCTGCGGGAGATCCCGCCACCGGTCGTAGGCGAAGACGGTGTGGCTGACGAAGCACTCGGCGTCCGTGTCCGGATCGCGGCCGTCGCGCCAGGGCACGGCGAACACGGGTCCGCGACGCGTCAGGTCCAGCAGAGCCACGCCGCACCCTAGCCCGGGTCGCGGGGAAGGATCATGACGCGGATCGGTTCGTAGGACGGCGGCAGCCAGTCGGGGCGGAACCGCCCGATCTCGAGCCACCCGCGGCTGAGGTAGAGCGTTACCGGCTCGTGGTGCCCGGCCACGACGTCCAGTACCGGTGCGCCGCCGCCGATCAGGGCCTGCTCGGTCGCGTGCGCGAGCAGCGCCGAGCCGATGCCCCGCCGGGGCAGGCGGCGGTCCGCGAACAGGACGCTGATGCACCGCAGGCGGTCGACCGGGACGCCGTGCGCGTCCGCCCACATCCGGCCCAGCTCGTCGTCGCCGACCGACACGATCGCGACGTGGCCGACGACCCGTCCGTCGAGCTCGGCCACCCACGCCGCGAGCTCGGTCGGACGCCGTACGAAGTCCCGTAGATCACCCTGCCAGGGCCAGCGCAGCGGGTACCTGGTCTCGGGCTGCTGCCTGGTGATGATGTCGACGAGCATCGGCAGGTCGTCGTCGTGCCGGGGACGGATCACGACATCAGGCACCGGCCAACTGTAGAAGGCGTGCGCACCGGCCGGCCGGGTCAGGGAGCCGGCAGGCTGGAGCCGCGGGCGATCAGCTCGGTCGCCAGGACGAGCTGGCGCCGCGGGCCGTCGTCGCCGTCGATGCGCGCGAACAGCAGCTCCGCGGCGTGCCGGCCTAGCGCCGCTGCGTCCTGGGCCACCACCGTCACCGACGGATCGAGCAGGTCGGCCAGCGCGAAGTCGTCGAAGCCGACGAGCGCGACGTGCCTGCGCCGCGCACCCAGCGCGCGGATCGCGCCCTGGGTCAGCAGGTTGTTGCCGGTGAACAGGGCGGTCACCGTCGTCGTGGCCAGCAGGTCGGCGGTGGCGGCCTCGGCGGCGGCTGCGTCGTGAGCGACGCGGCGCAGCTCCGGCTCGTCGGGCAGGGCGTGCGCCGTCAGCGCCTCCCGGTACCCGCGTAGCCGTTCGGCCGCGGTGTACGTCGCGGTGTCACCCACGTAGCCGATACGCCGGTGGCCCAGCGCGACGAGGTGGTCGACCGCGGACCGCGCCCCGTCGGCGTTGCCCGAGACCACCGAGTCCACGTCGACGCCACGCAACGGACGGTCCAGGGCGACGACGGCGGTGCCATGGGCCAGCTCGTCGGCAAGGTAGCCGAGGTCGGGTGACGAGGGCACGACCAGCAGGCCCTCGACGCGTCGCGCACACAGGCTGGCGATCAGCTGACGCTCGACGACCTGGTCCTGGTCGGAGCTGCCGGCGACGAGCAGGTATCCACGCGGCCGGGCCACCCGCTCGACGGCCTTGATCAGCGCGGCGTAGAACGGGTTGCCCACGTCTTCGATGACCAGACCCAGGGTGCGGCTCGACTGACCCGCGCGGCGCAGAGCCGCGGCGGACTCGTTGCGCTGGTAGCCCAGCGCGAGGGCGGCGTCGCGCACCCGTGTGGACGGGGCGGGGAGCACGCCCGGCTCGTCGTTGAGGACCCGGGACACCGTCTTCAGGCTGACGCCGGCGCGGGCCGCGACGTCACGCATGGTGGGACGTCGGCCGCCGCGTCCTGACAAGGTTGTCATGATGACCGACAGTGAGCCCGACTGCGTCGGTGCTGTCAATTGCTGACCCGCTCTGGCCGTCGCCGACCCGGTCTGGTCTCCGTCGGGGCGTGCGCGGGGTTGAGGACCTTTCTTCGTTACGGCCGTCAGGACGCCCGGAACGCATCAAGATCCATCCCCGAGTGCACGGGGTTGGCGATCTTCCTTCGTGCCGGTCGTCAGGACGCCCGAAACGCATGAAGATCCACCCGCGAGGGCCGCACGAGCCGGCTCGTCGAGACTGTCAACCGCACATCCTCCTGTGGGTTCCCCGTGAAGCCGCGCTTACTGCCTATTGACGACGTATTGGACAAAGGCTTACAACTCTGACGTCCGCTTCGACAACGTTGTCATCGATCGAAGGAGACGCCGGTGAGCGTCCTGCACCAACCATCCCCCTCCCGTACCCGGCGTCGGCGACTGCTCGCCGCGGGCGCCGCCGTCGTCACCCTGGCCGGTCTCGCGGTCGTCGCGCCCGACGCCTCGTCGGCCGCCCCCGCACGACCGAACGCCGTCAGCGACCCCGCGTCGCTGGTCAACCCGCTCGTCGGCACGTCCGGCGCCGTCGACACCTTCCCCGGCGTCGACGCACCGTTCGGCATGCTGCAGTGGAGCCCGGACACTTCGCCGGACCGCCCCGCCGGCGGCGGTTACGAGTACAACGACTCGCAGATCAGCGGCTTCAGCCTGAGCCACATCTCGGGCCCCGGCTGCGGGGTCGCGGGTGACATCCCGATGCTGCCCTACGTCGGCGACACCGGGTCCACCCCGGGCGACCTGACCGTCCCGTTCAGCCACAGCAACGAGACCGCCAAGATCGGTTACTACTCGGTCAAGACCGGCACCGGTGCCGACGCCGTCACCACCGCGCTCACCGGCACCACCCGCGCAGGGCTCGGCAAGTTCACCTACCCCGCCGGCACCGCGTCGCACCTCGTCGTCAAGCTGGCCGGCAGCGCCACCACCGTCGACGGCACCAGCGCCACCGTGATCGGCAACAAACAGCTCATCGGCTCGGTGACCACCGGCCACTTCTGCGGCCAGGGCACGGACGAGAACGACTACACCCTGCACTTCGACGTGCAGTTCAACCAGCCGTTCACCGCGAAGGCCGTCGGCACCAGCAAGAACGGCGGCCCGGCGAACGAGGTGCTGACGTTCGACACGACGAAGGCGCAGTCCGTCTCCGCCAAGGTCGGCATCAGCTACACCAGCGACACGAACGCGATCGCCAACCTGGCCGACGAGATCCCGGCCTGGGACTTCGGCGGCACCCGTGCGGCCACGACCAAGGCGTGGAACGACGTGCTGTCCAAGATCGAGATCGGCGGCGGCACGCGCACCCAGCAGGCGCAGTTCTACACCGCGATGTACCACTCGCTGCTGCACCCGAACGTCTTCAGCGACGTCAACGGTCAGTACATGGGCATGGACAACAAGGTCCACACCGTGGCCGACGGGCACGCGCAGTACGCGAACTACTCCGGTTGGGACATCTACCGCAGCCAGGTGCAGCTCGCCGCCATGGTCGCCCCGGCGCAGACCAGTGACTCGATCACGTCGATGCTCAACGACTACGACCAGTCCGGCATGTTGCCGAAGTGGGCG
>NZ_CAXUNP010000056.1:0-20198 GCF_964252635.1 uncultured Jatrophihabitans sp.
CCCCTTCCGCCGACCCTCGGAGGCCCTCGTGCCCGACACCCCCCTGCCCCAGGACGTGCTCGACCTGCTGGCCAGGCCCAACCCCGCCGTGATGGCCACGCTCGCCAAGGACGGTCGGCCGGTCACCGTGGCCACCTGGTACCTGCTCGAGGACGACGGCACGATCCTGCTCTGCCTCGACGCGAGCCGCGTACGTCTCCAGCACCTGCAGCGGGACCCGCGGGTCTCGCTCACCGCCCTGGCCACGGGCAACTGGTACACCCACGTCAGCGTCCAGGGGCGCGTCGGACCGATCGAGGACGACGAGGGCCTGCGTGACATCGACCGGCTGTCGCAGCACTACACCGGCAAGCCGTACGGCAACCGCACGAGCCCTCGGGTCAGCACGCACCTGATCATCGAACGCTGGCACGGCTGGAGCTCGGGAACGGCCATGGACGACTGATGCCTACGCCGCGCCGTGCCCGTCGTCGGACACCGTGATGGCGGCGTTGATCAACGCCAGGTGACTCAAGGCCTGCGGGAGGTTGCCGAGGAAGCTGCCGTCGCCGGGGTCGACGATCTCGGCGAGCAGGCCGACGTCGTTCTGGGTCTGCAGCAACTGCTCCATGAGCGACTCGGCCTCCTGATGGCGGCCGACCAGCTCCAGAGCACTCACCGACCAGAACCCGCAGGCGACGAACGCGCCCTCGATCTCGTGCGCGCCACTGAACCGGTAGAGGTGCGGTCCCGCGCCGAGCTCACGCCGTAGCGCGTCGATCGTCGTCGACATGCGTTCGCCGCGATCGAACCCGCTGATGGCGTGCAGCAGGATAGAGGCGTCGAGCTCCTCGGTGCCCGGGTACCAGACGTAGGCCTGCTTGCGTTCGGACCAGCAGTTCTGCTCGACCCAGTCGCGGATGTGCTGGGCCTCGCTGCGCCACCGGGACGGGTCGCCCGGGACCTGGCCGATCTCGGCGAGGTGCACCGCCTGCGTCAAGGCCTGCCAGCAGCCGAGCTTGGATGTCGTGTAATGACGCAGCTCGGTCAGCTCCCACATGCCCGAGTCCGGGGACCGCCAGCGGTCGCAGGCGAGATCGGCGATGGCGGCGAGAGTCCGGGCCGTGCCGGTGTCGAGCAGGTTCCCCTGGTCGACGTACAGGGCGATGATGGAGAACAGGTCACCGTAGACGCCGAGCTGCAGTTGAGAACGGGCCTGGTTGCCCGCCACGACCGGGGAGACACCTCGCCAACCCGGGACGTCGCGCTCGACGGGATCGGGCGGTGGCGTGCCGTCGACGCGGTACACCACGTGCGGCTCCGGCCCGTCCTGACGAATCGTGGCCAACAGCCAGCTGATCGCTGCGTGCGTCTCCTCACGCAGGCCGAAGCGGAACAGCGCCGTGAGCGCGTAGGCCGAGTCGCGCACCCACGCGTAGCGGTAGTCCCAGTTGCGCCCGCCGGTGCGGTTCTCCGGCAGCGACGTGGTGGCCGCGGCGACCATCGCGCCCGACGGCGAGTGCAGCAGCAGCTTGAGCGCGAGAGCGCTGCGCCGGACGTCGTCCTCCCAGCGGCCCTGCCACTGGAACACGTCCGACCACGTGCGCCAGTTGGCGATGGTGCGGTCGATGCCGGTGTCGACGTCCTCGGGCAGAGGCAGGAACAGGGGCTCGCCGTGCGTCGCCACCAGGGCGAGCAGGAACCGGTCGCCCTCGGCCACCTGGTAGTCGAGGTCGATGCGGTCGTCACCCACCCGTACCTCGGACGCGCCGATCTCGCGCACGGCCATGGTGACGTTGTCGGCACGCAGTACCGCGCCGAGCTCGGTGTCGGCGACGTAGGGCGATGCGGTGTTCAGGCAGGTGCCGGGACGCACCTCGGCCCGCACCCGTACCGAGCCCTCCAGGCCCTCGATCCGGCGGCCCACCTCGACCCACGGCAGCCGGCCGGCCACCCCGGTGTTCATCGAGTCGGTCACCCGCACCCGTCCCGACGCGCAGATGACGTCGGTCTGGAGAACGTTGGTGCCCTCGACGTAGCGGCGCTGCACCGTGAACGGCTCGTCGGGCGCCAGCCCGATGTAGCCGCCGTTGACGTGGTCGAGGATCGCGGCGAACACCGGCGCGGAGTCCATGTCGGGCAGCGGCAGCCAGTCGATACGGCCGTCGCGTGCGACGAGGGCCACCGTGCGACCGTCCCCGATCGCCGCGTAGTCCTCGAGATCGCAGTACCCGTCGGCATCGCGGGACGACGATACCGTCGTCGGGGGTGTGCTCACCCGGCCAGCTCACGCATGCGCGGCAGCATCTCGTCGCGGTAGAACGCGAAGAAGCCCTCGAGCTCCGACCCCTGCCGCTTGCCGCCCATCTGGTCGACGTGCACGACGTCGACACCGGCCTCCACGTACGGCCGGAACGCGTCGAGGTGGCGGTCGACGTCGTCGCCGCACGCCACGGATTCGTCGATCATCTGCTCGGTCACGAGCTGGCCGGCCTGTTCGAAGTGCTTCGGGCTGGACAGCTGTTGCGCGAGCTCACCCGGCAGCGCGTCGTTGGGCCACATAGAGCGCACCGTGCTGACGCATGCCGCCGCGTCCGGCCCCCAGCACACCTTGTAGCCCGCGTGCACCGGCTTGCCCGCGCCGCCGCTGTCGCGGAACGTGCGGATGAGGTCAGCGTCCGGAGGAATGGTGACGAGGCCGTCCCCGATCTCGCCGGCGAGGGTTGCGGCCTTGTCGCCGAAGGCGCTGACGTACACCGGCGGCGGGGTGTCGGGCAGCGTGTACAGGCGGGCGTTCTCGACCGTGTAGTGCTCGCCGTGGTGGTCCACGAAGTCGCCCTGCCACAACGCGCGCATGACCTCGACGGACTCCCGCAGCATGTCGAGCCTGGTCCCCGTCGCGGGCCAGCGCGCTCCGGTGACGTGCTCGTTCAACGCCTCGCCCGACCCGATGCCCAGGATGAACCGGCCCTCGGTCAGCACCGCACTGGTGGCCGCGGCCTGCGCCACGATCGCCGGATGGATGCGGACCGTCGGGCACGTGACCGCCGTGGTCACGGGCAGCGAGGTCACCTGAGAGATCGCGCCGATCATCGACCACACGAACGGGCTCTGGCCCTGCTCGTCGGTCCACGGGTGGAAGTGGTCCGAGATCCACAACGACTCGAAGCCGGCCTCCTCCGCCCAGCGCGCCTGCTGGATGAGGCTCTCCGGGGCGTACTCCTCGCAGGACAGGAAGTAACCGATCTGCATGTGTTCCTCGCTCGTCGCGATCGTCGAGCGTCTCGGCCGCGATCGGTCTCCCGCGCGCTGCTGCACGGTCGGTCGCAGTATGCCTAGCGCGATCATCGACGTAACGGGCGCCGTTTAGCCCCGAAGCCGGCCGGGGAGGTAGACCAGGACGGCGTTCGTTCGCACGTCGGATGCCTCGAAGAATCGGGGTCTGCGCTGTTGGCACATCAGCAGCCAAGAGTCATCGGTGACCTCAATGCTCGTTCCCGTTCCCCGCGGCCCCCTGTCCGGGTGGCTCGCCGCACGCCTGCTCGTCCACGACGACGTCGCCACGGCGCCCCCGTCGCCCGCCGTGACGGCGCATCACGTCGACGCACTGCACGGCGACGATCTGCAGCTCGCCCTGTGGATGTGTTATGAGCTGCACTACCAGGGCTTCGACGACGCCGCGGCCGACCTCGAATGGGTCACCGACGTCCTGACGTTCCGCGCCGAGCTGGAACGGGTCTTCGTCGACGCGCTGCGTGCCGAGGTCGGCCCGATCGACGTGCGACCCCGGGAGATCCCGACGCGCCTGTTCGAGGTAACCAGTGACGACTCCGGGCGCTCGCTGTCCAACCACCTGCAGCGCCGTGCGGACCGTGCGGCATTCGCCGAGTTCGTCATGCACCGGTCGGTGTACCACCTCAAGGAGGCGGACCCGCACACGTTCGCCATCCCGCGGCTGCGTGGGGCGGCGAAGGCCGCCATGATCGAGATCCAGGCCGACGAGTACGGCGGCGGGCGGGTGGAGCGCATGCACTCGACCCTCTTCGCGCGGTTGATGGACAGTCTTCGCCTGTCCACGGCCTACGGCGAATACGTGGATTGCGCGCCCGGCATCACCCTGGCCACCAGCAACCTGATGTCGATGTTCGGCCTGCACCGGCGCTGGCGCGGCGCCGCGGCCGGACACCTCGCGGCCATCGAGATGACGTCCTCGCTGCCCAACCGGCGTTACGGCCAGGGCCTGCGCCGACTCGGCGGCGACGACCTCGCGTGCGCGTTCTACGACGAGCACGTGGAGGCCGACGCCGTGCACGAGCAGATCGCGGCGCACGACCTGTGCGGCACGCTGGCCCTGGACCAGCCGGAGGTCGCCGAGGACATCGTGTTCGGTGCGGCGGCCTGCATGCGCCTGGAGCAGCTGTTCGCCGATCACCTGCTCGACGCCTGGTCCGCGCAGCGCAGCTCGCTGCTGCCTGCGGCACGGCGGGCGGCGTGAGCGAACCCGGCAGCTTTGGCGACGGCACTAGCATCACCGTGTACCCGGACGGGCCGCTGCTCGTGCGTGGGCCGGTCCGGATCCAGACACCTGACGGCGACGAGTACGTCAACGCGCGGTCCGTGCGTGCCCTGTGCCGCTGCGGCAAGTCGTCGAGCAAGCCGTGGTGTGACGGCACGCACAAGGTGGCGAAATTTCGTGCGCCACTGCCGGACAGGGCACCGGACGGGTACACCCCGACCGTGCGCAACGCCCCGTCGCCCGACGACGATCCCGGTTCGGGTCGCGACCACTCCACCGCGGACGAGCGCATCGAGGCCGACCGCGACCGCGCCGGTGCGGCCGGCGACGATCTCGCCGCGGCCGTCGACCGTCACCGCAGCGAGCTGGACATGCCGGCCGAACCGGCCGACGGGGAAGACGCGACCGACTAGCACCATCGACACAGGGTTAGGTTAGGCTACCCTAACTTCGTGACCCAGACCGCGTCGGCGACCGCCCGACCCACCCGTTCCCTGCCCACACCCACCACGGTGCACGAGGCGACCCGGCTGACGCCCGGCCTGGTCCGTGTCGTGCTGCGAGCCGACGACTGGAGTGGGTTCGGCGAGCCGCAGCACGCCGACGCCTACGTCAAGCTCGTCTTCCTGTCGCCCGGGGTCGACTACCCGCTACCCCTCGATCCGGCGCGCATCCGCGACGAGTTCCCGAACGAGCACTGGCCGCGCATGCGGACCTACACGGTGCGGGCCTTCGACCGGGCCGCCGGGACGCTCACCCTGGACCTGATCGTGCACGGCGACGAGGGCCTGGCCGGCCCGTGGGCGGCAACGGCGCAACCCGGCGACCCGATGCACGTCGCCGGACCGGGCGGCGGGTACTCCCCCGACCCTGCGGCCGACTGGCACCTGCTCGCAGGTGACGAGAGCGCACTGCCCGCCATCGCCAACACGTTGGAGCGCCTGCCGCACGACGCCGTCGGCGCGGCGTTCGTCGAGGTTCCCGACGCAAACCACGAGCTGGCCCTGCAAGCCCCGGACGGCGTCGCCGTCCGGTGGCTGCACGTCGGCGGTGGGACACCGGGGAGCCTGCTGGTGCCCGCCGTACGGGAGTGGGCGGCACCCGCCGGCGAGGGGCACGTGTTCGTGCACGGCGAGGCCGGTTTCGTCCGCGATCTGCGGCGCCACCTGCGCACCGAACGGGGCCTTCCCCTCGACCGGCTGTCGATCTCCGGCTACTGGCGGCTCGGCGCCGACGACGAGCGGTGGCGAGCCATGAAGCGTGACTGGAACCGGGCCGTCGAGGCCGACGAGTCCGGCACCACCTGAGGTCGGTACGGCGCCATCGGCGCACCCGGCGGCCGGCTCAGCGGCGGTCGAGCACACCACGCACGAACGCGGCCTGACCCGCGTGCTGCAGGTCGTCGTTCAGCACGCTGACGAGGCGGACGGCCAGGGTGACCGGCGGGTCCCAGTTCTCGTCGACGACCCGGTCGAGACCGTCCTCGGTCACGGTCGTGAGGTAGCGCAGCGTGGCTGCATGCACCGCGTCGTAGTACCCGGTGAGCAGGCCGGCACCCAGCCCACGCACCTGCGCCATCTGCGACGTCGAGAAGCCGTACCCGATCGCGGCGGTGTCGAACGGCAGTCCGAAACGCTCGTGCCACCCGCCGGAGGTCCAGACCTGCTCGGTGTCCGCGACGTCGGCGACATGGTCGTCCTGGACCCGGGTCAGGTGCCAGACCAGCCACGCGATGCTGTTGGTGCCCGGCTCCTCGACCTGGGTCGCCAGCGCGTCCTCGTCCAGACCCTGCACCGCCGCATGCACCGTGTCGGCGACGTGGGTGAAGCCCTCCCGCAGGATGTCGATCGCGCTCGCCATGACGGGTCTTCTACCCGGGCCGGGGTCGTGCCAAGCGCGGGGGCGCCCTGGCCAGCACTCATATCCGTCCGGCACAGTGGACACTCCCCGACCCGAGGACGTCCGTGATCGCGGCCCTGCTGCTCGTCGCCGCCCTGGCCCTCGTCGTCGCCTGCGGCGTCTTCGTCGCGGCCGAGTTCGCCCTGCTCGCCGTCGACCGCCCCACGGTCGAGCGGCTCGCCTCCGACGGCCACCGCGGTGCGCGCGGCACCCTGACCGCGCTGCGTTCCCTGTCGACCCAGCTGTCCGGCGTGCAGATCGGCATCACCGTCACGAACCTTGCTGTCGGGCTCCTCGCCGAGCCGGCGCTCGCCACCCTGCTCGAACCCCCGGTGCGCGGGCTGGGCCTCCCCGACGGCGCGGTGCCCGGCGTCGCGGTGGCCGTCGGTCTGGTCGTGTCGACGCTGCTGACGATGCTCATCGGCGAGCTGCTGCCGAAGAACCTGGCGATCGCCCTGCCCGTCGCGGTGGCCAACGTCGTGCAGGCCCCGGTGCGGCTGTTCACCCGCTCCATCGCCTGGCCGATCCGCGCCCTGAACGCACTGGCGGACCGCATCCTGCGACGTTTCGGCATCGAGCCGACCGAGGAGCTGAACTCCGCCCGCTCGGCCGAGGAGTTGCTGGCGGTCGTGCGGCGATCGGCCCAGCAGGGCGCGCTGGAGAGCGACACCGCCGGCCTGCTGACGCGCTCGTTGCTGTTCGGGCAGGGGCGCGCGCTCGACGTGATGACGCCGCGCACGCGGCTGCAGACGGTCGGGGCCGCGGACACCCTCGTCGACCTCGTCGCGGCCGCGGCACGGACCGGCTTCTCGCGCTTCCCGGTCACCGGCCGCGACGTCGACGACATCGTCGGCGTCGTCCAGGTCAACGCCGCGCTGTCCGTCCTACGCGCCGACCGCGGACGCACCAACATCGCCGACGTGATGGCCCCGCCGACCCTCGTCCCGGCGACCCTGCCGCTCGACGACCTGCTCGCCCGGTTGCAGGAGCACGAGGTCGCGCAGGCCGTGGTGATCGACGAGTACGGCGGCACCGACGGCATCGTCACCCTCGAGGACCTGGTCGAGGAGCTGGTCGGCGAGGTCGAGGACGAGTTCGACGAGCCGCCGGGACGCAGTGTCGTCGCCGACGGCGAGTCGTGGCTGGTGCCCGGTGAGCTCGGGCCGCAGGAGGTCGCGGTCGCGCTGCAGCGACCGGTCCCGAGCGGGTCGTGGGCGACCGTCGCCGGCCTGTTCCTCGACCGCTTCCAGAACCTGCCGGCCACCGGCGACCACGTCGACGTGGAGGGCACCCGCTGGACCGTCGTCGAGGTGGCGGGCCGCCGCATCGTCCTGCTGCGTGCGACCGCGAGCCCCGAGGCGGTGGACGTCGATGCCTGAATGGCTGGGCCTGCTGCTGACCGTCGCCCTGCTCGCCGGCAACGGGTTCTTCGTCGCGGCCGAGTTCGCCCTGGTGTCGGCCCGCCGCAGTGTCGTCGAACCGCAGGCCGAGCGTGGGGTGCGGGGTTCGGCCGCGGCCCTGCACGCCATCGAGCACATCTCGCTGATGATGGCCGGTGCCCAGCTGGGCATCACCGTGTGCTCGCTGGCGCTGGGCGCGCTGTCGGAACCGGCCATCGCCCACCTGCTCGAGCCGGCCTTCCACGCCGTCGGCGTGCCGAAGAGCGCGGGCGGCGTGATCGCGTTCGTCATCGCCCTCACGCTGGTCACGATGCTGCACGTCGTGTTCGGCGAGGTCATCCCCAAGAACGTCGCCCTAGCCGGCCCGGAACGCGCGGCGCGGTGGCTGGCGCCGCCGATGGTCTCCGTCGTCAACGCGTTCAAGCCGCTCATCTGGGCGTTGAACCACGCCACCAACGCCATGCTGCGGATGGTCCGGGTCCAGCCCCGCGACGAGGTCAACAGCGTCTTCGACCGCGACGAGGTGGCGGGTCTCGTCGCCGAGTCGCATCGGGAGGGACAGCTGGACGAGGACGAGGCCGGGCTGCTGTCCGACGCGATCGCCTTCGACGACCGCGTGGCCGCCGACGTCCTGCTGCCGACCGCCGACCTCGCGCTGGTCGGCCGGGACATGACGCCCGACCAGCTCGAGGCGCTCGCCGCCGAGACCGGGTACTCGCGCTTCCCGCTGCAGGATCTGACCGGCTACCTGCACGTGAAGGACGTGCTGACCCTGGAGGGCCGCACCGCGGCCGTCCCCGGCGACGTCATTCGGGCCCTGCCGGCGGTGGTCGTCGACGCGCCGTTGCGCAGCGTGCTCGAGACCATGCGGGCACGCGGTACACATCTGGTGCAGGTGACGGACGGGGTCCGCGCGGCCGGGGTCATCACCATGCAGGACGTCCTCGGCGAGCTGATCGGCAGCTGATCCGATCGCCGGGCCGTGCGGCTAGCGGCCGACCGCCTTCTCCAGCTCGGCCTTGCTCATCGACGAGCGGCCGGCGATGTTGCGGTGCCGCGCCTCCTCGTAGAGCTGGGCCTTGGTACGACCGCCCGCGCCCTTGTGGGAGCGCAGACCGCCCCGCCGACCGGACGAGATGTCCTCGGTGGAGGCTCTGCTGGCCTGCTTCGCCTCACCCGCCCGGGCGCGTTCCTTGTTGACGGTGCGGGCGGCGATCTGCTCGGCGGTCTTCTCCGGCCGGCCGCGTTCCTCGAGCCCCTCCTTGATGTGCTCGTACTGCTTCTCGCGCTTCTTGCTCCAGGCCTGGGGCACGACTCCTCCTCCGCGACGGGATCGCCTGTCGGCATACCCGCGTACAGCGTTAGCCGTATCGGCTCTCGGGTACCTCGGAGGCAACCGACCCTTGGAGGATGCCGTGTCCACGCCAGTGACGGGCCCGTCCGGCCCATCCCCGTCCGCCAGACCCCAGGACGCCAGCCTCGGCCAGCTCGCCTCGCAGGTGAGCGAGCAGGTGGCCCGCCTCGTGAAGGACGAGCTGGCCCTTGCCAAGGTCGAGGCGACCGACCGGGCCAAGCACCTCGGCGTCGGCGTCGGCATGTTCGGCGGCGCCGGCATCTTCGGCTTCTACGCCGTCGGGGTCTTCATCGCAGCAGCGGTCCTGGGCCTGGCCACCGCCGTCGACGGCTGGCTCGCGGCGTTGATCGTCGGCGCCGCGCTGGTGCTGATCGCGGCGGTCGTGGCGCTGCTGGGCAAGAAGAACGTGTCCCAGGGGTCGCCCCCGGTGCCGTCCGAGGCCATCGCCAGCACCAAGGCCGACGTGGCCACCGTGCGGGAGGCGGTCCAGCGATGAGCGACGACACCTCGAACGACAAGGGCGCAGGCACCGGCGACACGCCGAGGACGGCGGAGGAGCTGCGGGCCGACATCGAGGCCACCCGCGCCGAGCTCTCGCAGACCGCCGATGCGTTGGCCGCGAAGCTCGACGTCAAGGCCCAGGCCAAGGAGAAGGTGCACGCGGTCGGCGACAAGGTGACGACCACGGCGTCCGACGTCGGCACGAAGGTCACCGAGGACAAGCAGCGGACGGCCGTCATCGCCGGCTCCGCGGCTGCCGTCGTCGCGTTCGTGGTCGTGCTGCGGGTTCGTCGGCGCCGCCTGCCGAAGGCCAGGGCGGCGCGAGTGGTGGCGAAGGCCGAGAAGACCCGCCGGAAGGCCAAGAAGGCGCAGAAGGTCTAGCGGGCGGTCGAGCCGACCAGGCGCGCGACGAGATCCGGGTCGGCCTCGAGGAAGATCAGTTTCTGGAACTCCTCGAAGGACTGACGCAACCGCTTCGGATCGACCGGCTGCTCCCGCTGCTGTGCCCCGATGAGCAGGTTCAAGGTCATCCGGGCCAGCAGCCGGGCTGCGGGACGGTCGAGTCCGAGCGCCACGATCGCGTCGGCGACGTGGCGCTCCCGACGCCGGTCGACCCGCACCGTGACGGCGTTGACCTCGGGGTTGCTGCGCGCCCACGCACGGATCGCGGCCTCGCACGCGTGGGGCAGCGACAGGGCCATGTCGATCAGCGTCGTGATCCGCAGCGTCGGGTCGGGCTGGGCCTTGGAGATGGCGATCAGGCGCTCGCTGTGCTCGGACTCCCAGAACAACAGCAAGGCGTCCACGAAACCGGGCAGCGCCCCGAAGTGGTGGTAGAACGAGCCCTTCGTCACCTGGAGACGCTCGCACAGCGCGTTGATGGTCAGCGCTTCGCTACCGCTCTCGCCCAGGATGTCGAACGCGGCGCGGTAGTAGTCCTCGACGGTCAGTCGCTCCACGTCGCCTCCCCCACTCGACCGGTGCGGTGCACGCCGCCATCGTGTCACGGTTCAGGGCAGGTAGCGGTAGCCCATGCCCGGCTCGGTGATCAGATGACGGGGGCGGCTCGGTTCCGGTTCGAGCTTGCGACGCAGTTGAGCCAGGTAGATCCGCAGGTAGCTGGGGTCGGTGTGTTCGGACGACCCGCGGACCGCGATCAGCAGGGTGTCACCGCTGACCAGCTTGCCCGGGCGGCGCAGCAGGACGTCCAGGATCTTCCACTCGGTGGGCGTGAGGTGCACGGCCGTGCCGTCGGTGGCGGTGGCGGTGGTCAGGGCCAAGTCGATGCGGGTGTCGCCGACCGTCACCGCGACGTCCTCGTCGGTGCTCGACGTCCGCCGCGCCGTCGCGCGCAGGCGGGCCAGCAACTCCTCCATACTGAACGGTTTGGTGACGTAGTCGTCGGCGCCCAGGTCGAGCGCCTCGACCTTGTCCGAGCTGTCACTGCGCGCCGACAGCACGATGATCGGCGTGGTCGAGTAGGCGCGGACGGCCTTGATGACCTCCACGCCGGAGATGTCGGGCAGCCCGAGGTCGAGGACGACCACGTCGTGCTTCTGCTCGGCCAGAGCCGTGAGGGCACGGGTGCCGGTCGCCGCCTCGGTCACTGCGTAGCCGCGGGCGACGAGGTTCATGGCCAGGGCACGCAGCAGGGCCTGCTCGTCCTCGACGACGAGCACCCTGGTCATGCGCCCTCCCCGGCGGCCGGCAGCGCGACGACGAAGGTGGCGCCCCCGCCCGGGGTCGTCTCGGCGGTCACCGAACCACCCATCGCCTCGGTGAGCCCGCGGGCGATGGCCAGGCCCAGCCCCACGCCCGAACCGTTGCGCGGCGCGTCGTCGGTGCGCTGGAAGGGCCGGAAGGACGCCTCGTCGTCGGGCAGCCCGGGCCCGCGGTCGATCACCCGCAGCTCGACCCGGTCGGCGTGGGCGCTGCCCGCGATGCGCACCGCGGTGCCCTCGGGTGCGTACCGCTGCGCGTTCTGCACGACGTTGGCCAGGACCCGTTCGAGCAGGCCGGCGTCGGCCCGCACCTCGGGCAGGTCGTCCGGCACGTCCACCTCGATCGGGCCGCTCAGCGCGACGTGGTCCAGGGCGCGGGCCAGCACGTCGTCGAGCCCGACCGTGCCGGGCACGACGGGCAGGGCGCCCACCTGGAGCCGGGAGAGGTCGAGCAGGTTGGTTACCAGGTCGGTGAGCCGGTCGAGCGAGCCCTCGGCCGAGGCCAGCAGCTCGTCCCGGTCCCCGTCGGTCCACGTCACCTCCGGGGCGCGCAGGCTGGACACCGCCGCCTTCGCTGCCGCGATGGGCGTGCGCAGGTCGTGGCCGACCGCGTTGAGCAACGCCGTCCGCTGCCGGTCGGACTCGGCCAGCGGCTCGGCGGCGCGTGCCGCCTCGGCCAGCTCGCGCTGGCGGTAGGCGACGGCGACGCCGGCGGCGAAGGCGCCGAGCACCCGCTGGTCACCGGCGCTCAACGCGTGCCCGCGCATCGCGAGGTACAGACCGTCGACCACCAGTACGCCGGCGTCGCCCTGCTCGGGGGTCGTCGGCGGCTGGTCGCCCGTCGAGGCCTGCACCGTCCACTCGCGCGACACCGGGTCCTTGCGCAGCAGGGCGACGGATTCGACGGCGAAGCTCTCCCGCGTCCGGGTCAGCAGGGCCGGCAGGGCCTGCTCGCCGCGCAACAGGCTGCCGGCGAACGTCGAGAGGGTCTCGGCCTCGGCGCCTGCACGTGCCGCGAGGGTCGACCGGCGGGCGGCCAGGTCGACGACCCGCGAGACCAGCAGCGCGATGAGCAGGAAGATGAGCACGGCGATGACGTTCGACGGCTCGTCGATCGTGAGGGTGTGCCGCGGCGCGACGAAGTAGAAGTTCAGCAGCAGACTGCCGACCACGGCGCTGACGAGCGCGGGGTAGAAACCGCCGACCAGGCTGGTGACGACGACGACCAGCAGGTACAGCGGTACGTCGGCCGCGAAGTCGAGGTCGCCGCGCAGGGTCGTGCCGACGATCGTCAGCGCGGGCAGGAGGATCGCGGCGAGCACCAGGCCCGCGATGCGCCGCTGCCGGGTCAGGCCGTGCGTCAGGCGTGGCAGACGACGCCCGGCGCCTCGGGCGTAGTCGTGGCCGACGAGGTGCACGTCGATGGCCCCGGACATGCGGGTCACCAGCTCCCCCGTACCCGCGCCGGCCACGGCGGCCAGGAACCGGTTGCGTCGCGAGGAGCCCAGCACGATCTGGGTCGCGTCGACGCGGCGGGCGAAGTCGAGCAGGGCCGGCGCCACCGCGTCGCCGAGCACGGAGTGGTAGCTGCCGCCCAGGGACTCGACGAGCAGGCGCTGCCCGCCCAGCGCGGCAACCCCGGGGCCGGACAGCCCGTCGCTGCGGGCGACGTGGACGGCGAGCAGCTCGCCGCCGGCGGTCCGTGACGCGATCCGCGACGCCCGGCGGATCAGGGTGTCGCCCTCTGGCCCACCGGTGAGGGCAACGACCACCCGCTCCTTGGTCTCCCAGGTGTCGGTGATGCCGTGCTGCTCGCGGTAGCGCTGCAGCCCCTCCTCGACGGAGTCGGCCAGCCACAGCAGCGCCAGCTCGCGCAGCGCCGTCAGGTTGCCCACCCGGAAGTAGTTGCCGAGCGCGGCGTCGACCCGCTCGAGCGGGTACACGTTGCCGTGCGCCATCCTGCGGCGCAGCGCCTCGGGCGACATGTCGACGAGCTGGACCTGGTCGGCGGCGCGCACGACGGCGTCGGGCACGGTCTCGCGCTGCGGCACACCGGTGATCTCGGCGACGACGTCGTTGAGCGATTCGAGGTGCTGCACGTTCAGCGTGGTGACCACGTCGATGCCGGCGTCGAGCAGGGCGTGGACGTCCTGCCACCGCCGCTCGTTCGGCCCCGAGCCGGGCACGTTGGTGTGCGCCAGCTCGTCGACCAGGGCCACGGACGGTCGCCGCGCCAGCACCGCCTCGAGATCCATCTCCTGGAAGGTGGCGCCACGGTGCACCACCGTCCGGCGCTCGACACAGGGCAGGCCGGCCAGCAGCTTCGCGGTGTGCGTGCGGCCGTGGGTCTCGGCGACCGCGACAACGACGTCGGTGCCACGGTCCAGCCTCCGTCGGCCCTCGTCGAGCATGGCGACGGTCTTCCCGACGCCGGGTGCGGCGCCGAGGTAGACGCGCAGCGTGCCCTTTCCCACGTCCGTCAACCTATGGGTACTGCCGGTCGAGGGCGACGTTGACCTTCAGGACGTTGACGACGGGTTCGCCCATGAAGCCCAGGTCGCGACCCGAGGTGTAGTGGTGCACCACGGCACGCACCTGCTCCACCGAGATGCCCCGGGCGCGGGCGATCCGTGCCTCCTGCAGGGCCGCGTAGCGAGGGCTGATGTTCGGGTCGAGCGACGAGCCGCTGGCGGTGACCGCGTCGGCCGGCACCGCGGGGTGCGACGGCGCGTCCCCCCGTACCGGGACGACCTGCGCGTGGCTGTAGTCGGCGCCGTAGCGGGCGCAGGTGACCTGCACGTCGTGGTAGGTCGCGACGAAGGGCGTCGTCGGGCACTCTTGGTTCAGGCTGACGACGCGGGTGACGGCCCCGTGGTAGCCCGGGCCGGCGTGGAAGACGGCGAGCACGGCGCCGACACCGCTCGGTGTGCAGAACGGCCGCGACCCGTCGACGTGCTCCAGCGCCCCGACCGCCTTGCTCCGGGCGCAGACCTGGGTCAACAGGCTCGGCGTGCCGGTGTCGCCCTTGGAGGCGGGGTTCGGGAGGGTGTCGACGACCGACTCGGGGCCGAGGTTGCTCGCGCCGCTGGCCGTCGGGTCGTACGCGTCGGCGGACGGTCTCGACTGCAGGTACTGCGCCATCGGGTCGCCTTTGGCGTCGGTGAACGACTGCCCGAGAATCGCGGACCCCACCGTGCGGCCGTGCACGTGGACGAGCTGGCCGTCAGACCGGCTGTGCAGGCCGGGGATCTGGGCGATGCCGTAGACGGCGAGCGGGTAGCCGACGCCCAGCAGCACGGTGAAGACGAGCAGCATCCGCACGGCGGCGGACAGCTGGCGGAACAGGCCGGACAGGTTGCGCATTCTTGGTCACCCGATCCCGGGAACGAACTGGATGATGAGGTCGATGATCTTGATGCCGACGAACGGCGCCACGATGCCGCCGCCGCCGTAGATCAGGATGTTGCGGCGCAGCATGGCGCTGGCCGACGACGGCCGGTAGCGGACGCCGCGCAGCGCCAGCGGGATCAGCGCGATGATGATCAGCGCGTTGAAGATGACTGCCGACAGGATCGCCGACTGCGGTGAGTGCAGCCGCATGATGTTCAGCTTGTCGAGGCCCGGGTAGACCGCCGCGAACATCGCCGGGATGATCGCGAAGTACTTCGCGACGTCGTTGGCGATCGAGAACGTGGTCAGCGCCCCGCGGGTGATGAGCAGCTGCTTGCCGATCTCGACGACCTCGATGAGCTTGGTCGGGTCGGAGTCGAGGTCGACCATGTTCCCGGCCTCCTTGGCCGCCGACGTGCCCGAGTTCATGGCGACGCCGACGTCGGCCTGTGCGAGCGCCGGCGCGTCGTTGGTGCCGTCGCCGGTCATCGCGACGAGCTTGCCGCCCTCCTGCTCGCGCTTGATCAATGCCATCTTGTCCTCGGGCTTGGCCTCGGCCAGGAAGTCGTCGACCCCGGCCTCGTCCGCGATGGCCTTGGCGGTCAGCGGGTTGTCGCCCGTGATCATCACGGTGCGGATGCCCATGCGCCGCAGCTCGTCGAAGCGTTCGCTCATGCCCTGCTTGACGACGTCCTTCAGGTGGATGACACCGAGCGCCCGCGCTGGTCGTCCCGGCTCGTGATCGGCGACCACCAATGGCGTGCCGCCCGAGGCGGAGATGCCGTCGACGATCGTGCCGACGTCGGCTGGCGGCGCGCCGTCGTGGTCGCGCACCCACTGCAGCACCGACCCGGCCGCACCCTTGCGGACCTCGCGGCTGTCGATGTCGACGCCGCTCATCCGCGTCTGCGCCGTGAACGCCACGAACGTCGCGCCGCGCACCTCCTGCTCGCGCAGTCCGTACTTCTCCTTGGCCAGCACCACGACCGAGCGTCCCTCGGGCGTCTCGTCGGCCAGCGAGGACAGCTGCGCGGCGGCCGCGAGCTCGTCGGCGGAGACGCCGCCGACCGTGACGAACTCCGACGCCTGCCGGTTGCCGAGGGTGATGGTGCCGGTCTTGTCGAGCAGCAGGGTGTTGACGTCGCCGGCGGCCTCGACCGCGCGACCGCTCATGGCCAACACGTTGCGCTGTACGAGCCGGTCCATGCCGGCGATGCCGATGGCCGACAGCAGCGCGCCGATCGTGGTGGGGATGAGGCACACCAGCAGCGACACCAGCACGATGCCGGTGATGCCGTGCCCGTCGAGCGAGGCCGAGTCCGGGATGCCGGGCTGGTCGGCCTTGGCGAAGATGGCCAGCGGCTGCAGGGTCACGGTGGCGAGCAGGAAGATGATCGTCAACGAGGCCAGCAGGATGTTGAGCGCGATCTCGTTCGGCGTCTTCTGCCGACTCGCGCCCTCGACGAGGGCGATCATCCGATCGATGAAGCTCTCCCCCGGCTTCTGGGTGATCTGCACGACGATGCGGTCGCTGAGCACCTTGGTGCCGCCGGTCACCGAGCTGCGGTCGCCGCCGCTCTCGCGGATGACCGGCGCGCTCTCGCCGGTGATCGCCGACTCGTCGACGCTGGCGATGCCGTCGACGACGTCGCCGTCGCCGGGGACGAGGTCGCCGGCCTCGCAGACCACCCGGTCGCCCTGCTGCAGTTCCGGGGCCGGGACGGGTTCCTCGGTGTCGTCGTCGCGCAGGCGGCGGGCGACGGTGTCGGTCTTCGCGCGGCGCAGCGCGTCGGCCTGGGCCTTGCCCCGCCCCTCCGCGACCGCCTCCGCCAGGTTGGCGAACACGGTGGTCAGCCAGAGCCACGCGACGATCAGCCACGCGAACGTCGTCGGGTTGGCGATCGCCTCGACGGTCGTGAACACCGCGCCGATCTCGACGATGAACATGACCGGGTTCTTGTAGAGCGTGCGCGGGTCGAGCTTGGCCAGCGCGTCGGGCAGCGAGCGCCACAGCTGCGCGGGGTCCAGCAGGCCGCCGTTGACGCGGTGCGGTTCGGCCGGTTGGTCCACCGGCCTGTCCAGGAGTTCGGTCATGAGTGAGCCTCGCGAACGAATGACGCGGCGGTGTGGCCTATGGCGGCCGGAGCGAAGCGAAGGTCGGTCATCAGTGGAGTCCCTCTGCGAGCGGCCCGAGGGCCAGGGCCGGGAAGTAGGTGAGGGCGACGACGACGACCGTCACGCCCAGCAACATCCCGATGAACAAGGTTTTGTGGGTCGGCAATGTGCCGTCCGAGGCGGGCACCGGCTTCTGCCGGGCGAGCGAACCGGCCAGGCCCAGCACGAAGATGATGGGCAGGAACCGGCCCAGGGCCATGGCCAGGCCGAGCGCGTAGTTCCACCAGACCGTGTTGACGCTCAGGCCCGCGAAGGCGCTGCCGTTGTTGTTGCCCCCCGAGGTGAACGCGTACAGCACCTCGGACAGCCCGTGCGGGCCGGTGTTGAGCATCGCCGCGCGTTCACCGGGCAGGCCCAGGGCGGTGGCCGTGCCGACGAGCACCACCGCCGGCGTCGTCAGCAGGTAGAGCGAGGCGAACTTGACCTCGCGACTGCCGATCTTCTTGCCGAGGTACTCCGGGGTACGCCCGACCATCAGACCGGCGACGAACACGGTGATGACGGCCAGGACCAACATGCCGTACAGGCCCGAGCCGGTGCCGCCGGGAGCGATCTCGCCCAGCATCATGTTCAGCAGCGTCATCGCGCCGCCGAGGCTGGTGTAGGAGTCGTGGAAGCTGTTCACGGCACCGGTGGACGTCAGGGTCGTCGCCGTGCCGAACGTCGCTGAGTTCAGGACGCCGAAGCGTGATTCGGTGCCTTCGGTGCTGGCGCCCACCGCGGTGGGGACGGTGCCGTGGTGGATGCCCTGGAACACGACGGTGAGCACCACGCTGAGCACGGCCAGCGACGCCATGACCAGGGCGATGGCGCGTCCCTGGCGCAGGTCGCCGATCATCCGCCCGAACGCCCGCGGCAGCGAGAACGCGATGACCAGGATCAGGAAGATCTCGAGCCAGTTCGTCCACGCCGTCGGGTTCTCGAACGGGTGCGCGGAGTTGGCGTTGTAGAAGCCGCCACCGTTCGTGCCGAGCTCCTTGATGGCCTCCTGGCTGGCGACCGGGCCCCCTGTGACGGTCTGCGTGCCGCCGGCCACGGTGTGCACCGTCGAGTAGTGGTGCAGGTTCTGGATCATCCCGGCCCCGACGAACACCACCGCGAACACCAGCGAGATGGGCAGCAGCACCCGGATCGAGAGCCGGGTCAGGTCGACCCAGAAGTTGCCGAGGAGGTTCGAGCGGTTGCGGGTGAACGCTCGCACGAGCGCCACGGCCACCGCGATGCCCACCGCGGCGGACAGGAAGTTCTGCACCGTCAGGCCGATCATCTGCACCACGTAGCCGAGCGCGCTCTCGCCCGAGTAGGACTGCCAGTTCGTGTTCGTGACGAAGCTGACCGCGGTGTTGAACGCTTGGTCCGCCGTCATCTTCGGCACGGCGTACGGCGCCCAGAAGTGCTGCTGCACCCGCAGCAGGACGTACAGGACGAGGATCGACACGACGCTGAACGACAGCACCGCGCGCAGGTAGCGCCAGCTCGACTGCTCGGCGTCGGCGTCGATACCGCCGATGCGGTAGATCACGCGCTCGGGTGCGCTGTGCCTGCGGCCCGTGACCACGTGCGCCAGGTAGTCGCCGAAGGGTCGCTGCACGATGACGATCGCGGCGACCAGGGTCGCGATGAAGACCGCGCCGGCCAGCCAGTCGGGCATCAGAACCGCTCCGGGAAGATCAGCGCAATGACCAGGAAGACGGTCAGCAGACCCGCCAGCACCAGCCCGACGATGTTGGTGGCGTTCACAGTCGCTCGACCCCCTTGGCGATCAGGGCAAGGACGACGAACACGGCGATCGTGACCACGACCGCCCAGACATCAGACACGCGAGACTCCGCTCTCGATCCACTCGGCGTAGGTGCCGAGAACTCGAGCAAACGCCCTGCGCAGGGGTGGTCCTGACCGTTTCGGGGGTTCCTCACGGGATCCACGCGCTGCGTTCACGAGACGTGCATGGCACGACCTGGGGAACGGCAAAGGCGCAGCGACGAGGGTGTTGCGCGTTCGGTCGCGCTGCGTCGTCGGCTTGCGTCGCGTGCTGTTGGATCTTGTTGCAGGACCCGGATTTGCTGGGATAAACGCTGGTCCGGCGGATCCCGTTCCGCTAGAATAGAACGCATGAGCGATACGCTGGTGCGGGCCGATGTGGCCTCGTTGATCACGGACGCTCACCGCGTTGTGGACGCGTTGCAGGCGGTAAAGCTGTCGGTCTGTACCGATGACGAGGTGGTCGCGGCGGTGCGCTCGTTCGAGGCGTTGCGGCGGCGGTTGGAGCCGGTGGACCACGCGCTGATTCTCGAGGTCGAGGCGCGAGGAGTCCCGGCTCGGGCGATGGCCCGGGCCACCGGCTACTGGCTGCGGCAGACGTTGACCATCGACATCAGCGAGGCGAACGCCCGGGTGCGGGCCGCACACGCCGCCGGACCACGCCGGTCGCTGCTCGGGGAGCCGATGCCGGCCCGATACCCCACAGTCGCCGCGGCGCAGGCCGCCGGCGAGCTGGCGGCCCGGCAGGCTCGGGTGATCACCTCGACCCTGGACAAGCTGCCGGTCGAGGTGTGCGAGCACATCCCGGTGGCGGAGGCGCGGCTGGTCGGGTTCGCGCGCACCTTCGAGGCCAGCACGTTGCACCAGCTCGCCAACCGCGAGGCCGAGTGGCTCGACCCCGACGCCGGTCACCGCGACGTCACCCGCCGCCGCAAGGACCGCGACCTGCAGGTGCATCACCGCCCGGACGGGTCATGCAGCTTCCGCGGCGAAGGCACCGCCGAGCTGGGGGAGTTCCTGCAGGTCACCTTCGACTCCCTCGCCAAACCAGAGCCGGAGACCAACGGCATCAAGGACCCCCGCACCGCCGGACAGCGGCGCCATGACGCGCTCATCGACGCCCTGAAGATCACCGTCGGCTCCGGCAAGCTCCCGACCGCCGGTGGGGTGCTGGCCACCGTCGTGCTCACCATCGACGCCGACACCTACCTCACCGGTGAGGGGTTCGCCCTGACCGGTCACGGCGCCCAGGTCCCGGTCCGGGAAGCGCTGTCCTGGGCGGGTGGGGACTACCGGCTGATGTGCACCGCCCTGAACTCACTCAAGGCGGTCACCGCCTACAGCTCGACGCATCGGCTGTTCACCGAAGGACAAAGACTCGCCCTGATCGCCCGCGACCAGGGCTGCGCCTTCCCCGGCTGCCTCGCCCCACCCGGCTGGTGCCAGATGGACTTGCCCTGGTTTCACGGACAGGTGGTTGATTGTTCCGTGTAGTCGGTGGG
>NZ_CAXUNP010000057.1:0-19359 GCF_964252635.1 uncultured Jatrophihabitans sp.
AGAAGGACGAGGCGCCGATGCTCTACAACGGCGAGGAGGTCGGCGACGGCACCGGTCCGCTCTGCGACGTCGCGGTCGACCCGATCGACGGCACCACGCTGATGGCCAAGGGCATGCCGAACTCGATCGCGGTCATCGCCGTCGCCGAGCGGGGGGCCATGTTCGATCCGTCCGCCGTCTTCTACATGGAGAAGATCGCCGCCGGACCCGACGCCGCCGACGCCATCGACATCACCGCGCCCACCGCCGAGAACATCCGCCGCGTGGCCAAGGCCAAGCACGGCCATCCCGAGGACGTCACCGTCTGCATCCTCGACCGTCCGCGGCACCAGCAGCTGGTGCGGGAGGTCCGCGACGCGGGCGCGCGCATCCGGTTCATCAGCGACGGTGACGTCGCCGGCGCCATCTCGGCCGCGCGCCCCGGCACCGGCGTCGACCTGCTGCTCGGCATCGGCGGCACCCCCGAGGGCATCATCGCCGCGGCCGCGTTGCGCTGCATGGGTGGCGTCATCCAGGCGCGGCTGTGGCCGAAGGACGACGACGAGCGGCAGAAGGGGATCGACGCCGGCCATGACCTCGACCGCGTCCTGGTCACCGAGGACCTCGTACGCGGCGACGACATCTTCTTCTGCGGGACGGGCATCACCGACGGCGAGCTGCTCCGCGGGGTGCGCTACCACGCCGACTCGGTGCAGACGGAGTCGATCGTCATGCGCTCGAAGTCGGGCACCATCCGGCTCGTCGACTCGCTGCACCAGCTCGGTAAGTTGCGCGCCTACTCGGCCGTGAACTTCGACCGGAACTGATCCCGTTCGCACCCGGCTGGGGCGAGATGTCCGGTTTGCGGACGTTCGCAGTACAGATGTACACCGTTCGCCGCGCGCTTTGTTAACTTGCCTGTCACAGTGGGCATCAGTCATTCCGACGAAGGAGCTGATGGCGTGCAGGCATCAGGCGGTGACAGCCGGTTCACTACCTTCCTCCACAGGGCCCTGGCATCAGGGCCGAGCTGGGGGTCCAGTCGTGTGCTCACGGGCGGCGCCGGGGCGATCATCGCCGTGCTCGCCGTGACCGGCGTCGTGGCGCTGTCCACCAGCGGTTCGGCCAGCCCGCGGGCCAAGGACGCGGCGGCCACCACGGCCAAGGAACCCCATTACCTGCTGCCCATCGCCGCCCTGGTGCAGGACGGCACGCTGAAACCGCCCACGCTCGCCGGGGACACCGGCTCGGTCGGCGTGCCGAAGGGCACGACGGCCCGGCCCACCACGGCGCCCGCCACACCGAACCCGGACAGCTCGAACATCGGCACCTTCCGCGGCTCGGCCGGCACCATGACGCCCGCCGGCATCGCCACTCTGGCCCTCGAGCGCGGATGCTCCGCGGCGCAGGCGCCCATCGCCACCGCCGTCGCCATGGCCGAGTCGGGCGGCAGCCCCAGCGCGCAGGGCGACGTCACCTTGATGACCTCCACCTGGGACTGGTCGGCAGGGCTGTGGCAGATCCGCGGACTGCGTTCGCAGCGCGGCACCGGTCAGCTCCGCGACTCGATCGCCAACCAGCGCGCCGCGACCAACTCCGCCGCGATGTACGTCATCTCCAGCAGCTGCACGAACTGGACGCCTTGGACGACCTACACCCGCGGGCTGTACCTGGGGTACATGGGCCTGGCCCGCCAGGCCGTCAACTACGTGCTCGCCTACTACAAGAAGCACGGCAGCTACCCGCCCGTCGCGGCCCCGGACCCCACTGCGGTCATTCCCGTCGCCTCCGGTGGCGGCGCGGGTGCGCCGGCGCCGGGCGTCGCCGCGGCCGGCAGCAGCAAGTCCAGTGCTCCGGCCAAGAGCAAGAGCAAGCCGGCCGGCAAGCCCTCGTCGCGCGCGACGTCGAGCGCAGCCGCCGGCGGCGGTGGCGGTGGCGGCGGTACGAACCAGGGCGGCGGCAGTCGGACGACGGCGCCGAACGCGCCGGCGACCAGCAAGGCGTCGCTGCCCACCAAGCTGCCGACCAAGCTGCCGCTGCCGACCTCCACCAAGAAGCACAAGACGGCGACGGTGCCGGTACCGGTACCCGTCACGACCTGCGTCATCGGGCTCGTCTGCGTCAATTAGCCGTTGGCGGACCGCCGGAGCGGCGTCACTAGGCTGGACGCGACCGTTCCGACGACCCGCAGGAGTGCGCCCGTGGCTGCCGAGCAGGAGTTCCGCATCGAGAAGGACTCGATGGGCGACGTGCACGTCCCCGCGGCCGCGAAGTGGCGGGCCCAGACCCAGCGCGCGGTCGAGAATTTCCCGATCTCCGGACGGGCCATCGAGCGTGAGCTGATCGCTGCGTTGGCCGCGATCAAGGGCGCCTCGGCGACGGTGCGAGCCGGGAAAGGCCTGCTCGACCCCAAGCGCGCGAACGCGATCGCCGAGTCCGCCCGCGAGGTCGCCCGCGGCGACTGGGACGCCGAATTCCCCATCGACGTCTTCCAGACGGGCTCGGGCACCTCGTCGAACATGAACACGAACGAGGTGCTGGCCACCCTGGCCACCGAGCGGCTCCGCGCCGCAGGGCAGGGCGAGGCCTCGGTGCACCCGAACGACGACGTGAACGACCCGTTCTCGTCCAACGACCAGTTCCCCGCCGCCATCCACATCGCGGCCGCCCAGGCGATCACCACCGACCTGATCCCCGCGCTGACCCACCTGGCCGAGACCCTCGAGGGGAAGTCCGCCGAGTTCGCGACGGTCGTCAAGTCCGGCCGTACGCACCTGATGGACGCCACGCCCGTCACCCTCGGCCAGGAGTTCGGCGGGTACGCGGCAGCCGTCCGCTACGGCGTCGACCGGCTGCGCGACGCCCTGCCCCGTATCGGCGAGCTGCCGCTCGGCGGCACGGCCGTCGGCACCGGGATCAACGCCCCCGTGGGCCTGGCCGGCGAGGTCATCGCACGGCTCGCGGCCGACCTCGACCTGCCGCTCACTGAGGCTCGTAATCACTTCGAGGCGCAGGGCTCGCGCGACGCGCTCGTCGAGGCCAGCGGGGTGCTGCGCACCGTCGCCGCCGGGCTGAACAAGACGGCCAACGACATCCGCTGGATGGGTTCGGGCCCGCGCACCGGGCTCACCGAGATCTTTCTCCCGGACCTTCAGCCGGGGTCGTCGATCATGCCCGGCAAGGTCAACCCGGTGCTGTGCGAGGCGGTGTGCCAGGTCGTCGCGCAGGTGGTCGGCAACGACGCCGCCGTCGCCTGGGGCGGCGCGGCCGGCAACTTCGAGCTCAACGTCATGCTGCCCGTCATCGCCCGCAACCTGCTCGAGTCGATCCGGTTGCTCGCCAACGTGTCCCGGGTCTTCGCCGACCGGTGCGTCGCCGGCATCACCGCCAACGTCGAGCGCTGCCTGGAGTACGCGGAGTCCTCGCCGTCCATCGTCACGCCGCTCAACCACTACGTCGGCTACGACGAGGCCGCCAAGATCGCCAAGCAGGCGCTGGCCGAGAAGAAGACCATCCGCGAGGTCGTCATCGAACGCGGGCACGTCCCGGACAGGATCGGCGAGCACCAGCTCGACGAGGTGCTCGACGTCCTGTCCATGACCGCACCGAAGAGCTGAGCCGCGACCTGCGTGCCGTCGTCTTCGACTTCTACGGCACGCTGACCACCGGCCGCTCCGACGCCGAGCAGGCCCGGGCCCGGGCCGAGCAGGCCGACGCGTTGGGGGTCGACGCCGCCCGCCTCGACGCCGAGATGACGGCGACGGTCGACGAGCGCTTCACCGGCGCGGGCGGCACCGTCGAGGGGTCGCTGGCCTGGGTGTGCGCCCGCATCGGGGCCCGGCCGACACCCGACCAGCTCGCCGAGGCGGCCCGGTTGCGCCTGGCCGCGGAGCAGGGTTTCGGACGGCCGCGACCCGACGCCGTGCCGGTGCTCACCGCGCTGCACGAGGCAGGGCTGCGCATCGGGCTGGTCAGCGACTGCTCGGCCGAACTGCCGCGCTACTTCGGCGAGCTGCCCGTCGCGCCGTTCGTGGACGCTGCGGTGTTCTCCTTCGTGCTGGGCGTCAAGAAGCCGGCGGCGGCCATCTTCCTGGCCTGCTGCGAGGCGCTCGGAGTCGCACCCGAGGAGTGCCTGTACGTCGGGGACGGTGGCAGCAACGAACTCGTCGGCGCCCGCGAGGTCGGCATGCGCGCCGTCCACCTGGCCGTCCCCGGCGAGATCTCGGGGGTGGTCTACGGGCGGCACGCGTCCTGGGACGGCGAGGTCGTCACGTCCTTGAGCGACGTACCCGGGTTGGTGCGGCCCTGACGCTGCCCGAGGCTCGTAACCTCTGGGCATGACGACGGGACGGCTGCAGGCGTTCAGCGACGGCGTGATCGCCATCCTCATCACCATCATGGTGCTCGAACTGCGCACCCCCGACGGTGGGCACTGGGACGACCTGCGCAAGGACGTGCCCGTCCTGCTCGCGTACGTGCTGAGCTTCGTCCTGGTCGGCATCTACTGGACCAACCATCACCACATGCTGGCGGTCGTGCACACCGTCACCGGCGCTGCCCTGTGGGCGAACCTGCACCTGTTGTTCTGGCTGTCGCTGGTGCCGTTCACGACGGACTGGATGAGCGAGAACGACTTCGCGTCCGCGCCGGTCGCGGCCTACGGCATCGATCTGCTGGCGTGTGCCGTCGCGTACTTCATCCTGCAGCACGTACTGCAACGCGCCGACGGCGAGGACTCGGTGCTGCACCGGGCGGTCGGGACGGATGCGAAGGGCAAGGCGTCGGCGCTCGTGTACGTCGTCGGGATCGCGCTGAGCTTCGTGGACCGCTGGTTCGGCGTCGTCGCCTACGTGGTGGTGGCGCTGCTGTGGTTCATTCCCGACCGGCGGGTGGAGCGGGCCCTCGCGACCGGCGCACCCCCGTTGACCGACTGATCAACCCGCGGCGTGGCGGGCCACGAACGCGCGGGCGTCGAGCGTCCCGCCGAGACCGCGCGCGATCAGGGTGCGGGCCCTGCGCCGGAACTCGGCCGGTGGCCAGTCCCGGGCACCGGCCGGGACGACGCCGGCCAGGACCTCGCGGGTCGACAGCCGCCACAGTTCGGCGAGCGTCCACCGGTGCGCCGCGGTCGGCTCGTCGGGCCAGCTCGTCAGCACGACCCCGGCCAGCGTGAGCGCCTGGTCCTCGAGCACGGACGCGGTGAGCAACAACCGGTCGAGGCCGTCCCGGTCGGCCGTCCCGATCACGACGACCGGGGCCGTCACGGCGTGCGCGAGGTCGACGAGGGTGCGGCGCTCGTCGTCGTAGGGCGCCAGCAGTCCCCCGGCGCCCCGGGCAAGGACGCGCTCGTGCGTGGTGTCCAGGTCGAGCAGACGCCGGACGGCGTCGGCGAACGCGAATGCAGGACGGCCGCTCTCGGCTGCCGCGTGCACCGGCAGCAGGTCGGTGTCGTACCGCGCAAGCTCTATTGCGTCGGCCTGCGGCACCAGACGGGACGCGCGGGCCAGCTCGCCGGCCCGCCCGTCGGCCAGCCCGGTCTGGACGAGCTGCACCAGCGCCACCGGGCCCGCCTGCACCGCGGCGAGCGCCCCGACGGCCAGCGGACCGTCGACGTCGCCGCCGCCGGTGACGAGCAGGACGCCCACGGGCGCCGGTGGATCAGCGACCGTGCCGGACGAGCTTCCAGACAGCCGGAAGCACGACGGCGGCCACCGCCATCTTGATCGCGTCGGTGACGAGGAACGGCGTCACGCCGAGCTCGACGGCCTTGCTGGCCGAGACGTGCAGGTCGCGGGCCAGCCAGACGGCACCCACGACGTAGATCGCGGCCGTGCCGAGCGCCATCAGCCCGACGGTGCCGGTGACGCTGCGGTCGTTGCCGCGGCGGGCCAGCTCGCCGACCACGGCAGCGGCGACGACGAAACCGAGCACGTACCCAAAGGACGGGCCGCCCCAGCCGCTGTGGTGGTCGGCGTACCACGGCACGCCGGCGACACCGGCGACGGCGTAGAGCGCGATCGACAGCAAGCCGCGAACCGTGCCGAGCGCGGCGCCGACGACCAGGACGGACAGCGTCTGCAGGGTGAAGGGCACGGGCGACAGCGGCGTGTGGATCGACACCTGCGCGGCGAGGCCGGTGAGCCCGGCGCCCAACAGGACGAGCACCGCGTCACGGACGCGCGCGCCGGGAACCAGATCGGCCAGGACTCGGTTCGGCAGGACGGCGGCGTTGGCCATGACGCTCCTTCGCTCGAGGTGTGGTGTCGCGGCAGAGGTTATCGAGTCCGCGCGCCCCGGTCGTCCGCCGGGGTACGGCCGGGCAGCTGCTCGACCACGGTGCGGACGAGGGCGCCGAGCCGGAAGCGCTCCGGCTGCACGACGGTCACGCCCGCCGCCAGCAGCGGCGCCGCGGTCACCGGCCCCACCGCGACGGCCAGGACGCGATCCCGCACCGCGTCGCGCACCGCACCGCCGAGACCCGCGTCGTCCGCGGTGCGCAGGAAGTTCTCCGCGGCGGGCGCGCTGGTGAAGGTCACGGCGTCCAGCCGGGCGTCCGCGACCGCGGCGATCAGGGCGCGCAGCGGCGCCGGGTCCGCCGGCGGCTCCCACCGGTAGACCGGCACCTCGACGACGTGGGCGCCGGCCGCGCGCAGCCCGTCGACCACGTCGCGCAGGGGGTCGCCGTGCAGCTGGATCGCGATGCGGGCTCCGGCCAGGCCCGGGCGGGCCAGCAGGTGGTCGAGCACCTCGGCGCTGGACTCCGACTCGGGCGACCAGCGCTCGCGCAGCCCCGCGGCCCGCACCGCGCCGCGCACCTTCGGCCCGCGGGTCAGGATCTCGGCGTCACCGAGCACCCCGTGCAGCGCGGCGTCCTGGCCCCACACCGCAGCGGCCTCGAGCCAGCCGCGGAACCCGACCGCGGTCGTCGTGATCACGATGTCGGGCGGCTGCCCCAGGCACTGCGACGTCGCATCGCGCAGCCGGCTGTCGTCCGCGAGTGGGACGGTGCGGATGGCCGGGCCGTACACGACCCGGGCGCCGTGACGTTCGAGCGCGGCGCCGAGTTCCTCGCGCCGCCGCGCCGCGGTGACCCCGACCGAGTAGCCGGCGAGGGCACCCGTCGCGTCGGGACGGTCGTCAAGCGGCACGCGTCCACGGTACGGGCGCGGTCAGCGCACCCCGACCAGCACGCGGTCGTCGCCGACCTGCCACACCGTGCCGACCTCGGCGAAACCGGCCGCGTGCAGCAGGGCGCCGTGATCGGCGACGGTCGGGGTGTCCGGAACTGCGTGCTCGATCGGTCGTACGCCCCGTTCAGTGGCGAACTGCTCGAGCTCCGGCGCCGCGGCCACCGCGTCCCACCACGAGCGCCAGTCCTCGGCGTCCCCCGTCCGCACGCGTGCCGCGCGTGCGTCGCGCACCGACCGGGTCAGGGTGCGCAACCGCGGCCGGTCGGCGGGCTCGTCCAGGTGGTCGCCGTCGATGAGCACCCCGCCCGGACGCAGCAGATCTGCGCAGCTGCGATAGAGAGCCGACAGCTCCGTGCGGGTCAGCCAGTGCAGGGCGGTGGTGCTGACGATCGCGTCGACCGTGCCCGGCCGTACCCCGACGGCGTCCGCCCAGCCCGCGTCCCGCAGGTCGTGCTCCACGATCTGCAGCCCGGGCCGGTCCGCGTACGCCACCCGCGCCAGCCCGAGCAGCAGCGGGTCGGCGTCGACGGCCACGACCCGGGCCCCCGGCAACCGGTCGAGCAGCCGCACCGACAGCGACCCCGGCCCGCAGCCGAGATCGACGACGACCGGCTCCACGCCGTCCGCGCTCGCCGCCACCACGTCGGCGATGACGGCGAACCGCTCCTCGCGGTCGGCGACGTAGAACTCCTGCTGGCGGTCCCAACGGTCGAGCCAGTGGCGGGCCTCGGTGAGGGTGGGCATACTGACATCCTCTCATCACTGTCGTGTGCTGTTTCGCCAGTGACGATAAGCAGACAAGGAGTAACTGGTCAAGTGAACTTCGGCAGTCACGTCGACGGAGTGGTGGCGCTGTCCGCAGCGCTGGTCAACGTCGCGACGCCGGGTGCGGCGCGGGGCCGCCCGTACGCGCTGCCGTCGGCGCCGGCGCTCACGCGCGGCATCGGCGACGCGCTCCGGGTGGGCAGCCGCTCGGCCGCCGACCCGTCGGCCCGTGCCACGGGCGCGTTCGTCGAGCTGGCCGGCTCCGTCCGGCCGGTCTACGAGTCCGTCGAGGCGGCGGACGTCGACACCGCTGCCGACACGACCAATGCCCTGCTGGACCGCTACGCCCCGAACCCGCGCCTGGCCCACCACGACGGCGAGCCGTGGCACCTGCACTACCACGGGTCCGTGCGTGACGACCCGTCCGGCTGGGGCGGTTCCGTGGCCACCGCGCTCGCGACCGTGCTGGGCGGCGAGTACGCCGACCGCCTCGGCGTCTGCGCCGCACCGGTGTGCGACCGGGTGTTCGTGGACGTGTCGCGCAACGGCACCCGGCGGTTCTGCTCGGAGGTCTGCCAGAACCGCGTCAAGGCCGCGGCCCACCGCGCCCGTCACCGCTCGTGACACCGTCAGCGGCATGACACCCGCACCGCTCGTCGTGACCCTCGCGCTGCCCGACGACGTCCAGGCCCGCTTCGACGCGGAGCGGGCGCGGTGGTTCCCGGCCGGCCGCACCGCGGTCGGTGCGCACCTCACCCTGTTCCACGCCGTGCCGGGCGAGCTGCAGGAGCAGGTCGTCGACGACCTGCGTGAGCAGGCGGGCCAGGCGTTCACGGTCCGCATCGCCGGCGTCATGCCGCTCGGCCGCGGCGCGGCGTACGCGGTCGAGTCCGACGAGCTCACCCGGTGCCACCGGGCGCTGCAGGCGCGGTGGTGGCCACACCTGACCCGTCAGGACCGGCAGCCGCTGCGCGCGCACATCACCGTTCAGAACAAGGTCGAGCCGGCCGAGGCGAGGCGGACGCTCGAGGCGCTGGCCGCGGGCTTCACCCCCGCCGTCGTCGACGCGCTCGGTTTCGACCTGTGGCGCTACGACGGCGGCCCCTGGACGCACCTCGGCCGGGCGAGCACGCCTTCCCCACCGCTGCGGTCGTGATCGAGGGGCGGGACCACGACCACGGCGATGGGGAAGGCGTCGGTTCTCGAGGGGGGCGTCGGTTCTAGAGGGGCAGGTCCTCGAGCATCTCGGTGACCAGCGCAGCGATCGGCGAGCGCTCGGAGCGGGTCAGCGTGACATGGGCGAACAGCGGGTGCCCGCGAAGCGCCTCGATGACGGCCGCGACGCCGTCGTGCCGTCCGACGCGCAGGTTGTCGCGCTGCGCGACGTCGTGGGTCAGCACCACCCGCGAACCGGCGCCGATGCGCGACAGCACGGTGAGCAGCACGTTGCGCTCGAGCGACTGCGCCTCGTCGACGATGACGAACGAGTCGTGCAGCGACCGGCCGCGGATGTGGGTCAGCGGCAGCACCTCGAGCATGCCGCGGTCGATGACCTCGTCCATGACGTCGCCCGACACCAGCGCGCCGAGGGTGTCGAACACGGCCTGCGCCCAGGGGGCCATCTTCTCGTTCTCCGACCCGGGCAGGTAGCCGAGCTCCTGGCCGCCGACCGCGTACAGAGGACGGAAGACGACGACCCGCTTGTGCGCACGCCGTTCCAGCACCGACTCCAGCCCGGCGCACAGGGCCAGCGCGGACTTGCCGGTGCCGGCACGACCGCCCAGCGAGACGATTCCGATCTCCGGGTCCAGGAGCAGATCGAGGGCGACCCGCTGCTCGGCCGACCGGCCGCGCAGCCCGAACGCCTCACGATCGCCCCGCACGAGCTTGACCTGCTTGTCGGCGGTGACGCGGCCCAGGGCGGAGCCCTTCACCGAGTGCAGCACGAGCCCGGTGTGGCAGGGCTGGTCGGCGACGGCGGCGAAGTCGGCGTTGTCCGCCATCTCGACCGGGCCGTCGTCGTACAACGCGTCGACGGTGTCGGCCGCGACGTCCATCTCGAGCATCCCGGTCCAGCCGGTGGAGTCCGCGACCGGGTGCATCCGGTACTCGTCGGCCTTGAGCCCCACGGACGCGGCCTTGACCCGCAGCGGCATGTCCTTGGTGACGAGGGTGACGTCCTTCCCGTCTGCCGCGGTGTTCAGGGCGACGGCGAGGATGCGCGAGTCGTTGCTGTCGACGCGAAACCCGGCCGGCAGCGTCGACAGGTCCGAGTGGTTGAGCTCGACGTGCAGCGTCCCGCTGACCCCGTCCTCGGACTCGCCGATCGGCACCGGCGCGTCGAGGCGGCCGTGCTTGATGCGCAGCTCGTCGAGCACGCGCAACGTCTGGCGGGCGAACCAGCCGAGCTCGGGGTGATGCCGTTTGGCCTCCAGCTCGCTGATGACGACGAGCGGCAGGACGACCTCGTGCTCGGCGAAACGGCCCAGGGCACCCGGGTCGGACAGCAACACCGACGTGTCGAGCACGAAGGTGCGCAGGCCCGAGGGGGCGGAGCTGCCGGCGGTGTCGCTGGAACGGCGGGCATCGGTCACGTGAGGCTCCTGACGGGGAATCGGCACCGGGACGCAGGCGCGTCCTCGGCGCTGGTGGGTGTCGGCTCGTCCCGCCGCGCGGGGGCACGAACCGGCCCCGCGCTCACTCTCGCCACGACAGAAGCTGGCAACGGTGGGACCTCCGTAGCGGCCGGGGTGGGCCCGTCCGCCGATCCGGACGCTACGACGAGACGGTCCGCCACCCGCGCAGGCGCGCGGGTGTCGCGGCGACGTCGCGGTGTCGGGCAGTCGTGCCGCCGCGTGATCGTGCCGCCGCGCGGTAGATAGGTGGCTGTAGTTAGGTGCTTGCAAAGATGACACGGCCGAATCGTTGTCAGGCCGGCCCCGACTGCTTACAGTCCCGCAGCATGATGCATCGGGTGTGGGCGGCGGTTCGTAGAGCGGCCCGGTGGTACGCGCTGGGCTTCGGGGCGGCCGTGGCCAGCCTCGGCAACGCCGAGCTCGCGCTGGCGCACCTGCACCACCCCGACGACGTGCACGACGTCGGCTCCTACGCCCGCGCCGGCGTGGTCGAGCTCGAGGCGTGGCTGGGCCGCTTCACCGTCAACGACTGACCCCGACGGACGGAAGGCCCGCCCGCGTGACGCCCTGACACCCTATTCTGAGCCGACAGCGGCCACGGGTGAGAGGCGACGACATGGCGTCCGAGCAGTCGCGCACGCGCGTCTTCTCCGCTCCCCGCCGCGTCCAGGTCGACGAGCACGCGTCCTCCCTGCAGGCCATCGCGCTGGCGTGCTGCGGGCTGGCGGGCGTGGACGCCGCCGTCGTGCTGCTCGGATGGGCGATCAACGAGCCCGGGCTAGAGCGGGTCGCGCCGGGTCTCGCCGTCATGCGCTTCAACACCGCGGTCTGCCTGCTGGCGCTCGCGGTCGCGTTCGCGATCCCCCGCCGAGCCGCCGCGGGACGCGCTGTCGCCACGATCGGCGCGGGCGTGGCCGGTGTGCTCGCGGGCCTCCAGCTGGCCGAGTGGGCGTTCGGCATCGGCCTCGGCGTCGACCAGCTCGTCGTCACCGACCCCGGGAGCGGTCCCCATCCCGGCCGCTCGTCCGCCGCCGTCGCCACCTGCGTGCTGCTGCTGGCCGCGGCGAGCCTGACGACGGGCCGTCGCCGGGCCTGGCGGCGTACGCGTCAGGCCCTGCTCCTTGCCCCCGCCGCCGTGGCCTGGCTGGCCCTGGTGGGTTACGCCTACGACGCGCAGTCGCTCACCAACCTCGGGTCGTTCTTCACCATCGCCCTGCACACCGCGCTCGCGATCGTGCTGCTCAGCATCGCCGGGCTCGCGTCGACGAGGCGGGGGCGGCTGGAATGGGTGCTGTTCTCCGAGGACGCGGGCGGCGCGCTCAGCCGCCGCCTGGCCCCGATGGCCCTGGTCGGGCTGCCGTTCATCGGCCTCGCCTGTCTGGCCGCCCACCGCCTGAGCTGGATCAACGACGTCACGATGGTCGCGCTGACCGTGGTGCTGTGCACGCTCGCCTTCGGTGCCGCCACCTGGACGGCCGCGACGCGGGTGGCCCGCCTGGACAACGCACGACGGGCCACACTGGCCGACCTGACCCAGCTCAAGCAGGGGCTCGAGCTGCAGGTCGCCGCGCGGGCCGAGCAGCTGAGGTCGCGACACGACGAGATCGCGGTGCTGGAGGACCGTCAGCGCATCGCCGCTGACATCCACGACGTCGTCATCCAGCGGCTGTTCGCGGCGGGGATGTTCCTGCACGGCACGCCGACCAGCGAGGCGATCGTCCAGGAACGCATCGGGTCGGCCATCGAGTCGATGGACGCAGCGATCCGCGACCTGCGCAACTCCATCTTTGAGCTGGGCGGGAACCAGTCCCGGGTGCTCGACCTCGCCACCGCCGTCGACGACATCTGCACCGACGCCGCACGGGTGCTGGGGTTCCGGCCCGACGTGCTCGTCGACGACCCCGACCGCGAGGCCGACACCGTGCGCGACGACCTGCTGGCCGTCGTGCGGGAGTCCCTGTCCAACGTGGCACGCCACGCGTCGGCGTCCAGTGTCGACGTCGTGCTGCGCACCGGCCACGGCCTGATCAGCCTCACCGTCACCGACGACGGCACGGGCATGACGAGCACCCCGCACAGCAGCGGCACCCGCAACATGGCCGAGCGGGCCCGACGACGCGGCGGCGATTGCGTGTGGACGACGGTGGAGCCGCACGGCACGCGGGTGTGGTGGCACGTGCCGGGCACGCCTTCGGACCTCGTTCTGGAACCGGCCGCGGACGACATCGCGGACGACGTGGCGGACGACCCGGCTCCAGACGAGCTGGCCGACGAACCGGCCGACGAGCCGGAGCTCGACGCGGACGCGGCCTCAGCCGGTCTCGGCCGGTAGCGACTCGTCCGCGCCCCACTGCGACCACGAGCCCGGGTAGAGCGCGGTGTCGTGCATCCCGGCGACCTCGAGGGCGAGCAGGTCGTGGCAGGCGGTGACGCCGGACCCGCAGTAGGCGATCGCCGGGCGGCCCGCCGCGCCGGCGAAGCGCTCCCGCAGCTCCTCGGGCGGGCGGAACCTCCCGTCGGAGCCGAGGTTGGCGGCCCACGGCGCGCTGTGGGCCCCGGGTATGTGTCCGGGACGCGGGTCGATGGGGCCGCCGTGCGCGAACCGGTCGGCGGTGCGGGCGTCGTACACGATGGCGTCCTGCGCCGCGGCGAGCTCGGCCGCGGTCACGAACCGGTCGCCCGGCCACGGCCGCGGCTCGCGGGACACGGGCTCGACGTCGACCGAGCCGGGGACGAGCTCGCCCGGCCACGCGTCGATGCCGCCGTCGAGCACGGCGGCCGGCTCGCCAAGCACGTGCAGCAACCACCACAGCCGGGCCGCGACCGACCCGCCGAGGTCGTCGTAGGCGACGACGGGCGTACCCGCCGCGATACCGGCGGACCCGAGGGCCGCCGCGAAGTCGCCGGGGTCGGGCAGCGGGTGACGCCCGGCGTCACGCGAGGCGGGCGCCGACAGCTCGGTGTCGATGTCGAGCCGGACAGCACCGGGCACATGACCACGCAGGTAGGCCTCGCGGCCGGAGCGCCCGTCGAGGTACCACCGGACGTCGACGATCCGGACCTGGTGGCGGTGCGCGGCCAGCCAGTGCCCGTCGACGAGCGGCCCGGGGAGCACCACGGCGTCGTCCCCTCGGCCGCTACCCACCGAAGCGCCGCTGTCGCAGGCCGTAGTCCCGCAGAGCACGCAGGAAGTCGATCTTGCGGAAGTCGGGCCACAGGGCGTCGCAGAAGTAGAACTCCGAGTGCACCGACTGCCACAGCAGGAACCCGGACAGCCGCTGCTCGCCGGAGGTACGGATGACCAGGTCGGGGTCGGGCTGGCCGCGCGTGTACAGGTGCTCGGCGATGTGGTCGACGTCGATGACCTCGGCGAGCTCCTCGAGCGATCCACCGGCGGCCGCGTGCTCCTGCAGCAGCGAGCGGACCGCGTCCGCGATCTCGCGCCGGCCGCCGTAGCCGACCGCGATGTTGACGGTGAGCCCGTCGCGTCCCGAGGTCTCCTCCTCGGCCTTCTTCAGGGCCAGTGCCGTCTCGGGCGGCAGCAGGTCGAGCGCCCCAACGGCCTTGACCCGCCACGGGTTGCGCGGGGCCGACAGCTCGGTGGCGACGCCCGCAATGATGCGCAGCAGGGGCTCGAGTTCCTCGCTCGGGCGGCGCAGGTTGTCCGTCGACAACAGCCAGATCGTGACGTGGCCGACGCCGGCCTCGGAGCACCACTCGAGCAGGTGGGCGATGTGCTGGGCCCCGGCGATGTGGCCGTGGCTGACGTCGTCGAAACCGGCCGCGCGGGCCCAGCGGCGGTTGCCGTCGACCATGATCGCGACGTGGCGGGGGACGGGGAGGCCGTCCAGGTGGTGACGCAGCCGCCGTTCGTACACGGAGTAGACCGCCTCGCGCACACCCACCCGACGAACCTAGCCCCGATGCGGCCCGGCCCGCGACCGTCCCGGCGCGTACACGGGGGCGGTTACGGGGACGCTGTGGACATGGTGCGCACTTACCTACGCTCGCGTAGCTTCGGCACATGACCGCCTCCGAGCCGGCCTCGACCACCACGCCTGCCGTCGACCTTGTCAAGGCGGCCTCGACGGCGGTCTCGAGCGCGGCCACGACGGCGGCCCAGGCCGTCGCCGAGCTCAAACCGCGCCTACGCCGCGGTCATCTCGGTGGTCTCGGGGGCCAGCCTGATCGCGGTCGCGGCAGCCCTGCGGGGCGGCACGGCGGGGGCGGTCACCTCGATCTACGCCGCGACCGTCACCCTGCTGTTCGGCACCTCCGCGCTGTACCACCGGCGGGCGTGGAGCCCGGCCGCCCGGGTGCTCATGAAGCGTCTCGACCACTCGATGATCTTCGTGTTCATCGCCGGCACCTACACCCCGCTGGCCGTGCTGACCCTGCCCACCACCTCGATGATCGCGGTGCTGTCGGCGGTGTGGGCGGGTGCTGCGGTGGGCGTCGGGCTGCAGCTGTTCTGGCCCGCGCACCCGCGCTGGATCTCCGCACCCTGTTACCTGGCGCTCGGCTGGGTCGCGGTGTTCGTGTTCCCCGACCTGCTGCACACCGGCGGGGTCGCGGCCTTCGTGCTCATCGCCGCCGGCGGCCTCGTCTACAGCTACGGCGCCATCGTGTACGCGACGAAGCGGCCCAACCCCGCGCCGGCCACGTTCGGCTTCCACGAGGTGTTCCACCTCTGCACGCTGGTCGCGGCGACCTGCCACTACATCGCCATCTGGCTCGCCGTCTTCGCCCGCTGAGCCACCTTCTGCTGTTGTACGGAACATTCTCGCCGTCGTCCTCGTTTTGCAGTGTAATCATGTAAGCACTGCAACAGAGGAGACATCATGCGTCACGAACATCCCTTCCCCGAGGACGAGCGCCGCTTCCGCAGCGGCCGACACGGGCACGGGCACGGTCCGGGCTCACGCGGTGGCCGCGGCGGCCGCGGCGGCGGCTGGCAGCAGGCCGACCTGCCGCCGGCCGACGGCGCGGCGGACTGGTTCGCCGGGCGCCTGCCCGACGACTGGTTCACCGGTGCGCCGGAGGTCAGCGTCGATCGCGAGGAGATCGTCGTGCTCGGCGAGCTGCCCGCACCCGAGGGCGGCGCCGAGTCCGGCGCCGCGGCCGAGGGTCGCATCGGGCGGTTCCGCGAGGACACCCGCGACACCCGCATCCAGATCGCCCACGAGGCCGAGGCCCGCTACGGGCGCAAGGTGGCCTGGGGCGCGTCCATCGGCGACACCCGGGTGCTCTTCACGCACCTCGCGGTGCCGGTGATGACGCGGCTGCGTCACGACGAGCGGCGGGTGCTCGACACCCTGGTCGACGCCGGCGTGGCACGGTCCCGCTCGGACGCGCTGAGCTGGTGCGTCAAGCTCGTGGGCGAGCACACCGAGGACTGGCTCAGCGGCCTGCGGGAGGCCATGTCCGAGGTCGACAAGCTGCGCGCCGAGGGCCCGGCCCTCTAGCCCGCACGTGGGTGGTCCGTTATCGCGGCCGGTACGTGGCCGTCAGCGGCGCAGGGCGGCGAGCAGGTCGTCCGTGGTCGTCACCGGCAGGTCGCACACCATCCCGCGGCACACGTAGGCCGCGGCCGATCCACCCACCAGCGGCCGGTCGGCGAGCAGGGGCAGGCCGGCCGTGTCCGGCTCGGCCGACACCACCACCGCACCCGGCGGGCGGTGCCGCACCGCGGCGCGCGTCAGCGCGCCGTCGCCACCCTCGCCGACCACGGCCACCTGCACCGGCCCGGCCAGCAGGCCCTCGGCCACCGCCAGCGTCCACCCGAAGAACCGCGGCTGGGTGACGGCGACGTCGGCCACGACGGCGACGACCGACTCGGCCGCGCCGCGGTGCATGCCCGACCCGGTGAGCGCCGAGTAGGCGAGCAGGGCCGCGGCCACCGACGACGAGCCGGCGGGGGTGGCGTTGTCGGTGGGGTCGCGGGGCCGGCGCAGCAGCTGCTCGGCGTCGTCGGCGGTGTCGTAGAGGCCGCCGTCCTCGGCACCGAAGTGCCCGAGGGCGACGTTCAGGATGTCGCCGGCCGCCGTCGACCAGCGTGGATCGGCGGTGACCTGGTGCAGGGCGAGCAGCCCGTCGGCCAGGTCACCGTGGTCCTCGAGCACCCCGTCCGCCGCGCCGACGGCCCCGTCGCGCGACGTCCGCCGCAGTCGGCGGTTTACGAGATGGGTGCCCAGCAGCAACTCCGCGCAGTCCCGCGCCGCTCTCACCCAGGACGGCTCACCGAGGGCGGCGCCCGCCTCGGCCAGAGCGGCGATGGCGAGGCCGTTCCAGGCCGTCACCACCTTGTCGTCACGGCCCGGCTGCGGCCGCAACGACCGCGCCGCGAACAAGCGCACGCGCAGGTCCTCGAGCACGGCCGGGTCGGACGGGTCGACGGGCAGCTGCAGCGTCGACGCGCCGTGCTCGAACGTGCCGACGTCGGTCACCGCGAAGAGCGACGCCGCGACGGCACCGTCCTGCGGGCCGAGGACCTCGTCGAGCTGCGCGGGCGTCCAGGCGTACGTCAGCCCCTCGACCCCGTCGGTGTCGGCGTCCAGGGCGGAAGCGAAACCGCCCTCGGGCGTGCGCAGGTCGCGCAGCAGGAACGCGGCGGTCTCGCGCACGACGCGTTCGGCCAGCACGGACCCGGTGAGCCGCCACCAGTGCGCGTAGACACGCAACAGCAGCGCGTTGTCGTAGAGCATCTTCTCGAAGTGCGGCACGACCCATTCCGCGTCGACGGAGTAGCGCGCGAAACCACCCCCGAGCTGGTCGTACATGCCACCGCGGGCCATCGCGTCGAGGGTCTTCTCGACCATGGCCAACGAGGTCGGGTCCCCCGTGCGCTCGTGCCGCCGCAGCAGGAACTCCAGCACCATCGACGGCGGGAACTTCGGCGCACCGCCGAAGCCGCCGTGCTCGGCGTCGAACTGGCCGACGAGCGCCGCCGCGGCCGTGTCCAGCTCGGCCGGTCCCGGCAGCGCCATGGAGCCGGTGTCGGGGAACGCGGCGCGCGAGATCGCGGCCGCGATCCGCTCCCCCGCGGCGTCGACCTCGCCCCGCTGCTCGTGCCACGTGCGGGCGACCGCTCCGAGCAGGCGCAGGAACTGCTCGCGAGGGAAGTACGTCCCGGCGTAGAACGGGGAGCCGTCGGTGGTCAGCAGGCACGTCATCGGCCAGCCGCCCTGCCCGGTGAGCGCGGTGGTGGCATCCATGTAGACGGCGTCGATGTCAGGTCGTTCCTCGCGGTCGACCTTGATGCTGACGAAGTTCTCGTTGAGCACGTCGGCCACCAGGTCGTCCTCGAAGGACTCGTGGGCCATGACGTGGCACCAGTGGCACGCCGCGTAGCCGACCGACAGCAGGATGGGGACGTCGCGGCGCCGCGCCTCGGCGAACGCCTCGTCCGACCACTCCCACCAGTCGACCGGGTTGTCCCGGTGCTGCAACAGGTACGGACTCGTCGCGCTCGCCAGCCGGTTCACCGTGACCATGGTTGCAGAGCACCGGCCCCGCGCACGCCGCCACCGCCCGGCCTACGATCAGCGCCGTCGGGTCGACGGTCCGCGACGAGGAGGTCGACAGCCGTGGAGCAGGAGACGTCACGGGTCCACGTGCTCACCCTGAGCTGCGCGGACCGTCCGGGGCTGGTGTACGAGGTCAGCGAGTTCCTGCTCCGGCACGGGTGCAACATCGTCGAGAGTCAACAGTTCGGCGACGCGGCCAGCGGGCGGTTCTTCATGCGCGTGGCCTTCCGGGCCGACAGCTCGGTGGCGGCGCACGTCCTCCAGCGCGACTTCGGACCGGTGGCCGACCGGGCGCGGATGCAGTGGCGGATGTCGCAGGCCGACGTGCGGCCGCGGGTGCTGGTCATGGTCAGCAGGTTCGGGCACTGCCTCAACGACCTGCTCTACCGGGCCGCGAGCGGGTCGCTGCCGATCGAGATCGTCGCCGTCGTCTCGAACCATCCCGACCTCGCCGCACTCGCGGTCAACGCCGGCATTCCGTTCCACCACGTGCCCGTCACGCCGTCGACGAAGGACGACGCGGAGACACAGCTCATGGGCCTGGTCGACGACCTCCGGGTCGACCTGGTCGTGCTCGCGCGCTACATGCAGGTGCTGTCCGGTGAGCTGTGCACCCAGCTCCTCGGTCGCGCGATCAACATCCACCACTCGATGCTGCCGAGCTTCGCAGGCGCCCGGCCGTACGCCCAGGCCAAGGCCCGCGGCGTCAAGCTGGTCGGCGCGACCGCGCACTACGTCACGGCCGACCTCGACGACGGCCCGATCATCGAGCAGGAGGTGACCCGGGTCGACCACTCGCTCACGGCCGAGCAACTCACCGCCGTCGGCCGCGACAACGAGTGCCTCGCCCTGTCCCGCGCAGTCCGGTGGCACGCGCAGAACCGGATCCTGCTCGACGGCAACCGGACCGTCGTCTTCTCCTGACCTGGCGCGACGGGTCGGGAGGCCGGTGCGAGGCGGGTCGAGGTGCTCTGACCCGGGTTGTCCACATCTCGGCGCGGCGCAATTGACAAGATCACGGGCCCCCCGCAGCATTGCCACGTCCGCACGGCGAACACCCGTCAGCGCCTCCTGGCATCCGGCCGGCAGGTGCCGACCGGGTCTCCCGTAGACACGGGGGAGACAGATGGCATCGGCACGACTGCGCATCGCCGCGCACCGGTCCTCGTGGGCCGGCGGCCCGGTCGTCGCCCTCGCCCTCGCCGTGCTGACCAGCGTCGGACTCGCCACCCCTGCGGTCGCCGGGGGCGGGGTCGGCGATCG
>NZ_CAXUNP010000058.1:0-5798 GCF_964252635.1 uncultured Jatrophihabitans sp.
TCGACGAGGAGCAGCGCTTCGGCGTCGAGCACAAGGAGTACCTGAAGAGCCTGCGCACCGCCGTGGACGTGCTCACCATGTCGGCCACCCCGATCCCGCGGACCCTCGAGATGTCGCTCACCGGCATCCGGGAGATGACGACGATCCTCACGCCGCCCGAGGAGCGGCACCCGATCCTCACGTTCGTCGGCGCCTATGACCAGCGCCAGGTCGGCGCCGCGATCCGCCGCGAGCTGCTGCGCGACGGTCAGGTGTTCTACATCCACAACCGGGTCGAGTCGATCAACCGCGCGGCGTCGAGGCTGGCCGAGATCGTGCCCGAGGCGCGGATCGCGGTGGCGCACGGGCAGATGGGGGAGGGCCAGCTCGAGCAGATCATGCTGGGCTTCTGGGAGAAGCAGTACGACGTGCTCGTGGCCACGACCATCGTCGAGTCCGGTCTCGACATCCCCAACGCGAACACCCTGATCGTCGACCGCGCCGACATGTTCGGGCTCTCCCAGCTGCACCAGCTGCGCGGTCGGGTGGGGCGCGCCCGCGAGCGCGGGTACGCCTACTTCACCTATCCGCCGGAGAAGCCCCTCACCGAGACCGCCTACGACCGGCTGGCCACCATCGCGCAGCACACCGAGATGGGCGCGGGCATGGCCGTCGCCATGAAGGACCTCGAGATCCGCGGCTCCGGCAACCTGCTGGGCGGCGAGCAGTCCGGGTTCATCGCCGGCGTGGGGTTCGACCTCTATGTCCGGCTGGTGGGCGAGGCCGTCGCCGATTTCCGCGGCGAGTCCCCGGACGAGCAGCACGAGGTGAAGGTCGACCTGCCCGTCGACGCCAACCTGCCCGTCGACTACCTGCCTGGTGAGCGGTTGCGGCTCGAGGCCTACCGCGCGTTGGCCTCGGCGACCACCGACGAGGCGGTCGACGGCGTCCGGGCCGAGCTGCTCGACCGCTACGGGCCCATCCCCGCGCAGGTCGAGAACCTGCTCGCGGTGGCCCGGTTCAAGGTGGTCTGCCGACGCTTCGGCGTCACCGAGGTATCGCTGCAGGGCGGCGGGGCGCAGGGTGGCACCGTCCGCTTCTCCCCGCTGGAGCTCGCCGAATCGGCCCAGCTGCGGCTGACCCGGCTCTACGATCGCGCGGGTTACAAGCCGGCCGTGGGCACCGTGACGGTCCCGCGGCCCAAGGGGGTCGTGAAGCCGGACGGAACGTTCGCGGAGGCGCGCTTCGGCGGCGAACCGTTGCGGGACGTCGCGCTGCTGCGCTGGTGCGCCGAGGTCCTCGAGGCGGTCACCGGCCAGCTGGCGACCGCCGGCTGAGTTCGGGCTGCCCGCCGCCGTCGAGGGGCGTCATGACATTCTGGTGGTCAGTTCGTGTCATCGTCGAAAGGGACGTCGTGGGACTTCGCGCGATCAGCGTTCGCGCCCTGGGGGTGCGGTCCGTGGCCGTCGCCGCGGCGCTGGTGCTCGGTGTCTCCGGCCTGACGGCCTGCCGTACCAACGTGGGTAGCGCCGCGACCATCGACGGCCACCGTGTCAGCGAGTCCGACGTCGCCGACTACCTCACCTCGTCGGCCCAGCCGTTGAAGAGCAGCGACGGCACCCAGAGCGTCGCGCCCAAGCCGTTCGTCGTCGACATCCTGATCCGGCAGCGGCTCTACCGCAAGATTCTCCAGGCGTCCCCGACCGGCGCTCCCACCAGCGGACAGCTCACGACGCTGCGTCGGCAGTACCTGGCCGGTAGCTCGACGAAGGCCACCGTCGAGCGACTCGGGGTCAAGGGTTACCGGCCGTCCTTCGACTCGGCCATCGTCGACGTCCAGGTGCTCGCCTCGTTGCTCAACCAGGAACAACAGCAGGGCGCGGACCTCTCGGCGGTGCTGAAGAAGCTGCGCTTCCCGGTGTCGGTCAACCCCCGCTACGGCACGTGGGACACCAAGAACCTGCGCCTCGTCAGCGACGCGAAGGCCGGTGTGCCGACGTTCCTGCGGTTGCAGACCACGTCGTCCACCCAGCCCTGAGGCCACCGACCGTGACGTCGCCGCTGGAACGGGCGGTCGAGGTGATGGACCGCCTACGCTCGCCCGGCGGGTGCCCCTGGGACGCGGAACAGACGCACTCGTCGCTCACCCGCTATCTGGTCGAGGAGAGCTACGAGGTCCTCGAGGCCATCGAGACCGACGACGCGAGCTTGCTGCGCGAGGAACTCGGCGACCTGCTCCTGCAGGTGCTCTTCCACGCCCGGATCGCCGCGGAGCGGCCGGACGGGTTCGACATCGAGGATGTCGCAACCGATCTGGTCGAGAAGCTGATCCGACGCCACCCGCACGTGTTCGCCGGCGCGTCGACCGGTTCGGCCGCCGACCTGAACGAGGCGTGGGAGCGGCAGAAGGTGGCCGAGAAGGGCCGCACCTCGGCCGTCGACGGCGTGCCGGTGGCCCAGCCGGCGCTCGCACTGACGGCGAAACTCGTGGCGCGTGCGCAGCGACACGGTCTCACCCCCGAGCTGACGCCTGGGGACGACATCGGGAGGCAACTGTTCGCGCTGGTCCAGCAGGCGGTCGCGCAGGGCGTGGACCCCGAGACGGAGCTGCGGCGCGTCGCCCGGGACTACCGGAACGCGATCCTCGCGGCCGAGGGTGCCGGCTCCTGACTGGGTGCGGTCGGGCGGGCAGAGAAATGCTCGTCCGGCAACACGGGGGGAGTTGCCGGACGAGCTGTTCAGACCATAACCCTGGGTAGCGTGAAAGCACAAGGAGTAGCCGACAGCTGATCAGTCGCTCACCGAATCGGCGGCCGACCGCGGCACGTCGATCCCACCGCGTTCCAAGAGCTGCGTGAGCTGTGCGGGCTCCATCGGGAGCGCCAGGTGGTGGCCCTGTGCGCGGATGCATCCCAGCCGTACCAGGGTCTCGGCGTCGGCATCGTTGTCCACGCCCTCGGCCACGAGTTCGATGCCCAGGTCGTCGGCCAACCGGACGAGGGAGAGAACGATCGCCTGCGCACGCCAGTCGTCGGTCAGGCCGGTGACGAGAGCCCGGTCGATCTTGATCGCGTCGACCGGGAAATCACGCAGCCGGGCGAGGTGACTGAAGCCGGACCCGAGGTCGTCAAGGGCAGAACGCACGCCGAGCCGGCGCAACCCGGCCAGTGCCTCGGTCACCTTCGGGACGTCGCCGACCAGGACGTTCTCGGTGAGCTCGACGCACACCTGCTCGCCGCGCAGCCCGTACGCCTCGAGTCGGGACGCGAACCGGGAGACCAGGTCGTCGTCGAGGATCTGCACCGGTGAGACGTTGACACGCAGCACCAGCGGGGCCTGGGCGTGTTTGGTGAACTCGGCGAACTCCCGCAGGGAGTGGTCGATGATCCAGCTGCCGACGACCCGGATCAGCCCGGTCTGCTCGGCCAGGCCGATGAAGTCCTCCGGTCCGACCTCGCCGCGCTCCGGGTGCGCCCATCGGGCCAGCGCCTCGACCGCGACGATGCGTCCGTTGCGCAGGTCGATTTCCGGCTGGTACTTCAGCCGCAGCTCCCCCTCGTAGGGCGTCGACCGGTCGCGTGCGGGCAACTCCGGTCGCACGTCCCCGAGACCGTCCGACGCGGGCATCGTGGTGTCGGGTGACGGCCGGGTCACCCAGGTCTCGAGGTCGTCGCGGAAGTGCTCGCTGGCGAAACGGAGCAGCTGCCGCTCGCCCTCGGTCCATGGTTGTCCGACCTTCTTCACCGCGACGAGGACGCCGTACAGATCGTCGTCCCCCGTGCGCACGGGGGAGAGGAAGACGGAGGCATCGGGCAACTCCAGGGCGTCCTCGTCCTCGGCGAGTGCCCCGCTGACCGCGCGCAGCCAATGACGGCCCACGGCCTCGACCTGCGACACGTTCATCGCAGTCGACGTCCGGGTGTCCTGCTCCTGAGCATCGAGCAGCACCACCCGGGCTCGACGGTTGATCGGCACCGCGACGATGAGCCGGAGTCCGATGCGTCGTCCGAGAGACCGGATGAAAGCCATGTCGGTGGATTCGGTTGTCATGCCCCCCGTCGATCCCGTCGGTCATCGGCCCACCCACTGTGTGGGCGATCTGTGCACGCGTCTCGGCTGAGGCGCAGCTGAAGGTTCCGAGGACATTGTGCACGGTCGTCATGCACAAGGCCTGCGGAACACGGTTCGAGTTGCGCGAAGTAGCACTACGCTCCGTGATCGTGGCCCCCGCACTCGACGAAACGGACGTGCGGCACGGGCGAGCGCGGTTCGTCGACGCGCTCCGTATCCGGGTCTTCGCAGTGCTCTACGTCGCCGAGGCCATCTCCATCGCCGGGGATCAGCTGGCGCGGGTCGCTCTGTCCGTGCTGGTCTTCGACCGGACCGGATCCACCAGCGCGACCGCGTTGACATACGCCTTGACGTACGTGCCGGCGATCGTCGGTGGCTTCAGCGTGGGCCTGGTGCGCGGGGGACGGGTTCCCTTGAAGGTGACGATGGTGGCGTGCGAAGTGGCGCGCGCACTGCTGTTCTCGGCAATGGCCCTGCATGGGATGCCTCTGCTGGCGCTCATCGTTCTGCTCGTCGTAGCGGTCTACCTGGGCCCGGCGTTCTCTGCGGCGTCGGTGTCGTATCTGTCCACTCAGATGGACACGTCGACCTTCCGGGCCGGCACGGGATTGCGCATGCTGACCAGTCAGGTCGCACAGGTCGCAGGATTTGCGACCGGGGGTGTCCTGGTAGCGGTGCTCGAACCGGCCGGCGCCCTCTTGGTGAACGCGGCCACGTTCGTGTTCTCGGCCGTCATGATCTTGTTCGGGGTGGCACGCAGGTCCACCGCGGCGCGGCAGCGGGCCTCGGCGACTGCGTTCGACGATCACGCCGCGTCTGTTGCTTCTGCCCCGCGCTTCGGAGGGTTGTGGGGCGATCCTCGGCTGCGGTGGCTCGTGGCGTTGAGTTCCCTCGCCGGGTTCTTCGTCGTTCCCGAAGCTCTGGCCGTTCCGCTCGCTGACGACCTGGGTCGCTCGGCGGTAACCGCGGGGCTCCTGCTCGCGGCCCTGCCCCTCGGTGGGGCGCTCGGAGCGGCCGCACTCATTCGCTGGGTTCCTCGGGGACGGGAGCCGCAGATTGCGGCTGCGATGGCGACGTGCTGTGGGCTGCCGCTCGTCGTCACTGTCGTTCAACCACCTGTTGTCGTGACTCTCGGGTGCTGGTTCCTGTCCGGCCTGCTCGCGGCCTACCAGCTCGAGACCACGACCTTGGTCGTGAAAGCAATCCCGGAAGTGCTGCGCACGGCCGTCATCGCGCGCGCGAGTGCGATTCTCGTGGGGTCCCAGGGCGTGGGACTCGTGCTCTTCGGCGCCCTTGCCGGCTGGATCGGAGCCGCAGCTAGCGTGGCCCTGGCGGGGGCGTGCGGAAGCGTAACGGCTGCCGCGCTCGCAACAATCCGTCACCGCCGGTCTGACTTGTCATCGGCCGGCGAGGCGTGAGGAAGGCGAAACGTCAACGCTGAAGCCGACAAATCGGGGCGCACAGCCCGGGATCCGAAGCGGAGTCTGGCAGAGACTCACGTCGCCGTTGTTCAGTGGCGGTAAACGCTCGGGAATTGGCCATTACGGAGCGGTACAGGTACCAAGGGCCGATTGCGAATCGCCCGTCTGCTTCTAGTTATCACTGCGATACAGCGCGTCACAATCAGTGACGCTACGAGATGTCGCGAATGGTGGCCCGGAATTAGCACCGGAAAGCTGATGCGGGCCCGCAGTGCGCGACTGTTGAGTGCAATTCACTAAAAACCCCAGCCCTGCGTCATGTCGGTG
>NZ_CAXUNP010000058.1:5898-17845 GCF_964252635.1 uncultured Jatrophihabitans sp.
GTGCTTAGAAGCCCCAGCCCTGCGTCATGTCGGAGCCTCCTTCCGTGACGAGTTCCAAGCCATTCCGGCGAGGATGGTGTAAGATTCATGTGAAGCGGGTAGACATACAGGTGAGATGCTCTCGCCGTCGATCTTCGACAGGTGAGCGCTGCGTTAAATCGTAAATTCGCATTACCCGCGTGGGTGAAGGTCATAACGGATCGTGCGTCTTCCGGCAGAGGGGATCGGCCTGAAGATACCTGAACAATGTCAAATTGAGCCAGTTCCGCACTAAGCCCGACTGTTCGAACTCAAAAGTTAGCTTCGCCTGATCCTCGTGCTCCACGTTGCCGATCCGCTACGATTTGGCCCACGGCGGCGAGCCGTGAACGTTAGGAGTGCCGTGCGTGCCCTGGTGCACCTGAGAGCCGCGTCCGCTAAGCGGGCCTGGCCTCTGGCGAGCATGCCCAAGGGTCACATCACGTACTTGATCTCCGTCGATGCCGTGGTTCTGGCCTGGGCTGCTTACGCCGTGGTCCGCGGCTCCTACAGCGTCCGCTCCCTCGCGATTCTCGGCCTGGTGGCAGCGCTGGCCGTCATCTTCGAAGAGGTGGCAACCCGAGCAGCCCGACTGAAATTGCGCCTGAGCGCGGAGCTGAAACGCGACATGGTGTCCGTGTGGGCTGTCGCGGCCGCTATCGCCCTTCCTGCTAGCTCGGCCGTCCTACTTCTCGGCGGAGTGCTCGTCTACATCTGGTTCCGCCAGCAGCGGCCGACGGGTCAACCCCTGAACCGCAAGTGGTTCAACGGGTCGACGGAGATCCTCGGTTGCCTAGTTGCAGGCGTCTTCGTGCGGTCACGGCCATGGGAAGGGCTTCCCCTTGCCGGCTCAGGAGCACTGCTCGTCCTCGTAGCCACCCTCATCTACGCCGCGATCAACCGCGCGCTCGTCACCGCCGCCCTGGTGAGCGTCGGAGTGCGGGGGCGCGCATTGCTCGGCGGCAAGGACGACAACCTTGTCGAGCTGGCGACACTCTGCCTCGGTGGCCTGGTCTCACTGGCGCTGCTCCACGAGCCCTGGTTGGTCCTGCTGAGCCTGGTCCCAATGATCACGCTGCAGCGCGGTGCGGTGGTGCGCGAGCTGGAGACCGTCGCCACCACCGACGCGAAGACCGGCCTGCTCAATGCGGTGGCGTTGGAGCACGTCGGGCAGCGGGAGGTGTCTCGCGCCGAGCGCGAGGATTCCGCGCTGGCCGTGCTCATCGTCGACATCGACCGCTTCAAGCGGGTGAACGACCGGTTCGGCCACCTCGTCGGCGATGCGGTCCTGCGCGGGGTTGGCCAGGCCCTCGAATCGGGTCTGCGGGAGTACGACACCGTCGGCCGGTTCGGCGGCGAGGAGTTCGTCGCATTGTTGCCGACGGCGCACGAGGCGGAGGCCCTGGTCGTCGCCGAGCGGTTGCGCGCCGCTGTGGCGGCGCTGCGCATCAGCGAGTTCGACCCTCGTATCGAGGACGCGACCGACGACGGTTTGTCGGTGTCCATCGGCGTCGCGTGCTTCGGCACGCACGGCGTGGCCATGACCGATCTGCTGTTCGCGGCCGACACCGCGCTGTACCGCGCCAAGAACGAGGGCCGCAACCGGGTCGTGCTCGCCCATCGGGGCACCGAGGAGCCGGCGCGCGAGTCCTCCCTCGCCTGAGCCGACCCCGCGCCTGCGGCGAGGCATCGGCACGGCCGGGAGAACCGCCGATAGGGTGGTGTCGTCCGGTCAGCACCGTCGAGAGGACCCCCATCCGTGGCGAGCATCGATGCCGTAGGAGCCCGCGAGATCCTGGATTCCCGCGGCAACCCGACCGTCGAGGTCGAGGTGGCCCTGGACGACGGGACGCTGTCACGTGCCGCGGTTCCCAGCGGAGCCTCGACCGGTGCGTTCGAAGCCGTGGAGCTGCGCGACGGCGGTGAGCGCTACAACGGCAAGGGCGTCGAGAAGGCCGTCGCCGCGGTCCTCGACGACATCGGGCCGGAGATCATGGGGCTGGAGGCCAGCGAGCAACGCATCCTCGACCAGGCCTTGCGCGACCTGGACGGCACGCCCGACAAGAGCCGCTTCGGAGCCAACGCCATTCTGGGCGTATCGCTCGCCGTCGCGCGCGCCGCCGCCACCTCGGCGGAGCTGCCGCTGTTCCGCTACGTCGGCGGGCCCAACGCCCACCTGCTGCCGGTGCCGATGATGAACATCGTCAACGGCGGCGCCCACGCCGACTCCAACGTCGACGTGCAGGAGTTCATGATTGCCCCGATCGGGGCGCCGACCTTCGCCGAGGCGCTGCGACAGGGCGCCGAGGTCTACCACGCGCTCAAGTCCGTCCTCAAGAAGAAGGGCCTCGCCACGGGGCTCGGCGACGAGGGCGGGTTCGCGCCCGACCTCGGGTCGAACCGCGCCGCACTCGACCTGATCATCGAGGCGGTCCGGACGACCGGTCTGGTGCCGGGGGTCGACATCGCCCTCGCGCTCGACGTCGCGGCCAGCGAGTTCCACGCCGACGGCAGCTACACCTTCGAGGGCACGGCTCGCTCGTCGGACTACCTGATCGAGTACTACACGGGCCTGGTCGACAACTACCCCATCGTCTCCATCGAGGACCCGCTCGACGAGGAGGACTGGGACGGCTGGATCGCGCTCACCACCGAGCTCGACGAGCGGGTGCAGCTGGTCGGTGACGACCTGTTCGTCACCAACCCCGAGCGCCTCGCCCGTGGCATCGAGACCGGCGCGGCCAACGCCCTGCTCGTCAAGGTCAACCAGATCGGCACGTTGACCGAGACCCTCGACGCCGTCGAGCTCGCCCACCGGCACGGCTACCGCAGCATGATGAGCCACCGCTCCGGCGAGACCGAGGACACCACCATCGCCGACCTCGCCGTCGCCACCAACTGCGGCCAGATCAAGACCGGTGCGCCGGCCCGCAGCGAGCGGGTCGCCAAGTACAACCAGCTGCTGCGCATCGAGGACGAGCTCGACGACGCTGCCCGCTACGCCGGCGCGGGAGCCTTCCCGCGCTACACGCAGGCGGAGAACGACGGCCCGTCCGACGACGACGCGACGCCGACCGACGAGTCGGACGAGGACTGAGCCATACCCATGGCTGATCGACGCGTGCGCGGCCGACCTGTCCTCACCGGGCGGGCGCTCGTTCTCGGCGCCGTGCTCGTCCTGCTCGTCGTCGTGCTCGCGGCGCCGATCACCCGCTACCTCGGCAGCCGCGGCGACGTCGGCCACGCGGCGTCGCAGCTGCACCAGGATCGCAGCGAGCTGCGCGCCCTCACCCGCCAGCAGCAGCGTTTGGACGATCCCGGCTACATCCAGCAGCAGGCGCGCGACCGGCTGCAGTACGCGATGCCCGGGGACACCGTGTACGTGGTCGTCGACAAGGGCGCCAAGTCCGACCTCGCCGCCAGCTCCGGTCACGGCACGAGCAAGCCGGCGCGCGGCCGCACCTGGAACAACCGCATCTGGGCCAGCGTCCGCAGCGCAGGAGGGTGAACCACCCCACGAGTTCGCTGCGCACAGAACGCTCCACGAACCCGCGGGGGCCCCGATGAACCACCCCACGAGCGAGTCGGACTCTGAGCTCACCGCGCTCGATCGTGCCGTGGTCGGCGTCCAGCTCGGGCGTCCGCCGCGTGCCATCCGCGCCGTCGCCCATCGGTGCCCGTGCGGTAACCCCGACGTCGTCGAGACCTCACCGCGGCTGCCCGACGGAACGCCGTTCCCCACGCTGTACTACCTCACCTGCCCGCGTGCCGCGTCGGCCGTCGGGACGCTCGAGTCCAGCGGGCTCATGCGTGAGATGACCGAGCGTCTCGGCACCGACCCCGAACTCGCCGCCGCCTACTCGCGGGCCCACGAGGCCTACCTGGCCCGGCGGGAGCAGATCGGGCACGTCGAGGAGATCGCCGGCGTCAGCGCCGGCGGCATGCCGACGCGCGTCAAGTGCCTGCACGTGCTCGTCGGTCATGCGTTGGCGGCCGGCGCGGGTGCGAACCCGCTGGGCGACGAGGCGCTGGCCGCGCTGCCCGCCTGGTGGGCCGCAGGGCCGTGCGTGGATCGCGCCGCTGTCGAATCCGAGCTGCCCGGCGAGGACACCGACCAGGGACGTCCCGCGTGAGGGTGGCGGCGATCGACTGCGGCACGAACTCCGTCCGCCTGCTGGTGGCCGACGTCGCGGACGGCGCCGCCGGCCCCGTGCTGAACGACGTGCACCGGGAGATGCGCATCGTCCGGCTCGGGCAGGACGTCGACCGGACCGGACGGCTCGCGCCGGAGGCCTTGGCCCGCACCGGCGCGGCGCTGGCCGACTACGCGCACGTCATCGACGCGGCGTCGGCGCAGCGCGTCCGCCTCGTGGCCACCAGCGCTACCCGTGACGCCGCCAACCGCGCGGATTTCGCGGCCATGGTGCGCGATCTGCTGGGCATCGAACCGGAGGTCGTCACCGGCCACGACGAGGCGGCGTTGTCGTTCGCCGGTGCCTCGGCCGGGCTGGGCCGGCCGTCGTCGGAGCTCCTGGTCGCAGACATCGGCGGCGGCTCCACCGAGCTCGTCCGCGGGGACGGCACCTCACCCATGCAGGCCGACAGCATGGATGTCGGGTCCGTACGCCTGACCGAACGTCACTTCCGCGACGACCCGCCCACCCCGAGCCAGGTGGCCGCGGCCGAGGGCGACGTCCGTGAAGCACTCGCCGTCGCGCGCCGCACGGTCGCGTTCGATCCAGACGTGACCGTGGTCGGCGTCGCCGGCACGGTCACGACGCTCGTCGCGATGACGCTGGGCCTGCCGCGCTACGAGTCCGCACGGGTGCACGGCGCGACGGTGACCACCGACGCGATACGGGCCACCACCGACGACCTGCTGGCCATGACGCACGAGCAGCGGGGGTCGGTGCCGGTCATCCACCCCGGCCGCGTGGACGTGATTGCCGCCGGAGCGGTCATCCTCCGGGTCCTACTGGAGGAGCTTGGTGCGCCGCAGCTGACCGCGAGCGAGCACGACATCCTCGACGGCATCGCGCTGAGCCTGATCGACGTCAGTCGTCGGTGACCTTGGACTTCTCGCTCGCACCGGCCAGCTTCTTGGTCGCCTTGCTCGGTTTCGGCGGTGGCGGCTCGAGGCCGGTGATCGAGCGGTAGGCCACCGCCGTGCCCTGACGGGTGATGAACTCTGCGGCCACGATGCCCGCGGCCGACAGCACCGCCCACGTCAGCGCGTCCGACCAGGTGCTGTCCACGTCCTTGGCCTTGCGCGGTGGGTCGCCGGGCCGGACCGCGGTCCACGTGCGTTCGACGAGCTTCTTGGTGGCAATGCCCACCGGGATCCCGATGGCGAGGTTGATGACCTTGAGGCCGATCTTGGCGCCGATCGCCATGTCCAGCTCCTCTCGTCGTCTGCGAGGGAACCCTACCCAGCTCGCATGCGGACCCACCCTGACACAGTGAGCGTCATGAACGACGCGGTCCGGCCCGGCACCGGCTGGCCCGGCGACCCGGCGACGGCGCAGACACCGGTCGCGGGCACCGCGGCCGACGTGCGGTCGCTCGCGTCGAACGCGGTCACGCTCGACGAGGTGGCGGCCCGGGTGTCGGTGTGCCGGGCCTGCCCGCGGCTGGTCGCCTGGCGCGAGCAGGTCGCCCACGAGCGCCGCCGGGCCTTCGCGGACCAGACGTACTGGGGGCGTCCCGTGCCGTCGTTCGGCGACCCCGACCCGCGCATCCTCGTGCTCGGGCTCGCACCGGCGGCGCACGGCGCCAACCGGACGGGCCGGATGTTCACCGGCGACCGCAGCGGCGACTGGCTCTACGCCGCTTTGTACCGAGCCGGTCTCGCCAACCAGCCGTCGTCGGTCGCGGCCGACGACGGGCTGACCCTGCGCGGGGTGCGAATCAGCGCGCCCGTCCACTGCGCCCCGCCGGCGAACAAGCCGACCCCCACTGAGCGCGACGCCTGCCACCCCTGGCTGGAGCGCGAGCTGCGCCTGCTCTGGCCCCGCGTGCGGGTAGTCGTGGTGCTCGGGGCGTTCGGCTGGTCGACCCTGTGGCCGTCGCTGGCGTCCGCCGGGGTGCCGGTGCCGTCGCGGCGGCCGCCGTTCGCGCACGGCGCCGAGGTCGAGGTCGACGGGCGCACCGTGCTCGGCTGCTACCACGTGAGCCAGCAGAACACCTTCACCGGCCGGCTCACCGAGCCGATGCTGGACGCCGTGCTCGACCGCGCCGCCGCCGTCGCCGGGCTCAGCGGGTGAGGGCCGCCCGCGTCGCGTCGTCGATCGGCCGCGGGCTGCCGTCGGCCACGAGCACGTAGGTGGTCTCGACATGGCACGACGGCACGTCGTCGGCGGTGATGTCGAACTCCAGCGCCACGCTCGTCCGGCCGACTGCTCCGCAGCGGACGGTCACCCGGGCCGTCTGGCCGTAGCGGGCGGGGCTCGTCCATACGAGGCTCGAGGCCTTGAGGTGCACGGCCGCGGCGAAGTCGGGCAGGCCCCGTTCGGCGCAGAACGCGGCCAGGGCCTCGTCGCACCAGGTGAGGTAGTGCGCGTTGAACACCACGCCCTGCTGGTCGACCTCGGCGTAGCGGACCGGTGTCGACCACACGGTCTGCGTCGACGTCATGGCCCCACTATGGCAGCGCGTGCGCCGGGTAAGCGGCACAATGGCCGCGGTAGCGCCCCCGTAGCCCAACGGCAGAGGCAGACCCCTTAAAAGGGTCGCAGTGTCGGTTCGAGTCCGACCGGGGGTACCGACGCCGCCCGGTCGGCGGCGCGGGCCTCGACGTCGTCGTCGGTGCAGAAGCCGAGCCCGGTGCGCTTGAGGCAGAGCAGACCCAGCAGGCGCTGCTCCGTGTCGACGACGGCGAGGCGACGGCGACCGGATCGGACCAACGCCAACCGGACCGGTTCGAGCTCGGCGTCGGGCGCGACGGTGCGGCCCTCGAGGCGGCCGAGTCGGCCAGCGACGTCGACCGGCTCGGCGTCGCCCAGGTCACTGCGATCAACGACGGCCAGCAGGCGCGTGTCCTCGACGACGAGAACGGCGTGCACATGATCGTCCTGCAGCACCTGTCGTGCCTGCGCAACGGTCAGTTCGGCCGGCCAGGTCCGCGGGCGGCGCACCATGACGTCGGCGACGGTCGCGCCGGTCGTCACCCGATCGGGCGCGGACGAGCCGCAGCCCGGCTCGGGCTCAGCCGCTCTTGCGTCGGAACGTGCGCTTGCCACCGGCTGCCCCATGTGCGTCGTGCACCTTGGCCTCACCCTGCGTCGCCGCCTCGTGCGGATGCTGCTTGTCGTGCTTGCGGGCCAGCGCCTGCGCGAACTTGGCCTTGGCGTCGTCGTTGCCTCGCTCGTCGCTCATGGACCCAGCGTGTCACGCCCGCTCGAGCACGACCACCGGGATCTCCCGGTCGGTCTTGCCCTGGTACTCCTCGTAGCTCGGCCACACCTCGGTCATGTGCTTCCACATGGCCGGCTTCTCCTCGGCGGTGGCCACACGGGCGTGCACGGGGAAGGTGTCGGCTTTGATCTGGATCTCGACGTCGGGGTTCTTCTCGATGTTCTTGAACCACTCGGGAGCGTCGGGGTCGCCACCCTTGGAGGCGACGATCAGGTACGTGTCCTCCCAGTCCCGATAGATCAACGGGTGGATGCGCTCCTTGCCGGACTTCCGCCCGGTGGTGTGGAGCAGCAGGATCGTCGTCCCGTTCTCCCAGTCGTAACCCTCCTTGCCGTCCGTCGCCTCGTAACGCTCGACGTGTTCCTTGCCGAACAAGGGCATGAGTGGTCCTCTCGTCGGAGTCGTTGTGCGGAATAGCCTGCCCAGGCCGGTCGTTCCCTAAAGCAGTTGCAAGTGCAACGACACCGAGGAGGCTGTCCCATGGCTGCCGTCACCGCCGACACGCTGGTCCTGCCGCGGGTGAAGGGGGCTGGCCTCGGCGACACCGAGCGGCCCGTGCTCGCGGTCTCCACCGGCCCGCAAGGCCACGAGGGCGAGGGCTTCCCGGTCCGCCGGACGATGGCCGGCATCCGGTATGAGTACCTCGACCCGTTCATCATGATGGATCACATGGGCGAGGTCGACTACGCCGCGGGCGAGCCCAAGGGCACCAACTGGCACCCGCATCGCGGCTTCGAGACCGTCACGTACCTCATCGACGGTCAGTTCATCCACCAGGACACCCACGGCGGCGGCGGGGTCATCCATGAGGGCTCGACGCAGTGGATGACCGCCGGCTCTGGGCTGCTGCACATCGAGACGCCGCCCGAGCAGCTCGTCGAGAAGGGCGGCCTGTTCAACGGCTTCCAGCTCTGGGTCAACCTGCCCGCCGCCGAGAAGTTCACGACGCCGGCCTACCAACCCGTCGAGGCGTCGGACCTGTTGCTGCTGGCCAGCGAGGACGGCGGGGCGCTGCTGCGCGTCATCGCCGGTGAGATCGCCGGTTCGGACGGGGTGCCGCACCGCGGCCCGGGCTCCACGCACTCGCCGATCACCCTGCTGCACGCCTCGATCGCGGCCGGTGCGTCGCTGTCGCTGCCGTGGCAGGCCGATTACAACGCACTCGCCTACGTCTACGCGGGCAACGGCACGGTGGGCCCGAAGGGCGACGCGATCCACGGCGGCCAGCTGGCCGTGTTCGGCGCCGGCGATCGCCTCACCCTGACCGCCGACGCCAGGCAGGACAGCCGGACCAGCTCGCTCGAGGTCATCCTGCTCGGCGGCCGGCCCATCGGCGAGCCGATGGTGCAGTACGGCCCGTTCGTCATGAACACCAAGCAGGAGCTGCAGCAGGCCATGGCCGACTACCAGTCCGGTCGGCTCGGCGTCATCCCGCCGGACGCGATCATGCCGCACGTCTACAGCGGCGCCACGGACTGACCCGCCTTCCCCATCGCCGTGGCCGCGCGCCGATGGGTCGAACGCGGCCACAGCGGTGGGGAAGACGGAGAATGTCGGCATGACCACCGATCTCGACGGGCTGCTCGCGCAGGCGGCCGTGTCCGGCGACCCGGCAGCGGCCCGGCGCTTCACCGACGCGCTGCTCGCCTCGACGGTCGGGTGGCTGCTCGCCGCCGACCCGCAGGGCCGGCAGTCGCCGATCACGGTGCCGACGCACGGCATCACCGCTGTCCCGTTCTTCAGCACCCCGGACAAGGCCCAGGACGCGTTGCGCACCCTGGCGCGCCCCGGCCTCACCGAGGTGCCCGTCGCCTGCCGCGACCTGTTCGCGCAGGCGGTTCGCAACAACGCGGTCACCGCGCTGAACCCGTTCAGCCAGCACGGCAAGTCCTTCACCGTCCCGGAGATGTCCGACCTGCTCGCGGGCGTCGACCCGGCGAGCCGCACCCGCGTGGCGGGTGCCGGAACCACCTTGCTGATCGGGCAACCCGCGTACGTCGCCCCCGGCCTCGTCGAGGGTCTCACCGCATACCTGGAGGTGCTCGGCGGCGTCGACTCGGCCTCGCTGGCCTGGGTCCAGTACCCCGACGGTCTGCAGGGCTACTTGCTCGCCGTGCGCACCGCGCTGCCGCGCGAGACGGTGAACGCCGGCATCAACGGGCCCGCCTCACGTACCGAGGGACGCACCCTGGACGTCATGGTCATCGCGCCCGGCGAGCACGACCCGGCGGCCCCGGTGCCGCCCTTCTTCCCGGCCTCGTCGTAGGCCAGGCCCGGTCCTGGGTGCGACCTCAGTCGTCCAGCACGTAGCGCAGGAACACGTCCGGGTCGCCGAGGAAGTCACGCCAGTTCTGCACCAGCTCGAGGTCGTCCCACGCGACCTCGCGCAGGCCGTGCTCGCCGACCTCGAGGATCGTGGCGCCCGGTGTGGCCGCGATGACCGGTGAGTGGGTGGCGACCAGTGACTGGCGCCGCCCGTCCCGAGCCATGCGATGCAGCAGGCCCACCAGGGCCAGGCAGCCGCTGAACGACAGCGCCGACTCCGGTTCGTCGAGCACGTAGAAACCGGGGTCGGCGAACCGGGACTCCAGCACGCTCAGGAACGACTCGCCGTGGGACAGCTCGTGGAACACCGGATCGGCACTCCCCGGGTTGCGCTCCAGATAGCTGTAGAAGCCGTGCATGGTCTCGGCGCGCAGGAAGAACCCCCACTTCGACGCCCCGATGCCGCGCCGCAGCCGCAGCATCCGGTGCAGGTCGGACTCGGACTCGCGGGTGCTGTGCCGGGCGCCGGTGGAACCGCCCTCGGCCGACAGCCCGTAGGCCTGGGCCACGGCTTCGATGAGCGTCGACTTGCCCGACCCGTTCTCGCCGACGAGCACGGTCAGCGGCCCGAGCTCGACGCCATGGCCCAGGAGGTCGGCGACGGCAGGGATGTCGTGCGGCCAACCAACCGTCGCGGCGGGCGCGCGCGGGTCGCGCTCGACCCGCGTCACGGGGAGTTCGTCGAACACCGTCCCAGCCTGGCAGACCGGCCTGACCGTTCGGCTCGTTCGCCCAGAGCGGACGCCTTCGGCGGCCGAGACGGAACAGACGCCCCCACCTCGGAGTTGAGCCGACAAGACTCAATTCGCGAGATAGAGGTATCCCATGACTGACGTCATCACCCTGCCGATCCTGTCGCTGCCCGACCTCGTCGTGCTGCCCGGCATGGTCGTGCCCGTCGAGCTGGACGCCGACACGCGCCCGGTGATCGAGGCGGCCCGGGCCGGTTCGGACGGCCGGCTGCTGCTCGCCCCGCGCCTGTCCGACCGCTACCCCACCCACGGCGTCGTCGCGACCGTCGAGCAACTGGGCCGCCTGCCCGGCGGCGCCGCGGCCGCGGTCCTGCGCGCCGGCGCACGTGCCCGACTGGGTTCCGGCGTGCCCGGTCCCGGTGCCGCGCTGTGGGTCGAGGCCGAGCCCGTCGAGGACGCCCCGTCCACCGAGGCCGTCCGCGAGCTCGCGACTGACTACAAGAAGGTGGTCATCGCGATCCTGCAGCAGCGCAACGCCTGGCAGGTCATCGACCAGGTGCAGAAGGTCGACGACCCCAGCGAGCTCGCCGACATGGCCGGTTACGCCCCGTACCTGTCCGACGAGCAGAAGCGTGAGCTGCTCGAGACCCCCGACGTCCACGAGCGGCTGACCCGCGTCCTGGAGTGGGCGCGCGAGCACTTCGCCGAGCTCGAGGTCACCGAGAAGATCCGCGACGACGTCCGCGAGGGCATGGACAAGCGCCAGCGTGAGTTCCTGCTGCGCGAGCAGCTCGCCGCGATCCGCAAGGAACTGGGCGAGGGCGAACCGGAGGGCTCGGACGACTACCGCGCCCGCGTCGAAGCCGCCGAGCTGCCGGACAAGGTCCGCGAGGCCGCGCTGCGCGAGGTCGACAAGCTCGAGCGGGCCTCGGACCAGTCGCCCGAGACGAGCTGGATCCGCACCTGGCTCGACACCGTGCTCGACCTGCCCTGGTCGACGCGCACCGACGACAACACCGACCTCAAGAGCGCCCGCGAGATCCTGGACGCCGACCACCACGGCCTCGACGACGTGAAGGACCGCATCGTCGAGTACCTGGCCGTCCGTTCGCGGCGCGCCGCGCGCGGCCTCGAGGTCGTCGGCGGGCGTGGCTCCGGGGCCGTGCTGGCCCTCGTCGGCCCGCCCGGCGTCGGCAAGACCTCGCTCGGCGAGTCCGTCGCCCGCACGCTCGGCCGCAAGTTCGTCCGCGTCGCCCTCGGCGGGGTGCGCGACGAGGCGGAGATCCGCGGCCACCGGCGTACCTACGTCGGCGCCCTGCCCGGGCGCATCGTCCGCGCCATCAGCGAGGCCGGCTCGATGAACCCGGTCGTGTTGCTCGACGAGATCGACAAGGTCGGTTCGGACTACCGCGGCGACCCCGCGGCGGCCCTGCTCGAGGTGCTGGACCCGGCGCAGAACCACACGTTCCGCGACCACTACCTCGAGGTCGACCTCGACC
>NZ_CAXUNP010000059.1:0-17526 GCF_964252635.1 uncultured Jatrophihabitans sp.
CGCGGGGTAGCCCGGCCACCCCTACCCTAACGACCACCCCCCCGGCCTACGGGGCGGCCCGCATCCGTGCGGGCCGCCCCTTCGCAACTTTCGGCCGCGCGATCCGGATCTTCCTACGCGGAAGGCGTCATACCGCGTCAGGTGCCGGAAGATCCGCGAGCGCGGGCAGGCCGAGCAGGTCCAGCAACGCCGGCGACGGCGACACCGAACCGACCGGACGGCCGCCCCCGAGCGCCGGCTCGTGCTCCCACCGCCGCACCACCGGGTCGTCGGCACCCCAGAAGCGCAGCACGACCGCGAGCAGCGGGCCCAGGGCGCGGCCCGCACCGTCGTCGACCTTGACCGCGAACGCCCGCCCGTCCGGCAGCGCCGCCGCCCACACACCCTCGGCGCCGTTCTTGGCCAGCAGCCCGGGCGTCGATGCCATCAACTCCGTGGCCGGGGTGTCGGTGCCGCTGACGAGCTGCGGGTGCGCGCGCATCGCGTCGGCGACAGCGCGCTCGGACGTGCCGCCCGGCGCCGTCGTCAGCCGCGCGAACGACCGGGCCAGGGCGACGAGCGGGATCGCCAGGGCCGGTGCCCCGCACCCGTCGACCGACGTCGCGGCCACCCGAGCTCCGGACAGCCGCTCCACCTGCGCGGTCACCGCCTGCTGGAGCGGGTGCGACGCGTCGAGGTAGGCGCCCGTGTCCCAACCCGCCGCCACGCACGTGGCCAGCATCGCGGCGTGCTTGCCCGAGCAGTTGTGGCAGATGCGCGCGGGCCCGCCACCGGCGTGCACCCACTCCAGCATCGCCGGTCGGTGCAGGGGGAGGTCCGGTGGGCAGCCCAGCGCGGCCTCGTCGAGACCGGCCGCAGCGAGCACCTCACGTGCGCCCGCCAGGTGCGCCGGCTCGCCGACGTGGCTGGCCGAGGCCAGGGCGACGGACGGCTGCGGCGCGTGCAGGCCCGCCTCCAGCATGGCCACCGTCTGCAGCGGCTTGAGCGACGAGCGGGGAAACATCGGGGCCTCGACGTCGCCGACCGCGTGCTCGACGTCGCCGGACGCGGCGAGCAGCACGACCGAGCCGCGGTGCCTGGACTCCAGCAGCCCGCCCCGGGTGACGTGCAGCAGCTCGAGGCCGCCCGCGTCGGCGTTCGACGTCACCCGGCGAGGCGCGCGAGCGCCGCCTTCTCCAGCTCGCCCGAGGCGGCGGCGGCCTCGAACGGGGCGTGCAGCGCGTCCGTGGCCCGGTAGTAACCGGCCATCCGCGTCAACCGCTCGTCGGAGAGGTGCTCGACGATGTCGCCGAGCTCGGCCCACAGCTCGTGGTCGACGGTGGCGGTCAGCATCTGCTCGACCTGGCCGTCGGCGAGCATCTCGGCGATGGCGTCGAGCTTGGCCTCGTCGTCGATCAGGAAACCGATCCGCACCAGCTGCTCACCGTCGAACACGGCGATGGAGGCACGCAGCGCCGCCGGCGGCACGTGCGAGACGAAGCCGCTGATGACCACCCATTCCCGGCGGCGGCCGAGCTCGGCGCTGACCGCGGCCACCCGGTCGTCGGGGATCGCCGCGACGACCTCCGGCGCGCGCGCCGGGTCCAGCACCGACGACACGTCGGCCAGGTAGGCGTCCGGCAACTTGGCGACCATGTCGGCGGCGCGGGCCGGCTCGAGCAGCTCGGCCACCCGCGCGGCCAGCAACGGCGGCAGCGTCAGCACGGTGAGTTTCGCGGCAACCGCGGTGGGCAGCGTCTTCGACAAGGTGGCGACCCGCGCGAACGCCGGGCGGCCGGCCTGGAACATCGCCTCGCCGGCCTGGGCCCGCAGGGTGCGGACGTCCTCGGCGGGAACGCCGGCCAGCATGGTGAGCCTCGACTCGTCGCTGTCCAGGGTGTGGGCCAGCTTGCGCAGCTCGGCGCGTTCGTCCAGCGACCGGCTCATCCCAGCAACACCTTCTTCACGATCCCGCGGACCGGGAACGGGACGTGCTTCAGTGCGGCGTTGAACGCCCGCCCCATGTCGGCCTCCTGGCGCCGGCGGGATTCCTCGAGCAGGTCGGCCAGGGCCGTCAGGGACGGGTCGGGCAGGGCCAACACGGTGGCGGGGGGCTCGTCCGCGAGCAGGGCGCGCAACCGCCCCGCTGGTTCGGAGGTCGTGGCGTCGGGCATGAGCGGACCTTATCCGGGCCGGGGCACAGCCCGCCCATCGTCGGCGTCCGGCATCTGAGACCGCCCTCATGGGCGCAGAAGTCCCCGCAGGCGGTAGCTGCGGAAATATGCGATGCTGAGCCGCCGCCGGGGTTACCTGCCGGTAGCTCGCTGGTTACATTGGTTTACGTCACACTGTGTCCCAGGTCGCCGAAGATGCTGCGACAGAGGCCGTGCAACGGACGAAAGGGGGCGGCGCTGTGGGTGTCGAGGTCGCAGTCCACGAGCTGACCAAGGCGTTCGGCCGGCAGACGATCTGGGGCGATGTCACCCTCACGCTGCCGCCCGGTGAGGTCTCGGCCCTGCTCGGCCCGTCCGGTACGGGCAAGTCGGTGTTCCTGAAGTCGCTGATCGGACTCCTCAAGCCGGACAAGGGCTCGATCATCATCCGGGACGTCGACATCGCCCACTGCAGCGAGTCCAAGCTCTACGACACCCGCAAGCTGTTCGGGGTGTTGTTCCAGGACGGCGCGCTGTTCGGGTCCATGACCCTGTTCGACAACGTCGCCTTCCCGCTGCGCGAGCACACCAAGAAGACCGAGAAAGAAGTCAAGTCCATCGTCATGGAGAAGATGGACATGGTCGGCCTGGCCGGCGCCGAGGGCAAGCTGCCCGGCGAGATCTCCGGCGGTATGCGCAAGCGCGCCGGGCTGGCCCGCGCGCTGGTGCTCAACCCCGAGATCATCCTGGTCGACGAGCCGGACTCGGGCCTGGACCCGGTCCGCACCACCTACATCAGCCAGCTCTTCCTCGACATCAACGCCAACACCGACGCCACCTTCCTCATCGTCACGCACAACATCAACATGGCCCGCACCGTGCCCGACAACCTGGGCATGCTGTTCCGCCGTGAGCTGGTCATGTTCGGCCCCCGCGAGGTTTTGCTGACCAGCGAGGAGCCGGTCATCAAGCAGTTCCTCAACGGGACGATGGACGGGCCGATCGGCATGAGCGAGGAGAAGGACGCCGCGCAGATGGCGGCCGAGCAGGCCATGTTCGCGGCCGGGCACAACGCCGGCGGTGACGAGGTCTCCGGCGTGCCGTCGCAGCTGCAGTGCTCGCCCGGCATGCCCGAGCGCAAGGCCGTCGCGCGCCGCCGTCAGCGGGTCCTCGACATGATGCACACGCTTCCCCAGCAGGCCCAGGAGGCGATCAAGCGCCTCATGGACGAGGAGGACAAGGAAGCCGAGCGGACCAAGAAGGCCCTGCAGGACAACCCCGAGCTCGCCAGGAACGCCCCGCAGCCCGCCGGACGAGGCTGATGCCGAGCCTGTCGCCCGTCGCCGGAGTCCGCAACGCAGGAAGCCTGTTTGCGCTCTTCCTGGACGTCGGTCGCCTGACCTTCCGGCGGCCGTTCCAGTTCCGCGAATTCGTCCAGCAGTCCTGGTTCGTCGCCTCGGTGACGATCTTCCCGACCATGCTGGTGTCCATCCCGTTCGGCGCAGTCATCGCTCTCGAACTCGGCACCCTGGCCCGGCAGATCGGCGCACAGTCGTTCACCGGCTCGGCGTCGGTGCTCGCGATCATCCGCGAGGCCAGCCCGATCGTCGTCGCGCTGCTCATCGCCGGCGCCGGCGGTTCGGCGATCTGCGCCGACCTCGGCAGCCGCAAGATCCGCGACGAGATCGACGCCATGGAGGTGCTCGGCATCTCCCCGGTGCAGCGTCTGGTCGTGCCGCGGGTGCTCGCCACCATGCTCATCGCCGTCGCGCTGAACGGCCTGGTCAGCGTCGTCGGCGTCATGGGCGGTTACTTCTTCAACGTGGTGCTGCAGGGCGGCACGCCCGGCGCCTACCTGGCCAGCTTCTCGGCGCTGGCCCAGCTGCCCGACCTGTGGACCGGGGAGATCAAGGCGTTGATCTTCGGCCTGCTTGCCGGCGTCGTGGCGTCGTACAAGGGCCTCAACGCCGGCGGCGGCCCCAAGGGTGTGGGCGACGCCGTGAACCAGTCCGTCGTCATCACCTTCCTGCTGCTGTTCTTCACCAACTTCGTCATCACCGCCGTGTACTTCCAGGTCGTCCCGGCGAAGGGCACCTGACATGGCCAGCGATGTCTTCGTCTCGGCCAAGAAGCTGGTCAGCGTCCCGCTGGGGATCCTCGACGACTTCGGCGACCAGATGTCGTTCTACGGCAAGGCCCTGGCCTGGACGCCGCGCACGATCACCCGCTACAAGAAGGAGACGATGCGGCTGCTGGCCGAGGTCGTCTTCGGTAGCGGGGCGCTCGCCGTCATCGGCGGCACGGTCGGCGTCATCGCGTTCCTGTGCTTCTTCACCGGCACCGAGGTGGGCCTGCAGGGCTACGCCGCGCTCGACCAACTCGGTGTCGCCTCGTACTCCGGATTCATCACCGCGTTCTTCAACACCCGCGAGATCGCGCCGCTGCAGGCCGGTATCGCGCTGTCGGCGACGGTCGGTTGCGGCTTCACCGCACAGCTGGGCGCCATGCGCATCAGCGAGGAGATCGACGCCCTCGAGGTCATGGCGGTGCCGAGCCTGCCGTTCCTGGTCACGACCCGGATCATCGCCGGCTTCATCGCCGTCATCCCGCTCTACATCATCGGGCTGCTGTCGTCCTACCTGGCGTCGTACGCGATCGTCGTCTACTACTACCAGGACTCCGCGGGCACCTACTCGCACTACTTCCATCTGTTCCTGCCGCCCGGCGACGTCGTCTGGTCCTTCTTCAAGGTCCTCGTCTTCGCAGTGATCATCATCCTGACCCACTGCTACTTCGGCTACAACGCCTCCGGTGGCCCCGCCGGCGTGGGCGTGGCCGTGGGCCGGGCCGTCCGGCTGGCCATCGTGGCCGTCATCGTCGTCGACTTCTTCCTGTCCTTCGCCATCTGGGGCTCCACGACGAGCGTGCGGATCGCGGGGTGAACCATGCCTGCTGAATCCCTGGCCGCCAAGACCAAGCGACGCCTGCTGGGTCTGCTGTTCATCGTGCTCGTCGTCGCGCTGATCTCGCTGTCGATCGCCATCTACAACAAGGCGTTCACGACCACCGTCGACGTCACCCTCAAGGCCGACCACACCGGCAACCAGCTGATCCTCGACTCCGACGTCAAGGAGCGCGGCATCATCGTCGGCTCGGTCAAGGCGGTGAACGCCGACGGCGACAACGCCAGCGTGACGCTCGCCCTCGAGCCCAGCCGGGTGAAGGACATCCCCAGCAACGTCAAGGCCCAGATCCTGCCCAAGACGCTGTTCGGTGAGCAGTACGTCTCGCTGATCCTGCCGACCGACTCCGCCGGGACGGTCGCCGGCGTGCGGCACATCAAGGGCGGCGACGTCATCCCGCAGGACCGCTCGCAGGGCGCGCTCGAGGCCCAGGACGTGCTCGGTGACCTGCTCCCCTTGCTGAACGCCGTGCAGCCGGCCGAGCTGAACAGCACGCTGACCGCGCTGGCCACCGCGCTGAACGGTCGCGGCGAGGAGCTCGGCCGCACCCTCGTCAACTTCGACAAGTACCTGAAGATCATGAACCCGCACACGCAGGACCTCGTGAACGACCTGCAGAAGCTGGGCCGGGTCGCGCTCGAGTACAACGGTGTGTCGCCCGACATCTTCGCGACCCTGAAGAACCTCGAAACGGGCGCCCGCACGGTCGTCCAGAAACAGCAGAACCTCGACAACCTGCTCACGACGGGCACGAGCACGTCGAACGTGGTGGCCGGGTTCCTCTCCGACAACCGGTCCCGGCTCATCAGCGTGGCCGGCCAGCAGGCCAAGGCGTTCGGGCTGCTCAACCAGTACTCGCCCGAGTTCACCTGTCTGCTGTCCGGCATCAACAAGCTCGCCGACGGCGCCGGCGATGCCATCTACAACAACCAGATCCACCTCGAGGTCACGGTGGACAACGGCTACAACACCAAGTCCTACAAGCCGGGCAACCAACCCACGCTGGTCACCGGGTACGGCCCGAACTGCTTCGGCCTGCCCGACAACCCGCAACCGCAGTCGAACGGCAAGTTCCAGATCCCGGCGCGCTACCGCTGTCTCAACGACGGTGCGCCGCTGGTCGACCCGACGACGAGCGGCTGCGGCGGGGCGAAGCAGACCGCCGCCCGGACCACCAACCCCTCGATCGGGTCGGCGGCCGAGTCCGCGCTGGTGAACTCGCTGGTGGCCAAGACGCTGCACACGACGCCGAACAAGGTCCCCGGCGGCGCCACGCTGCTGGCCGCGCCGCTGCTGCGCGGGCACGAGGTGGTCGTGAAATGAGCGACGCTTGCGGAGCGAATCATGAGCATCGTCGGCTTTGCTGGCCGAGCGGAGTGAGGCCATGAGAGGGCTCCTCGCGCCGCTGATCAAGCTGGTCGTTTTCCTGATCATCACCGTCCTGGTCACCTACGTGCTCGCCGTGACCATCTCCAACCAGTCCTTCGGCGCCACCCACAGCTACAAGGCGAACTTCACCGACGTCACCGGCCTGAACGAGGGCGACGACGTCCGCATCGCCGGCGTGCGGGTGGGCACCGTCGAGAGCATCAAGATCCTCAAGCGCAAGGGCGACACCTCCGTCGCCCAGGTCGCCTTCACGGTGCAGAAGAGCCGCCCGCTGCCGGTGTCGATCACCGCGGCGATGCGCTACCGCAACCTGGTCGGGCAGCGCTACATCGACGTGGAACCGGTGGCCGGGGGCTCGTCGAAGGTCCTCAAGCCCGGGGGCACCATCCCGCTGACCCAGACGCGGCCGGCGGTCGACCTGACCGTGCTGTTCCAGGGCTTCCAACCCCTGGTGCAGGGCCTCGACCCGACCCAGATCAACCAGCTGTCCTACGAGGTCATCCAGACGCTGCAGGGCGAGGGCGGCGCGCTGGTGCGGTTGCTGTCCAACCTGGCCAGCCTGACCAACGCCCTGGCCGACAAGGACCAGGTGATCGGCCAGGTGGTCGACAACCTGAACTCGGTGCTGGGGGCGATCGCCTCGCGCAACAACGAGCTGTCCAACCTCATCATCCAGCTGCGGTCCTTCGTCAGCGGTCTGGCCAAGGACCGCTACACGATCGGCAACGCGATCGTCGGTATCAACGGCCTGGCGACGTCCACGGCCGGGTTGCTCACCCAGATCCGTCCGCCGCTGAAGACCGACATCAAGAACCTGACAGGCCTGGCGGCGAGCTTGAACAAGAACCGGTCGACGGTCCAGTACGTCCTGGACCAGCTGGCGCCGACGGTGGGCGGGCTCGTCCGTACCGCGCAGTACGGCTCGTGGTTCAACTTCTACCTGTGCTCGCTGTCCGGTGACATCAGCGTCGGGTCCGGTACCAGCGCCCTGAAGATCCCGCTCAGCCCGCTGAGTTCCAAGCTCTCGGGCCCGACCACGTCGGCGAGGTGTTGACGGTGGCCGAGAACGAGACCGAGAGCACCAACGGCCGGGTCAAGACCAAGCGCGCGGTGAAGCTGGGCAAGTCCTTCACCTCACGCAACCCCACGCCCATCGGCGCGATCGGCCTGGTGTTCATCCTCGTGTTGCTCGTCGCGGCGTTCAACGCGGCGAGCCTGCCGCTGATCGGCGGCGGGACGCCGTACTCGGCCATGTTCTCCACCTCGGCGAACCTGAAGGAGGGCGACGACGTCCGCATCGCCGGCGTCAAGGTCGGCGAGGTCGACACCGTGGCCATCGACCGCGGCGCCGGGCTGGTCAAGGTCAGCTTCCTGGTCAAGGACGGCTGGGTCGGCAACGACAGCTTCGCCCGGATCAAGCTGCGCACCCTGCTCGGTCGCAAGTACGTCGAGATCGACTCCGAGGGCACCAAGCAGATGAAGTCGGGCTCCACGATCCCGAAGAGCCGCACCGAATCGCCCTTCGACGTGTATCCGGCCTTCACGGCCCTGACCGACACCGTGCAGAACATCAAGACCGGCCAGCTGGCCGGGGCGTTCAACACGCTGTCGTCGGACTTCTCGGGCACACCGTCCTCGGTGAAGCCGGTGGTCACCGGTCTGTCGCGCCTGTCGCTGACCATCAGCTCGCGCGACGCGCAGCTCAAGACCCTGCTGTCGCGGGCCAACTCCGTCACCGGGGTGCTGGCCCAGCGCTCAGGGGACCTGCAGACGCTGCTCAGCGACGGGAACCTGCTGCTGGCCGAGCTCAACGCCCGGCGCGACGCGATCCACTCGCTGCTCATCAACACCCAGACCCTGTCGGCCCAGCTCAACGGGCTGATCAGCGACAACCAGCGCGCCCTGAACCCGCTGCTGACCCAGGTCAACAAGGTGCTCAAGCAGCTCAACGACAACCAGGACAGCCTGGACCGCGGCCTCGCGCTGCTCGGGCCGTTCTACCGGGTCTTCAACAACGTCATCGGCAACGGGCGCTGGTTCGACAACTACATCCAGAACCTCAGCGTCGCCGGTGTCCTCGGCCAGATCTCGCCGGTGGGGTCCTGACATGAAGAAGATGAGCAAGAGCCTGGGGCGCATCGTCGTCCTCGTCGTGGTGCTCGCCATCGTCGGCACCGGCGCCTACTTCGTGTTCTTCAACGGGTCCGACGACAAGAAGGTGAGTGCCAACTTCGCCGAGGCGGTCGGCATCTACACCGGCACCCCGGTCAAGATCCTGGGCGTCAATGTCGGCACCGTCGACAGCGTGAAACCCGGGCCGACCGGCGTGAAGGTCACGATGTCCTACGACTCGGCCTACAAGCTGCCCGCAAACGTGCAGAGCATCGAGGTCGCCAACTCGCTGGTCTCCGACCGCTACATCCAGCTCGCCCCGGTCTACAAGAGCGGCGCGGTGATGCGCAACGGCGGCACCATCTCCACCAAGAACACCTCCGGGCCCGCCGAGCTCGACGACATCTACGCCTCGCTGAACAAGCTCTCGGTGGCCCTCGGGCCCAAGGGCGCCAACAAGGGCGGCAAGCAGAACGGCGCCCTGTCCACCCTGCTCAAGGTGTCGGCGGCCAACCTCAAGGGCAACGGCGCCGCGCTGGGCAACAGCATCACCCAGCTGTCCAAGGCGGCGCGGACGCTGTCCGACAGCCGGGGCGACCTGTTCCAGACCGTCGCCAACCTGCGCACCTTCACCGGTGCCCTGAAGAGCAGCGACGGCCAGGTCCGGCTGTTCAACACCCAGCTGGCCCAGGTGGCCGGCGACCTCGCCAGCGAGCGCACCGACCTGGGCGCCGCGCTGCACGACCTGGGCATCGCGCTGAACAACGTCAACACCTTCGTCAAGGCCAACGCCGGCAAGCTGCACACCTCGATCGCCGGGCTCCGGACGCTGACCGGCGTGCTCGTCAACGAGAAGGGATCGCTCGAGGAGACGCTGGCCGTTGCGCCGGTCGCGCTGGCCAACATCGTCCACGCCTACTCGCCGACCGTCGGCGGCATCGCGACCCGCTCGAACCTGTCCTCCCTGACCAACCCGGTGTCGTTCTGCCAGGTGCTCAACCAGAGCATCACGACCAACCTCATCTCACTGCCGGCGGTCACGACACTGACGCAGACGCTCGCCACGGAGTGCAAGACGGTGCTGACCACCAACAAGCTGCCGTTCGCGGGCATCACCCAGCTGCTGGGCAGCCTCACGGGTGGCAGCGGGGGCGGGCTCCCGACCGGCGGCGGGGTGTTGCCCGGCGCCATCGGGTCCGGCACCGGTTCGGGCACCGCGCCCTCCCTCGGCTCGAGCGGCGGCGACGGCCTCAAGATCCTCACCGGCGGGCTGGCTGGGGGGTCGGGCTCATGACGACCGTGCGTCGACCACGTACCGCGGTCGTGGTGATCCTGGCGCTGGCCAGCCTGGTGCTGTCCGGGTGTGGCTTCAAGGGCCTGTACACCGCGCCGCTGCCCGGCGGCGCCGACCTCGGCAACCACCCGATGACGATCGTGGCGCACTTCGACGACGTCCTCGACCTCGTCCCGCAGTCGGCGGTGAAGGTCAACGACATCGCTGAGGGCAAGGTCACCAAGATCTCGCTGGACGGGTGGAAGGCGAAGGTCACCATGCAGGTGAACGCGCGCGTCGACCTACCGGCCAACGCCCGCGCCGAGGTGAACCAGACCTCCCTGCTGGGCGAGAAGTACGTGGCCCTGGAGCAGCCGCTGAGCGCTCCCTCGACCAGCAAGCTGCGCAGCGGCGCCGACATCCCGCTGTCGCGGACGCGTTCGGCGCCGGAGGTCGAGCAGGTCCTGGGCGCCCTGTCGCTGCTGCTCAACCAGGGCGGCATCGAGCAGATCCAGGTCATCGCCCGTGAGCTCAACACGGCGTTGAAGGGCCGCGAGGGCCCGGTGCGCGACCTGATCAACCAGCTGAACACCTTCGTCGGCACGCTGAACGGGCAGAAGGACAAGATCACGACCGCGCTGGTCAGCATCAACACCCTGGCCGCCACCCTGAACCGCCAGAAGACAGTGTTGACCAACGCCTTGGACACCTACCCCGCGGCGCTGAAGGTGCTGTCCGACGAGCGCGGCAAGCTCGTCACCCTGCTCTCGAGCCTGTCGCACCTCGGCACGGTGGCCACCGGCGTCATCAACGCCACCCAGGCCAACTTCGTCAGCGCCCTGCGCTCGCTGGCCAACCCGGTCAAGCAGCTGGCGGCGGCGGGCTCGGACCTGCCCAAGGCGCTGCGCATCGCCGGCACCTTCCCGTTCCCGCTCGGCCGCTCCCGCGAGTTCGTCAAGGGCGACTACGCCAACCTGGCCGCCATCCTCAACCTGAACCTCACGGACCAGCTGTGCGGCGCCCTGGGCAACAAGCTGCCGGTGCTGTGCACGACGCCCAGCGCCACCGGCGCGAGCGCCTCGTCGACCAAGCTCAGCGGCTCCTCGGGCTCGACGTCCTCGGGCACTACGTCCTCGGGCACGACGTCCTCGGGCACGACGTCCTCGGGCACGACGACGCCCACCTCCTCGGTGCCGCGGCTGACGCCGCAGCTCATCGGCACGGGGAAGTGAGGCCGCCGTGCTGAGACGATCGACGAAGATCCAGCTGATCCTGTTCCTGATCATCACCCTGGTGGGCGTGTCCTACGTGTCGGCCGAGTACGTCGGCCTGGCCAAGAACGTGCTCGGCAACGACGGGTGCAAGGTCGCCGCGGACTTCCCGGACTCCGGCGGCATCTTCACCAATGCCGAGGTCACCTACCGCGGCGTCACGGTCGGCAAGGTCGGCGAGCTGCACCTGATCAAGAAGGGCATCCGGGTCGACCTGCAGCTCGACAACTGCAACAGCCCGCACATCCCCATCGACTCGACGGCCACCGTCGCCAACCGTTCGGTCGTCGGCGAGCAGTACGTCAACCTGATCCCCGCCAAGGGTGCGGGCACTAGCGGACCGTTCGTCCACGGCAGCCACGTCGTGCTGCCGATGAAGAACAACAAGATCCCGGTCGCCACCAAGACGCTGCTGGTCAACCTGGACGACTTCGTCAACTCCGTCCCGCTCGACGACCTGCGTACCACCGTCAGCGAGCTGGACTCCGCCATCAACGGCAGGGGGTCCGACCTCGGACAGCTGCTGGACTCCACCGACACCCTGCTGCGCGCCGCGCTCGAACCGCAGAACGTCGACAACACCATCGCGCTGATCAACAACTCGGCGACGGTGCTGCAGACCCAGCTCGACGAGCAGGACCCGCTGCGCAGCTGGGCGCACAGCCTGAACCTGCTGTCGGCCCAGCTGAAGAAGAGCGACCCCGATATCCGGCGGCTGCTCGACGACGGCCCGACCGACCTGAACACCGTCCAGACCTTCGTCAAGAACAACCGCACCGACCTCGGGGTCGTGCTGGCCAACCTGTCCGTCACCGGCGGCCAGGTCGTCCGACACCTCGACGGGGTGGAGCAGGTGCTGGAGCTCTACCCGGCACTGGCCGCCGGCGGGCAGTCCGTGCTGCGCAAGCCGAAGACCGCCCAGCTGGGACTCATCCTGCAGACCACCCCCGACCCGCAGGACTGTGGCGACCCCACGAAGGGACGCGAGGGCTACAACGGGGTGAAGCGCGAACCCAGCCAGCTGAGCCCCATCGCCCCGGACGTGTCGGCGCGCTGCACCGCATCGACCAGCAGTGGCACGAACATTCGCGGGTCGGCGCACGTCCCCGGCGGCGACCCGATCAGCGTCTCGGGTGGCGGTTACGCCTACCCGCGGGTGCTCACCAAGAACACCGTCGGGAACACCCTGCAGGAGCCGTCGGCGCTCGGCGACGCGTCCTGGCTGACGCTGCTGACCGACGGTCTGCACTGATTCCTCACCGGCCGGGGTAGCGTCTGGCCGCACCGGAGGCGTCGGGCACCCGGCGTCGACGCGCCCGACACAGCTCCACACCTGCCCACTGACGGCCCGGACAGAACGGCCTCGATACAGATCGGATAGTGATGTCAGACTCGCGCGGGACCGAAGAACGGTCCTGGGCACCGTGGCTCGTCGCGGTCGTCGCCGGCGTCGTGTTCGTCGCCGGCATCATCGTGTACTACGCCCCGCTCGGCCATGCCCGCGGCAACAGCGGGGTGGGTGACTTCTCCTCCTCGGAGAAGGCGGCCATGACCGCCGCGGCGGTCGAGACGGCCAATCTGCTGACCTACAGCCGTGCCCACTTCGACTCCGACTACGAGCGGGCGGTCAAGGGCACGACCGGGCAGCTCAAGACCGACGTCGCGAGCAAGAAGTCCGCCACGAAGTCGACCCTGACCAAGGGCAAGTTCGACCTCACCGCACGGGTCACCCACCAGGCCCTGGTCGGGCCGTCCGGGAAGGGCGGCAAGAGCTACGACGTGCTGATCAGCATCAACGGCTACAAGTCCACGACGCCCGACGTGCCGACCCAGCAGAACCTCCAGGTCACCGTCACCAAGGTGGGCGGCACCTGGCTGGCCAGCAACGTCCAGTCGTCGGCGGTCTCATGAGCGACCAGACCCGCGACGGGGGGCCCGACGCCGCCGACGCCGACGTCGAGGCGACCGACGTCGAGGCGACCGACGCCGAGGCCACCGAGGCCACCGACGCCGAGGCCAACGACACCGACGTCGAGGTGACCGACACCGGCGCCGCCCCCACGGAGGCCACCGACGGCGGCGCCGAGCCCAGCGACGCCGTGTCGACGTCGAAGGCGGCCGGCCGCACGACGACCGGGACGGGGCGTCGGCCCACCCCCGCCGCTTCTGCCGCCAGCCGCGCCCGTCGCATCGGCGGTGCGGCCGGCACCCTCAAGCCGGCGGCGGCCCCGCCCGAGGCCGACGACGAGCCCGACGCGTCCGACGCCGCGGAGCGCCGCACCCGCCGCCGGACCGCCAAGGCGGAGCCGGCTGCCGCGACCGCCGGCGAGAAGGTCTCGACGCGCAAGACCGGCCGGACGACGTCGGCCCGCGACCTCAAGACGGAGGCGCAGCGCGAGCGTCCGGTCGTGACCGAGGTCCCGGGCTGGCTGCGCTGGCTGCCCGCGATCGTGCTGAGCGTCTGCGCGCTCGCCATGATCGTCATCATCGCGGTGGCGGCCCACGGGGTCTGGTACGCCAAACCGTCGACGTCCACCACGCGCGACAAGGTGCTCGCGGCGGCGAAGAAGTGCACGGCCCTGGCCAACACCTACAACTACAAGACCCTGGCCGCCGACGAGAAGCGCGGCCTGGCCTGCACGACCGGGGCCTGGACAGCGCAGTACCGGTCGGCCCTGCAGAAGATCGTCAAGCCCACGGCGACGCAGCTCAAGGCCAGCCAGACCGTCCAGATCAACGCCGCCGGGATCGAGTCGGCCACCGGGAACGGCACGCAGTGGACCACGATCGTCTACGGGCAGTTGACGATCAACCAGTCCGGCGCCACCCCCCGCATCGACCCGTTCGCCGCGGTGGTCCGGATGGACAAGGTGAAATCCTCCTACCTCGTCTCCAAGATCGACCTGATCACCAACTCGAGCACCTGACCGACCCCGCACCACGACTCCGCGGCGGCCGGGACGGCGTCCGGCCGGGCGACACGATCCACCACAGACCCCGTAACGCTTGACGGCGGGGGCCCGGCGGGGCACTCTTTCCTGGCACGGTGCAGGCAGCCCCACCGCCGGTAGCCGGACCACCACCGCTCGACGGTAGGGGCCGGGCACGGTTGGGAAAGCTGAGAGCACGCCGCTGGATCTGTGTTCGAATGGTGGCGGTGCTTGCTTGGTGTGCCCTGAGCCGCTATCGTTGCTCTTTGCGCTGCCCTCTTCTGCCCTGTCGGCCCGCTGCTCCTGCGGCGGCCGGCATCGTCGTGCGCCCGCGAGCTCACCCTCGCGCGTCCGCACGCCGGGCCTGAAGGCGGTAGCTCGCTCGGCCCTGGCAGCACCATCAGTCCTTGGAAGGACGCATCTTGGCAGTCTCGCGCTCCGGTAAGTCACGTTCCACCACCACCAGGTCAGGTGTTCCGGGAGCTCCGCCCCGGACCTCCTTCGCGAAGATCCGGGAGCCGCTCGAGGTCCCGAACCTGCTCGCCCTGCAGACCGAGTCGTTCGATTGGTTGATCGGCAACGAGCTCTGGCAGACCCGCAACACCGTGCCCGGCGCGCAGTCCGGGCTCGAGGAGATCCTCACCGAGCTCTCGCCGATCGAGGACTTCTCCGGCTCGATGAGCCTGTCCTTCTCCAACCCGCGCTTCGAGGACGTCAAGGCGTCCATCGAGGAGTGCAAGGACAAGGACATGACCTACGCGGCCCCGCTGTTCGTCACCGCGGAGTTCACCAACAACACCACCGGCGAGATCAAGTCGCAGACGGTGTTCATGGGCGACTTCCCGATGATGACCCGCAAGGGCACCTTCATCATCAACGGCACCGAGCGTGTCGTGGTCAGCCAGCTCGTCCGCTCGCCGGGCGTGTACTTCGACCGTTCGCTGGACAAGGCCTCCGACGTCGACGTCTACGGCGTCAAGGTCATCCCCAGCCGCGGCGCGTGGCTCGAGTTCGACGTCGACAAGCGCTCCACCGTCGGCGTCCGCATCGACCGCAAGCGCCGCCAGCCGGTCACCGTGCTGCTGAAGGCGCTCGGCTGGACCGAGGACCGCATCCGCGAGCACTTCGGCTGGTCCGAGACCCTGCTGGCCACCCTCGAGAAGGACCACATCGGCTCCACCGACGAGGCCCTGCTCGACATCTACCGCAAGCTGCGCCCGGGCGAGCCGCCGACGCGTGAGTCCGCGCAGGCCCTGCTGGAGAACCTGTTCTTCAACGGCAAGCGCTACGACCTCGCCAAGGTCGGCCGCTACAAGGTCAACAAGAAGCTAGGCGGCGACACCGAGATCCTCAACGGCACGCTCACCGAGGACGACATCGTCAAGACGATCGAGTACCTGATCCGCCTGCACGCGGGCGACGAGGGCTACGAGACCGACGACATCGACCACTTCGGCAACCGTCGCCTGCGAACCGTCGGCGAGCTGATCCAGAACCAGATCCGGGTGGGGCTCTCACGCATGGAGCGCGTCGTCCGCGAGCGGATGACGACCCAGGACGTCGAGGCCATCACGCCGCAGACGCTGATCAACATCCGGCCCGTCGTCGCCTCCATCAAGGAGTTCTTCGGCACCTCGCAGCTGTCGCAGTTCATGGACCAGACGAACCCCCTCGCCGGCCTGACCCACAAGCGTCGTTTGTCGGCGCTGGGCCCGGGTGGCCTGTCCCGCGACCGCGCGGGCATGGAGGTCCGTGACGTCCACCCGAGCCACTACGGCCGCATGTGCCCGATCGAGACCCCGGAAGGCCCGAACATCGGCCTGATCGGGTCGCTGGCCAGCTACGGCCGGGTCAACGCGTTCGGGTTCGTCGAGACGCCGTACCGGCGCGTCGACAACGGCCGGGTCACCGACGAGATCGCCTACCTGTCCGCCGACGAGGAGGACCGCTTCGTCATCGCGCAGGCCAACGCCGTCATCGACAGCAAGGGCGTCTTCACCGAGAAGGTGCTGGGTCGGCGCAAGGGCGGCGAGGTCGAGCTGCTCGAGGGCAACGAGGTCGACTACATGGACGTCTCGCCGCGCCAGATGGTGTCGGTCGCGTCCGCGATGATCCCGTTCCTGGAGCACGACGACGCGAACCGTGCGCTCATGGGCGCCAACATGCAGCGTCAGGCCGTGCCGCTGCTGCGTGCCGAGGCCCCGCTCGTGGGCACCGGCATGGAGCTGCGCGCCGCCACCGACGCCTCCGACGTGCTGCACGCCGAGAAGGCGGGTGTGGTCACCGAGCTCTCGGCCGACTACATCACGGTGATGGCCGACGACGGCACCCACCAGACGTACCGGCTGCAGAAGTTCGCCCGCTCGAACCAGGGCACGAGCTTCAACCAGAAGCCGATCGTCGACGAGGGCGACCGGGTCGAGGTCGGCATGGTGCTGGCCGACGGCCCGTCCACCGACGACGGTGAGATGGCGCTCGGCAAGAACCTGCTGGTCGCCTACATGCCGTGGGAGGGCCACAACTACGAGGACGCGATCATCCTCAACCAGCGCATCGTGCAGGACGACGTCCTCACCTCGATCCACATCGAGGAGAAGGAGGTCGACGCCCGCGACACGAAGCTCGGCGCCGAGGAGATCACCCGCGACATCCCCAACGTCTCGGAGGAGGTCCTCGCGGACCTCGACGAGCGGGGCATCGTGCGCATCGGCGCCGACGTCCTGCCCGGTGACGTCCTGGTCGGCAAGGTCACGCCCAAGGGCGAGACCGAGCTGACCCCGGAGGAGCGCCTGCTGCGCGCGATCTTCGGCGAGAAGGCGCGCGAGGTGCGCGACACGTCGCTGAAGGTCTCGCACGGCGAGGGCGGCAAGGTCATCGGCGTCCGCGTGTTCAGCCGCGAGGACGGCGACGAGCTGCCCCCGGGCGTCAACGAGCTCGTCCGCGTCTACATCGCCCAGAAGCGCAAGATCCAGGACGGCGACAAGCTCGCCGGCCGGCACGGGAACAAGGGCGTCATCGCCAAGATCCTGCCGCCGGAGGACATGCCCTTCCTGGTCGACGGCACACCGGTCGACATCGTGCTCAACCCGCTCGGCGTGCCGGGCCGGATGAACGTCGGCCAGATCCTCGAGATCCACCTCGGCTGGGTCGCGAAGACCGGCTGGGACATCGAGGGCCAGCCCGAGTGGGCCGCGCGTCTTCCCGAGGCCGCCCGCCAGGGCGACCCGGACACCAACGTCGCCACCCCGGTGTTCGACGGTGCCCGCGAGGAGGAGATCACCGGGCTGCTGTCGTCCACGCTGCAGACGCGTGACGGCGAGCAGCTGATCGGCTCGAGCGGCAAGGCGCGGCTGTTCGACGGCCGCTCCGGCGAGCCGTTCCCCGAGCCGGTGTCGGTGGGCTACACCTACATCCTCAAGCTGCTGCACCTGGTCGACGACAAGATCCACGCCCGCT
>NZ_CAXUNP010000060.1:0-17526 GCF_964252635.1 uncultured Jatrophihabitans sp.
GGACCGGGTGCCGACGGTGGGCCGGCACCCGGTCCTGGCCTACGGCTCCAACGCCTGCCCGTCGAAGATCACCTGGTTGCGGACCGCGCTCGGCCTGACCGGGCCGGTGGTCGTGCTGCGCGTCCGGACCGAGGGCCTGGCCGCGGTCTGGGCCAGCGGTCTCCGGGTCGTCGACGACCAGCGGCCCGCCACGCTCTGTGCCGCGCCCGGTGTCGTCGAGCAGCACGCGCTCTGGCTCGCCACCGACGATCAGCTGGCCGTGCTCGACGTCTGCGAGGGCCGCGGCGTCCGCTACGACCTGGCCCTCGTGCGGACCGGCCGGTTCGTGCTGGACGACGGTTCGGCGGTGCCGGACCCGCTGGCCTACGTGGGCCGGTCACCGGCGCGGCACCCGCTGCTCGTCGACGGCGCGCCGGTCCGCTGCGCCGAGGTCGCCCAGGACGTCGCGCGTCAGCTCATCGGCGAGCCGGCGGCGGGGGACGGTCTCGACCGAGAGGTCGTACCGCTGCGGTCGTAGGGTCACGACATGGGCGACGTCTGCGGAGCGAGGGCATGAGCGATCGACTGCCGATCAAGATGCTGCACGACCGGGTGCTCGTGCGGGAACCGCGCGAGGACGGCGAACGTCGCTCGACCGGCGGCATCCTCATCCCGGCCACCGCCACCGTGTCCAAGCGCCTGGTGTGGGGCGAGGTGGTCGCGGTCGGCAACCACGTGCGCGCGGTCGAGACCGGGGACCAGGTGCTCTTCAGCCCCGACGACCGCTTCGAGGTCGAGATCGCGGGCGAGGGCCTGATGCTGCTGCGCGAGCGCGACCTGCACGCCGTGGCCGCGCAGCGCAACGACGCCAACACCGGCCTGTACCTGTAGCTAGCTTCCGCCCTTGGCGCGGATGCGGGCCAGCCAGTCACGCGCGTCGGTGAAGGACCGGTCGCTGCGGCCGACCGGCACCGGCCCCTGCGCACCGTCGCGTCGCGGGTAGGAGCCGAGGTAGCGCACGTCCGCGCAGACCCGGTGCAGCGCGGCCAGCGCGTCGCCGACCCGCTGGTCCGTGACGTGACCCTCGCAGTCGATCGAGAAGCAGTAGTGACCCATCCGGCCCTTGGTCGGCCGGGACTCGATGCGGGTCAGGTTGACCCCGCGTGCGGCGAACTCACCGAGCAGTTCGAGCAGCGCGCCGGAATGGTCGTCGCGCAGGTAGGCCACCAGCGACGTGCGGTCGTTGCCGGTCGGGGCGGCGGGCGGCCCGGGCCGCTCGAGCAGGACGAAGCGGGTCACCGCGCCCTCGGAGTCCGCGATGTCGTGCGCGACGACGTCGAGGCCGTAGAGCTCGCCGGCCACCGCGGCGCCGACGGCCGCGTCGAACTCGCCGGCCGCAACAGCCTGCACGGCGCCGGCCGTCGACCCGACGAGGCTCACCTGCACGCCGGGCAGGTGAGCCATGAGCCAGCGCCGTACCTGCGCCTCGGCGTGCGGGTGCGTGGCCACGCTGTGCAGGTCGGCCAGGCGCGTGCCGGGCCGGGCCATGAGCTCGAAGGCGACGCGCAGGTAGACCTCGTCGGCGATGACCAGCGCCTCGCCGTTGGCGAGCTCGTCGAGCGTCGCGGGGACCGCCCCCTCGACGGAGTTCTCGAGGGGGACGAGCGCGGCGTCGGCCTGCCCGGCGCGGACCGCGTCGATGGCCAGGGTGACGGTGCCGAGCGGCAGCAGGGTGGCCCGCGCGGCGGCCGGCAGCTGCCGCACCGCCGCGTGCGCGAACGTCCCCTCGGGCCCGAGGAAAGCAATGGTGCCGAGGCCGGACGGCTGCGGGTCGCTCACTGGCGAAGGGTAGCGAGACGGGTCGCCCCGGGCGGCGTCGATCACGTCTTCCGCTCGAGCCGCCGCTGTCGGTGCCGGATCCGGCAAGTCGGCAGGAAGACGTGATCCACCGGTGACGATCCGACAACTCGGGAGGAGAACGTGATCGGTCGGAGGTGTCCGAGAGGTGCAGGCACCGCCCCGTCAGGACGCCTTGCGGCCGAGCAGTGGGCGGCGCCGCGACAGCGCGGACGAGACGGCCTGCTGCTCCTCGGGCGTCAGCTCGTGCTCGCCCTTGCCGTCGGCGACGCCCTTGGCGTACACCCGGGTGTCGCTGCTGCCGGCGATGGCGCTGATGGTGACGCCGTCGCCCTTGCCGTCGAGCAGCGCAAGCGAGAACGACAGCCGCCCGGACATCTCACCGAACGCGTCGTAGCGCACGAGCGCGAGGTTCTCCAGCGCGCCCTGCCTGCCCTCGACCGGCTTGGGCGGCCCGGCGTGCAGGCCGTCGGCCACCATCGCGCGCAGGTCGGCGATCTCCTCGGCGACGACCTCGGTCCGGGCGCTGTTGCGCTCGGTCAGCTCGACGAGCGACATCTGCCCGTCCGGCCCGCGGGTTCCGCGCGCGATGATCGTCGTGGCGCGCCGCAGCTTGGCGAGCGTCCGCAGCGCGACGTACGCCGCGACGAGGGCGACGTAGGCGAGGACGAGCGCGAAGACCGCGACGTAGGTGGGCATCGGATCAAGGCTAGGGCCGGGAGGCTCGCCGGACCCGCAGGACACGGCAGCGGCGGCCAGGATTGGACACTCTGTAGAGGTCGGAGCCCGTTCCGCCCGACAATCTCGACACGCTGACCACCTCACGAACGACGAGTTGCACACCTCACGGGCCGACGCGCACCCTGCGTGTATGACGAGCGTGGATGAACTGACCCCTGCCGAGCGCGACGCCGACCTCACCGTCGAGCGCCTCAAGCAACTGGTCGGCCTCGTGCCCTACGACGAGACCAGCGACCCCTTCCCGGTGACGGCGATGGACGCGGTCGTGTTCGTCTCGGGCAACGCCACGCAGAGCGCGCACTACTACCAGCACGCCTACGGCATGACGCTCGTCGGCTACACCGGCCCGGAGACCGGCAATCGCGACCACAAGGGTTTCGTGCTGACCTCCGGCTCGGCGCGCTTCGTCATCCTCGGCCCGGTCGACCCGACCAGTGCGCTGGCCGACCACCACCGGCGCCACGGCGACGGCGTCGTCGACCTCGCCCTCGAGGTGCCGGACGTCGACCGCTGCGTCGAGCACGCCCGTGCGCAGGGCGCGACCGTCCTCGACGAGCCGCACGACGTGCAGGACGAGTTCGGCACCGTCCGCACCGCGGCCATCGCGGCCTACGGCGAGACCCGGCACACCCTGGTCGACCGCTCGCGCTACACCGGCATCTACCTGCCCGGCTACGTCCCGCGCAGCAGCGACATGACGCCCGCGCCGTTCGCGCTGTTCAGCGCCGTCGACCACTGCGTCGGCAACGTCGAGCTCGGCCGCATGAACGAGTGGGTCGACTTCTACAACCGGGTCATGGGCTTCGTGAACATGGCCGAGTTCGTCGGCGACGACATCGCCACCGACTACTCGGCGCTGATGAGCAAGGTCGTCGCCAACGGCAACCACCGCGTCAAGTTCCCGCTGAACGAGCCGGCGCTGGGCAAGAAGCGCTCGCAGATCGACGAGTACCTCGACTTCTACGGCTCGGCCGGCTGCCAGCACATCGCGATCGCCACCACCGACATCCTGCGGTCCGTCGACGAGATGCGCGCCCGCGGCGTCGAGTTCCTGGCCACGCCCGACAGCTACTACGACGACCCCGAGCTGCGCGCCCGGATCGGTGAGGTGCGGGTGCCCGTCGAGGAGCTGAAGAAGCGCGCCATCCTGGTCGACCGCGACGAGGACGGCTACCTGCTGCAGATCTTCACCCGCCCCGTCGGTGACCGCCCGACCGTGTTCTTCGAGCTCATCGAGCGGCACGGATCGCTCGGCTTCGGCAAGGGCAACTTCAAGGCCCTGTTCGAGGCCATCGAGCGCGAGCAGGACGCCCGCGGCAACCTGTAATCCGACGCTCGCGCGTCTGGGACCATGGTCCATATGACGTCTTTCGGCGAGTTGGCGCTGCGGCCCGAACTGCAGCACGTCCTGGATGCCCTCGGCTATGAGGAACCCACGCCGATCCAGAGCGAGAGCATCCCGCCGCTGCTGGGCGGGCGCGACGTCGTCGGCCAGGCCGCCACCGGCACCGGCAAGACGGCCGCCTTCGCCCTTCCGTTGCTGCAACGCCTCGAGGCCGGCGGCGCCGCCCCGCAGGCGCTCGTGCTCGTGCCGACGCGCGAGCTCGCGATCCAGGTGGCCGAGGCCATCCACCGCTACGGCCGCGAGCTCGGCGCCCGCGTGCTGGCCGTCTACGGCGGCCAGCCGATCACCCGCCAGATCCGGGCGCTGGAGCACGGCGTCGACGTCGTGGTCGCGACTCCGGGCCGCGCGATCGACCACATCACCCGCCGCACCGTCGACTTCGGGCAGCTGCGCACGGTCGTGCTGGACGAGGCCGACGAGATGCTCGACATGGGCTTCGCCGAGGACATCGAGGCGATCATGGAGGCGGTGCCCGCCGAACGGCAGACGGTGCTGTTCAGTGCCACGTTGCCGAAACGCATCGACGGGCTGGTGCGGCGCTACCTCACCGACCCGGTGCGGGTGCTCATCCGCACCGAGCAGAGCACCGACGACACCGCGCGCGTGCGTCAGGTCGCCTACCTCGTCCCGCGCCAGCACAAGGCGAACGCGCTGGGCCGGCTGCTCGACATCGAGTCGGCGACGGCGGCCGTCGTGTTCTGCCGGACCCGCGAGGAGGTCGACTCCCTCGGCGAGGCCCTGGCCGCCCGTGGCTACCGTGCCGACGCGCTGCACGGCGGCATGACCCAGGACCAGCGCGACCGGGTGATGACCAAGGTGCGCAACCGCACCACCGAGGTCCTCGTCGCCACCGATGTCGCGGCCCGCGGCCTGGACATCGACCACCTGACCCACGTCGTCAACTACGACCTGCCGAACGCGCCCGACTCCTACGTCCACCGCATCGGCCGCGTCGGTCGGGCCGGTCGCGAGGGCACGGCCATCACCCTGGTCGAACCGCGCCAGCACCGCCTGCTCAAAAGCATCGAGAAGGCGACGCGCAACAAGATCTCGGTCGAGACGCTGCCGACCGTCGCCGACCTGCGGGCCCGCCGCCTCGAGCTGACCCGGTCCGCGCTCGCCGAGACCCTGCGCGAGGCCGATCGCGAGGACGCCCACGAGCAGTACCGCGTCGTCGTCGACACCCTCACCGACGACTACGACCTCATGGAGGTCGCGCTCGCCGCCGTGAAGCTCGCGCACGAGGCCGGGCAGGGCGACCCGGACGACGACGTCGCCGACATCCCCCAGGTCCGCCCGTCCGCCGACGGGGATCAGGACCGCGTAGCCCCGCACGGCGGGGGCGGGGGTGGCAAGTCGCGTCCCCGGTCCGGCCCGACGACGACGATCTTCGTCAGCCTCGGGCACGCCGCGAAGGTGCGCCCGCAGGACCTCGTCGGGGCCATCGCCAACGAGACCAGCCTGTCCGGCCGGCAGATCGGCGCCATCGAGATCACCCACAAGTTCTCGACCGTCGAGATCCCGACGGACGCCGAGGCCGAGGTGATCGCCGCGCTGCAGGCCACGATGATCAAGGGCCGCAAGGCTCGGGTGGAGCGGTACAAGCCGCCGGCCGAGCGCGGTTACAAGCCCAAGAGAGGACGACCGTAGTGCTGCGATCCGCCCTGGCCGACCTGCCGGCCTACGTACCCGGACGTACGGTGGCCGGCGCCATCAAGCTGGCCAGCAACGAGGTGCCCTACCCACCGCTGCCCTCGGTGCTCGCCCGCATCGCCGACGCCGCGGCGGCCATCAACCGCTACCCGGACAACTTCTCCACCGAGCTGACGGGTGTGCTGGCGGCACGGTGCGCGGTCGACGCCGACCAGGTGCGCGTCGGCTGCGGGTCCGTGTCGCTGTGCACGCAGCTCGTGCAGGCCGTCGCCGACGCCGACGACGAGGTCATGTTCGCGTGGCGCTCGTTCGAGGCGTACCCGATCATCGCCGCGGTCAGCGGCGCGTCCGCGATCCAGGTGCCGCTCACCGACGGCCACGTGCACGACCTCGACGCCATGGTCGAGCGCATCACCGGCAAGACGCGGCTCGTGTTCGTCTGCAACCCGAACAACCCCACCGGCACCGCGGTCACCCGCGAGCAGCTCGTGCGCTTCCTGCGGGCCGTGCCCGAGGACGTCACGGTGGCGCTGGACGAGGCCTACCGCGAGTTCGTCCGCGACGCCGACGTGCCCGACGGGCTGACGCTGCTCGAGGAGTTCCCCAACGTCGTGGTGCTGCGGACGTTCTCCAAGGCCTACGGCCTCGCCGGCCTGCGGGTCGGCTATGCGGTCGCGGGCGACCCGGCCGTCGCCCGGGCCATGGCCCAGACCCAGGTGCCGTTCGCGGTCACCACGCTCGCGCAGCAGGCCGCGCTCGCCAGCCTCGAACCGGCGGCCGAGACCGAGCTGCTCGATCGCGTCGAGCGGATAGCGGCCGAACGCACCCGGGTGCACGGACGCCTGCTCGAGCTCGGCTACGCCGTCCCGCCGACCCAGGCCAACTTCGTCTGGCTGCCGCTCGGCGGCGCGACGACGGACTTCGCCGCGGGGTGCGAGGACCGCCGCGTCATCGTGCGGGCCTTCGCCGGTACCGGCGTGCGGGTGACCGTCGGGACGCCCGAGGAGAACGACCGCTTCCTCGACGCGGCGGCCGTGCTGGCCCGCTGACCGCGGGTCCCTGACCCCGCTGATCAACACGCGTTCTGCAGGGCGGTGGACCTGCAGAACGCGTGATGATCACGTGGTGAGCTGCGGCCGCGGGCCCCCGACGTTCAGCTGGTCAGGGCCCGCTCCAGGGCCGTCCGGGTCGCCTCGTCGGCGCGGGTCACCTCGTTCAGGACGACGCCCAGCTCGTCGAGCCACTGCGCGACGGGTACCGCCGTCGAGGACAGCACCACGCCGCGCACGATGTGACCCACGCTCGCTTCCACCACGCCCACCTCGGGGGCCCGGAAGGTCAGGACCCGCTCGCCTGCGGTGACGGTGACGCCGACCGGGTCGGCGGACCGCCCGACCAGGCGTCCCAGCGAACGGCGCCGCTCGACGGTGACCATCGACGCGGGCAGCGCGCCGCTCAGGGTCGCGACCAGGACGCGGCCGAGCATCGCGATCTCGACGCGTCGGAAGTGCGCCACGACGAGGTTGCCCAGCGGGCCGGGCGCGGGCGCCGCGGCGGCCTCGACCGGTGTGGTGGCCTCGACCGCTGCGGTGGGCGATGTCGGTGGTTCCGACGGCGGCAACTCCAGTCCCGTCCCAGGGGTGGGCACCGCCGGTCGCTCCACGCCCTCGCCGGCCGTGAGGTCCAACGACGTCCCCGGCGATGACGGCTCGGGCGGCGGCTGCATGCCCAGACTGTATGCCGTGTGACGGCGGGCTCTCATGATCAGCGAACTAGGGTGGGCCGCACAGGTGAGGCCCGGTTCGGAGGACAGCAGATGGCCGTGTTCGGCAGGAACGACGCGCAGGACGTCAGCGCCAACTGGGAGCCCGACGCGGCCAACGGCCGGCTGGCCGCCACCGCCGGCGCGGCCCCCGGTGCGGTGTTCACCTCGGACCTGTCGGTCTCGGAGTTCGTGCTGCTCAACGAGGCGGGCTTCGAGCCGTTGGGCTTCGTGGTCGGCTCCTCGATCTACCACATCGGCATTCAGGTGAGCCGGTGGGGACAGAACCAGGAACTCACCGTGCTGACCCAGGCCATGTACCCGGCCCGGGAGCTGGCGATGAGCCGGATGCAGGCCGAGGCCGAGCGACTGGGGGCCGACGGCGTCGTCGGTGTCACGCTGCGCGCGCAGCAGTACGTGTGGGGACAGGGGGTGCTGGAGTTCATCGCCACCGGCACCGCGGTGCGCGCCCTGCAGGGCCAGGGCCACCACCGCCGCCCCGACGGCCGGGCGTTCTCCTCGGACCTGTCGGCGCAAGACTTTTACCGGCTGCTGGCCGCGGGCTCCGTGCCGGTCGCATTCGTCCTGGGCACGTGCGTCTATCACATCGCCCACCAGAGCGTGATGCAGTCGCTGCGCCAGGCCGGCGTCAACCAGGAGATGGTGCTGTTCACGCAGGGCATCTACCAGGCGCGCGAACTGTCGCTGGCCCGCATGCAGTACGAGGCCACCCAGGCCCGCGCCAGCGGGATCGTCGGCGTCACGGTGGACGTGCACAACCACGTCTGGGGCGAGCACGCCACCGAGTTCTTCGCCACGGGTACCGCGATCAGGCAGCTGGACCCGTCCCACCGTCTGCCCGACACCGCGCCCAAACCGACCTTCACCCTCGGCCTCGACGTCTGAGTGATCGGCGGTAGTGCCAGGATGGGGCTCGCACGTACCGGAACTGATCAGTCACAACGAGGTGACTACGCATGACACAGACCGAGGCCCATGAACCCGAGGCGGGAACCGTGGATCCTGCGGTGTTCGCACGACGCTTCCTGGCCCATGCCGCCACGCAGCTGGCCGGCCGTACCCACAGCGACCTGACGGACCTCGCCGAGCAGATCCAGGCCTTCGGCGCCACCCGGCGACCGGAGCAGAACCTGTTCTGGGTGCACGACCTCGACGGCGACACCACCGCCGTGGAGGTCGTCTCGATCGACGCGCCGTACATCGTCGAATCCCTCGTCGCCGAGCTGCAGCGTCGCGGACGGGCCCCCCGGCACGTGCTGCACCCCCAGCTGGTCGTGCGGCGTGACGACCGCGGCGAGCTGACCCGCGTCCTGGACATCGACGACAACGCCGACGTGCCGGACGGCGCGCTCGTCGAGTCGTGGGTCCATCTCGAGCTCGACCTCGTGCCGGAAACCGAGCAGAAAGAGCTCGGCGACACCCTGAACGACGTGCTCGACGACGTGCTCGCCGCCGTCTCCGACGCGCCGGCCATGTACGTGCTCGTCCGGTCACTGGCCGACCAGCTCGAGGCCGACCCCGGGGAGTTCGACCGAGAGACCAGCGAGGAGGCCGGCGCGCTGCTGCGCTGGCTGGCCGACGGCAACTACATGATCCTGGGCCACGCCGAGTACTCGCCGAACGAGCTGGCCAGCCCCCGCGGCCACCAGCCCGAGGACGTGCAGGGCGTGCTGCGCGGCAACGCACGCATCTCCCCGATCGAACTGCTGCCGGCGTTCCGCAGCGGGGCACCGCTCGTCATCTTCAAGTCGCCGCTGGTGTCGACCGTGCGCCGCACCGTCCACTACGACTGCGTCACCGTCGTCACCCCGAGCCAGGGGGCGCAACCGCAGCGCATCCACGTGTTCCTCGGGCTGATCACCAACGCCGAGGACGGCACGGTCGGCCGGGTGCCGGTGGTCCGGCGCCGGATCGGAGAGATCCTGCTGCGCTCGGGGGTCCGCGCCCAGAGCCACACCGGGCGGCGGCTGCTTGCGGCGTTGCGGACGCTGCCCCGCGACGAGCTGCTCGAGGCCCCGACGGGCGACCTGTTGCGGCTCGCCCAGCTCGTGGTCGACCGCGCCGACCATCGCACCGTCGGCGTCTTCGCCCGCATCCATCTCAACCGCGACTTCGTCACCGTCCTGGTGTACTTCCCGTCCGACCGGCTGGGGCCCGAGACCCGTCACCGCGTCACGGCGATCATCAACCGCTTCTGGCCCGGCGACGTCATCGGCCGCGACGACCGCATCGTCGAGATGGATCTCGCCCGCATGCAGCTGCTCATCGCGGTGCGACCGGGCGCGCAGCCGCCGTCGCCGGAGCGGGCCGAGGTCGAGGCCGAGGTCGCGAAGGCCACCCGCCGCTGGAGCGACGACTTCAACGACCTGCTGACCATCGCGGTGGGCGAGGACGAGGCCCGCCGCCTGTCCGACCGGTACGCGCCGGCCGTGCCGGAGGCCTACAAGGAGGACTTCGGCGCGTCGACGGGTGTCCGCGACATCCTGCGGCTGGAGGCGCTGCCCGCCAGCGACGGGCTGGCCTTCGACCTCTACACGCCCGACCCCGGCGACGCCGCCGACCGCCGGTTGAAGGTGTTCCGCACCGGCCGGTCCGTGTCCCTCGCGCGCGCCCTGCCGATCTTCACCCAGATGGGTATCGAGGTGCTCGACGAGCGGCCGTACGAGCTGCCGTTCGGCGACGAGCTGACGGTCTGGATCTACGACTTCGGGCTGCGGCTGCCGCCGGACACGACGTTCGACGACGTCCGGGCCCGCAACATGATCGACGCCATCCGCCTGCTGTGGCTGGGCCGCATCGAGCAGGACACGCTCAACGAGCTGGTCGTGCGCAGCACCATGACGTGGTGGCAGGTCAACATCCTGCGGACCTATGCCCGCTACCTGCGCCAGGCCGGCACGACCTTCAGCCAGAGCTACCTCGAGCGCACGCTCGTCGACAACTGCGGCATCTCGCAGGCCGTCGTCGAGCTGTTCGAGTCCCGCTTCGACCCCGACCGCGCGGGCGAGGCCCCGCTCGTCGACGCCGAGGGCGCGACGGTCGGCCGCACCGACCTCGTCGAGGCGCAGCTGGCCGAGGTGGTGAGCCTCGACCAGGACCGCATCCTGCGTTCACTGCTCTCCCTGGTCAACGCCACCCTGCGCACCAACGCCTACCGCACCGACGACGACGGCACGCGCCGCTCCGCGATCGCGGTCAAGCTCGACCCGCGACGGATCGCCGAGCTGCCGCAACCGCGTCCGCGCTTCGAGGTCTGGGTGTACTCGCCGCGCGTCGAGGGAGTGCACCTGCGCTTCGGCCCGGTCGCCCGCGGCGGCCTGCGCTGGTCCGACCGTCGCGAGGACTTCCGCACCGAGATCCTCGGCCTGGTGAAGGCGCAGATGGTCAAGAACGCGGTCATCGTGCCCACCGGGGCCAAGGGCGGTTTCGTCGCCAAGCAGCTGCCCGACCCGGCCAAGGACCGCGAGGCCTGGCTCGCCGAGGGCATCGCCTGCTACCGCACCTTCATCTGCGCCCTGCTCGACGTCACGGACAACTACGGCCCCGGCGCGGGGGACGCGGCCGGGACGCAGGTCGTCGTGCCGCCGCCCCGCGTGCGGCGCTACGACGCCGACGACCCGTACCTCGTCGTCGCCGCCGACAAGGGCACGGCCACGTTCAGCGACATCGCCAACCAGATCGCGATCGACTACGGCTTCTGGCTGGGCGACGCGTTCGCCAGCGGCGGGTCGGTCGGCTACGACCACAAGGCGATGGGCATCACGGCCCGCGGCGCGTGGGAGTCGGTCAAGTACCACTTCCGCGAGCTGGGCGTGGACACACAGACCGAGGACGTCACGGTCGTCGGCGTCGGCGACATGTCCGGCGACGTGTTCGGCAACGGCATGCTGCTGTCCGAGCACATCCGCCTGGTCGCCGCCTTCGACCACCGGCACATCTTCCTCGACCCCGCCCCGGATGCGGCCGTCTCCTTCGCCGAGCGTCGACGGTTGTTCGCGCTGCCCCGCTCGTCATGGGCCGACTACGATTCGGCGCTGATCTCCGAGGGCGGTGGCGTGTACGCGCGCACCCGCAAGTCGATCCCGGTGTCGCCGCAGGTGGCGCTCGCGCTCGGCCTGTCGGTCGACATCCATGCGCTGAGCCCGGCCGAGCTGATCAGCGCGATCCTGCGCGCCCCGGTCGACTTGTTCTGGAACGGCGGCATCGGCACGTACGTGAAGGCGTCGACCGAGTCCAACGCGGACGTCGGCGACAAGGCCAACGACGTCCTGCGCGTCGACGCCGACCAACTGCGCTGCCGCGTGGTCGGTGAGGGCGGCAACCTGGGGCTGACCCAGCGCGCGCGCATCGAGTTCGCCCGCGCCGGCGGCCACATCAACACCGATGCGATCGACAACTCGGCGGGCGTCGACACGTCCGACCACGAGGTCAACCTCAAGATCCTGCTGGACCGTGCCGTCGTCACCGGGTCGATCAGTCGCGACGAGCGCAACGAGCTGCTCGCCGCAGCGACGGACGACGTGGCCGCGCACGTCCTGCGTGACAACTACGAGCAGAACGTACTGCTCGGTATGGCACGAGTGCTCAGCCCCAAGCTCGTCGGTGTCCACCGTCGTTTCATGCACACGCTCGAGGAGGCCGGCGAGCTGAACCCGGCGCTGGAGTTCCTGCCGTCGGACGCGGAGATGACGCGCCGGGAGGCCGAGGGCATCGGCCTCGTGTCGCCGGAGAACTCGGTGCTCATCGCCTACTCCAAGATGACGTTGACGCAGCACATCGAGGACTCGACCCTGCCGGACGAACCCTGGTTCCACCGGGTCCTGGCCGGGTACTTCCCGCCGGCGATCGCGGAACGGTTCGCCGACGAGCTGGGCACTCACCCGCTGCACCGCGAGATCATCACGACGGTGCTCGTCAACGACATGATCAACCGCAGCGGCACCACCTTCGTCCACCGGGCGATCGAGGAGACCGGCGCGGACGTCGCGCACATCACGCGGGCGTACTGCATCGTGCGCAACGTCTTCGACCTGCCCGCGCTGTGGGCCGACATCGAGGCGCTCGACAACGTCGTCCCCACCAGCGCGCAGCACGCCGGTTACCAGGAGATCCGTCGCCTGATCGACCGGGCGACACGCTGGCTGGTCGACAACCGCTTCCCGATCACCGACGTGGGCTCCGAGATCGAGCGTTATCGCCCCGTGGTGGCGCGGCTGGGTTCGCACTGCCCGGACCTGCTGCGCGGTGCCGAACGACAGACCCTGCAGGACGATGCGCAGAAGCTGATCGACCTGGGGTTGCCCGACGATCTCGCGCTGCGTCTCGCGGAACTGCTCAGCGCGTTCCTGTTGCTGGACGTCGTCGAGATCGCCGACGCGACCGGGCTGGACGCAGCGGTGGTGGCCGACGTGCACTACGCGGTCTCCGAGCAACTCAGCGTCGACAACATGCTGACCCGGGTCACCGAGCTGCCCCGCGACGACCGCTGGTCGACGCTGGCGCGCGCGGCGGCGCGCCACGACGTCTACGCCGCGCTCGCCGCGATCACCACGGCCGTCCTCCGTGCGACGCCGCCCGACCTGTCGGCCGAGGACCGCATCGAGGAGTGGGTGGAGGCGAACGCGGAACGTGTCGAACGCGCACGCGCGACCGTCACCGCGGCGCTGTCGCGGGAACCCGCGGAACTGGCCACCCTGTCGGTGGCCCTGCGCGTGCTGCGCTCGCTGACGTCCGGCTGAGGCCCGCGCCTTAGCGGAGGCGCGAGACCGGGATCCGTGCCCAGACCTGCTTGCCGCCGGCCTCTTGGTCGACGCCCCACTCGTCGGCCAGCGCGGCCACGATGGCCAGGCCCCGGCCACCGGTCGCGTCCCGGCCGGCCTCGCGCGGGCGCGGCGCGTCGGTGCTGTCGTCGCGGACCCGGATGACGACGGTGTCCGCCCCGATGTCCCAGGTGACCCCGACGTCGCAGGTGCTCTTGGCGTGCAGGACCGCGTTGCCGACGAGCTCGGTGGCTACCAGCATGATGTCCGCGACGCAGTCCGGGCCGATGCCGTCGGTGACTAGATCGTGCTCGATGCGCGTCCGGACGAGACCGGCACTGGCCGTCTCGTGGCGCACGCAGAGCAGGCCCACAGCGACGCGCCTCCCCCGGATGAAGCATCGGCCTCGCCACGCCGGCGAGGTCTTGACACGTGCCTAAGGTTCCCGGCTTCGGGGGTGTGGTAACGCGTCGCCGGTCACCCGCACTCGCGGTCGAGCTGCTCCTTCACCTCGCGCGGGCGGTCGCTGATGATCGTGTCGACGCCCAGGTCGAGCAGGAAACGGACGTCCTCCGGACGGTCGATGGTCCACACGAAGACAGGGTGGCCACGCGCGTGGCAGCGCTCGACGAAGTCCGGGTCGGCGCGTAACACGTGCAGCCCGGGCCCGGCGATCGTCGCCCCGGCCGGGAGCAGACCCTCGCGGCGTACCGGCAGGAGCCGGTCGATAAGCAGAACGGTGGGGATGTCCGGCGCCAGCAGCCGGACGCGGCGCACGGCAGTGGGTGCGAAGCTCATGACGACGACGCGGCTGTCCAGATCGGCCGGCACCCGAAGCGACGTCGGGGGGCCGGGGCGCCCGGCCCAGCCGAAGCGGGCCAGCAGCTCGACCAGCGTCTTTTCGACGAGCCCGCCGTAACGGGTCGGGTGCTTGGTCTCGATGAGCAGGCGGACCTCACGGTCGGCGTCGCGGACCAGCCCGAGGAGCAGTTCGAGGGTCAGCACGCCACCGCCCGGGCCGCGGTCCGCGGCGACTCCGTGCAGGTAGGGGTCGTCGGTGAGCAGCTGGTCGGCCGACGCCGGCAGGTCGCCCCGCCAGGAGGAGAAGTCGAGCTCGTTGAGGGTGCGCAGGTCCAGCTCGCTCACCACACCCTGGCCGTCGGACGTCCGGTTGACCGTGCGATCGTGCACGCACACCAGGTGCCCGTCGCGCGTCATCCGCACGTCGCACTCGAGCGCGTCCGCGCCACCCTCGATCGCCGTCCGATAGGCCTCCAGGGTGTGCTCCGCGACCACGGCGGACGCGCCCCGGTGGGCGACGAGCATGGGCCGCGCGGGCGGCTCGACGACGGTCCGCCGGCCGCGGGGTCTCATGGCTCCATGGTGAACGCTCGCGGTGGATCGTGGGTGACGACCCGCCCGGTGCCGGTCAGGCCACCTGGGCCGGCCCGCCACCCTCGGCCTGCATCGGCTTGCCCGCGCCGTCCCAGGCGAGCATGCCGCCCTCGAGGTTGACGGCCTGGTAGCCCTGCTGGCGCAGCCACGCGGTCACCTGCGCCGACCGCCCGCCGACCTTGCAGGTGACCACGATCTGCGCCACGGGCGTGATCGGGCCCGGGTCGTAGGCCAACCGCTGCGGCACCTGGTTCATCGGGATGTGGACGGCCCCCGCGATGTGCCCGGCCGCCCATTCGTCGTCCTCACGGACGTCGAGCAGCACGGCGTCGGAGGGAATCTCGTCGACGCGAACGGTGGGGATGTCCTGGGGGTGCACGCCCACGACGCTAGTCGACGTCGGCGTCGACGTCGGTGCCCAGCCACCGCTCGAACGCTCGCGGGCTGGTGAGGTGGACGACGTGCAGGCCCGGTCCGGCGCGGCGCACGAGGTCGGCGATCGCCCGCCGACGCGCGCCGTGCTGGCGCAGGGCCCACCACACCGGATGATCTGCGGTCAGCCAGCTGCGCCAGGTCTCGATGTTCCCGCCGAAGACGGGCGTGCGGCGCCAGGACCGGGACAGTGAGCGCCGCACGATGCGTGGCGCCACCACGCGCAGCGGGTAGTCGAGCCAGATGACGGTGTCGGCCGCCGCCCACATCGCCTCCCGTACCTGCTCGTAGCCGTAGGAGTCGAAGACCCAGCGGGGCTCGACCAGGATCCGTTCGACGTTCGCGACGAAGTCGGGCGGGGTCGACCACTCGGGGCCGATGGCGAGGGCGTCCATCTCGTGGAACGGGGCGCCGATCCGTTGCCCGATGCGTTGGGCCGCAGTGGTCTTGCCGGCTCCCGTGATGCCGGCGACGAGAACGCGTTGCACGGTCGGGCGGCTACTTCACCAGGCGCGACAGCCGGCGGTCCGCCAGCTCGCGTCCCTCGGTCTGGCAGGTCGGGCAGTACTGGAAGGTGCGGTCGGCGAAGGACACCTCGCGCACGGTGTCACCGCAGATCGGGCACGGCAACCCGGTGCGGGCATGGACGCGCAGGCCGCTGCGCTTCTCCGACTTCAAGGTCGCGGCCCGCTGACCCACCAGGCGTTCGACGGCGTCACCGAGGATCGAGCCCATGGCCTCGTGCAGGCGGGTCAGCTCGTCGTCGGTGAGCTTCGCGGTGTTCTTAAACGGCGACAGCCGCGCCGCGTGCAAGATCTCGTCGGAGTAGGCGTTCCCGACGCCGGCGATCACGGACTGATGGGTCAGGGCCCGCTTCAGCTGCGAGCGTTCGCCGCTCAGCACGCGGGCCAGGTCGTCGCGGGAGATGGTCAGCGCGTCCGGGCCCAGGGCCGCGACGCCCGGGACCTCGGACGGGTCGCGGACGAGGTACACGGCCAGCCGCTTCTGGGTGCCGGCCTCGGTGAGGTCGAACCCGGCGACGGGCCCCTCGGGGAACTCCGGCGCGAGGTGCAACCGGAACGCGATCGGGCCCTTGCCGCCCGGTCGCGGCGGTGCCGGCGGCAGCGACTCGCGCCAGTGCAGCCAGCCGGCCCGGGAGAGATGGACGATCAGGTGCAGCAGGCCGGCCTCGCCCGCGACCTCGAGGTCGAGGAATTTGCCGTGTCGGCCGGCGCCCGTGACCCACGCGCCGTTCAGGGCCGACAGGGGCGGGTCGAAGGTCTTGATCGCGTTGATGGCAGCGACGTCGGCACGAAGGATGGTGCGGCCGACGGCCCGCTCGCGCAGGAAGGTGGCGAGCGCCTCGACCTCGGGCAGCTCGGGCATGGTTCCAGCGTAGTTATCGCGTCCACAGGGGGTGCGGTGTCTTGGTGGGGAAGATCAAAGGCGCGGCGACGACGGTGTTTCGCGTTCGGTTGCGCCACGCTGTCGGGTCGCCCTGCGTGCTGTTCGATCTTGTTGCAGGGCCCGGATTTGCTGGGATAAACCGTTGTCGACCGGGTTGCGCTGCGATAGAATAGAACGCATGAGCGATACGTTGACGCGGGGCGATCTGGCCTTGCTGCTCGTGGACGCTCACCAGGTTGTGGACGCGCTGCAGGCGGTGGACCTGAGCTGCTGCACCGACGACGAAGTCGTCGCTGCGGTCCGCTCGGCGGAGGCGTTTCGGCGGCGGTTGGAACCGGTGGACCACGCCCTGATTCTCGAGGTGGAGGCGCGCGGGGTCCCGGCGCGGGCGATGGCCCGGGCCACCGGGTACTGGCTGCGGCAGACGTTGACCATCGACATCAGCGAGGCGAACGCGCGGGTGCGGGCCGCGCACGCCGCCGGTTCGCGCCGGTCGCTGCTCGGGGAGCCGATGCCGGCGCGCTACCCGGCGGTCGCGGCCGCGCAGGCCGCCGGTGAGTTGGCGGCGCGGCAGGCGCGGGTGATCACCTCGACGTTGGACAAGCTGCCGGTCGAGGTCTGTGAGCACATCCCGGCGGCGGAGGCGCGGCTGGTCGGGTTCGCGCGCACCTTCGAGGCCGCCACCCTGCAGCAGCTCGCCACCCGGGAAGCCGAGTGGCTCGACCCCGACGCCGGCTTCCGCGACGTCGAGCGGCGGCGGAGGGACCGCGACCTGCGCCTGCACGTGCGCCCGGACGGGTCCTGTGTCGGATCGTTCCAGGGCACCGCGGAGTTGGGTGAGTTCCTGCAGGTCACTTTCGACTCCCTCGCCAAACCCCAGCCCGAAGCGAACGGCATCAAGGACCCCCGCACCGCCGGGCAACGCCGCCACGACGCCCTGCTCGACGCCCTGAAGATCACCGTCGGCTCCGGCAAGCTCCCGACCGCAGGTGGGGTGCTGGCCACCGTCGTGCTCACCATCGACGCCGACACCTACCTCACCGGTGAGGGGTTCGCGCTCACCGGCCACGGCGCCCAGGTCCCCGTCAAGGAGGCACTGGGCTGGGCCGGTGGAG
>NZ_CAXUNP010000061.1:0-3397 GCF_964252635.1 uncultured Jatrophihabitans sp.
CCACCGACTACACGGAACAATCAACCACCTGTCCGTGAAACCAGGGCAAGTCCACCTGGGTCCAGCCTGGTGGTGCGGTGCAGCTGGGGAAGGCGCAGCCGAGGTCTCGGGCGGTCATGGCCAGCCGTTGGCCTTCGGTGAAGATGCGGTGGCAGGTGCTGTAGGCGGTGACGGCCTGCATCGAGTCGAGCACGACGGCCAGGACCCGGGTGTCGCCGCCGGACCAGGACAGCGCCTCACGGACGGGAACCTGGGCACCGTGGCCGGTGCGGGCCAGCCCCGCGCCGGTGGTGAACTGGTCCTCGGTCATGGTCAGCACCACGGTCGTGGTGATGCCGCCGGCGGCCGGCAGCTCGCCGGTGCGGACGGCGAACTTGGCCAGCTCGAGCATCGCGTCGTGGCGCCGCTGCCCGGGTGTGCGGGGATCCTGGACCCCGTCGGCGGCGGGCTTCGGGGCGGCGAGGGAGTCGAAGACGACCTGCAGGAACTCAGTGAGTTCGGCGGTGCCCTCGAAGCTGCCGCGGCACGAGCCGTCGGGACGGGTGTGCAGGCTGACGGTCCGTTGCCGGCGCCGGAACTCGACGTCGCGGTAGTTGCCGTCGGGGTCGAGCCAGTCGGTCTCCCGCTGCGCGGCCAGGGCCAGGTCGTGCGGCGCCAGGTGCAGGTCGCGGGCGAACCCGACCAGCCGCGCCTCCACCCCCGGCCCCTCGTGTCGCACGGCGTCCGGGAGCTTCTCGACGCAGTCGGTGATCACCCGCGCCTGCCGGGGTGACAGCTCACCGTCGGCCTGGGCTCGGGCGACGACCGGGTAGGCGGGCGCCACCGGTTCGCCGGTCAGCGAGCGCCGCGCCCCCGCTGCTTCGGCGGCGCGGTGCCGGGCCCGGGCCTCACCGGGGTCGAGATCGAGCAGCTGGCACAGCAGGCGCGGCACCGTCCGAACACCGGCCGCAACGGCCATGCCCCGACGCTCGACCTCCAGGATCTGGGCGTGGTCGACCGCAGCCAGCCGGTGGCGCAACCGCTCGGTGTCACGCAACAGCGCCGTCACCTGCCCGTCCGTGCAGGGGCTCAGCTCGGCAGTCAGCAGGGCGTCGACGGCGCGGTGCGCGGCGGCCAGCGCGGACTGCAGGTCCAGCCGCATCAGCGTATCGCTCACGTGTTCGATTCTACCGGAGCACCCTCGCTACTGCAACTCTTTAGGCCAGCAAATCCGGGGCCTAGAGCGATCTGAAGCGTCCGACTGGAGGCGACCCGACAGCTCGAACGCCCCCGTGTGAAACTGCTTCATCGCTGCGCCTTGGCGTTCGCTCTTGCCTGAGACCTACAGCGACGAGCTCAGGTCCAGCGCCCCAACCGCACCGACAGCACCGCCAGCGCCGCCGCCCCCGCCGTCGACGTCCGCATCACTTCCTCGCCGAGCTTCACCGGCAGCGCCCCGGCCGAGGAGAACACCTCGAGCTCCTCGCCCGACACCCCACCCTCGGGGCCGACCACCAGCACGATCTCGTCGGCGTCGGGCAGCGGCGCCGAGGACAACGGCACCGTCGCGTCCTCGTGCAGCACCAGCCCAGACTCGAGGCGCTCGGCGACCTGCGACGTCGAGGACAGGTCATGCACGATCGGCAGCCGCGGCCGCCGGCTCTGCTTGGCGGCCTCGCGGGCGGTGCGGCGCCACTTCTCGAGCGCCTTGACCCCACGCGGTCCGTCCCACCGGGTGATCGAGCGCGACGCCGACCACGGCACGATCTCGTCGACGCCCAGCTCGGTGAGCACCTCGACCGCCAGCTCCGCACGGTCACCCTTGGGCAACGCCTGCACGACGACGAGGCGGGGCCACGGCACCGGTACGCGGGAGGCCGACCGCACCGACAGCCGCAGACCCTCCGGCAGCACCTCGGCGACGACGCACGCGAGCAGGCCGCCCAGGCCGTCGGCGACCAGGACGTCCTCGCCCAGGCCGACGCGACGGACCCGTGCGGCGTGCCGGCCCTCGTCGCCGTCGAGCACGAACGTGCCCTCGGTGGGCAACCGGTCGACGAGGAACAGCGGCGGTGTCATCGGACGGCGGCCGGACGGCGGCAAAGGCCGGACATCGCTATCTACTGACGGAAGGCGTCGCGCACCTTGCCGAACAGCCCGTTCTGCTTGGTGGCCACGGCGACGTCCTCGGAGCGCAGCTCGGCGAACTGGCGCAGCAGGTGCTCCTGCTCCTCGTCGAGACGGGTGGGAGTGCGGACCTCGACGTGCACGTACAGGTCGCCCCGCACCGAGCTGCGCAGCTTGGGCACGCCCTTGCCGCGCAGGTGCAGCACCGAACCGCTCTGGCTGCCGGCCCGCACCTCGATCTTCTCCTCGCCGTCGAGCGTGGTGAGCACCAGCTCACTGCCCAGCGCCGCGGAGGTCATCGGCACGCCGATCGTGCAATGCAGGTCCGAACCCTCCCGGGTGAACGTCTCGTGCGGCGTCTCGGCGATCTCGATGTACAGGTCGCCGGCCGGGCCACCGCCCGGGCCGACCTCGCCCTGACCGGCCAGCCGGATGCGCATGCCGTCCTCGATGCCGGCCGGGACGTCGATCGTTTTGGTGCGCCGGGCGCGGACGCGGCCGTCGCCGGTGCAGGTGGGGCAGGGCGACGGGATCTGCTCGCCGGTGCCGCCGCAGGCCGAGCAGGCACGCGTGGTCATGACCTGGCCGAGGAACGAGCGCTGCACGGACTGGATCTCGCCCGCGCCGCCGCAGGTCGCGCACGTCCGCGGCGACGTGCCGGGGGCGCATCCACTGCCGGTGCAGGTGTCGCACAGCACCGCGGTGTCGACGACGATCTCGCGGCGCACGCCGAACGCGGTCTCCTCCAGCGTCAACTGCAGCTGCAGCAACGCATCGGCACCGGGGCGGACCCGGCTGCGCCGGCCACGTCCGCCGCCCATCGGGCCGCCGCCGCCGAAGAACGCCTCGAAAACGTCACCGAAACCACCGAACCCGCCGAACGGGCCGCCAGGCTGCCCGCCGCCGCCACCCTGCGCGAGCGGGTCGCCGCCCAGGTCGACGATGCGCCGCTTCTCCGGGTCGTTGAGCACCTCGTAGGCCGCCGTGATGGCCTTGAACCGGTCCTGCGCGGCCGGGTCGGGGTTGACGTCCGGGTGCAGCTCACGAGCGAGCTTGCGGTAGGCGCGCTTGAGCTCCTCAGGGGTCGCATCCTTGCGGACCCCGAGCATGCCGTAGTAGTCGCGCGGAGAGTCAGCCACGTACGTTCCGTCCTCAACAAGTCCTTGGCACTCAGCTTGAGCGAGTGCCAGTCAAGTGTACGAGCCGGGTGGAGGTCGCCTGTCGCTCAGCGACGTCGCTCGCTCCGCAAGCGTCGCTCAGTGACAATGCTCGCTCCGCAAGCGTCGCTCAG
>NZ_CAXUNP010000061.1:3497-17474 GCF_964252635.1 uncultured Jatrophihabitans sp.
GCTCGCTCCGCAAGCGTCGCTCAGTGACAATGCTCGCTCCGCAAGCGTCGCTCAGCGGTCCTCGAGCAACGTCCCCACGTACCGTGCGACCGCCGTCACCCGCGCCATCGTGTGCGCGTAGTCCATGCGGCGCGGCCCGAGCACGCCGACGGCGCCGAGCGCGGCCCCCCGCACGCCGTAGCCGGTGGACACCACCGCCGCCCCGGCCAGCCCCTCGTGCTGGGTCTCGTTGCCGATGGCCACGACGATCTTGCTCGACGCGACCGACTCGTCGAGCAGGCGCAGTAGCACGACCTGCTCCTCGAGGGCCTCCAGCACCGGGCGGATGGCCGGGAAGTCCAGGGTGCGCTCGGTCAGGTTGGCGGTACCGCCCAGGACGATGCGGTCACTGCTCGGCTCGACGAGTACCTCGAGCAGCACCGACGTGAGGGTGACGAGCAGCCCGCGCAGCTCCGGCACGACGTGGGCGGGGAGCTCGCTGACGACCTCGGGCGCCTCGGCCAGCAGCCGGTCGCGCAGCCGCGCGTTGAGGGTGGCGCGCAGCTCGTAGACCACCGGCTCGGCCACGTCGGCGGGCAGCTCGACGATGCGCTGCTCGACGCGCCCGGTGTCGGTGATGAGCACCAGCATGAGCCGGGACGCATTCAGCATCACCAGCTCGAGGTGCCGGATACGGCTGCGGGACAGCGACGGGTACTGCACGACGGCGACGTTGCGCGTCAGCTGCGCGAGCGTGCGGACGGCGCGGTGCAGCACGTCGTCGAGGTCGACCGCGCCGTCGAGGAAGGTGTGGATGGCGCGCCGCTCGGCCCCGGACAGCGGCTTGATCTCGGTCAGGCTGTCGACGAACAGCCGGTAGCCGGCGTCGGTCGGCACCCGCCCCGCGCTGGTGTGGGGCTGGTGGATCAGCCCGTCCTCCTCCAGCGCCGCCATGTCGTTGCGGATCGTGGCAGGCGACACACCCAGGTTGTGACGGTCGACGAGTGCCTTGCTGCCCACCGGCTCGTTGGTGGCGATGAAGTCGGCGACGATGGCGCGCAGGACCTCGAGCCGTCGGTCTTCGGTCGCCATGCCGTCGCCTCCCCTCCGGGTTCCCGGGTGTGTGCGTCCAGTTTAGTGGCGCGCATCGGTGTCCCGGTGACGATAGGGTCGCGACGGACATGCCGGTGGCAACTGCGGGGTAGCACGTGATCTTCAAGGCGGTACGTGACGGTCGTCCGTACCCCGACCACGGGTTGTCGGCCCGGGACTGGGCCAACGTCGCGCCCCGCACGATCCGCCTCGACGAGCTGACCACCACGAAGCGGCAGCTCGAGCTGGATCATCTGCTCGACGAGGACTCCACCTTCTACGGCGACCTGTTCCCGCACGGCGTGCACTGGCACGGCGAGATCTACCTCGAGGACGGGCTGCACCGGGCGCTGCGGGCAGCACTGCAGGGCCGCAACACGCTGCACGTGCGCATCCTCGACCTCGACGCGTTCAAGAAGGGCAGCGGCTGACGGCTGCTCACGCGTTGCCGGTCAGGCGTCGACGAGCAGCTCGCGGACGACCGCGTCGGCCATCAGCCGGCCGCGCTGGGTCAGCACCACCCGGCCGGTGTCCAGGGCCGGCGGGTCGAGCAGCCCCCAGCTCACGAGCTGCGGAAGCACCCGCGACGACGACGCGGGCAAGGTGTCGACGCCGATCCCCTCGCGCAGCCGCACGCCGAGCATCACCCGCTCGGTCAGCCGCGCGCCCTCGTCGAGGGTCTCCCGGCCCGCGGCCGGACTGCTGCCGGTGTCGAGTAGCGCGCCGTAGCGGACCGGGTGCTTGACGTTCCACCAGCGCACCCCGCCGACGTGGCTGTGGGCGCCGGGGCCGAGCCCCCACCAGTTGGCGTCGCTCCAGTACAGCTCGTTGTGCCGGCAGCGGGCGGCGTCGGAGGTCGCCCAGTTCGAGACCTCGTACCACTCGAAGCCTGCGGCGCGCAGCGTGGCGTCCGCCTGCAGGTACCGGTCGGCAAGAACGTCGTCGTCCGGGGCCGGCACAACGCCCCGCGCGACCTGCCGAGCCAGGGCCGTGCCCTGCTCGACGACCAGGGCGTACGCGCTGACGTGGTCGGGCTCCGCCCCGACCGCGGCGTCCAGCGACGCCTGCCAGTCGGCGTCGGTCTCGTGCGGCGAACCGTAGATGAGGTCCAGGTTGACGTGCTCGAAGCCCGCGGCACGAGCCTCGGCCACCGCCGCCTCGGGTCGTCCTGGGCGGTGGGTGCGGTCGAGCACCGACAGCACCTTGGGCACCGCGGACTGCATCCCCAGCGAGATCCGGGTGAACCCCGCCTCCCGCAGCGCCGCCAGGTAGGCCGGCGTCACCGTCTCCGGGTTTGCCTCCGTCGTAATCTCGACGTCGTCCGCCAGCCCGAGGCGGTCCCCGATCTCCTGGATGATCAGCCCGAGGTGCTCGGCCGGCAGCAGGGTGGGCGTGCCCCCGCCGAAGAAGATCGTCGACGCCGGAGGCGGCGCACCGTCCAGCACCACCTCGGCGAGCCGCAGCTCGCGCAGCATGGTGTCGGCGTAGCTGCCCCGGCTGACGCCCGGGCCCAGCTCCTCTGCCGTGTAGGTGTTGAAGTCGCAGTAGCCGCACCGCGTCGAGCAGAACGGCACGTGGACGTAGACGCCGAACGGGGCTCCGGCCGCCTGCTCCAGGGTCGCGCGGTTCAGCCGACCACTCGGCGGCGGCGGATCACCGTGGGGCAGCGCGGACGGCACGTCCACCAGTGTGCGGCACGCCGGGACCGCGCCCGGTCGGGCCTGCCGATCCGGTCAGTCGCTGCGCGGCAGGTCGTCGGTCAGACCCAGCGACCACACCGCGAGCGTGTGCACCCCCAGCGACCGGGCCAGGGCGCTCCGGCGCTGCAGCGACTGGGCGTCCGACCACCACACGGTGCCGCCCTTGGCGAGCCGTCCGTGCCACTCCCCCTGGGTGGCGTCCCACCGGGCCGATGATCCCGCGGCCCGGCGTGCCGCTCGGTCACTCAGCTGCGGTCCCGGTGCCGTGGGTGGGCCAGGTGTAGCCGTACCCGGCCACGCCGAGCACCGCCTTGGTCCGCGGCACCGAGGCCAGCATCGCCCGCAGCGTCCGTCGCGCCCAGGGCAGGCCGCCGACGGGCCCGGCCTTCGTCCACGTCGGGCCGTGCTGGTCGTAGCCCATCAGCACCAACCGGGTGAGCAACCGCGACAGAGCGGGAAGGTCGTAGCCCAGCTGCCGATAGCCCTGACGTGTCGTGCTCGCCATCACCGCCATGCTCAGCGAGGTGCGGCGGGGCAGCGCGGCGCGCAGCTCACGGGTGAAGGTGGTGAGCCCGGCGCGGTCGGTTGCGCGCAACGACTCGAGGTCCAGGTGGATGCCGTTCCATCCCCGGCGGGCGTCGGTCACCAGCGCCGCGATGACCGTCCTGCGGTGCTGCGCCGACGAGAACAGCCGGTGAGCGGCGGCCGGGTCGAAGTCCCCGAGACGGCTGCTGAAGTTGCCGACGAGCAGCTCGGCGCTCCGGCGCGCCCGGTGCGTCGCGGCCAGCATGGCGCGGGCGCCGGCGTCCACCAACGAGACCCGGGTTCCCGCCCCGTTGATGTTGACGCCGTCGACGGCGGCAACGGTCAGCGACGGCAGGTTGCGGCGCAGCGCGGCGGGCCCGTCACCGGACTCGACGTAGCCGATCACGGTGGGCGCGGACCCGGCCCGGTCGGCGTGTCGGCCGTCGGCCGTGAACGCCGTCAGTGAGCAGACGGCGACGACAGCGGCCGTCGCGATCGTGAGCGCCCGGGTCACCGTCATGGGCACATCATGCCGCCCGTCCTGCACGCGGGGAGACGTCGACGCCACCACGGCACCCGACTCTCCCGAGCGGGCGCTCAACCCACGAGAACGCGCACCGGACGTTCGCTGCCGGCGGTCCGCGCCTCGGCGTCGGCCAGGACCGCGAGCAGACGCGCCAGGTCGTCGGGCGGTGCGGACGGCACCCGCACCGTCACCGGTGCGTCGGGCAGCCAGCTCAGGTCGCGCAGCACGTCGGCCAGCCCGTCGAGGTTGGGTGACGCCCACGCCGGTGCACCCACCTGCCGGTACACGTCGGCGATCGCGTCACGCAGCGACCCGGACGCGGTCACCGGTTCACGTCCACGCGCTTGAAGGTGTCGTAGTGGTCGTCGGTGTAGAAGTACTCCCCGGACCGTCCGGTGACGAGGCGCCGGGCACCGCGATCGTCCGAACCCGGCGTCGGCACCGTGTATTCGTGGTACCAGCCGTCGGGTTCGCGGGGTAGCACGTGCTCGTAGTTGTGGAACACCGCGCCGTCGTTGCGCGGGTACGGGAACGGGCCGCCGGCGCGGATGAGACGCACCGTGGCCGCCACCTGTCGCGGCAGCGACGACAGCGCCACCTCGTCGGAGCGGGTCGGGTCTGGCGAGCCGGTGGAGGAGGACGCAGTGGGCGTCGGTCCGTGCGACGAGTCGTGCGACGTCGACGCGTTCACGGCGTAGCCCACGATGAGCGCCACCACGAGGGCGAGCAGCGCGATCAGCGGCCGGCGGGTCCGGCGTAACGGTCTGCGCACCCTCCGACTCTAGGGGCGACGACTGCCGGGCCGCCGACGGCAGGGGTCGCGTCCACCGGTCGGGCGCCGGGTGCTTGTATCGAGTCATGGGTGATTCGCTGAGCGCGACGACGATCATGATCAAGGGTGCGGGCGAGGAGGACATCGAGGCCTACCTCGCGACCCCCGACAGCCGGGAGAGCCGCGGCGGCGTGGTGGTCATCCACCACATGCCCGGTTACGACCGGGCCAGCAAGGAGATCGTGCGCCGCTTCGCCGAGCTGGGCTACGACGCGATCTGCCCCAACCTCTACTGGCGCGACGCGCCCGGTGCCGACCCCGCCGACGCGGCGGCGGCCGGCCGCGCCAAGGGCGGGGTGCCCGACGACCGGCTCGTCGGCGACGTCACCGGCGCCGCCGCGTTCCTGCGCGGGCTGACCGCCAACAACGGCAAGGTCGGTGCCATCGGCTACTGCTCCGGCGGGCGGCAGGCCGTTCTCGCCGCGGCCACCGTCGACCTGGACGCCGCGGTCGACTGCTACGGCGCCTTCGTCACCGGCACGCCGCCGGCGGACTTCCCGCTGAAGGTCACGAACCTGGTCGACCGGATTCCCGACATCCGCTGCCCCGTCCTCGGGCTGTTCGGCAACGACGACTCCCATCCCAGCCCCGAGCAGGTCGACGAGTTCGAGCAGCTGCTGCGCGACAACGGCAAGACCTACGACTTCCACCGCTACGACGGCGCCGGGCACGCGTTCTTCTCCGTCGACCGTCCCTCGTACCGCCCCGAGGCGGCCAACGACGGCTGGGAACAAGTCGAGTCCTTCTTCGGCACCCACCTCGCCGCCACGGAGGCCTGACGTGTGCACCTACGCGACCATGACCGCCCGGATGACCGGCAGCGCCAAGGGCCCGAACGGCTCGTGGTTCAAGGTCACCGACGCGACGGTGTACTTCGACCACCCCGTCCACGCGATGGCCGAGCACACGCTGAACATCGACCTCGCCGCACCGGCCAAGGGCCCGGCCGCCCGGGTGGCGGTGGAGCTCACCGCCGCGTCCGCGCTCGAGCTGGTGGCGGCCATCCAGGCCGCCCTCGCCAGCGCACCCGCCGAGCTGAAGACCTGACGGCTGGCTAGGGTCGGTGCATGCGCGCCGTCTATGCCGAGTCCATCAACCCCGACGAGCCGCTGAACGGTCTCGTCGTCGGTGAACGCCCCGAGCCCGAGGTGCCCGACGGCTGGACGCGGGTCGCGGTCCGGGCGGCGAGCCTGAACCATCACGACCTCTGGACGCTCAAGGGCGTCGGCATCAAGGCCGAGCAGCTGCCGATGATCCTGGGTTGCGACGCCGCCGGCATCGACGAGTCGACCGGCGACGAGGTCGTCGTCCACGCCGTGATCAACACCCCCGGCTGGACGGGCGACGACACCGTCGACCCGGGCCGCACGCTGCTGTCCGAGAAGCACCAGGGCTCGCTGGCCGAGTACGTCGCCGTGCCCGCCCGCAACGTCGTGCCCAAGCCCGAGGACCTCTCCTTCGCCGAGGCCGCCTGCCTGTCGACGGCTTGGCTCACCGCCTACCGGATGCTGTTCACGAAGTCCGGGCTGCAGCCCGGGCAGTCGGTGCTCGTGCAGGGCGCCAGCGGCGGCGTCGCGACCGCGTGCATCGCCATGGCCCGCGCAGCGGGTTTCCGGGTCTTCGCCACCGCGCGCACGGAGGCCAAGCAGGCCCGCGCCCTGGAGCTCGGCGCCCACGCCGTCTTCGCCTCGGGCGCCCGGCTGCCCGAGAAGGTCGACGCGGTGATGGAGACCGTCGGCGAGGCGACCTACGCGCACTCGGCGCGGGCGCTGAAGCCCGGCGGCCGCATCGTGATCTCCGGTGCGACGTCCGGACCGAACCCGCCGGCGGACCTGGCCCGCTTCTTCTTCCTGCAGCTCGAACTCGTGGGCTCGACGATGGGCACGAAGGCCGAGCTGCAGCAGCTCATCGCATTCCTGGATGCCACCGGGCTGCGCCCCGTCATCGACCGCACGCTGCCGCTCGAACAAGCCGGCGAGGGCATCGCGGCGATCGCGTCCGGCGACCTCGTCGGGAAGATCGTCCTCGAGGTCTGAGGCCTACTTCTTGCCGGCGGCCGCGGTGTCGTCGGACGACAGGGCGGCGATGAAGGCCTCCTGCGGGACCTCGACGCGGCCCACCATCTTCATCCGCTTCTTGCCTTCCTTCTGCTTCTCGAGCAGCTTGCGCTTGCGGGTGATGTCGCCGCCGTAGCACTTGGCCAGCACGTCCTTGCGGATGGCGCTGATGTTCTCGCGCGCGATGATCCGGGCGCCGATGGCCGCCTGGATGGGCACCTCGAACTGCTGACGCGGGATGAGCTTGCGCAACTTGCCGGTCATCATCGTGCCGTAGGCGTAGGCCTTGTCGCGGTGGACGATCGCCGAGAACGCGTCGACCGTCTCCCCCTGCAGCAGGATGTCGACCTTCACCAGCTCGGACGCCTGCTCCCCGGACAGCTCGTAGTCGAGGCTGGCATACCCTCGGGTACGGGACTTCAGCTGGTCGAAGAAGTCGAAGATGATCTCGCCGAGCGGCAAGGTGTAGCGCAGCTCGACCCTGGTCTCCGACAGGTAGTCCATGCCGCCGAGCTGGCCACGGCGCTCCTGGCAGAGCTCCATGATCGCGCCGATGTAGTCGCTCGGCGCGATGATCATGGCCTTGACGACGGGCTCGTGCGTCTCGGCGATCTTCTTGCCGCTGGGCCAGTCCGAGGGGTTGGTGACGACGTGCTCACCGCCGTCCTCGAGCACGACGCGGTAGACCACGTTGGGCGCGGTGCTGATGAGGTCCAGGTTGAACTCGCGCTCGAGGCGGTCGCGCGTGATCTCGAGGTGCAGCAGCCCGAGGAACCCGCACCGGAACCCGAAGCCGAGCGCCGCGCTCGACTCCGGCTCGTACACCAGCGCCGCGTCGTTCAGGCGCAGTTTGTCGAGTGCGTCGCGCAGGATTGGGTAGTCGGACCCGTCCAGCGGATACAGCCCGGAGTAGACCATCGGGCGCGGGTCGCGGTACCCGCCCAACGACTCCTCGGCCGGCTTGGCCAGGTCGGTGACGGTGTCGCCGACGCGGGACTGCCGGACGTCCTTCACCCCGGTGATGAGGTAGCCGACCTCGCCCACCGACAAGCCGTCGGTCGGTACCGGCTCGGGTGAGATCACGCCGATCTCGAGCAGCTCGTGGGTGGCACCCGTCGACATCATCTTGATGCGCTGCCGCGGCGTGAAGTGCCCGTCGACGACGCGAATGTAGGTGATGACCCCGCGGTAGATGTCGTACACGGAGTCGAAAATCATCGCCCGCGGGGCGCCGTCGGCTGCGCCCACCGGTGCGGGAATGTCGCGGCAGACGCGGTCGAGGACCTCGGCGACGCCCTGGCCGGTCTTCGCGCTGATGCGCAGCACGTCGTCGGCCTCGCAGCCCAGGATGTGCGCGATCTCGGCGGCGTACAGGTCCGGCTGTGCGGCGGGCAGGTCAATCTTGTTGAGCACCGGGATGATCTGCAGGTCGTTCTCGAGCGCCAGGTAGAGGTTCGCGAGCGTCTGCGCCTCGATGCCCTGTGCGGCGTCGACGAGCAGGATCGCGCCCTCGCAGGCGGCGAGGCTGCGACTGACCTCGTAGGTGAAGTCGACGTGCCCGGGGGTGTCGATCATGTCCAGGACGTGCTCGACGCCCGTCTCGCGACTCATCCACGGCAGCCGCACGTTCTGGCTCTTGATGGTGATGCCGCGCTCGCGCTCGATGTCCATCCGGTCGAGGTATTGCGCGCGGGCGTGCCGCTCATCGACGACGCCGGTGAGCTGCAGCATGCGGTCGGCGAGCGTGGACTTGCCGTGATCGATATGGGCGATGATGCAGAAGTTGCGAATCCGAGCCGGATCCGTCCGGCCTACGGAGGTCACGCCTGCCATTTTGCCATGCCGGGCGGCCGGTTCGGACCGCCCGGCGCGGGGCCCCCCCGGGGGGGGGGGCCCGGCGCCCGGGGGGGGGGGGGCAGGGGGCCGCCGCGCGCAGGGGGCGGGGGCCGGGTGTGCCCGCGGGCCTTTTGGCCTTGCGGGGGGGCGGGTGGGCCCGGCGGGGGGGGGGCCGACCCGGTGGGGTCGGCCCGTCGACCGGTGCGTTCGGTCTCAGGTCAGCGCTGCCAGAAGTGGCGCTTCGCCGGCTCGGGCGGTGCCGTGGCGGTGCCGCGTGCCGTTCCCGGCCCGGTGGGCGCGAACTGACCGTCTGCCGGGGGCTGCTGACCCTGCCGGCCGACGTCCTGCTGCACGGACCGGCCGTCCGTCGCGGAGCGGTCGTACTGCCGGTCGTCCACCCCGCGGCCGTCGGCTGCGGGCTGCTCGTGCCGCCCGCCCTGGTCCTGGCGGTCGTCGTAGCGGTCGCGGTCCGACCCACGGTCGTCGCGGAGATCGCGGTCGTTGCGGAGGTCGTTGCGGTCGTCGCGGACATCGCCCCGGTCGTCGCGGTTGTCGCGCAGATCGCGGTCGTCGTCGTCGCGCCGGGACTGCCGGGCACGAGCCGCCTCGGCGTCGGCCTCGGCGTTCTCGCGTGCCAGCTTCTCCTCGCGGCGCTCCGCGGCGTGCTGGTCACGCAACGACACCACCGAGAGCCGCCCGAAGGCGGTGGCCGCGAAGTAGACGATCGCGACGCCCAGCAGGGTGAACATGGCCAGCGTCTCGAGGATGCGGATGCCGGAGCCGCTGTTCGCCGGGCTGCCGGGCGATCCGATGTGCCACTCGTTCGCCAGCTCGAGGCCGACGACGAACCAGGCGCCGGCGGCGACGCCGATCCAGGACGCCACGAGGGTGACGGTGCGGCTGCTGCTGGTGAGCAGCAGGAAACCGGCGAGGAAGGCGGCCGCGCCGGGCAGCACCTCGAGCCAGCCGCGCGCCGCGTCCCACTGCCACGCCTTGTCCGGGGTGTAGGAGAAGTTGAAATAGGGCCCGATGAAGGGGATGAGGGCGCCCCAGGCGCCGAGCACCATGAGGGCGACGCCGCTGAGGGCTCCCCGGGAGCGAGCGACCTTGCGCTTCGCTCCGGGAGCGTGATCCTTGGCCATGACGACCTCCGTTTGTATTGGGTATTCACCGTGCCGTACCCGTCCCGTGGTCCGAATATGCGGCCCGGCCCGGCCGGCGCCGTTGTAGGAGGGCCACAGCGGGCCTGTGACCGGGCCGCGCGTCGGGCTAGCCTGCTCGCATGGGCGGCGCTGGCGCATGAACGACGTCGTGGTGTTCTCGGGCAACGCCCACCGGCCGCTGGCCCAGTCGATCTGCGACTCGCTCGGCGTACCGCTGTCGGGCGTCGACATCCGCCGGTTCAGCAACGACTGCCTGTACGTGCAGCTGCACGAGAACTGCCGTCAGCGCGAGGTCTACATCGTCCAGCCCCTGGTCGCACCCACGCAGGAGCACCTCATGGAGCTGCTGCTGATGCTCGACGCCGCGCGTGGCGCGTCCGCCGCCCAGATCACCGCCGTCATCCCGCACTACGCCTACGCCCGCTCGGACAAGAAGGACGCGTCCCGCATCTCGATCGCCGGCCGCCTCGTGGCGGACATGCTGACCACCGCCGGCGCCGACCGGGTGCTCACCATGACCCTGCACGCACCCCAGGTCCACGGCTTCTTCTCGGTCCCGGTCGACCACCTGACCGCCATCGGCGAGCTGGCCGACCACTTCCGCGGGCGCGACCTCGACAACACCGTGGTCGTCTCCCCCGACCTCGGCAACGCCAAGACCGCCACCCAGTTCGCGCGCCTGCTCGGCCTGCCGGTGGCGGCGGGGTCCAAGCAGCGCCTGGCCGACGACCGGGTCGTCATCGACGCGATCGTCGGGGACGTGCAGGGCAAGCGGGCCATCGTCCTCGACGACGAGATCGCGACGGGCGGCTCCATCGTCGAGCTCCTGGAGCGCCTCGCGGAGCAGGACTGCGCCGGCGCGGCGATCGCCTGCACCCACGGCCTGTTCGCCGGCAAGGCCGTCCCCCGGCTGCGCGACCACCCGCTGGTGAGCGAGGTCGTGACCACCGACACCGTGCCCCCGCCGACCGACGACTGGCCCCAGCTCACGGTGCGGTCGGTGGCGCCGCTGTTCGCCGAGGCCATCTCCCGCATCCACGGCGGCGAATCCATCAGCAGCCTGTTCGACGGCGTCGATCCCACGCACGGACCGCCGCAACCCCAGCTCCCGTTCGGCTGAGGCGACTCATCCGGCAGGATGACCCCCATGACCGATCCGCGCACCGCCGTCGAATTCCGCCTGCCCGCCGCCTCGCTGACCAAGGGCGACCTGGTGAACACCACGCCCGGTGAGGACGACTGGCAGGAGGTCGTCGGCGTCTATGCCCGCGAGGCGGACGCGAAGAGCGCCGAGATCCGGACGCTGCTCGGCCAGCTCGGCGGCCGCTACGTCGTCGTGCAGCTCACCGACCTGGCGCCGGTGGACGGTGGGGTGTACTTCGACGACGAGGGCACGCCGATGATCTACGGTGACGACGAGTCCGAGGACCAGCCGGTGGCCGACGTCGTCAGCAGCACCGACGGCCTGCGGACCTACCTCTACACCAAGTTCGAGCTGGTCAGCGTGCGCGCCCGCTGAGGCGTTCCACGGGTCTTACGGACCGGTGTCGAACCGGCGTTCTGCGTCGCGTCGCCCGTCGGCCTGACCTAGGGTCGGTTTCAGCGCATCCACAGCTGGGAGGGCCCCGTGTCAGGCGAAGAGAAGATCACGACCGACGCCCTCAGGGCGCTCGCGACGAGCCTCGACGAGGTCCGCGAGTCCCTCGAGGGGGCGGCGCAGGCCATCGAGGCCGGGGAGATCGGCGGCAGCTCGTTCAGCAAGCTGGGTCTCGACATGGCCGTCCTCTACCCCAGCGCGCACTCGTTCGCCGTCCGTGACGCCGACCGCAAGGCCAAGCAGATCGAATCGGTGCAGGAGCGCCTCACGTCCACCGCCGAGACCTGGGACCGGGCCGAAGAGGCCAACACGGTCTCGCGCTGAGAAGGAGACCCACATGGCACTGCTGACCGCGGACGACGGCGTCTGGCTCGCCGTGCAGGGCGCCGAGCGGATGGTCGAGTTCGCCAGCTGTTGGGCGCCGGCGACGTTCGACATGTCCAAGACCATGGACAACGGCGCGGGCGGGCCCATCACGGTGGGTGAGGCGGCCGCGAAGTGGTACGACGGCGCCGCGAAGCTGCAGGAGGCGCAGCAGAACCTGACCGCGGCCGCCGCCAAGGTGCCCCGCGACTTCTGGACCGGTGCCGACCGCGAGCGCTTCGACACCGAGATCAGCAACCTGGCCGCCGAGATCGGCGACAGCCACAACTACGCCGAGGCGGTGGCCATCACCCTGACCGCGCTCACCGTCCCGCTCGCGGCCTGGCCCGCCGCGTGTATTGCCATCGGTGCCGTCGAGGCCTTCAACGCCGGCCTGTTCTACGCCGCGGCGGCCAGCGTGGTGGGCGACCTCGGGCCCAGCGAGGCGCTCTTCGCCGAGGGCGAGGCGGTCACCTACACCTGCCTGTCCGTCATCAACGCGTCGGCCGCGATCATGATCGCCTTGATGGCGGCGGCCACCGCCGCCATCGCCATCGCCGACGGTGCGGAGCTGGGTGCACAGTCCGGGCACGGCAACAACGCCGCGCTGCTCGATTTCTGCAAGGCCGCGATCGACAGCTCCGCCGAGGTCGCGCTGGCGGCCTACTCGGCGAAGGATTCTCGAGAGCCGGGCCGGCACGAGGCCGGCGTGCCGAAGCACCGGGCGCCCGAGACGCCCTTCCACGAACACGCCACCGAGCGGGCCAAGGACCGCGTCGGCGAGAACGCGAACAGCTACGGGGTGACGCCTGCGCTCAGGTCGCTCGCCGACGCCCTGATCCCGGGCGACGAGCCCAACCCCGACGACGAGAACTGGGGCGCGGGCGAGCCGGAGCCGAAGCAGCACCGGTAGCAGCGTCCGCCGGAGTCGACGGAGGCTGGGTGGTCAGCGGGGGCTGCGACGCTCCACGGCACGGTCGAGGTCGGACATCGCCCGACGGGCCCCGTCCACCGTGGTCTCACGGAGCTGGGCGAGTTGCTCCCGCACGTCCTCGGCCGACTGCGGGGTGCCGGTGCCCAGGCCGGCGGCGGCCAGCGCGGAACGGGTCTGCTCGCGCAGGTCCGCGATGGCTGCGGCGATCGCGGCCCGGATCTCGGCGGCGAGGTCCTCCGACGGCAACCGCATCGCGCGCGGGTCGATGTCCAGCCGCGACAGGCCCTGCGCCGTCCAGTCCACGTGCACCTTGTCGTCGGCGGTATCGGCGTGGCCGACGAGCTCGGCCAGCAGCGGGCGCAGGGTCTGGAAGTTGCCGAGCTGGGCCTCGGCCCGGCGCATGGCCTGCTCGGCCTGCTCGATCTGGCGGTAGGCGTCGTCGTTCGTCGACATGGACGCTGCTCCTCGGTGGCGCGGTCGGGGCGCCCGAGTATGTCAGGCCCGCGCCGCCGAGGTCAGGGAACGACGAACACCAGCACGACGATCACCGCGACGACGAGGGCGACACCGACCACCGCGCCGACGAGGAGGTACACCGAGCGCGGGTTCGCGAACGGCAGGTGTGCGGCGGCCGGGTCGACCGTCGCGCGGTTGCGGCTCAGGATCTGCTGCTCCGGCTTGGTGCTGACCAGCGCGACGTCGTGCTCGGACGCGAGCAGCGCGACCGGTCCGGGCCCCTGCCCCACCGTGCCGACGGCGAGGAGCGGGGCACCGACCGGGATGATCCATTCGGTGTGCACCTCCTGGTTGTCGAAGGGGCCGCCGCCGTAGCCGAGCCGGTTCGTCTCCCGGGACGGGTCGTCGACGAACACCACGGTGTTGATCGCGAACACGTCGGTGTCGACGTCCGTCCGCGTCGGGTCGACAGCGAGCGTCCCCGTACCGTCCTCGATCACGAAGGCGGCGGTGGAGCTGCGGTCGGACCCGAACGGCACTCCGGTCAACCCGTAGGTCCGGCCCGTGCTCCGCTGGTAGGGCAGGTCGGACGGCGCGATCGCGTTGAAGGGTTGCAGCGGCGGGTTGCGACTGAGCCAGGTGTCCCGGATGCGCCGGAAGACCACACTGCGGTACCAGACGCACTCGGCGCCCGAGAGCGGTGCGCGCAGCGGCCCACCAGGGCCGGGAGCCGCGCGGCCGGCGACGCGGACCGTCGAACCGGGTACTCGCACGGCGTTGCCGACGGTCATCGGGCGGGCCCGGCCGAAGGTGTCGAGGATGCCCTGCGCCGGCGGGCGGACGGGCTCGGAGTCGACCTCACCGGCCGGTCCCGACCGGGCCCGGGCGCCGGGGTCGGGGTCTGCGTCGGAGGGGTG
>NZ_CAXUNP010000062.1:0-5496 GCF_964252635.1 uncultured Jatrophihabitans sp.
CCCAACGGCAGGGCGGCGACACCGGACGCGAGCAGTGCGCACCCGCCGCCGAGGACCGCTCCGCCCGCCACCGCACCGCCGACGTACCAGGACGCGGTGACGCCCCACCGGTGTCCGCGGGCGCGCTCGGACACCGGGTTGAGCGCGGACAGCATCGACAGCCCGCACGGTGACCACACCCCGCGGAGGGCTGCGGCCGTGGCGACGAGCAACGCGACGGCGATCATTTGTGCACCGGGAAGGTGTTGGCCCTGGTGAGGCAGGGTGCGTTGTGCTTCGCGGTGTTGTTGTCGGTGCGGCTCGACCGCCCGCAGTTGCCGTGCTTGAGCTTCCACGGCGGCGTGCAACTGATCTTGCGGCACACGACGGCGGTGACGCCGTGGACCTGGGTGTTGCACTGGCCGTACCGGAACACGTTGCACGCGACGTAGCGGTGGTCGCAGTTGCTCTTGTTGCAGTGACAGTGGAAGTGGTGCCCCGGCTTGGCGTTGCAGTCGATGTAGTACCGCGCCGCGCCGCCGCAGAACGACGAGCGGTCGGCCTTCCACCAGCCACCTGCGTAGGTGTTGGGCGGGCAGTAGTTGTGGCCCTTGTAGATGGAGCAGCACATCGCCGACCAGCCGGCGCCGCAGGACGCTCCTGGCCCGCACACGGACGCGTACGCGCTCTGCGGCCGGGTCACGTAGCCCACCGGGTCGACGGCCAGCGCCGTGCCGGTGAGCGTGGCCGCGGCGAGGAACCCGCGGCGGGTGGCCTGGCGTCGGTTGCCCACCGTGGACAGGGTCGTGACTAGACGCTCAGCGAGGGACGTGCCCACGGCTGCACCTCCCGCTTGTGGATTCCCACGCGGTCGAGAACGTCGTGCACCTGCGTGACGAGCGCGCCGGCGTGCTGCCGCGAACCGAGCACGGTGTAGAGGCAGAACGCCCGGTCGTGGTCGGTGAAGAAGTGCTGGTTGCCCAGTTGTCCCGGCAGCCTGCGCTGCAGGGCGTTCGAGGCGAAGTCCTGTACCCGGGGCCGCGGCAGCCCGCGCGCCGCGAACAGCGGCCGGCCGGCCTCCTCGGCGTCGTACTCGACCAGCGACACGAACACGTGGGCCGGGCCCATCCGTTCGACGGCGCCGGTGCCGAAGTCGCCGCGCCCGGGCGGCAGCGCGAAGTTGGCGAGATGCAGGACCGGGTTCATCGACTCGTCCGGGTGACCGAACGCGTCCGGGTGCAGATTCAGCGGCAGCACCGCGGTGGCCGCGGCCTCGTCGCGGTCGCGCAGGTAGAGGCGGGCCTCCCAGCGCGGCGGCAGCGTGACGCGCAGGCCGTGCGCGGCCACCGTCGCCCGGTCCGCCCCGCTGACCGTGCGGCCCATCAGTCGTCCCCGTACAGCCGCGGGTCGCCCGGGGCGATACCGGCCGCGAGCAGCTCGCGGTCGACCCGCGCCTCGTCCTCGGCGTCGCGGCTGCTCTTGCGCAGGTCTGCGGTGGACTCCGACGGGCGTCCGACGTCGGTGCCGAGCGAGCGGGTCAGCATGGCGCTGACCTGGCTCAGCGACTGGCCCGTGCCCTCGCCCCGGATGCGCCCGGTGCCCCCGTCGACGTACACGACGTGCGGGGAACCGGGGACCTCGTAATCGGTCCACGCCTCCGAGGACAGGATGACGTCCACGCCGGGCGGCGCGAGCGCCGCGAGGTCGGCGCGGCTCTCGTCCTGAGCGCTCTGCGGGACGACGAGCAGCCGGGCACCCGCGGGCAGGGCGACCGGCCGGGCGAGCTCGGCCCAGAACACCTCGCACGACGAGCACCCGCTGGACAGGAAGAGCAGCACGGTGTCGTGCTCGACGTCGGCGATCCGGGCGCTCACGAGCTGGCCGTCGAGTGTCTCGCCGGCGATGTCGTGCGCCTCGCCGAACTCCGGCGCTGCGCTGCCGGCCGGCGGGCCGGCGGCGCCGATGGGCGGCATCGGTCGGGCCAGTGGCAGCAGGTCGAACTGGCGGGCGCCGTCGGGTGAGCCGCCACCGTCGAGCTGGTGCAGGCGCTGGAGCACGGTGCCGTAGGCGCGCAGCAGGCCGGCGACCAGAACGGTGAGGACCGCCAGCAGCAGGGTCTCGACGAGAACAACAACGGTCATCTCGGCTCCTGGAGGGGTGTGGTGGACGGGAGCAGCGCCCGCCGGGCGGCGAGCAGGGCGGGCAGAGAGGTGACGGCGAGGTAGCCGAGCGACGCGAGCAACAGCACCTGGACGCAGGCCACCGCGGCGGTCAGGCCGGCCCCGTCGAGCAGGCCCAGAGCAGGACCGGACGGACGGACCGCGCCTGCGACGCCGGCGACGGCGGCGACGGCGTCGAGGACGAGATGGGCCGGCCCGAGGGGGCTGTCGGCGCTGCCGAAGCACCCGCACGGTGTACGCGCGGCCCCGTCGCGCAGCGCCAGGACGGCCACCACGGCGAACCCGACGTAGGCGGCGGCCAGCAACGCGAGGGCGGTCCGTGACCCGGCGGCGAGCGCGGCCGTGCCGACCGCGAGCTCGCCGACGCCGATGCCACGCACCAGCAGGACGGACCGGTACCGCTCGCGCGGCCGGTGCAGCAGGCGCCGGACGAGCGCGGACGCGGGCTCCGGGTGACGGATCTTCGCCACGCCGGACACGACGAGCAACACTGCCGCAGCGGCGACGAGCACGCTGATCATGGGCGATCTCCCTGGCTGGTCGAGATCGGGCGGCCGGAATCGGCTGGCCGAGATCGTGACACGTGCCGCGCCGCTGGGCCAGAGTCCCGGGCCGAAACTCGCGGAACCCATGGGATCCGCGATCTTGACGGGGGGCGGTGCGCCCCGTATCAAGGAGCCACATTCGGCGTCGGACGCCGTCTCACCTCCCCCGCCCCAGAAGGTCGCCGTGCCCACACCCCGGTTCTCCCTGCGCTCACCCCTGGCCGCGCTCGTCACCACCGCGCTCGTCACCACGACGGCCGCGGTCGTCCTGGTCGCCGCCCCGCAGTCGGCGTCGGCGGCCAGCCGCGCGCAGGTCCTGTCGTCCGCCTACGCCTACGGGCGGGCCCGCGGCTACCACGTGGGCATCGCGGTGCTCGACACCAAGACCGGCAAGACCTACCACGCCGGCTACCACTCCGGGACGTTCGCCAGCGAGTCCGTCGTCAAGGTGATGATCGCCGCCCGGGTCTTCGCGCAGGGCCGGCTGCACGGCACGACGGCCAAGCGGGTCTATTATATGATCACGCACTCCGACGACAGCACCGCGAGCTCGCTGTACCCGAGCGTGGGTGGCGACCACCTGATCAACTGGGTCAAGAGCCGCTACCACGTGTCCAACCTCGGCTCGCCGCCGAACCGCCCGGGGTGGTGGGGCAACACCCACATCACGCCGGACGGCATGGTCGCGCTGTACGGCAAGTTGAAGGCGACGCGCACCTTCGGTGCGTGGCTGATCAACGCGATGGCGCACGCGTCGAAGTACGGGTCGGACGGCTTCTACCAGTGGTTCGGGCTCAAGTCGGCCAACTCGCACGCGGCCATCAAGCAGGGCTGGGGCAGCGACGGCGACAACTGGAGCGCCGAGGCCGACGAGAACACCACCGGCTTCGTCAACGGCAACCGCTACGCCGTGGCCATCCTGGCCCGCGGACCGGCCACCACCTACGGCAAGGCCATCGGTTCGATGCTCACCGGCACGGCGAAGCGGCTGCTGCCCGGTGGCGTCTTCCCGGCCGACGCGCCGGTCGTGACGTCGACGACGGGCCGGCACAGCCGGCTGGTCGGCGGCCACGCGTTCGTGTTGCGCGGTCGCAACCTGGCCGGTGCGTACCGGGTCTGGTTCGGTTCGACGTGGGTCCGTCCGAGCCGGGTGACCGACACCTCGCTGCACGTGACCTCGCCCCGGCACGCGGTCGGCACCGTGCACCTGCGGGTCACCACCCCTGCCGGGACGTCGAGCGCGTCCGGCCCGTGGTTCCGTTACGTTGCCCTGCCCTCCGCGCTCACCCTGACGCCCGCGTCGGGCAAGGCGGGAACGCTCGTCACCGTCCGCGGCGTGCACTTCGAGGGGCCGAGCGCGTTCCGGGTGCTGCTCGGCCACACCTGGGTCGTCGCGCACGCCACCAGCTCGCGCCGGATGACGTTCCGGGTGCCGGCGGGCACCGGCACGGTGAAGGTGCAGCCGAGCACCATCTACGGCACCGCGACCACCGGCCCGACCTTCACCTACGACGTGACGCCGACACTGAAGCAGAGGTCCGTGGACCACCCCACGGTTCCGAGCTCGACGCCGACCGCGTCCGCGCCGTCGTCCAGCACGCCCGCCCCGCCGTCGACGACGAGCGCCGCATCGACCACGGGGTCCACGTCGCCCTGATCGCCTGACCTTCGACGGTGCGGGCGTCGTTGCCCGCCCGCACTCTCCGTGCCGGTGTCAGCGCCAGCCGAGTGTCAGCGCCAGCCGAGCGCGGGCGCCACGTGGGTCAGCACCGACTCGATCACGTGGGCGCAGTAGTCGACGCCGAGCTGGTTCGGCACCGTCAGCAGCAGCGTGTCCGCGGCGGCGATCGCCTCGTCACCGGCCAGCTGCTCGATCAGCCGGTCGGGCTCGCCGGCGTAGGTCTTGCCGAAACGTGCCACCCCGCTGTCGAGATGACCCACCTGGTCCTGCGAGCCCTGCTCGCGCCAGAAGTAGGCACGGTCGGTGTCGTCGACGATCGGGAAGATCGACCGGCTCACCGACGTCCGGGGCGTCCACAGGTGCCCGGCCTCGGTCCACGCCTTGCGGAACAGGTCGATCTGCTCGGCCTGCAGCTCGTGGAACGGCACGCCGGTGTCCTCGCTGAGCAGCGTCGAGCTCATCAGGTTCATGCCCTGCTGTGCGGTCCACTCGGCAGTCGCACGGGTGCCGGCACCCCACCAGATGCGCTCGCGCAGCCCCTCGGAATGCGGCTCGAGACGCAGCAACCCGGGCGGGTTGGCGAACATCGGCCGCGGGTTGGGCTCGGCGAAACCCTCGCCGGACAGGACGTCGAGGAACACCCGGGTGTGCTCGCGGGCCATCTCGGCGGCGTCGCTGCCGTCCTCCGGGTGGTAGCCGAAGTACCGGAACCCGTCGATGACCTGCTCCGGCGATCCACGGCTGATGCCCAGCTGCAGGCGACCGCCCGAGATGAGGTCGGCCGAGCCGGCGTCCTCGGCCATGTAGAGCGGGTTCTCGTACCGCATGTCGATGACGCCGGTGCCGATCTCGATGTGGCTGGTACGTGCGCCTACGGCGGCGAGCAGCGGGAACGGCGAGGACAGCTGGCGGGCGAAGTGGTGCACGCGGAAGTAGGCGCCGTCGGCACCGAGCTCCTCGGCGGCCACGGCGAGGTCGATGGACTGCAGCAGGACGTCGGACGCCGAACGGGTCTGCGAGTGCGGCGACGGCGTCCAGTGACCGAAGGAGAGGAACCCGATGCGCTTCATGACCGGGCAACGCCGTCCGGAGGCCCCCTGTTCCTGAGCCC
>NZ_CAXUNP010000062.1:5506-16083 GCF_964252635.1 uncultured Jatrophihabitans sp.
CCCCACCCCGGCGCCCGGCGATCTTGCGTGGCCTTCGTACCGTGGCCCGCATGGCCCGCGTCGTCGTCGTCGGTGCCGGGGTGGGTGGTCTGGCGGCCGGCGTCCGGCTCGCGGCTCTCGGCCACCGCGTCACACTGTGCGAGGCCGCCGACCAGGTCGGCGGCAAGCTCGGCGGGCACGTCCTGGACACGCCCGCCGGTGCGTTCCGCTTCGACACCGGCCCGACGCTGCTGACCCTGCCCGAGGTGTTCGCCGACCTGTTCGCCGCGACCGGTGGCCCGTTGGACGAGGCCGTGACCCTGCGCCGGCTGGACACCATCGCGCACTACCGCTTCGCCGACGGCACCGCCGTCGACACCGTGAGCGACCAGGCCGACCAGCACCGGCGCCTGGACGACGCGCTCGGCGCGGGCGCGGGGGACGCCTGGCAGCGCCTGCTCGACCGGGGCGCCGACATCTGGCGGGCCGTCGAGCGGCCGGTGTTCGGGGCGACGATGTCCACACGCGCGTCGCTGACGCTGGCCGCCGGCCTGGCCCGTCCCCGCGACCTGCGGGCGGTGGCGCTGCACCGCAGCCTGCGGTCGCTGGCCCGTGACCTGCTGCCCGACCCGCGGCTGCAGCTGATGCTCGAGCGCTACGCCACCTACGAGGGCAGCGACCCGCGTCGGGCACCGGCCGCGCTGGCCGTGGTGCCCTACCTCGAGCAGCGCTTCGGGGCCTGGTACGTCGAGGGCGGCCTGCACCGGCTCGCCGAGGCGCTGGCCGACCGCTTCGCCGAGCTGGGTGGCACGGTGCGGCTCGGGACCCGGGTCACCCGCGTCGCCGGCTCGCGCCGGGTAACGCACGTGGCGTGTGCGGACGGGACGACGCTGCCCGCCGACGTCGTGGTGTCCGACGCGGACGCCCGCGTGCTGCACGGCGAGCTGCGCCGTACCCGCCGCCCGGTACCGCCGGCCGACTCGCTGAGCGGGGTCGTGCTGCTGCTCGCCGTACGTGACCCGCTGCCGCAGCTCGGCCACCACACCGTGCACTTCGGGCCCGCGCCGTACGGCGAGGAGTTCGACGCGATCTTCGGCGCCGCGGCACGGCCCGTCCCGGACCCGGTCGTCTACCTCAGCTCTCCGCACGACCCGACCGTGGCGCCGCCCGGATGCCGGTCGGTGTACGTGCTGGTCAACGCGCCGCGGCACGGACGCGACGGAGCCGCGGGCACGCTCGACTGGACGGCACCGGGCCTGGCCGACTCCTACGCCGACGACGTGCTGGCGCAGCTGGCCCACCGCGGCCTGGACCTGCGCCCGCACGTCGTGCAACGGCACGTCCGCACGGCGGCCGACCTCGAACGCGACACCGGCGCGCCCGGCGGTGCCATCTACGGCCAGGTGCAGCACGGCCCGCTGGCCACGGTGCTGCGCGCGCACAACCGCACGCTGACCCGCGGGCTGTTTTTGGTCGGCGGCTCGACCCACCCGGGCGGCGGCCTACCCCTGGTCGCGCTGTCCGGGCGCAACGTCGCCACCGCGGTCGGGCCCGCCTAAGGCCTGCCCGTCCGGTGTCGGGGTCCGCAGCAGCTGCACGACGCCGACCGCACCGGCCCCGATCCACACCGCGGCACTGAGCCGCGCCGGCCAGCCGCGCCGGGTGAGGACCACCGACTCGCACGCCAGCATCGCGCAGACCGTGAACGTGGGCCGCTCGGCCACCGTGATGCGGGACGGGACGTGCCGCACCCGCCGCAGGGTGTCCACGCCCCACGCGGAGCCCGCCGCCGACGCCGCCGCCCACGCAGGCGCGCCCCGTCGCCACAGCACGGCAGCGAACGCCCCGTCGCACACCCGGTCGGCCACCGCGTCCGCGATCCGGCCCGAACGGGTGGCGCGGTCGCCGACCACCGCGGTCGCCCCGTCGAGCCCGTCGCACACGGCCGCGCCCACGACGGCCACCCCGGCCAGCACCGGGCGGGTCCGGGCCAGCGCCACCGAGCTGCCGGCCAGCGCGACGCCGGCGCAGGTCACGGCGGTGGGCGGCACCCCGGCACGGGCCAGCACCCGGCCGCCGGCCCACATCAACCGCAGCCAGCCCTTCAGCACCGGGACGCCGGCCGGGTCGATCTGGTGGTGCAGGGCCGACCAGCGCGCCGCGAGCTGGTCGGGGCCGGGGGGATCCACGTCGTCGGTCACGTCCGCAGTCTGCCTGCGCTGCTGTGCGGCCTGCGTTCCGGCGGCAGGGTGGGTACCTCTCGGCCATGCGGGTGGCCACGTTCAACATCTCCTCCGGCCGGGCCGGTGACGGTCGTACCGACACCGCCCTGCTCGGCGACGCCGTCCGCACGCTCGACGCCGACCTGCTGTCGCTGCAGGAGGTCGACCGCGACCAGCCGCGCTCCGGAGGCGCCGACCTGACCCGGGTGGTGGCCGAGGCCATGGGCGCTGCGCACCACGTGTTCGCGCCGGCGCTGTTCGGTACCCCCGGCGGGCGGTGGACCGCGGCGACCGACCACGCCGGCACCGAGCCGGACCGCGGCCCGGCCTACGGGTGCGCCCTGGTCAGCCGGCTCCCGCTGCACGGCGTCGAGGTGCTGCGCATCCCCACGCTGCCCGTCGCCCTGCCGCTGTACGTCCCCGGCCCGGGCCTCGTGCTCGTGCGCGAGGAACCCCGGGTGGCCATCGTGGCGGGCGTCGAGACCGGCGACGGCCGCGCCTTCACCGTGGTGGCCACGCACCTGCCGTTCGTCCCGGTCTGGAAGCAGTGGCAGTTGCGCAAGCTGGCCGAGTCGCTGCGTGGCCGGCCCGACCCGGTGCTGCTGCTCGGCGACCTCAACCTGCGCCGCGACGCGGCCGTCCGCGCGAGCGGCTACGCCAGCCTGGCCGCCGCGCTGACGTTCCCGGCGGCCCGGCCGAGGCTGCAGCTCGACCACGTGCTGCTGCGCGGCCCGGCAGAGGCGCTGGGCCCGGTGCTGCGGGTGTCCACACCCGAGGTGCCGGTGTCCGACCACCGCCCGTTAGTCGTCGACGTCGGCCCTGACCTCGGCTGACGGGGGCGCCTCCTTGCGCTCGTGCAGCCCCAGCGCGATCAGGTAGCCGAGCACGAAGACCAGGTTCTCGAGGTAGACGAGGAAGCTGAGCGCGGCGACCTCGGCGGCCGGGCGGTAGCCGCCGAACGCGTTCGCGAAGCCGTGCACGAGCCGCAGCGCCAGGGTGTAGCCCAGCAGCTGCCCGCTGACCCACGACGCGGCCACGAACGCACCGGCGGCCAGCGGCCCGCGCCGCAAGGCGGTGGTCGCGAACAGGCGGTACACGCCGAGGAACGCGGCGAACGTGGCGAAGAACAGCAGGTTGAAGGCGATGAAGATGCCGAGAAGCCGGGGGCCCGTTCCTGTGCCGAGGCCGCCGAACAGGGGCCGGATCGGTCCGGCGACGAGCAGCAGGGCGACGACGGAGAACACGACGAGCAGCGGGGTCAGCACCCGCCCGCGCAGCGAGCGCGGGGACCGTTCCCGGGCACGGGAGAACCGTTCGAGGCTGCGCACGATGCCCTCGGCGTACAGCGAGACCGGCAGCAGCGCCACGACGACCGCCCACCACGACGTGCCGACCGCGGCCCGGGCGAACGCGCGGGCGTCGTGGTCGAGCCCCAGCGGCCCCGGCACGTAGCGGGCGACACCGTCGGCCGCCTGCAGCACCCGCTGCCGTCCGAGCAGGCCGGCGCTGACCCGGGTGCCGATCGCGAGCAGCGGGATGAGGCCGAAGGCGGCGTAGGAGGTGAGCGCGGCCGCGACGACGAACGGGTCCGACCGCCGAGCCAGGCGGCGAACACCGTGCACCGCCATCCGCACCGTCTCGATGACGCTGACGTTCCCCCCGCGCGCCACGGATTATCAGATCTGAGCCGGGGTAAGCAGAAATGAGTACTCCGGGAGACGACCGGAACCCGCCGACGAGACAGCCGTGATGAACCTGACCACCGTGACCGCCACGCGCCCGGCCGGCCTTCCCGGCCGTACGAGCCGCATGCCGACCCGCGCCCTGCTCGGGCTGACGGCTGTCGTGGTCCTGGCCCAGATCGCCTGGCCGCTGACCCGGTCGACCCTGCGCGAGCACCTGACCGTGGCGATCGTCATCGGGTTCGCGGCGGTGTGCGTGCTGCACGCCGCGCTGACCCGCAGCCCGGGTCGTGCGGCCGTGGTCCTCGCGGTGACCGCCCTGCCCGGCTTCGCGGCGGAGGTCGTCGGCGTGCACACCGGGTTCCCGTTCGGCAGCTACGCCTACTCCGACGCGTTGGGGGTCCGGGTGTTCGGCGTGCCGCTCGTTGTCGCGCTCGCGTGGACCATGCTGTCCTGGCCGGCGGCGCTCGTCGCGCGCCGGCTCGCCCGCCGTCCGCTGCACCGTGTGCTGCTCGGCGCGTGGGCCACGACCGCGGGCGACTTCTTCCTGGACCCGCAGCTCGTCGCCATCCACGGCTGGACGTGGCGCCACCCGTCGCCGCACCTGCCCGGCGTCGGCACGGTGCCGCTCACCAACTACGTCGGATGGATCGCGGTGACGCTGGTGCTGTCCGCGCTGCTGCAGGCCACGATGGGCGACGGCGGCGACGCGCTGGGGCTCGCGCTGTACGTCTGGTTCTGGCTGGCGTGGACCCTGGCGTTGGCGGCGTTCCTCGGCCGGCCGGCCGCGGCGGCGTGGGGTGCGGTGGCGATGGGCACGGTGGCCGTGCCGCTGCTGGTCCGGCTCGCGCCGGCCGCTCGGCGCAGCCCGCGCGACCTGCACCCGGTCGGGGCGCGGGGATGAGCGAACGCGCCTACGCGCCCGTCGGCGACACCGTCGCCGAGCCGGTGCAGGAGAGTCGCTGGCAACACGACGTCGTCACGCATGTCGCCACCGTCGAGGCACGGTTGGGCGCCGAGCTCGATGCCCTGCAACGTGCCTGGCAGCAGGCTGCGGACGGTGTGGGCGACCGCGCGTCCGTCGGTGCCGCCGACGTGTTCGCCGCCGAGCTCGACCCGCCCGCCCAGTTGAGTGACCTCGTGCGCCGCGGCGGCAAGCGCACCCGTCCGGTGATGGCCCTGCTGGGCTGGCAGGCCGCCGACGTCGACGGGACGGGGCAGGGCTACGACGACACGGTGCAGGCCGGTGTCGCCATCGAGCTGCTGCACTGTTTCGCCCTCGTCCACGACGACGTCATGGACGAGTCGCCGATGCGTCGTGGCCGGCCTACGGTGCACGCCGACGCCGCCCGCCGCCATGGCGAGCAGGACGGGCGCGGGGACGCCGCCCGCTTCGGGGACAGCGTGGCCATCCTGGTCGGCGACCTCGCCCAGTCCGAGGCCGAGCGACTCGCCGGCGCACTGCCGGAGCCGATGCGCACGGTGTGGCGACACATGGTCCTCGAACTGCTCGCCGGGCAGGTCCGTGACGTCGTCGGGTCGGCCGCCGGTGACCGGCGGTTGGCCTTTGCGCGCCAGGTCGCCCGGCAGAAGACCGGGTACTACTCGGTAGCCCGGCCGCTGCAGCTCGGCGCGGCCGCGGCCGGTGCGGGCGAGCTGGCCCTCTCGGCGCTGGAGCAGTACGGGCGCCACGCCGGTGAGGCGTTCGCGCTGCGAGACGACCTGCTCGGCGTCTACGGCGACCCCGACACCACCGGCAAGCCCGCGGGCGACGACATCCGCTCGGGCAAGCCGACCGTCCTGCTGGCCGTGGCCCGGGCGAGCCTGCGCGGTCACCCGGCGGCCGCGCTCGAGGCGGCCGGCACCACCGGCATGACCGACGCGCAGGTGGCACTGGTCCGTGACGCGATGCTGCACGAGGGCGTCGTGTCCAGGGTCGAGGCCATGATCGACGACCGCGCCGCCGACGCGGTGGCGGCACTGCAAGCCGGCACGGACGCGGGTGTGCTCACCATCGACGGTGCGGCGCACCTGACGCGCACGGTCGACCAACTCGCCCGACGGGGGAACTGAGCATGGCTCCGGTAGTGATCATCGGTGCAGGACTGGCCGGGCTGGCCACGGCCTGCCACCTCTCGCGGCGCGGTTACGAGGTCACAGTCCTCGAACGCTCGTCGCTGCCCGGCGGACGCGCCGGCCAGCACCACGACGCGGGCTTCAGCTTCGACACCGGCCCGACGGTGCTGACCATGCCGAACATCGTCGCCGACACCCTGGCCGCCGCCGGCACGGAGATGACCGATGTGCTGCCGCTGCGGCAGCTCGACCCGGCCTACCGTGCCCGCTACGCCGACGGCAGCACCGTGCACGTCCGCGCCGGGCACGACGCCATGCGGGCCGAGATCGCGAACGTCAGCGGGCCGGCCGACGCCGACGGCTGGGACCGCTTCACGGCCTGGCTCACCGAGCTCTACGACGTCGAGATGCCGAACTTCATCGACCGCAACTTCGACTCGGTGCTCGATCTGATGGCGTCGCCGTCGGCGACCGCGAAGCTTCTCCGCCTCGGCGGGTTCGGCAAGCTCGATCACAAGGTCGGCCGGTTCTTCACCGACGACCGGCTGCGCCGGCTGTTCAGCTTCCAGGCGCTCTACGCCGGGCTCGACCCGCTGCGCGCGCTCGCCCTGTACGCGGTGATCACGTACATGGACACCGTGGAGGGGGTGTGGGTGGCCGAGGGCGGCATGCACGCCGTGCCCACCGCACTCGCCGACGCAGCCTCACGGGCCGGCGTCACCTTCCGCTACGACACCGAGGTCAGCCAGGTCCTCGCCCGCACGGACCGACCCGGCGTGGCCGGCGTCGAACTCGCCGACGGGGAGAAGCTGGCCGCCGACGCCGTCGTCTGCACCGTCGACACGGCTGTTGCGTACGAGAAGTTGCTGCCCGACCTGCGCCCACCCCGCGCGGTGCGGCACGGCAACTACGCCCCGTCGGCGCTGGTGTGGCACGTTGGCGTGCGGGGCCTGCCCGACGCGGCGGCCGCGCACCACAACATCCACTTCGGCGAGCAGTGGGCCGAGTCCTTCGACGCATTGATCAAGCACCACCGGCTGATGCCCGACCCGTCCCGGCTCGTGTCCGTGCCGTCGCTGTCGGACCCGTCGCTCGCCCCTGACGGTTGCTCCACGCTCTACGTCCTCGAGCCCGTGCCCAACCTGCGTGCCGACATCGACTGGGATCACCAGCGCGAGGCCAGCCGCGAGCAGCTGCTGAAGTTCCTCGACGCCGAGGGCTACCCGACCGACGTCGTCGCCGAGCGGCTCGTCACCCCGGCCGACTGGCAGGCCGAGGGGCTCACCGCCGGCACGCCGTTCGCGCTCGCCCACACCTTCGCGCAGACCGGCCCGTTCCGGCCGCCGAACACCAACCGGCGGATGCCCGGGCTGGTGCTGGCCGGTGCCGGCACGACGCCCGGTGTCGGCGTGCCGATGGTGCTGCTGTCCGGCCGGCTCGCCGCCGAGCGCGTCGCGGAGCACCTCCCGACATGACGCTGGAATCGGATCGGCTGGAAAGCGAGTTCGACGCGACCGCCGAGCACTACGACGTCATGGTCGGGCTGAACCCCGGCTACCACGAGCACCTCCGGACGGCCGCCGACGCACTGGCCGAGCGGCTGACCCCGGGCGACGGACCACTCCGGCTCGCCGATCTCGGCTGCGGTTCCGGTGCGTCCACCGTCGCCCTGGTCGACGCGCTCGGCCCGGCCGCGTCCGATGCCGAGATCCTCGGTGTCGACGCCTCCGACGGCATGCTTGCTGTGGCGCGGCGCAAGGCCTGGCCCGCCGGCGTCCGCTTCCAGCACGGCATGGCCGAGGACGTCGCCGCCGGCCACTGGGGTCTCGACCGGCCGCTGGACGGCGTGCTGGCCTGCTACCTGTTCCGCAACGTCCAGGACCGCGACGGTGCGGTCGCGGCGGTGTACGACGTGCTCGCGCCGGACGGCTGGCTCGTCGTCCAGGAGTACTCGGTCGCCGGATCGCGACGGTCCGCAGCCCTGTGGACCTTCATCTGCTGGGCCGTCGTGATCCCGTTGAGCCTGGTCCTGACCCGCCGTACCACGCTGTACCGCTACCTGTGGCGCAGCGTGCTGCGCTTCGACTCGGTGACCCGCTTCGAGGCACGGCTGCGCGCGGCGGGGTTCACCGACGTGTCCACCCGCAGCGTGGACGGCTGGCAGCACGGCATCCTGCACACCGTCGTCGGCCGACGGCCCGCCGCGTGAGCCGCCGGTCCACCTGGACCCCCGGCCGTGACGCGGCGGCGGTCCGGCATCCCGGCGTGGCCGGACGGTCGGACGACGGTGGACGTCACCACGTCGCCGTGGTGGGCGGCGGGGTCGCGGGGATGGCCGCCGCCACCGCGCTGGTCGAACGGGGTGTCGCCGTCACCCTGCTCGAGTCCTGCGAGCAGCTGGGCGGGCGCGTCCGGTCGTGGCCCGTCGAGGACGAGGCGAGCGCAGGCGCGGGCGGCACCCGCACGATGAGTCGCGGCTTCCACGCGTTCTTCCGCCAGTACTACAACCTGCGCGCGATGCTGCGTCGCGCCGACCCGGCGTTGCAGCGGCTGCAGGCCGTCGCGGACTACCCGCTGCTGTCCCGGCAGGGGCACCAGGACTCGTTCGCTCGCATCCCGCGTACGCCGCCGGTCAACCTGCTGGCCTTCGTGCTGCGCAGCCCGACGTTCACGATCCGCGACCTGACGAAGATCGACACCGCGGCCGCCGGTGAGCTGCTCGACGTCGACTTCCCGCGCAGCTTCACCGACCACGACGGCGAGAGCGCGGCGCAGTTCCTCGACCGGCTGCGCTTCCCCGATGCGGCACGGCATCTGGCGCTGGAGGTGTTCGCCCGCAGCTTCTTCGCCGACCCCGAGGACTTCTCCGCCGGTGAGCTCATCGGCATGTTCCACACCTACTTCCTCGGCTCCGCCGAAGGACTGCTGTTCGACGTGCCGGACGACGACTACGACACTGCACTGTGGGCGCCGCTTGCCACGTACCTGCGCACCCGTGGCGCCGACGTGCGCACTCGCACCCCGGTCACCGGCCTGCGTTCCGACGGCGACGGCGTCGTGCTGCAGACGGACGGTGGCGACGTGCACGCCGATGCGGTGGTCGTCGCGACCGACCTGCGCACGACCCAGCACCTGCTCGGTCCCGGCGCGCTCGACGGCGACGCGGCGGACCTCACCACCTGGCACGACCAGCTGGCCGCGCTGCGTCCGGCGCCGGCGTTCGCGGTGTGGCGGCTTTGGCTCGACCGGCCGGCGAGCCCGGAGCGGCCGGCCTTCCTGGGCACCGCCGGGTTCGGGCCCACCGACAACATCAGCGTCGTCGAACGGTTCGAGGCCAGGGCCGCAGACTGGGCCCGCCGTACCGGCGGATCGATCGTGGAGCTGCACGCGTACGCCCTGCCGGCCGACGCCGACCACGACGACGTCCGCCGGCAGCTGCGCGGCACGCTCGACGAGCTCTACCCGGAGTTCGTCGGGGCCCGCGCGGTCGCCGAGCAGTACCTCGTCAACGCCGACTGCCCGTTGATCGGCACCGAGCCCTGGGCCGAACGACCCGGTGTCGCCTCGCCCGACCCGCGCGTGCTGCTGGCCGGCGACGGGGTCCGGTGCGCGTTTCCGGTGGCGCTCATGGAGCGTGCCGCGACCACCGGCTTCCAGGCCGCGAACGCGTTGCTCGCGGGCTGGCAGCTGGCTGGTCACGACCTGTGGACCGTGCCGCTCGGGGCGCGCACCCGCTTCGCCCGGCACGCCGGACAGGCCGCCTCCCGCGTCTGAGGTCGATCGAGGGCGACGGGCGGTGGACCGGGTGCACGGCAAGCCACGGTGAGGTCCGTGGGCGACGGGTCCGAGCTCGCCGGTGCAGACCCGGCCGGCTCTGTCCACCGGCCCGAACCAAGTGATCAACACGCGTTCTGCAGGGCTACAGCCCGGCACAACGTGAGATGATCACCTCGGGTGGCGTGGTCCGTGGGCAGCGGTCAGTGGGCGGGAGGTCAGTGGGCGACGGGTCCGAGCTCGCCGGTGCGGACGCGGTAGCGGCGCTCGGCGTAGGTGAGGTCGTCGACCCAGAGGTGGCGCGCGGTGTGCCGCATGGCCGGCCGCAGTAACGGCGCCAACCGCGTGGCGACGCGGAACCCGGATCGCGCGGAGTACGCCATGGTCACCTCGGTCACCTGCGTGATCGGCGCACCGTGGCTGTCGGTGCCGATCGGCGTCGCGTGGGTCTCCACCACGCTGCCCTTCCCCTCGCCCTCGACGATGTGCATCGTGATCGTCCGAGCGTCGGGGCAGGAGAAGACCGCGCGCACCGGAACGCCGAAGGTGCGGCCGAGCCGGAAGGTGACGTCGACGGCCAGCCGGCTGTCGTCGCTGGCGTCCTCGTCCACGGTCAGGTGACTGAACGCGTAGGGGTGCAGCCACGACCCGTGCCACGGGTCGAGCCGGTTGGCGATCACGTCGCGCGGCTCGCACCGGCCCTGCATGCTGACGACGGCGCTGACCGCGCGGTCGGCGGGCGGCCGGTCCGACGGGACGGGTTGGTCGGTGGGCGACTCGCCGTCGGTGGGCAGCCGTACCCAGACCAGCACGCCGTCGTCGTGGGCGGGGAACGGCGCCCAGC
>NZ_CAXUNP010000063.1:0-7802 GCF_964252635.1 uncultured Jatrophihabitans sp.
TGCCGATGCCGCCCGTCGACGCCGACTGGTGGCCTGCCCCGCCGCCCGCGTTGGGCGCGGTGACCCCCCCGACCCCCTTGGTGCTGGGGGGAGGGGTGTTGCCTCCCTGGCTGGCACGGGTCGCGGGGTCCGTCTTGACCTGCCACGTCATCCTGCTCGGCATGGCCGTTGTCGCCTGCGAGATCCCGGTGCTCATCTGCTTGACGGCTGCGTCGAGGTTCGCACCGCCACCGTCGGTGTCGTCGGCGATACCGGTGGCCTTCGCGATCACGCCAGGGGTGGTGACGTCCAGGGCGGCATTGCCGAGCGCCCCCCAACCGCTGGGGGACGAGGAGTCCAGGGCCTTCACGCTCGTGGCCATCGACGCGAGGCTCGACGTGCCCTTCTGCATCCCGTCGGCGGCGTCGTGCACCGACTTCGCCGAGGCCACGGCGAACCCGAAGGTCTTGCGGGCACGATCGGCGTCGTCGCCCTCCCACTGGGAGAAGGCGTCGTTGTAGGCCTGCTGGAGCCGGGAGTGCACGGTCAGCGCGTGGTCACGGATCCGGCCCCACGCCTCCGCCTTGTCCGACAGGGCGGTGGCGTCCAGCTGGCTCTGGATGTGTTGCAGGGCCTTCGCCTTCCCGTCGTGCTTGCTCGTGCCGTACCAGTTCGAGCCGGACGACCAGTGGTAATCGAGGTCGGAGGTCTCGCCGCCGCGCAAGGACGGGTCGTGGTACGCCGCTGCGGTGTCAGACGGATCGAAACTCATCAGTGGCCCCCTCGTCCGGTGGTGCCGGTACCGCCGGTAGTGCTGGTATTGGTGTCGTTCGCGCCGTCAGCCGCGTGGTGATCCGCCGTCATGTGCTTGTTGATCGTGTCGTTGAGCATCCCGATCAGCGCGCTGATGCCGCTCGTGACGTCGGGCCACGCCTGGTTGGTGGTCGTCACCGCGTCCTGGTAGCGCTTGTCGACGTCGTCGATACCGGCGATGTCGACCAGCCCGTTGTCCGAGGTCTGCGAGCCCAGGTTGGACTTGATCTCCTGGCCGATCGCGGTGAACGAACCCGGTGGTGGGTCCTGGACCAGGTTCTGCAGCGCCGTGAGGTCAGTGACCACGCTCTGCAGTTGCTTGACGTCGACTCGGCTCGGCTTGCTGGGTTGCGGTGCCATGGTTCTCCTCCCGGCTCAGGACCACGTCGCGTGCACGTCGGCGACTGCCTGGCAGTACCCGGTGTAGGCCGCCTCGGTGAGCGTGCTGATGTGTGCGAGCAGGTTGCTGAGGTCTCCCGCGGCCCGGTCCCAGGCCGCCTTCTTCTGCAGGTAGAGGTCGCGGGCCTGGCCGCTCCACGTGCCGATCATCGGCGCGAGATCCGACTCGAGACCCAGGAGCACCTCGTCGAACGCCCGCTTGTGTCCGGCGAGGTTGGTTGCCGCTTCGCTCAGGTATGGGTGGTTGACGTAGATGGGGTCCATGTCCGCTCCTTCGTCACTGCGCGATCGTGTTGCGCATGCCGATGTGGTCGCTGTTCTGCGCGTTCTCCTGGTTCAGGTACAACGCGTGGGTCTGCTGCAGCGCGGCCTGCATCTGGCGCAGGTTGGTGTTGATCGCGACCACGTCCGCCTCGAAACGGGCGTGCATGGAGCGGTGGGCCGCGGCGCCGCCGCCGGACCAGCCCTCCAGCATGGTGTTGACGTCGGCGCGCATCTTGCCGAGCAGCGTGTCGATCTGCTCGGCGGCAACGCCGATCTGACCGGCCGATCGCTGCATCGCGTCGGTATCGACTCCGTAGCTCATGGAAGATCAGCACTCTTTCGCGAGAGGCCGCGTGACGCGGCTGGGTCAGGCCCAGACCCGGATCGTGGCCTGGTGGGTGGTCGAGTAGTTCTCGTGGGCGGTGCCGACGGCCCGGCCCACCGAGTTGAGGACGTTCGCGAGGGACTGCGCGGCTTCGGTCCACTGCCGATGACAGGCGAGGTAGGACTCCTGCGCGGCGCCGCTCCAGCTCGCGATCATCGGCTTGAGGTCGGCCTCGAGCTGATCGAGGGTGCCCTGCAGTCGAGAGAAGGTCTGCTGGACGCCGGCCTGGCCGGACTCCAGCGTTCCCAGGTTGACCTCGATCTCGGGCATGGCGTGCGCTTCCCCTCCGCGTGCGTGTGTGTCGTGCGACCCGCCGGCCGGGTGGGTGATCGCCCACCCGGCCCGTCGGTCAGCTCCAGTTGGCCTGCGCCGCGGACTCGGCCGCGGTGTAGTTCTGGTGCGCGTCGTTGACCGCGGAACCGATGCTGTTCAGCACCTGCGACAGCGCGGTCGCCGCCTCGTCCCACTGCCGCTTGCAGGCCAGGTAGGACTCCTGCGCGGCACCGCTCCAGCTCGCGATCATCGGCTGCAGGTCGGTCTCGAGCTGCTCGATCGTGCCTGTGAGCCGGGTGTAGTTGTTCCGAATTCCGGTGGCGCCGGCCTCGAGGGCCTCGAACTTGACGCTGATCTCGCCCATGGTTATCCCTCTTCCGTTCAGCCGTTGATCTGACCGGCGAGCCCGGTCAGGGTCTGGGTCTGCGTGCTCTCCTGCCCGCCGTACGTGCGGTGCGTGGCCTGGAGGGCCTCGTGCATCCGGCGCAGCGCGGCGTTGATCTTGTTGGCCTGCGACTCGAAGGCCTCGTGGACCTGCATGAACGACGCCGCGGCCTCGCCACGCCAGCCGCCCATCATGGTTTCGACCTCGGAGCGCAATGCGCCGATGTGGCCCTGGATCTCGGTGGACGCGTTCTCCACCTTGGTGGCGCCGGCGGCCATGGCCTCCTGGCTGGTTGTGTACTGCGGCACGGTCGTTCCTCCTCGTGAGACGGTCGCGAACACCGGTGTCGGCGCCTGCGGCTGATCAATTTCCGTGATGACGAAAACGTACTAAGGGCATTTCCGGGTAGCCACCGGAAAGCGCCGTTTTTGCGCTTACGAAATGCTTATCCCCTATTGGGGATGCCATCAAAACACCGATTTAACACCGGTGGAGGCAGGGCCTCGGATCAGTCGGAGACCGGGGTGCGCGCGGCCACCGGATCGAGCGCGCGGCCGACCGGGATCAACGTCAGGAGCTGCGCCGGCACGGTCGTAGGGGTGACGTGGTCGTAGCCGAAGCCGCTGAGCACGCCGGCCGATGTGGCCGCGAAACGTTGCCCGGGCTCGGCGACGAGCGAGGTCGTGGTCGAGTGGTCGCTCGACCGCACCAGGGCCGCCTTGCCACCGGCGACGGCGACGCTGTCGGCGATGCCGCGGGCCGACAGCGCGGACTGCGAGACCTGCGGCAGCGAGTAGCTGGGCAGCAGGCTCGGTGGCGCGGCCAGCAACGGTGTGCGTGTGCCGCCGCGGTACAGGACGCAGACGCCGCCCCGCTGACGGGGAAGATCGCTGAGCTTCGGCACGGACGTCGGCAGCCCCGTCAGCTGCTGTTGGACGGCCTGCCAGTCGGCGGTCGACTGTCGCAGGTCGATGACGTCGCTGCGGGTGACGTCGACCGGCGCGGCGATGGCGTTGTCCGGCGGCAGCGGAACGGTCTCGAGCAGGCGCGCCTGCACCTCGGTGAGGTCGGCGACGCCGTCGGGCAGTACCAGCAGGAAACGGCTGTCGTCGGTGTCGTGCAGCAGCTGGCCCACCCTGATCGAACGGCCGGCGATCTGCGTCGGGTACGTGGAACCGGCCGCGGCGACCGTCGGGGTGCGCAGGGGTGTCCCCGCCTGCACGCCGTCGAGGAACGCCGTTCCGACCGTCAGGGCCTGCGCGGTGTTCAGCTGCAGCGACGCCGCGACCTTGCTCGAACCGATGGACAGGCGACGGCCGCCGGCGAGCAGGTAGTCGGCGCCGTCGGCCGCGGAACGGACGACGACGCCGTCGCCCGCACGCAGCGTCGTCGACCCGAGGCTGTCGCCGATCTCGACGGACACCTTGGTCGTGAGCGTGGTGCCGACGCCCGCCTGGGTGCGCGAGCACACGGTGAACGGCGAGGTGACGAGACCGCCCGCGGCAGGCAGCGAGGTGGGCAGCCCGGCGATGCCGATGGTCGTGCCGCGCTTCGTCCCGTCGAGCACGTCCCGGTCGACGTGCACGATCTTGGCGTGCTGCGTGCCGGAGACCGCCAGGACGGCCGACGCGTAGTTCAGGACCGGGTGCAGCACCCCGCCGATCCGCACATAGATCGCGGCCGTCTGGTTCTCGACGATGACGGCGCCGTTGGCCTTCCAGTCGTCGTCGGCCGCGGGCTTGATCAGGCCGAACACCGCGAAGCCGGCGACCACGAGGACGGCGATCATGATGCCGGACAGCGTGGTGACGGTGAGCCGGCGCATCGGCGCCTCGACCACGTTCGGCTCGCCGGTGACCAGGGCGGCCAGCGCGCGACGGTTCTGGAACCGGTAGGCCTGCAGCTGGTCGCGGCGCGTCTGCACGAGCGACAGGGTACGGCTAGCGCACCGCCGTGCGCCCCGAGATGCAATGATCAGCGCCCGACGACGGTCTGAGGCTGGGAGGGGCGCGTGCCGAGGTTCGCCTTCGCGCAGCTTGTGCTGCTCGAGCTGGCCGCGGCCGCGGCGCTGAGCGGCCTGGCCTACGGCGGCGTCTGGACGATCGTCGGTCCCTCGGTGGGTGCCGCCGTCCTGCTCGTCGCCGTCGTCCCCCTGCACCGGCGCTGGCTCTACCAGGCCGGTGCGTCGTGGGTCGGTCTCGTGCGTCGCCGTCGGCGAATCGCCGCCGGTGACGAGGGAGGCCTGGAGGCACTGGTCGGCGGCTACACCGTCGTGACCGTTCCGGGCGCGCGCAGCGGCGGGGACCTCGGCGCGGTACGGGTCGGGACGACGTGGTGCCTGCCGCTCGTGCTCGGGCTCGACGACGTGGTCAACGACGACGCCGCCGTGCCCGTCCGGTTGCTCGCCGAGCTCATGCAGGTCGAGGATGTGCCGCTGTCCAGCGTGCGGCTGTTCACCCTGACGACACCGGCACAGGTGGTCTCCGGCGCTCCGGCCGGACCCGACCACGCGTTGAGCCCGGTTGCCGCGCGGTACTGCCTGATCACGTTGGACACCCGCCGCGCCGCGGCGGCGATCGCCGCGCGGGGCGGCGGGGAGCAGGCGATGAACCAGATCCTGCGCCGCTGCGCGGTGCAGGCCGAGCAGACGCTGTCGACGGCCGGGCTGGCCGTCCGGCGGTTGCGCGAGCCTGCCGTCCGCAGCCTGTTCGCGGCCTGGATGGGACCGGCTGCTGCCGCCGGCGGCCGGCGTCGTGCCCGCTCGACCGAGTCGTGGGGCGAGGTCCGCGTGGCCGGCACCCGTTCGGTGTCGTTCGCCGTCGGCGGTAGCGGGTCCGACGTCCCCGACCGGGTGGCCCGGCTCGCGGCCGCGGCGCCGTCGGCGGTCGTCGGGTCGACGCTGCTCCTGCGCCGCCGGCCGGGCCGGGATCGCGGGCCGGCGGCGAGCGGTGCCCGACGGGCCCGTCTCGAGGACGTCGAGGTGGCGATGATCCTGCGCTTCAGCGTCCCGGACTCCGAGGCCGCGCCCGACTCCGGCCGGGCCATGATGCTGCTGGGCCGCGCGTACGACCTCGTGATGCAGCGCTCCGGCGGCGAGCAGGGCGCGCTGCTGGTGGCCACCACTCCGCTCGGCGTCGGTGAGCCGGCGTGAACGGGTCCAGGGCATGAAGCGGGGCATCCTCGACGTGCGCCTGGACGAGCGGGCCATCGTCGGCGCCCCGACCTCCGGCGTGCAGCTGGGTGTCGGCCGGGACGGTCCGGTGCGGCTGCGGTTGTTCCGTCTCAGTGGCACGCGCATGGTCGTGGCGACCCGGCCGGATCCGGTGCGGCTGCTCGTCCTACGCGTCGCCGCGGCGGGGACGCCCGTCCAGGTCGTCACCGACCGGGTGGGCGCCTGGCGTCCCCTTCTCGGCGACGGGGCCGGACATCTCGTGGGCGACACCGAGGCCCGGGCGTCGGCCGGAGGGGTCGGCCCGACACTCGTCGTGCGTGACCGGGAGGCGATCCGGGGTGCCGAGGAGGTGCAGCCCTGGCAGTGCCGGCTCGAACTGCGTCCGCGATGGACACCCGCGCAGCTCGTCGGCTTCGCGCGCGGCGACGTCACGGTGTTCGGGGCGCTGCCCGCCGAGTTCGTGCCCGGCGTGGCCCGCGCCTTCGACCTCCCGGTGCGCGCCGCCGAACCCCTGGCCCGCCTCGACGCGACCTCGTTCGCCGTCGTCCGCCGCGGGCACGTCGACTACGTGACGCTCGACCCGACACCGGCCGAGGCCCAGGCGCTGGCCCGCGCGGCTCAGCTCGCCAGCTGACGCACCGCCCCGTAGACGCCCATCACGCCCAGGGCGAGCGGGATGACCGACAGCACCAGCAGGGACTCGACGACGTCGGCGGCACGGCCGACCGGCGGGGCGTAGCGACGCCCGGGCAGCACCACCGCCAGGCCCAGCGCAACGAGGGCGGCGACGGCCGCCGGAACCGCGAAGGCCAGCAGGCGGACGGTGCCGTGCGCGTCCAGGACGGCCGCCACGAGCTCGGCGCCCAGCGCGACGGCTCCGGAGACGAGCAGCAGGACCCGCTGCCCGCGTCCGGTGAACAGTCGGCCCCGCAGCAGGCAGATGACGCCGAGCACGACGGCCAGGATCTCCTCGGAGACGCCCTGGCCGGCGAGGGCCACCGCCGAGCCCGCGATGGCCAGCGAGACGCCGCCGACCAGACCCGTGAGGAACTGATCGGCGCGCACCGCCTGACCCAGGATCTGACGGGCGTCCACGGTGCCGGTGTCCCGGCGTAGGTCCGCCGCGTCCAGCGGGATCACCGGCAGCGGCAGTCGGGAGAGCCGGAACGACAGCGTCGGCAGGAAGGGCGAGAAGGCGAGGCCGACGGCGGCGATGACGCCGGCCGTGGCAGCCGGGCGCAGATCGAAACCGGTGGCGACCGCGGTGCCGATGGCGGCGAGCAGGGTCAGCGCGGCCACGGCCACGAACCCGCCCAACCCGTCGCCGAGCACGATGAGCAGCACGACGGCCGCGAGCAGCGCGACACTGACGCCCACCAGCGCCTGCGGGGCGCCGAAGTCGGTGAGCTGCCGGTGGCCGCCGAGCGCGGTGGCGCCGCAGCCGGCACCGTAGGCGATCGCGAAACCGGCCGCCGTCAGGGCGGCGCCGCGGAGGTGGAAGGCCCGGCCGACCGCGACGGACGCCGCGCCCAACAGGATCGCGCCGACCCCGAGCGTGATCGACGACGCGACCCACGTCGGTCCGACGAGCAGGGCGATCAGCGCCGTGAAGACCAGCAACGCGCCCGCGAACACCGTGGCCGCACGCGCGGTCTGGACGGCCGTCCACCGGCTGGTGCGCGTGAGGACGCCGTCGGCGACCGCGTCGAGGACGTCGTCGAAGGCCAGCTCGGGCAGCTTGGTCGACCGGGTGCGCAGGTGCAGCACGTCGCCGTCGACGACACCGTTCGCCGCCACCGTCTCAGCCGGGTTCAACGGGTCCTGGCCGGCGCGTTGCAGCACCCAGCCGCCCTCGCTGGCCCCGAGGTCGGCCGCATCGGGGCCGAGGCTCGTGACCACGATCGTGAGCAACTCGGCGACCGAGATCTGCACCGGGACGGCGAGGTCCACCCGCTGGGTCGAGGAGATGATGGTCAGCCGACAGCTGTTGGCCACCACGTTGGCCGACGTCGAGACGGTCACGGCGTCCTCACTCCGTTCGGCCGGCAGAGCCCCGGCATCTTTGGTTCGCTCCGCAAGCGTCGCTCACGACCTCACTCCGTTCGGCCGGCAGAGCCCCGGCATCTCTGGTT
>NZ_CAXUNP010000063.1:7902-15304 GCF_964252635.1 uncultured Jatrophihabitans sp.
CTCCGCTAGCGTCGCTCACGACCTCACTCCGTTCGGCCGGCAGAGCCCCGGCATCACTGGTTCGCTCCGCTTGCTCCGCAAGCGTGCCTCCTTCGTGGCTACGATCTTGCGGACCACCGGGCTGCGGTGTGGGCTAGAGGCTAACGGAGGATGCGTTGGGGACCGAGCTGTTCCGCCGTCCGACCCGTCGGCGCGCGCCCGCCGAGCCACGTGGCGAGATCGTCCTCGAGTCGCCACCCGAGCTGCCGGAGACCGTCGCCGGCGGCGGAGCGGGCCAAGCGCTGACGATGCTGCCCATGCTGGCCGGCGCGGGCGCGACCGGTCTGTTCGTCAGCGGCGGCGGCGGGTCGCCGGTGACCTACCTCGCCAGCGGCATGATGGGCCTGTCGATGGTGGGCATGGCCGCCGGCAGCGTCGGACGGAGCTCGGGGGAGAAGCGTCGCCGCCTGGACGGCGACCGTCGCGACTACCAGCGCTACCTGGAGCAGGTGCGGCGCCGGGTGCGCAGTGCCGCCGAGCAGCAGCGGGTGGCACGCCTCTGGCACCACCCCGAACCCGACACCCTGTGGTGCATCGCCGTCGGATCGCGACTGTGGGAACGGCGACCCGGCGACGACGACTTCCTCACCGCGCGGGTCGGCCGCGGGCCGCAACGGCTCGCGGTCAGCCTCGTCGTCCCCGAGACCAAGCCGATCGAGGACCTGGAGCCGATCTCCGCGGCGGCGCTGCGACGCTTCGTCCGCACCCACGGGTCGGTGCCCGACCTGCCGGTCGCCCTGGCCCTGACGTCGTTCGGCCGTCTCGCGTTCAGCGGGTCGCGGTCGGCCTCCCGCGCGCTGGTCCGGGCCATGGTCGCCCAGCTGCTGGCCTACCACAGCCCGGACGACGTCGTCGTCGCGGTGTGCGCGGGCAACGACGCCCGTCCGCAGTGGGAGTGGCTGAAATGGGCGCCGCACGCGCTCAGCCCGGTCGACTTCGACGCCGTCGGCCAGGCCCGCCTGATCGGTGAGGACCTGCTGGCCCTCGAGGACCAGTTCGGCGAGACCCTGACGAGCCGCGCACGCTTCGGGGTGGGCGCTGCCTCCGAGGGCCCGCACGTCGTGGTCGTCGTCGACGGCGGCCGGGTGCCGTCCGAGGCGCAGCTGTCCGAGAGCCTCGTCAACGGCGTCACCGTCCTGGACCTGTCCGACGCCACGGGCCCCGAGTTCGGCCCGGGCGTGGCCCGGCTCGAGGTGTCGCCGAACGAGATGACGCTGGCCCGCCGCGACGCGAACGGCCGCGACCAGCGCACGGCGCTGGGCACACCGGACCGGCTCAGCGTGGTCGAGGCCGAGGCCCTGGCCCGGCGGATGAGCGCGAAACGCATCTCCGCGGCCACCGCCGAACCGGCCGATGCGCTGGCCGTCGACCTCAGCCTGCCCGACCTGCTGCGCATCGGCGACCCGCGCGACGTCGACCCGTCGCTGACGTGGCGTGCACGCGCGCCGCGCGACCGGTTGCGGGTGCCGATCGGGCTCGGCCCGAACGGTCAGCCGGTCGAGCTGGACATCAAGGAGTCCGCGCAGGGCGGGATGGGCCCGCACGGCCTGGTCATCGGCGCCACCGGCTCCGGGAAGTCCGAGCTGCTGCGCACGCTGGTGCTGGGTCTGGCCCTCACGCACTCCTCCGAGACGCTGAACTTCGTGCTCGTCGACTTCAAGGGCGGCGCCACCTTCGCCAGCCTCGACGTGCTGCCGCACACGTCTGCGATCATCACCAACCTCGAGGACGAGCTGATCCTCGTCGACCGCATGAAGGACGCCATCGCGGGGGAGATGGTGCGGCGCCAGGAGGCGTTGCGGGCGGCGGGCAACTACGCGTCCCTGCGCGACTACGAGCGGGCCCGCGAGCAGGGCACACCGCTGGAGCCGATGCCGTCGTTGTTCATCGTGGTCGACGAGTTCAGCGAGCTGCTGTCGGCCAAGCCGGACTTCATCGACCTGTTCGTCATGATCGGCCGACTCGGCCGCTCGCTGGGCGTACACCTGCTGCTGGCCTCGCAGCGCCTCGAGGAGGGCAAGTTGCGGGGCCTGGACACCCACCTGTCCTACCGGGTGGGCCTGCGCACGTTCTCGGCCATCGAGTCGCGGGTCGTGCTCGGCGTGCCGGACGCCTACGAGCTGCCGAGTGCGCCGGGCAACGGCTACCTCAAGGAGGCCACCGAGGGCCTCGTGCGGTTCAAGGCTGCGTACGTGTCCGGTGCCTACGTGCGCTCGTCGCGGTCCGGTCCCGACATCAGCGACGGCTGGTCGCGGCACCAGGTGCTGCCGTACCAGATCGAGGAGATCGTCTCGCGGGAGCCGGAGCCGGAACCCGAGGTCGACGAGGGCCCGGATCCGCTCGCCGCGGCCGCGCCCGGCGAGACCATGCTCGACATCCTCGTCGAGCGTCTGGAGGGCGTGGGCCTGCCGGCCCGCAAGGTGTGGCTGCTGCCGCTGGACGTACCGCCGACCCTGGACGAGCTGCTCCCGCCGTTGGTCGAGACGGAGCTGGGCCTGCGCCCCTCCGGACCCGACGCCCCGCCGGCACTGTCGGCGCCGATCGGGCTCATCGACCGCCCCTTCGACCAGCGCCGCGACCCTTACTGGGTCAACCTGGCGAGCTCGCACTTCGTGGTGGTCGGCCGCCCGCAGAGCGGCAAGAGCACGGTCCTGCGCTCGCTGATCGCCGGCATGGCGCTGACGCACACGCCCGAGCAGGCGCAGTTCTACTGCCTGGACTTCGGCGGCGGCACGCTCACGGGGCTGTCCGACCTGCCGCACGTGGGGTCGGTGGCGACCCGGCTGGAGCCCGAACGCCTCCGGCGCACCATCGCCGAGATCAACGCCCTGCTCGCGCAGCGCGAGGAGCTGTTCACCGCGCACCGCATCGACTCGATGGCGTCCTACCGGCGGCTCGCGGCGAACGGCAGCGTGCCGCGCGACGGCTTCGGCGACGTCTTCCTCGTCGTCGACGGGTGGGGGACGCTGCGCACCGACTACGAGGCGCTGGAGACCGCGATCACCCAGATCGCCTCGCGCGGGCTCGGGTACGGCGTCCACGTCGTCGTCTCCATCCAGCGCTGGATGGAACTGCGGCCGTCGCTGCGCGACCTGATCAGCAACCGACTCGAACTGCGTCTCGGCGACCCGACCGAGTCCGAGTTCGACCGCAAGATCGCCAAGGACGTGCCCGAGGGGTCCCCGGGGCGCGGGATCAGCCCGCACAAGTTGCACTTCCTGTCCGCGTTGCCGCGCATCGACGGCGCCAGCACCGTCGAGGACCTGGTCGACGGTGTCGGCGCGCTGGTGACGCAGGTGCAGCAGGCATGGCGGGGGCCGGTGGCGCCCCCGGTGCGGCTGCTGCCCCGCGAGCTGCCCTACCGCGACCTGCCGCCGATCCCGGCCGACGGCGCGGCGCTGCCCATCGGCGTCGACGAGGACACGCTCTCGCCGGTGCTCGTGGACTTCGACGCCGAACCGCACTTCATCGTCATCGGCGACGTCGAGTCCGGGAAGTCGAACCTGCTGCGCACCATCGCCCGCGGGATCACGACCCGGTGGTCCCCGGACGAGGCCAAGATCATCACCTTCGACTTCCGGCGCGGCATGCTGGGCGCGGTCACCACGCCGCACCAGATCGGCTACGTCATGAACTCGGTGAACGCACCCGACGTCGTCGGCAACATCATCTCGGCGTTGCGCGACCGGCTGTCCGGCATCCAGGTCGACCCTGCCGTGGGTGAGGTGCCCACCTGGAGCGGCCCACGGCTGTTCGTCCTGCTCGACGACTACGACCTCATCGCCTCCAGCGCCGGCAACCAGATGCCGGCCATCACCGAGTTCCTGCCGCAGGCCCGGGACATCGGCCTGCACGTGATCGTGGCCCGGTCGGCCGGCGGGTCGGGTCAGGGCATGTACGAGACGGTGATGCGCAACCTGCGCGACATGGGCACGCCCGGGATCCTGCTGTCGGGGAGCAAGGACGAGGGCGCGGTGCTGGGCTCGGTGAAGATGGAGCCCCTGCCGCCGGGCCGGGGTCGGCTGGTGCACCGCCGGCTGGGCTCGGTGCTGGTGCAGACCGCGCGGGCCACGGACGGCGGTTGAGCCGGGCGGCTACACCTTGCGCAGGACGGACACCACGCGACCGAGGATGGTGGCGTCGTCGCCGTCGATGGGCGAGAAGGCCGGGTTGTGGGGGAGCAGCCAGGCCTTGCCGTCGCGACGCTGCAGGGTCTTGACGGTGGCCTCGCCGTCGATCATCGCGGCGATGATCTGACCGTTCTCGGCGTCCTCCTGCTGGCGCACGACGACCCAGTCGCCGTCGGCGATGGCCGCGTCGACCATCGAGTCGCCCACCACCTTGAGCATGAACAGCGTGCCGTCACCGACCAGGGACTTGGGCAGCGGGTAGACGTCCTCGATCATCTGCTCGGCGAGGATCGGGCCGCCGGCGGCGATGCGTCCCACCATGGGCACGAAGACGGGCGTCTCACCGCGGGGGGCGTCGTCGCTGACGGCGACGGCACGGCGGGCGGCCTTGCTCTTGGCCACCGCGCCGCCGCCTTCCGGCCCGCGCACGTCGACGGCACGGGGGCGGTTCGGGTCGCGCCGCAGGAAGCCCTTGCGCTCGAGCATCGCCAGCTGGTGGGCCACGCTGGAGGTCGAGGCCAACCCGGCCGACTCGCAGATCTCGCGGATGCTCGGCGGGTAACCACGCCGCTCGACCGAGTCGCGGATGACGTCGAGGATGGCCTGCTGGCGCCGGGTGAGGCCGGTGACCGGGTCGGGCAGCTCGGTGACCTTCGGGCGTCCGGGGCGGCGCTTGACCGACTCTCCCGGGGCGTCCGACTCTCCCCGGGCGTTCGCGGCCGTGCGGCTCGCCGCGACCGTCGCCGGGCGGCGCGTCGCGCTCTTGTCCTGTGCCACGGTGGGCCTCCGATGCATGGTTGTGCCGGTCTCTGTTCGTTCTGATGCCGGTGTTCGTGTCGTGTCCGTACTGGTGCTCCGTGCCGGTGTTCGTGCCGTTCCGAGCACCGCAGACGCTAGCCGCGACGCGCCTCGAACTCAAACATCTGTTCGAACGACACGCCGTCGGACGTGGTTATTGTCGGACCCCGCTGGTAAACATTCGCTCAGACGTTCTATCGAATGCCTGTTCGATGCGAGCCGCCCGGCTCGCCTACTTCGGGAGCCAGTCATGTCCGTTGCCTACGACCTCGAAACGCTGCTCGCCCCGCTGCCCGACGAGCGGCCGGCGCAGTCCCCCCGCGCGCGGTTGCACGTGGTCCCTCGCGTACCCGGCGAGGCGCTGCACGCACGCGTGGAGGAATCACCCCGGCCGGTGGCCGGGGCGTCGGTCTCGGTGCTGCACGCACCGTCCGGCGCCGCCCTGCCGCTGCGGCTGACCCGTCGCGGCGTCCTCGTGCTCGCGCTGCTGACGTCCGCATTGGCGGCCGTGCTCGTCTGGGCGGCCGCCGCCTCCGCCCCGGACGCGTCGGCCTCCGGAGCGGTTGCCGCGGGTCCGGCGACGGTCACGGTGCGCGCCGGGGACACGTTGTGGGCCGTGGCCAACCGGGTCGCGCCGCAGCGTGACCCGCGGGCCGAGGTGGCCCAGTTGCGCCGGCTCAACCACCTCGCCGACCCCGACCTCGTCCCCGGTCAGGTGCTGCGCGTGCGCTGACGCCTCGCTCTTTCGCGACGCGCCGCTTTCGGCCCTTGCGGAACAGACGCGGCCGCTCTACGGTTCAACCCCTAGATGTAGTAGTTACATGGTTGTTGTTTGTCCACAAGTTGGGGTTGCTCGTCCACAGAAGAGCGCCCCGGTCCACAGCTCGGTCCCCAGGTTCTCGACAGCCTCGTCCACAGGGCGGCGTCGAAACGGGTCCGGCCGCGAGTCAGGAGCGTGCGCATGCGGTGTCCGTACTGCCGTCACCCCGACTCGCGGGTCGTCGACTCCCGTGAGCAGGACGAGGGCCAGGTCATCCGGCGGCGTCGCTCCTGCCCCGAGTGCGGCCGGCGTTTCACCACGCTGGAGGAGGCGACGCTGGCGGTCATCAAGCGCAGCGGCGTCACCGAGCCGTTCACCCGCGCCAAGGTCGTCAGCGGTGTCCGGCGTGCCTGCCAGGGCCGCCCCGTCGACGAGGACGACCTCGCGCAGCTCGCGCAGGCCGTCGAGGAAGCCGTCCGGGCCACCGGGGTGGCCGAGGTGAACAGCGACGAGGTCGGTCTGGCCATCCTGGGCCCGCTGCGCGAACTCGACGAGGTCGCCTACCTGCGCTTCGCCAGCGTCTACCAGGCCTTCACCTCAGCGGCCGACTTCGAGAAGGCGATCGTCGACCTTCGACACCGCGCCGGCCCGCCCGCCCAGGTCGAGCCCGGCGATGCCGACAGCTCCAACCCCTGACCCACCGCAGCCAGTGATCCACCGCAGCCAGTGACCCAACGCTCCCCGCGCCCAGCGTCCCGGAAGGACACCCGCATGACCCAGGCCGACCTGACCCGCCCCGACTCCGGATCCGACGACACCGAGTCGCCGGGCACGCCGGTCTATTCGAAGTACGGCCTGCGGGTCGAGCGCGTGTACACCACCGACGGCGTGCACCCCTATGCCGAGGTGAGCTGGGAGCGCCGCGACGTCGTCATGACCAACTGGCGCGACGGGTCGATCAACTTCGAGCAGCGCGGCGTCGAGTTCCCCGACTTCTGGTCGGTCAACGCCGCCAACATCGTCACCACCAAGTACTTCCGTGGCGCGGTCGGTTCCGACGCCCGCGAGTGGTCGCTGCGTCAGCTCATCGACCGGGTCGTGCACAAGTACCGCGAGGCCGGCGAGCTGAACGGCTACTTCGCCTCCGCCGCGGACGCCGAGATCTTCGAGCACGAGCTCACCTGGATGCTGCTGCACCAGGTGTTCAGCTTCAACTCGCCCGTCTGGTTCAACGTCGGCACCACGTCGCCGCAGCAGGTCAGCGCCTGCTTCATCCTGGCCGTCGACGACACCATGGACTCGATCCTCAACTGGTACCGCGAGGAGGGCCTGATCTTCAAGGGCGGCTCGGGTGCCGGGCTCAACCTCTCCCGCATCCGCTCGTCCAAGGAGCTGCTGTCCTCGGGCGGCACGGCCTCGGGCCCGGTCAGCTTCATGCGCGGCGCCGACGCCTCGGCCGGCACCATCAAGTCCGGCGGCGCCACCCGCCGCGCCGCGAAGATGGTCGTCCTCGACATCGACCACCCCGACATCGAGGAGTTCGTGTCGACCAAGGCGCGCGAGGAGGACAAGATCCGTGTCCTGCGCGACGCCGGCTACGACATGGACCTCGGTGGCTCCGACATCACCTCGGTGCAGTACCAGAACGCCAACAACTCCGTCCGCGTCAGCGACG
>NZ_CAXUNP010000064.1:0-14289 GCF_964252635.1 uncultured Jatrophihabitans sp.
CGGCGCCGAGCTTGACGAGAACCTGGGCGGCGACGCCCTCGCCCTCGCGGATCAGGCCGAGCAGGATGTGCTCGGTGCCGATGTAGTTGTGACCGAGCTGCAGGGCCTCGCGCAGGCTGAGCTCCAGCACCTTCTTGGCGCGCGGCGTGAACGGGATGTGGCCGCTGGGCGCCTGCTGGCCCTGGCCGATGATCTCCTCCACCTGCTGGCGCACGGCGTCCAGGGAGATGCCGAGGGACTCGAGGGCCTTGGCGGCCACTCCTTCGCCCTCGTGGATGAGGCCGAGCAGGATGTGCTCGGTCCCGATGTAGTTGTGGTTGAGCATCCGGGCCTCTTCTTGGGCCAGGACGACAACGCGACGTGCGCGGTCAGTGAAACGTTCGAACATGCGGGAGGCTCCTTCCGCGCCATGGGGCACTGCCCTATCAACTCTAACCCGGTGGCGCGAGGCCCCTCCGGCGAGCAGTGACACCCGGTCCAACGAGCCGGGCGGCCCGGATGATCCCCGCCGGGCTTCGCCGACAGCGAACACGACGGCGGACACACGACCGGGCCCCGGTCCGCGGGTGCGGATCGGGGCCCGGTGGGGTCTGCTGATCAGGCCTGTCAGTTGGCCTCGTTGTACGCCTCGACGATGTGGGCGGGGATGCGCCCCTTCTCGCCGATCTTGTGACCGTTGGTGCGCGCCCACTCGCGGATCGCATGGGTCTGCTCACGGTCACCGCGGGCCGCGCGCCCTCGACGCGGAGCAGTGGTGGAGGGGCCGCGGGTGCCGCGCCCGCCGGCCCGACGGGCGTGTGCCACGTAGTCGGCCATCGAATCACGCAATTTCGCGGCGTTCGTCGCGGAGAGATCAATTTCGTAGTTGTTGCCGTCCAGGGAAAAGCTGACGGTTTCCTCGGCGTCGCCGTCGTCCAGGTCGTCGATGAGCTGAACGATGTGTTTCTGAGCCATGGTGATGCCAATTCTGTACGCAGGTTCCGGCTGTCAATCACAACTGTAGCGCTGCTTACTTTGAATGACTACCAAAGACGCGCTCGTGGGCTGTGAATTGGCAATTGAACGCCGCGGTTTAGCCCGGCTCGGGTCGGGTTAGCGCAACTCAGCCCGGCAGCGGCTTGATGAGCGGGAAAAGGATGGTTTCCCGAATGCCCTTGCCGGTGAGCAGCATCACCAATCGGTCGACGCCCATGCCCAGGCCGCCGGTCGGTGCCATGCCGTATTCGAGCGCCCGCAGGAAATCCTCGTCCAATTGCATCGCTTCCGGGTCGCCGTGAGCGGCAGCGATCGACTGGGCGACCAACCGGCGGCGCTGCTCGACCGGGTCCACCAGCTCGGAGTACGCCGGCGCCAGCTCGAACCCGCCGATGATGAGGTCCCAGGCCTCCGCCAGGCGCGGGTCGTCGCGGTGCGGCCGGGCGAGCGGACGTACCGCCACCGGGTAGTCGCGGACGAAGGTGGGCTGGATCAAGGTGTGCTCGACCAGCTTCTCGTAGAGCTCCAGCACGATCTCCCCGGCCTCCCACGCCGGGTTCAGGGCCACATCGACCCGCTCGGCCTGCGCGCGTAGCCACGCCGCGTCCGTGTCGGGGGTGACGGTCTCACCGAGGGCGTCGGACACGGCGTCGTGGATCGTCACCGACCGCCAGGGGGCGGCCAGGTCGATCTCGACACCGTCGGGTGTCACCGGGGTGAGCACGTCCACGGCTGCGGCGGCATTGAGCACGAGCGCGCGGGTCAGCTCGGCCATCGTGTCGTAGTCCCCGTAGGCCTCATACGCCTCAAGCAGGGTGTATTCCGGCGAATGGGACGAATCGACCCCCTCGTTGCGGAACGCCGGCCCGATCTCGTAGACCCGCTCGATACCGCCGACGATCGCCCGCTTGAGATACAACTCCGTCGCAATTCGTAGCGACATATCAAGATCGAAGGCATTCAGGTGGGTATGGAACGGCCGCGCCGCGGCCCCGCCGTGTACGACTTGGAGAATAGGAGTCTGCACCTCGGTGTACCGTAGTTCACGGAATGTCGCACGTAACGAATGCAGAATTTCCGCCCGGGCATAGACCATCTGCCGCGCCTCGGGGCGGACGATCAGATCGACATAGCGCTGGCGCACCCGGTTCTCGTCCGACATTGCTTTGTGCTCCACCGGCAGCGGCCGAAGCGCTTTCGCGATGATCCGATAACGGTCGGCCAGTACCGAGAGTTCGCCGCGCTTGGACGCGATGACCTCGCCCTCGACGAATACCAGGTCGCCCCGGTCGACATCGGCCTTCCAGTCGGCGAGCACCGCCTCCCCGACGCGATCCAGCGACAGCATCACCTGCAGCTCTGATTCGCCCTCGCGCAGCCGGGCGAAGCAGAGCTTGCCGGTGTTCCGGACGAAGATGACCCGGCCGGTGACGCCGACGGTCTCGCCGGTGTGCTGATCGGCCGACAGGTCGGGATGGGCGGCCCGCACCTCGGCCAGCGACGCCGTCCGGTCCACCGTGACCGGGAACGGCGCCGACGACGGGTCGGCCATGAGGCGGTCGTACTTCTCACGTCGGACCCGTAACTGCTCGGGCAGGTCGTCGTCGATCTCGTCCGCGGAGTCGTTCACGCTGCTGAGCCTAATGACGTCGGCCCTGACGAATGTCATGCCCGTTGGCGCGTTATCCGCACTGTCCCGGCGAGCGCCGCTCCGACATGATCACCACCATGAGCGCACAACCATCAGGTGGCGGCGTCGAGATCGCGCAGCTGGCCAAGACGTTCCGGGCCGCCGGCAAGACGATCCCCGCCGTCCGCGGCGTCGACCTGTCCGTCGCTCCCGGCGAGACCGTCGCGCTGCTCGGACCGAACGGCGCCGGCAAGTCGACGATGATCGAGATGCTGCTCGGTCTGCAGACGCCCGATTCCGGTTCGGCGACGGTGTTCGGCCGCAGCCCCGCCGACGCGGTGGCCGCCGGGTCGGTCGGCGCGATGCTGCAGACCGGCGGCCTGCTCGCCTTCACGACGGTGCGCGAGCTGTTGCACGTCGTCGGCTCGCTCTATCCCGACCCGTTGCCGGTCGACGAGGTCATGCGGATCACCGGCGTCACGGACATCGCGGACCGGCGCACCGACAAGCTCTCCGGCGGCCAGACCCAGCGGGTGCGGGCCGCGCTCGCACTCGTCAGCAACCCGGACCTGCTCGTGCTCGACGAGCCGACGGTGGCCATGGACGTCGAGGGCCGGCACACGTTCTGGGCGGCGGTCCGCGAGTTCGCCCGCAGCGGCAAGACGGTGCTCTTCGCCACCCACTACCTCGACGAGGCCGACCAGTACGCCGACCGCATCGTGCTCATGGCGCACGGCCGCATCGTCGCCGACGGCCCGGCCAACGAGATCAAGGCGACCGTCGGCCTGCGCACCATCCGCGCGACGCTGCCCGGCGCCGACCTGAACGCCCTGGGACGGTTGGACGGTGTCACGAGCGCCGACACCCGTGGTGACGCGGTCATCCTGTCGTGCCAGGACTCGGACGCGGCCATCCGCGCCCTGCTGGCCGACTTCCCGGCCGCGAAGGACATCGAGATCAGTGGCGCAGGGCTCGAGGCCGCGTTCCTGACCCTCACCGGCGAACCGCAGGAAGACCTCACGGAGGAGCTCACCCGATGAACGCGACGTACCTGCGCTTCGAGTTCGCCCGCCTGTTCCGCAACCGGCAGAACTTCATCTTCTCGCTGATCTTCCCGCTGGTTCTGTTCTTCGCCATCGCCGGGCCGAACCGCAACAAGACCGTCGTCGACGACATCACCTTCAGCCGCTTCTACATGGCCGGCATGATCGCCTTCGGCACGCTGGCCGCCGTTCTCGCCGGCGGCGCCCGGATCGCGATGGAACGTCAGATCGGCTGGAACCGGCAACTGCGCCTGACGCCGCTGTCCCCCCGTGCCTATCTGCGCACGAAGGTGCTCACGTCCTACCTGCTCGCGGTCATCAGCCTGCTGCTCATCACCGGGTCGGCGCTGGCCCTCGGCGCGCGCTTCCCGATGGTCGACTGGCTGAAGGGCGTCGGTCTGGTACTGATCGCACTGATCCCGTTCGCGGCGCTCGGCGTCCTGCTCGGTCACCTCATCAAGGGGGACTCGATGGGCCCGGTCATCGGCGGCAGCATGTCGGTGTTCATCATCCTCGGCGGCGGCTACTTCCCCATCGGCACCGGACACGGGTTCATGCACTACTTCGTCCGCCTCATCCCGTCCTTCTGGCTGGTCCAGGCGGGCAAGACCGGCCTGGGCGGCCAGGAGTGGACGAGCGAGGCATGGCTGGTCGTCGCCGTGTGGGCCGTGGCCCTGGCCGCGGCCGCGGTCTGGGCCTACCGCCGCGACACCCAGCGCGCCTGAGCCCGGCTGACCTAGTCTCGAGTCCGATGACGAGCAGCGACTCACCCGCGCCGCGGCCGGAGCTCCCACCCGGCGCGGTGATGGACACTGCATCCCGGTCCTGGGGCTCCGGCTGGCGTCGCTACTTCTTCCCGGCGTTCTGGCTCGTCTACCTCGGCCAGGCCGTCGGCGGGGTGGCCAAGTACGCCCACGGCGCCGGCGCCGTCGTCGGCTACACGACCGTCGTGGTGTTCGCCGCGTGCTACCTCACCGCCCTCACCTACGGACGGACGGGCCGGCACGGGCTGTACTGGGCGCTGTGGGTGGCCGGACTCGGCCTGACGGTCGTCGAATGCCTGTACGCCCGGCAGGACGGGCTCGTCTTCCTCGTCTACCTCGCCGTCCTGCTCGTCGCCTCCCAACGGCCCTGGACGATCGGTGGGGTGGTCGTCCTCGCCGTCGGGGCGGCCACGCTCCCCCTCGTCGTTCCGGGCTGGAGCGGAAGGCTCGACACGGACATCGGCCTCAGCGTGCTGCTGGTGTCGCTGGCCATGTACGGGTTCTTCAGGATCATCTACGCCAACGTCGCCCTGAGCGCCGCCCGGGCCGAGGTCGCGCGCCTGGCAGCGGAGAACGAGCGGTCCCGGATCGCTCGCGACCTGCACGACCTGCTCGGCCATTCGCTGACGACGATCACCGTCAAGGCCGGCCTGGCCCGGCGGCTGGGCGAACGTGGCGAGACCGAGCGGGCACTGGCCGAGATCACCGAGGTCGAGCAGTTGTCGCGGCGCACGCTCGGCGACGTGCGCGCCGCGGTCTCCGCGCACCGCGAGGTGAGCCTGGCCGGCGAGCTCGCCACCGCCCGTGAGGTGTTGCGCGCGTCCGGCATCGAGGCCGAGCTGCCGGCCACCGTCGCCGAGTCCGATCCGACGCTGTCCGAGCTGTTCGGGTGGGTGGTGCGCGAAGGCGTCACCAACGTCGTGCGCCACTCACGCGCCGAGCACGTGCGCATCGCCCTGGGACGGTGGGCCGTCGAGATCGTCGACGACGGGCACGGCGGCCGCTGCGACGCGGGCAACGGACTGTCCGGCCTGCGGGAACGCGCCGAGGCGATGGGCGGGACGGTGACGGTGTCCTCGACGTCGTCGGGCTTCACGCTGCGGGTGGAGGTCCTCCCGGTCCCGCCCGAGCGCGCGACGGCGCCCGCCGCCGAACCCCCCGCGGCCAGAACCCAGGCGCTGCCCGCGTCATGATCCGACTGCTGCTCGCCGACGACCAGAACCTCGTCCGGACCGCCCTGGCCGCGCTGCTCGACCTCGAGGAGGACTTCGAGGTCGTGGCGCAGGTCGCGCGGGGCGACGAGGTGGTCGCCGCAGCCCTGCGGTCCGAGCCGGACGTCGCGCTGCTCGACATCGAGATGCCCGGCATGGACGGCCTCGCCGCCGCGGCCGCCATCACGCACGAGCTGCCCGCCTGCCGGTTGATCATGCTCACCGCGTTCGGACGGGCCGGCTACCTGCGGCGCGCGATGGAGGCGGGCGCGTCGGGCTTCCTCGTCAAGGACGCCCCGGGCGAGCAACTGGCCGACACCGTGCGCCGGGTGGCGCGCGGCGAACGAGTCGTCGACCCGGCACTGGCCGCGGCGACGCTGGCGGGTGGCGCCTCACCGCTGACCGGCCGCGAGCGCGACGTGCTGGTGGCCGCGCGGGACGGTGCGACCGTCGCCGACATCGCCGGCAAGCTGTTCCTGTCCGAGGGCACGGTGCGCAACTACCTGTCGGCAGCCATCGCCAAGACCTGCGCACGCAATCGGGTGGAGGCTTTGCGCACCGCGGACGAGCGCGGCTGGCTGTAGTCGGGCCGCACCGTCGGACGTGCGACAGGACCGTGGCCGCTTCTCCGACGCGGTGGCGGGATTCCGCACCGAAGTCCGACCACCGCGTCGGAGAGGCCGGGGGGCGAGGCTGGCGTCAGGTGTTGCGCTCGTAGATCAGCCGCAGGCCGAGGAGGGTGAGCTCGGGTTCGTAGCGGGTGACCGTCTCGCTGTGGTCGATGACCAGCGCCGCCAGGCCACCGGTGGCGATGACGTGCACCGACGCGGGGTCCTCGGGGACGAGCGCGGCGGACAGCCGTCGCACCATGCCGTCGACCTGGCCGGCGAAGCCGTAGAGGATGCCGGACTGCAGCGACTCGACGGTGTTCTTGCCGATGGGGCTGCGGGGCGCCACGAGCTCGACCTTGCGCAACTGGGCGGCCCGGGCCGCGAGGGCGTCGAGCGAGATCTCGATGCCGGGCGCGAGCGCGCCCCCCAGGAACTCGCCCTTGGCGCTGACGACGTCGAAGTTGGTCGAGGTGCCGAAGTCGACCACGATGCACGGTCCGTCGACGAGATGGTGGGCGGCCGCGGTGTTGCAGATGCGGTCGGTGCCGACCTCCTTCGGGTTGTCGGTCTGCACGCCGACACCGGTGCGCACGCCGGGCTCGACGAGGACGGTGGGCACGTCGGCGTAGTACCGCGTCAGCATCGTGCGCAACTCGCGCATCACCGCGGGGACGGTGGAGCACGCGGCGATGCCGTCGACGCGGTAGTCGGCGAGCAACCCGCGGAACGCCAGCGCCAGCTCGTCGGCGGTGGTGCGGGCGTCGGACTTGATGCGCCACGAGTCGCGCAGCTTCTCGCCCTCGAAGACGCCGAGGACGGTGTTGGTGTTACCGGTGTCGATCGCGAGCAGCATCACATGTCCAGTCCGATGTCGAGTACCGGCGCGGAGTGCGTGAGCGCACCGACAGCAAGGTAGTGCACGCCCGACTCGGCGACGGCCCGTGCGTTGTCGAGCGAGAGCCGACCGGACGCCTCGAGCCAGGCGCGGCCGGCCGCGAACTCGACCACTTCGTGCATCGCGGCGGGCGGCATGTTGTCGAGCAGCACGAGGTCGGCACCGGCCTCGATGACCTCGCGGGCCTGCGCGACGGTGTCGACCTCGATCTCGAGCGGCAGGCCGGGGTACTGCTCGCGCACACGCCGGAACGCCGGCACCACGCCGCCCGCCGCGACGACGTGGTTGTCCTTCACCAGCGCCGCGTCGGACAGCGACATGCGGTGGTTGACGCCGCCGCCGACCCGGACGGCGTACTTCTCCAGGTGTCGCAGGCCGGGCATCGTCTTGCGGGTGTCCCGCACCCGCGCCGACGTGCCCGCGATCGCGTCGGCCCACTGCCGGGTCAACGACGCGACCCCACTGAGGTGACCGAGCAGGTTGAGCGCGGTGCGCTCGGCGGTGAGCAGGTCGCGCAGTGGGCCGCGGACGACGGCCAGCACGTGGCCCGGCTCGACGCGATCGCCGTCGGCACGCTGCAGGTCCATCTCGACCCGGCCCTCGCCGACGACGTCGAACACGTACGCGGCCACGGGCAGGCCGGCGACGACCCCGCGCTGTCGCGACACCAGCCGCGCCGTGGCGACCGTGTCGGCGTCAACCGTGGCCTGCGTGGTGACGTCACCCTCCGGGCCGAGGTCCTCCGCGAGTGCGGTGTGCACGACGCGGGCGACGACCTCGCGGTCCAGGCCCGGCGCCAGGTCGGCGCGCTCCTCCGGCCTCGCCTCGCTCACAGATCCACCCCCACGTTGTCGATGAGCCGCGTCGCGCCCACGCGGGCCGCGACCAACAACCGGCACGCGCCGTGCACCGGGATCTCGCCGAGATCGGCACCGCGCAGTTCGAGGTAGTCGACGGAGATGTCGGGCTGGCTCGCCAGCACGGCGGTCGCCGCCGTGATGACGCCGATGGCCCCTTCGCCGGCCGCGGCCTGGCCGGCGCCGAGGGCCCGTGACAGGACCAGGGCACGGGCCCGCTCGTCGGGCGAGAGGTAGACGTTGCGGCTGGACAGCGCCAACCCGTCCGGCTCGCGCACGGTGTCCACCCCGACGATGGCGACACCGAGCTCGAGGTCCTCCGTCATCTGCCGGATTAGGGCGAGCTGCTGGTAGTCCTTCTCGCCGAAGTACGCGCGGCCGGGGCGGACCAGGTTGAGGAACTTGGCCACGACGGTCAGGACGCCGGTGAAGTGACCGGGCCGGACCGTACCTTCCAGTATGTCGCCCAGCGGGCCCGGCTCGACGCGAACGTGCGTACCGCCGCTGGGGTACACGTCGTCGACGCCCGGCGCCCAGACGAGGTCGACGCCGGCCCGCTCGCAGACCTCGAGGTCGGCGTCGAGGGTGCGTGGGTAGCGCGCGAGGTCCTCGTCGGGACCGAACTGCGTCGGGTTCACGAAATTGGTGGTGATCACGCAGTCGCACTCCGACCTCGCGGAGTCGAGCAGCGCGACGTGACCCGCGTGCAGCGCGCCCATCGTGGGGACGAGCCCGATCGTGCCGGACTGTCCGCCACGTGCGGCGAAGAACTCGGCGCGGGAACGGACGACCTTCATGACTGCCTGCCTCTCACGGCAGCACCTCGAGGACGGCCTCGGTCTGCGCGTCGGTGAGCCGGCCGGCGGCGTGGGCACGCTCCGCGGTGCGCCGGGCCAGGGCGGAGTAGGACGGCACCACGGCCGGAGCGCGCGCGGTGAGCGTGCGGACGTGCGCGGCCACCGTGGCCGCGTCCCCGCGGGAGACCGGCCCGGTGAGGGCGGCGTCACGCAGGCGCAGCACGTTGTCGAGCGACGCACTGAGCAGCGGCGCCACGAGCTGGGCGGACTGCTCGACCCCGACGCCGTCGAGCAGGTCCAGGGCGTCGTTCACGAGCGTGACGAGGTGGTTGGACCCGACGGTGAGCGCGGCGTGGTACAGCGCCCGCGCCGATTCGGGCACCCACACCGGCTCGCCGCCCATCTCGACCACGAGCGACTCGGCGACCGGACGCAGCTCGTCGGGCGCGGTGACCCCGAACGTCACGCCCGCCAGCCGGTCGAGGTCCTCGGGGCGGCCGGTGAACGTCATCACGGGATGCAGGGCGAGCGCCAGCACGCCACGGGCGGCCGCCGGGTCCAGGACGCCGATGCCGTGAGCTCCGGAGGTGTGCGCGACCAGCTGACCGGGCCGCCAGGCGCCGGTCTCGGCCAGCCCGGCGACCAACGGGCGCAGGACGTCGTCCGGCACGGTGACCAGCACGAGGTCGGCGGCCGCGACCGCGTCGTCGGGCGCCAGCAGCTCGGCGGTGGGCAGCAGTTGCTCGGCGCGCCGGCGGGACTGCTCCGAGACCCCGCTGGCGGCGACGACCGGGTGCCCGGCGCGGCCCAGGGCCGCGCCGAGCGCGCTGCCGACCCGGCCGACGCCCAGCACGGCGACGCGCAGCCGCGCGGGGGCCGGGATGTCCACGCCGAGCAGCCTACTGACGGGGCGACGTGCGCCTGGCGCGCGCACGCTCGGTAACTTGAACGACCGTGACCGACGGAGCAGGCAGCAGCCATCTGCAGGAGACCGTGGCGCGCAGCGCCGACACCGCGGACCTGCACGCCAACGTCCCCACCCTCCTGCTCGAGCTGCAGACGATGCTGGGTTCGCTGACGGCCACCGTCACCGAGGGCACCGCGCGCGGCCGACGGCCGTTCCGCCCCGGTGAGGACTGGGCGCCGCGGCTCGGCGAGCTCGCCTACGGCGTCTTCCTGCTCGCCGACCAGACAGGTGTGGACGCGGCCCAGGCCGTGCAGCGGACCGCGCAGCACCTCGAACGGCAGGGCGAGCGGGCGCAGTCGACGACCGACCACGACTGGCCGTTCGAGGGTTGAGCCGACCCGGGTGGTGCTTGCTGCAGTGAGCACCCTCACGTCCCGTCCTGGCGCGGCGGTGAAAAGACCGGACTAAAGACGGGAATCCCTTGTTATACAAGGGATGTGGTTCCGATGACGACGTACACCGACACCGCGCGCTCCGCGGAGCGCCAGTGTTCGCGCGCCCGGACGACGCCGACGCGTGTCGGTCTGCCGCTCACCGGTTCCGCGCTCGTGGTGGCCCTCACCATCGTCCTGGCCGTCCTGCTGGGCCTGCCCGCCCCGGTCGCCGTCGCCGTCGTCCTGGCCGCCTGCGTGGTCCTCGCCCTGCTCGTACGGCGCACACTCGGCAGCCTGATCGCCGGCGCAGGGATGCGCCTCGCGCAGCCCTTCGAGGCGGGCGACCAGATCCGGGTGTTCGTCCCGTCGATGAACTCGGTCGAGGACGCCGAGATCGTGCGGGTCGGCGCGGTCGACACGACCCTGCTCACCGAGAGCGGCACCGTCCTGGTGCCCAACGCGCACATGCTGCGCCAGCCCACGCACTGAGCCGGCCTTTCGCCGTCCCGGTCTCGCTCGGGTCGTGGAAACAATCAGGCGGGATTGATTGTTGTCGCGACCCGTGCCAGGCTCGGGGCGTGCCGGCCGCCTCACCCTCCGTCGCCGACGTCCTCGAGGATCTCGCCGCCGAGAGCGCCGACCTCGACGCGTTGGTGAGCCCGCTGGACGACGCGCGGTGGTCCACGGCTACGCCCGCCGCGGGCTGGACGATCGCCCATCAGGTCGCCCACCTGGCCTGGACCGACGACATGTCGCTCACCGCGGCCGGCGACGCCGACGCCTTCCACGAGCTGCTGGCCCGGGCCGCCGCCGAGGGGCCGACCGCCGTGGACGACGCAGCGCGCGACCGCGCCGCACAGCCGCCGAACGCGTTGCTGGCCGGCTGGCGGCAGGGTCGCAGCGCCCTGCAGGACGCGCTCGCCGCCGTACCGGCCGGAACCAGGCTCCCGTGGTTCGGCCCGCCGATGAGCGCCACGTCGATGGCCACCGCGCGGCTCATGGAGACCTGGGCGCACGGCCAGGACGTCGCCGACGCGCTCGACACGACGAGACCGTCGACCGACCGCCTGCGGCACGTCGCGCACATCGGCGTGCGCACCCGTGACTTCGCCTACCTGCAGCGCGGGCTTCCCGCGCCGCAGCAGGCGTTCCGTGTCGAACTCGTCGGGCCGTCCGGCAACCTGTGGGCCTGGGGTCCGGAGGACGCGTTGCAGCACGTGGCCGGGCCGGCGCTCGACTTCTGCCTGCTCGTCACCCAGCGACGCCACCGTGCCGACCTGCGCGTCGTCGCGGCGGGCACCGACGCCGACGAGTGGCTGGACATCGCGCAGGCCTTCGCCGGGCCGCCGGGGAACGGTCGGACACCGGGACAGTTCGCGTGACGGCGGCGGCGCCGGGGACGACGGCAGCGGACGTTCTGCGCATCGGCAACGCATCGGGGTTCTACGGCGACCGCGCCACGGCCATGGCCGAGATGCTGGCCGGTGGCGAACTCGACGTCCTCACCGGCGACTACCTGGCCGAGCTGACGATGCTCATCCTCGGCCGCGACCGCCTCAAGGACCCGACGACGGGTTACGCCAAGACCTTCCTGCGCCATCTCGAGGACTCGCTCGGCACCGCGCTCGAGAAGGGGGTCCGCATCGTCAGCAACGCCGGTGGCCTGAACCCCGCCGGTCTGGCCAATGCGGTGCGGGTCCTCGCCGACAGCCTCGGGCTCGACGTGCTGGTCGCCCATGTCGAGGGCGACGACCTGCAGCCGCGGGCCGACGAGCTGGCGCTGGGCGACACGCTGGCTGCGAACGCCTACCTCGGGGCCTGGGGCATCGCCGAGTGCCTCGACGCCGGCGCGCAGGTCGTGGTGACCGGGCGGGTCACCGACGCATCGCTCGTCGTCGGCCCGGCCGCGTCACACTTCGGCTGGGGCCGCACCGACTGGGACCGCCTGGCCGGAGCCGTCGTGGCCGGCCACGTGCTCGAGTGCGGGGCGCAGGCCACCGGCGGCAACTACGCCTTCTTCACCGAGCTCGGGCTCGGTGACCGCCCACTCGGGTTCCCGCTGGCCGAGGTGCACGCCGACGGGTCGTCGGTGATCACCAAGCACGCCGGCACCGGCGGCGCCGTCACCACCGGCACGGTCACCGCGCAGCTGCTCTACGAGATCGGCGGTCCGCGCTACCTGGGCCCCGACGTCACGGCCCGCTTCGACACCATCGCACTGTCCGACGACGGGCCCGACCGCGTGCGCATCAGCGGCGTGCGCGGTGAACCGCCGCCTTCGACGCTCAAGGTCGGGTGCAACGCGCTGGGCGGCTTCCGCAACGAGGTCACCTTCGTACTGACCGGGCTCGACGTCGAGGCCAAGGCCGCCCTCGTGCAGGAGCAGCTCTCCGCCCGGTTCGCCGGCCTCGAACCGCGGTGGACGCTGGCCCGCACCGACCACGCCGACGCCGACGTGCAGGAGGAGGCGGCCGCCCTGCTGCACTGCGTGGTGCGGGGGCCCGATGCGAAACGGGTCGGCCGGGCGTTCACCGGCGCGGCGATCGAGCTGGCGCTGGCGTCCTACCCGGGCTTCCACGTCACCGCGCCGCCCGGCGACGCCTCGCCGTACGGGGTGTTCACCGCGGCCTTCGTCGACGCCGGGCAAGTACTGCACGTCGCGGTGCTGCCCGACGGCACGCGGGTCGACATCGCGCCCACCACCGCGACCGACGACGACCCCGCGCCGATCGACCTGTACCTGCCGACGCCGCGCGCGAACACGAGGACCGTGCCGGCGCCGCTCGGACGCATCGTCGGGGCCCGCAGCGGCGACAAGGGCGGGCACGCCAACATCGGGCTGTGGACGCGGACGGACGACGCGTTCTCGTGGTTCGTGCACCAGTTCGACATCCGCCGCCTGCAGGAGTTGCTGCCCGAGACCGCCCCCCTGCTCGTCGTGCGCCACGTTCTGCCCAACCTGCGCGCCGTGAACCTCGTGATCGAGGACGTGCTGGGCGAGGGCGTCGCGTACAACGCCCGGCACGACCCGCAGGCCAAGGCCCTCGGCGAGTGGCTGCGGTCGCGGACCGTGCTCGTCCCGGAGGATCTGCTGTGAACGTGTTCGACACCCCCGAGCGGCAGGCGCTGCGCGAGACCGTAAGGCGGTTCGTGACGTCCGAGGTCGTTCCATACCTGACGGTATGGGAACGTGACGGTGAGCTGCCGCGGTCGCTGCACGAACGGGCGGGCGAGCTGGGGCTCATCGGTCTGAGCTACCCGACGGAGGTCGGGGGCGGTGGCGGCGACGCGGTCGACGCGCTCGTCCTGGCCGAGGAGTTCCATGACGCCGGCGGTTCGAGCGGGGCGTTCGCCGCGCTCTTCACCTCGGGCATCTCGCTGCCGCACCTGGTCGCCGCCGCCGACCCCGACCAGGTGGACACGTGGGTGCGCCCGACGATCGACGGCCGCCTGATCGGCTCGTTGGCGATCACCGAGCCCGACGGTGGATCGGACGTCGCCGGGTTGCGGACGAGCGCGAAGCGTGACGGCCACGAGTACGTGATCAACGGCGCGAAGACCTACATCACCTCGGGCGTGCGGGCCGACTTCGTGGTGACCGCGGTACGCACCGGTGACGTCGGTGCGCACGGGCTGTCGCTCGTCGTGGTCGAGAAGGGGACGCCCGGCTTCACCGTCTCCCGGCGACTCGAGAAGATGGGGTGGCTGTGCTCGGACACCGCGGAGCTGTCCTACGTCGACGTCCGGGTACCGGTCACGAACCTGGTCGGCGCCGAGGGCGGCGGGTTCGCGCAGATCGCGCAGAACTTCGTCTCGGAACGCATCGGTCTCGCGGTGCAGTCCTACGCGTGCGGCCAGCGGGCGCTCGACCTGACCGTGCAGTGGTGTCGAGATCGAGAGACGTTCGGACGGCCGCTGATGAGCAGGCAGAGCGTGCAGCACACGCTGACCGAGGTGGCGCGACGTATCGAGGTAGCGCGGGTCTACACACGCTCGGTCGCGGCGCGGGCGGCCCTCGGCGAGACCGACCTCGTCCGAGAGGCCTGCTTCGCCAAGAACACCGCGGTCGAGGCCGGCTCGTTCGCGGTGGACCGGGCCGTCCAGCTGCACGGCGGGATGGGCTACATGCGCGAGTCCGAGGTCGAGCGGCAGTACCGCGACATGC
>NZ_CAXUNP010000065.1:0-13308 GCF_964252635.1 uncultured Jatrophihabitans sp.
ACCCACCCACCCTGCTGGCGGCGCAGCTGCTCGAGGCGGGCGCGACGCCGTGGATCACGCTGGCCTGCCGCGACCGCAACCGCGTCGTCCTCGAGCAGGAGCTGCACGGCCTGCGGCACGTGGGGGTGCGCACCGTCCTGTGCGTCACCGGCGACGGCCGCGGCTACGACGTCCGGCCGGACGTCACGCAGGTCTTCGACCTCGACGGCCCGCGGCTGGCCGCCCTCGCGACGGCGACCGGGCTGACGGCGGCCGTCGCCGAGACGCCACTGGCCCCGCCGCGAGCACTGCGCCCGCGACGCCTCGTCCAGAAGCAGGCCGCCGGGGCGCAGGTCGCCGTGTTGAACCACGTCTCCTCGACGGCCGAGCTGCGCACCTTCGTCGACGCCGCGCGCGGCGCGGGTTTGCGGATCCCCGTCGTGGCCAGTGTCGCCGTCTTCACCGACGCACGGTCGGCGGCCGTGCTCGACGCCCTACCCGGGCTGCACCTGGACCCGGCCACGGTCGCCGAGGTCCTCGATGCGGACGACCGCGTGGAGGCCGGGATCGCCGTGGCGGTCCGGGCGGCGCAAGAGGTTCTGACGATCGACGGGGTCGACGGGGTCAACCTGTCGGGCTCGGCGGCGACCGGCGGCCCGCAGGTCGGCGCACAGATCAAGGCCGAGATCGGCCGACGGTTGGGAGAGTCATGAGCGACGCCATGGACGACGAGTTCGACACCCTCGCCGGGTGGACCGCCGACGCGGTCGACGAGCTCGGCCCGGAGTACGCGATCCCGGCCGGTTGCCGGGGCAGCGGCGGCCCGGCCGCGCTGGGCTGGCTGCTGGAGCATCTGGCCGTGACGGCGTCGGATCGCATGCTCGACGCCGGCGCCGGGGTCGGCGGCCCGGCGGCCTTCGCGGTGCAGCGCACCGGCGTCACCGTCGTCCTGGCCGAGCCGGAACCCGAGGCCTGCCGGGCCGCACGGCACCTCTACGACCTCGAGGCCGTCGTCGCACCGGGCCAGGACCTGCCCTTCGGTGACGACGCGTTCGACGTCGCCTGGAGCCTGGCCGTGCTGTGCACGACCGAGGACAAGGACGCCCTGCTCGGCGAACTGCATCGGGTGCTCGCCCCGGCCGGCCGGCTCGGCCTGCTCGTCTACGTCCGCACCACCGACGACCTGAGCGGTGGCCCCGAGGGCAACGTCTTCCCCTCCGACGACGAGCTCGCGCAGCTGCTGGACGGCGCCGGGTTCGACGTCACGGGCCGCCAGGACGTCTCGGACCTGCCGCCCGACGACGAGCAGTGGACGCAGCGCGGTGACGCGATCGACGACGTGCTCGAGCGACGGCACGGTGACGACGCGGCGTGGCAGACGGCGCAACGCCAGACGGAGGCGTTCGGCGGGTTGCTGTCGGACGGCCGGGTCATGGGCCGGCTCGTCACCGCGGCCCGCCGCTGAACCGCGCTGCAGGGGCCCCGACCGCCGCACTGGACAAGTGGTGACTCGGCCCTACGATCAGGCGAGTAGGGCAAGGTTCGGCTCGATCACATCGACACGTGGAGGCCCAGTGAAGACCAAAGGCGCAGTGCTGTGGGAGGTCGGCGGCGAGTGGTCGGTCGAGGAGATCGAGGTCGGTGATCCGCGCGAGCACGAGGTGACGGTCGAGCTGGCCGCCTCCGGGCTGTGCCACTCCGACGAGCACCTGGTCACCGGCGGCACGCCCGTCGAGCTGCCGGTCATCGGCGGTCACGAGGGAGCCGGCGTCGTCACCAAGGTCGGCCCCGGCGTCACCTCCCTCCAGGAGGGCGACCACGTCGTCACCGCGTTCATCCCGGCCTGCGGCCAGTGCCCGCCGTGTTCGGACGGGCACCAGAACCTGTGCGACCTCGGCGCGGGCCTGCTCACCGGCCAGTCGATCAGCGACGGCAGCTTCCGCATCCAGGCACGCGGCCAGAACGTCATCCCGATGTGCCTGCTCGGCACCTTCTCGCCCTACATCACGGTGCACGAGGCGTCGGTCGTGAAGATCGACCCCGACATCCCGCTGGAGGTCGCGGCGCTCGTCGGGTGCGGCGTCACCACGGGCTGGGGCTCGGCGACCAGGGTCGCCGACGTCCGTCCGGGCGAGACGGTCGTGATCATGGGCGCCGGTGGCGTCGGCATGAACGCCGTGCAGGGCGCGGCCGCAGCCGGCGCGAAGCAGGTCGTCGTCATCGACCCGGTCGCGTCCAAGCGCGAGCGGTCGATGCAGTTCGGGGCCACGCACACGTTCGCCAGCGCCGCCGAGGCGACCGCGGCCCTCGTCGACCTCACCCTCGGCCGGATGGCCCACAAGGTCATCATCACCGTCGGCGACATCCAGGGCGAGAACGTCCAGGAGGCCCTGACCATGACGGCCAAGGGCGGGCGTGCCGTCGTCACGGGCATGGGCAGTGCCGCCAACGTCGACGTCAAGCTCAGCCTGTTCGAGCTGACGCTGCTGCAGAAGGACCTGCAGGGCGCGATCTTCGGCGGCGCCAACCCGCGTGCCGAGATCCCCGCACTGCTGTCGCTGTACCAGGGCGGGCAGCTCAACCTCGACGACCTGGTCACGACCAAGTACAAGCTCGAGGAGATCAACCAGGGCTACCAGGACATGCGCGACGGCAGGAACATCCGCGGCATGATCACCTACAGCGACGCCGATCGCTGAGCCCGCGTCCTAACCGATCGCGACGCCTGCCGCGAGCCAGCCCGAGCGCAGCAGGAAACCGGCCTCCGGCCCGACGAGTTCGGTGACGAGTTCGAGGAACGGCGCCGTGAACTCGGGCCCGTGACCGGGGGAGCCACTGAGGTGGTGCGCGAGCTCGTGCAGGACCACGAGCTCGCGCATGGCCCAGCGCCCGCCGACCGCGTGGGTGGGCACAGCCATGGTCGCGGTGGCGAACTCGTACTCGGCCTTGGTGGCGCCGGCGCGGGCGCGCACCGTCACCGGCGCAGCCGCACCGAGCCGACGGACCCAGTCGAGCGCGAGGACGGCGTCGACGTAACGCTGCACGGCCGGCACGTCACCGAACTTGCGGTCGTCGGGCAGCGCGACCGTCGAACCGAACGCCTCCACCACGGGGTAGTCGGCGCGGCGGTCCAGCATCCGGGCCAGCAGCTGCTCGGCCTCGTAGACCCGCTGTCGCTGCGGATCGGTCATCGGCTACGGCAGCGCGGCCCGGCCGGCGGGCAGCGCGTCCGAGGAGGGCGTGCGCGCCGCGACGGCCGCCCGGCGGCCCGCGCGCTCGGCCAGCGTCGACGACCGCCCCGAGCCCTGCCAGCCGCGCCAGGAACCGCGCGCCTGCGACGTGCGGGTGTAGAGGTCGGTGACCTCGAGGGCCTTCTCGGTCAGCGCCAGCTCGGTGCCCGCGGACGCCGACGGCAGTGCCCCCTGGGCTCGTAGCGTCTCGGCCGTCGCCTCGGTACGCGCCTCGCCCAGCCGTTCGCCGATGCGGGTGGCGAACGCGGTCTGGAAGCTGATGCGTGCGGTGCTGCCGTGCACCGGCTTGCGCACCACCCGCACGCGGCCCCGGTCGTCGCGCTGCTCGCCCCACGTCTGCTCGCGGCGGTACGCCCCCGACCGCAGGTAGGCGTCCGAGGCCCGCACCATCTGCACCACGAGCGAGGCGTACAGCGCCTGGCAGACATCGACGTCGGTCTCGAAGCCGTAGGCGATGACGTAGGTGGAGTTGGACGCGAGGTCGCAGGTGAGGTCGTTGGCGCGGGCGATGGCCAGGTAGAGCTGGACGTAGGTCTTGAGCGCGCGCTTGCCCGCCGGGCCGATCTCGACCCGCCGGGCGACCGGGATGGTGCGCCGTTCCTCCCGGGCGGTGTGCGCGCGGGCGACGGCGAGGTCGATGGACGTGAGCGTGGCCAGCCGTTGGGCGGCGGCCATGAACGCCTCGGCCTCGTGGCTGTTGGTGGTGGACTCGGCCTGGCGCAGCAGCGCGGCCAGCTTGGTCAGGTACTTCTCGTCGGGCACCCCGCCATCGTGCCGGGCCGGTCCGACAGTTCCGCGCAGGGGCACGCGGCGGACGCGGGTCGGCGAGGGCTCAGCGGGGTCGGGAACGGGCTCAGCGGGTGCGGGGCCAGGGCTCGACGTCGACCTGCCGCATCCCGCGCGTACCGGTGACCTGGATGCGCGCACCCGCGGCCAGCGCCTGATCGCAGTAGGCGAGCAGCATCGTCGGCTCGCCGGCCAGCACCACCTGCACCTCGCCGGGCAGGCGACCGCCGCGCACCGGGCGGACCACGGTGCCGACGGCCCCCAGGAGCGCGTGGTCGGGCATCCGCCGATCCTAGGTCGGGGCCGGCCACCGGGCGTCGCGACGCAGCGGGTGGTCGGCGGGGATCTCGACCAGGACGATCGGGATGCCGTCGGGGTCGGCGACCCAGGCCTCGACCAACCCCCACGGCTCGGTGCGGGGGCCGCGCGCCACACCGACCCCCAGGGCCGCGAGGCGTTCGACCTCGGCGTGCACGTCACGAACCTGCAGCCACAGGGCGACGTCACCGTGCCCGCCGGACGCGCCGGCGCCGGACACCTCGAGCAGGGAGGTGCCGAGGAAGAACACCATTCCGGGCGCCGCCGGGTCGCCGAACTCGCGGTACACGGCCAGGCCCAGGACGTCGCGGTAGAAGGCCTGGGATGCCGCCGGGTCGCTCGGACGCACGATCGTCCGGCCGCTCAACACGTCCATCTCGTGCGCCTCCCCGGCTGTCGTGGCGGAAGTATGACGGGTCCCGGTGCCCGATTTGCCACTGTGTGAGGGCTATGCCGGCCTCTTTCGACGCGAAACTCTTCGACGGCGAAAAAAGTTCTGTGACGGGCCGTTATACGGGCAGTGACCGTGGTTATGTTCCGGGTGCTCGTCACTCATCCTGCGGGGGATGACTCGGAAGGCCGACGCGATGTCCTCCACACTCGCACAGCCGCGCACCACGTTCTCCGCCACCCGCCTCCGCGGCCGCCGCCGGATCCCCGCCGTGCCGGTCGCCACCGACGACCTCGCCGCCGTCCGGGCCATCCCGGGCTGGCAGGTCGTCGAGCGCAGCGCCTTCGGTTTCGTCGACCAGGTCGCCGTCGCCCCGTCGGCCATCGTCGCGATCACGGCCCGTCACCACACGCCGCTGCAGGGCGACGCCCACGTGCAGCGGGCCTGGAAGGCGATCCGCGACGCCAAGGGCTCGGCCGCGCTGATGAAGCAGATGCTCGGCCCGGACTCGCCGGAGGTCACCCCGGTGCTCGTCCTGTCCGGGCCCGGCGCGCCGGAGCTCGAGGACGGCCACATGCTGATCAAGGGCGTGCGGGTCGTCGACGGCAGCCGCCCCCACCTGTGGGCGCACCTGTTCAACGCGCCCAACCTCGACGAGCTCGAGCAGCGCCGACTCGCCCGCTCCCTGCGCGTCTGACCGCGGCTGCTCCGCCGCGCGCCGACCGCCGACCGCCGCGACCCGTCTCAGCAGCCGAGGTGGGCGAGGCCCTGCAGCAGCAGCGTCCCCTGCCCGCCCTGCATCTCCCCGAGCAGCGCCGGGTCCTTCGCCTCGGCGGGCGTGATCCAGGTCAGCTCGAGAGCGTCCTGCTGCGGGGCGCAGTCGCCCTCGACGGGCACGACGAAGGCGAGCGACACCGCGTGCTGGCGCGGGTCGTGGAACGGCGTGACCCCCGGGACGGGGAAGTACTCGGCCACCGTGAACGGCTGCGGCGTCGACGGGATCCGGGGCAACGCCAGCGGGCCCAGGTCCTTGTCCAGATGCCGCAGCAGCGCCTCGCGGACCCGCTCGTGGTACAGCACGCGCCCCGACACGAGCGCCCGGCTGATGCCGCGCTCGGTGGCCCGTAACAACAGGCCCACCGCTGTGACCTCGCCCAGCCAATCGACCCGGACGGGCACGGCGTCGATGTAGAGGATGGGCATCCGCTCGCGCGCGGCGTCGAGCTCCTCGCGGCTGAGCCAGGCACCCGAGGTCTGCGAGCCGGTGTCGATCGTCACCCGCGTGATCCTGCCAGTCGCGCCCGCGCCGCGACGCGCGCGTCCCGGGCGGCGCGCGGACGGGTCACAGGTGCTCGGCCAGCCACGCCCACTCGAGACCCAGCTTGCCGGCCGACTGCTCGGCCGCGACCTTCTCGATCACCCCACTGAGCAGAGGCACGCGCGCGGTGACGGTGCCGGCCTCGACGAGGCGTGTCCCGGCGCCGCCCGGACGTACCTCGGTGGTGCCGCCGATGTCGACGGGCACGCCCTTGGTGGCGACCTCCCACACCGCGGTCCGGCTGCCGTCGGGCCCGACGGGGCCCCAGCGCTCGGTCTGGGTCAGCTGGGCCGCACCGCGGACGAGCCGGGCGACCGGCCCCGGCAGCGATCCGCTCTCGGCCCGCCGCGAGACGAAGGTCAGCGTGCCGTCGGCGCCCAGATCGACATCGACGACCTCCGCGCCGGTGGCCCCGGCAGCGGCGTAGCGCGCCGCGTGCGCGGCCGGATCGAGCAACACCGCGAGAACCTGGTCCGGCCTGGCGGCGAACTCGGTCTCGTGGCGGAACCGGCTGGTCACGCCGAGGTGCCGGCGGCCGTGCCGGCGCGGTGCTCGCCGTAGACGACGCCGAGGAAGCGGGCGACGGCCTCCGCGGCGGCGGTGGCGCGGGGCGTGCCGAACACGTCGAAGGCGTGTTGCGCCCGTGGCAGCTCGGCCCAGACCACGGGTCGTTCGGACACCGCCCGCAGGCGGTCGGCGAACAGGCGGCCCTCCTCGACCGGGATCAGCGAGTCGTTGGTGCCGTGGGAGAGCAGGAAGGGCGGCGCGTGCGGACCGACGCGGCTCATCGGCGACGCCTCGTCGTAGGCGTCCCGGGCCTCGCGGAAGCGCTGCTTGACGACGCGGCGCTGCAACAGCGGGATGAGCCCGTGGTTGCCGACGTGGTCGCGGTCGGTCCAGTCGTAGGACCCGTAGAACGGCACGGCCGCTGCCACCGTGGTGTCGGTGTCCTCGAAGCCGGGCTGCCACTGCGGGTCGTTCGGGGTCAGCGCGGCCAGCGACGAGAGATGACCGCCGGCCGAGCCGCCGGTCACGGCGATGAACGAGGGGTCACCGCCGTAGCCGGCGATGCTGTCGCGCAGCCAGGCGATGGCCCGCTTGACGTCGACGATGTGCGCCGGCCACGCGTTGCGCGGGCTGAGGCGGTAGTTCATGGCCACGCACACCCAGCCGCGTTCGACCAGGTGGCTCATCAGCGGGTAGGCCTGGCCGCTCTTGCTGCCGGTGACCCACGCGCCGCCGGGCACCTGCAGCAGCACCGGGGCCCGCGCGTCCCGGGGCAGGTCGGCGCGGTGCCAGACGTCCAGGCGGTTCGCGCGGCCTGCCGGCCCGTAGTCGAGGTCGGAGTCCAGGGCGAACCGGCGCCGGACGCGGGCCATGCGCACCAGCCCCGGCGTGCGCGCGGTGGCGGCGTCCGGGCCGGGGTACTCGGGCTGGACGATGCGGGAGCGGTAGCCGGCCCCGAGCGCGGTGACCAGCGCGTCCTCGTAGACCCGGCCGGCCTGCCGCGCGGTGCGGTCCAGGGCGAGCAGGGTGCCCGTCGCTCCCGCCGCGAGCAGCGCGCCGGCCAGGCCGCTCCGCCCGTGTGCGGCGCCGCGCAGCGCCCCCACCGCATTGACCGCGGCGTGCAGGCCCACGGTGGGCAGCGTCAGCTCCGAGGTCGACCAACCGGCCAGGAAGGCGGCGCCGGACGCCGGACCGTGCCGGTCCACCGGTCGCCACGCGTTCGCGGCGTTGAGGGCAGCGAGCGCGTTGTAGGCGAGCAGCGCCTGCGACGACCTCGACACGGATATTCGGCCCCTCGACATGTTGAGCGTGAGAAAGTTGTTTGGTACGGTCTCTTCCTGGGAAGATACTAGAGCGAGCGAGTGATCGAAGATCGGTGCCGGGGGGACGATCTGCGCTTCACTCGCCGACGCGGCCCCGTCCTCGCCGATCAGGCAGGGCGGGGTCGCGTCGCGTAGCGACCAGCCCGGGATCGTCTGCCGAGGGTTCGGGGGCGTGCGCCGCACCCAGCCGCTCGAGGATCTGCGCCGCGGAGGCGACCTGGCTCGGTTCGACGTGCGCGAGCAGGGAGTCACGCAGCGCCTCGCGGTAGACGCCCTCGACCCGTTCGGCGAGCTCGCGACCGGGTTCGGTGAGCGCCGCGTGCACGACCCGGCGGTCGCCGGCCACGCCGCGACGGTCGAGCAGGCCGTCCTTGGCCATCCGGTCGGCCAGCTTCGTGAACCCACCCGAGGTCATGGCCAGGTCCCGTGCCAGCACGGTCATCGGCAGGCCGAGCGACGGTGAGGCGAGCAGCATGTGCAGGACGGCGAAGTACTGCGCCGTCACGCCCTCGGCCTCGACGGCGTCGTCGAGGCGGCGTTGCACCATCGCCGCGCCGGTACGGATGCGGTGCCAGTCGGCCGCGAGCGTGTCGTCGTCAGCTGCGCCAGGACCAGACACGAAGCTCACAGTAGCGCCTCGTCGCCGCGCTTTCGCGCGGTGCGTCGCCGGAGGGTGACCGCAGTTACGTCGTAGCCGCGCAGCCGGCCGCGATCAGGCCAGGGTCAGGCGGACGACCTCGCGCAGTTCGCTCGGATCGGTGCTCTTGGTCGACTGCCGCAACACTGTCTCGGCGGATCGTCCGTGGGCGATGAACTCGGCGAGGTCGTTGCCGAAGTGCGGCCCGGCCAGCCGCGACCAGCGGAACGACGCCGGCGGGACGGGCGCCACCGCACGCAGTACCGTCCGCACGAACCGCTCGGCGGCGCGGCTCCAGAACACCCGGAACACCGCCTTCATGAACCACGGCACGTAGTTGTGCAGCGGCGAGCAGGTGAGCTGGTAGACGCGGGCCCGCAACGGCCGGTCGAAGTGCGCCTCGGCGACGTAGGCGTGGTGGACGTCGCCGGACAGCACGCACACCGCGGCGGGGCCGTCGTCCGAGGCGGCGACCCGGGCCAGCAGCCCCCCGAGCCGCTCGAAGCCCTTGCGGAACGAGGCCCAGTGCTCGAGGTCCGCCGCCCGGCGCAGCCACTCGCCGAAGCGGTGCAGCCGCGTGCCGTGCCGGCCGCTGCACAGCTCCTCGTCCCACGCCTCGAGGTCGTGCAAGGCGCGGGTCAGCAGCCAGGGCAGCGAGGTGCCGACGAGCAGGTGGTCGTAGTCGCCCTCGACCTGCTGCTCGATCCAGGCGAACTCGTGCTCGCTGACCATGCTCCGCGCGCCCTCGGCAAGGATGCGACCGCAGCGTGAGTCGATCATGACGAGCCGGGTGCGGCCGAAGTCGCGGCGGTAGGACCAGCGGGTGCCCTTGGCGCCGTCTGCCTCGGCGTCGGCCTCGGTGGCGAACGCGCGCAACAGGTGGTCGGTGTCGCCGTCGCCCGCCCGCACCCGCTGGTACAGCTCGTTGGTCACCAGCTCGCCGGGGGAGAGGTTGCCGAGGTGCTGGTAAACCCAGTACGACGACAGGCCGCCGATGATGCGCTCCTGCCACCAGTCGGTCTGCTGCATCTCCACCCGCCACTCGTGCGAGGTGTTCCAGTCGTCGCGCACGTCGTGGTCGTCGAAGATCATCGAGCTGGGCACGGTCGACATCAACCAGCGGACGTCGGGGTCGGTCCAGGACTCGAGGTAGAGCCAGGTGTACTCCTCGTAGTCGGCGACCTGGTCCTTCGCGCCGCGGGTGATGTCGCGCTTCGCGCGGATGCGGCGCTGCGTGGCGGGGGACGTCTCGTCCGCGTAGACCTGGTCGCCGAGCATGAGCACGGCCTGCGGCCAGCTCGCCTCGTCCTGCCCGGCGAGCTCGCGGGCGTAGCAGGCCAGCGAGTCCGGGTCGAAGTGCTTGTCCGCCAGCTTCACGGACGCGCGGCCGTAGCGGCACGAGCCGAAGGCCACGCGCACGTCGGTCGCGTCGTCGGGCAGGGTGCGGATCCGCGACGCCGGGTGGTGGGCATTGATCGGTGGCCAGGCCTGCTCGCCGTCGAGCTCGACGGTGTAGGGCGTGGCCGCATCCTCGGCCAGCCCCTGCACGTGCACCAGCGCGTAGTGGTGGCCGTTGACCGTCCACGTGGGTTCACGCGCGTCGAGCACGCGCACCTCGCACGGCTCGTCGGTCTCGACCCAGACGGTGGCGTCGGAACTGCCGACGTGGCGCAGGACGGGGCCGATCAGCAGGCGGGGCATCACCCCACCCTGCCGCATCGGTCTAGACGGGTGCCACAGGTGCGGCCTCGAGGACCTCGGCCGCCGCCGCCCGGCGGGCCGTCCGTGCGGTGACGAGCGCGCCCAGCGCGGCGGCGACCAGGCACGCGGCGGCGCCCAGCACCAGCCCGGCCCGTCCGCCCCAGGTGTCGGCGACCCAACCGGCGACCGGGCCGCCGATCGGGGTGGAACCCAGGAAGGCGACCGCCCACAGGGCCATCACCCGCCCGCGCATCCCGGGTGCGGCCGCCAGCTGCAGGCTGCTGTTGCCCTTGGACAGGAACCCGACGCTCGCGCCGCCCACGAGGGCGAGGGCGATGAGCTCGAGCCACAACGTGGGGGCGGCGGCGGCCAGCGCGATGACGACACCGAAACCGGCGGCCGAGACGGTCAGGGCGCGCAGCCCGGTCCGTCCCCGTGCGGCCACGTACAGCCCGCCCACGACCGCGCCGACGCCCATGGCCGCGGTCATGAACCCGTACGCCGTCGAGTTGCCGTGGAAGGTGTTGCTGGCCACGACGGGCAGCACGACCTGGAACTCGTAGGCCAGGCAGCCCACCAGCGCCATCATCAGCAGCGGCCCGGCGAGTTCCGGCGTGCGCCGGACGTAGGCCAGGCCCTCGCGCACCTGCCCGCTACCTCGCGGGGTCGGGGGAGCGGGCGACAGCTGCGAGACGTCCAGGCGGGCCAGCGACACGACGACGGCGACGAAGCTGGCCGCGTTGAGCAGGAAGCAGATGCCGGTCCCGCCGACCGCGATGATCACGCCGGCGACGGCGGGCCCGACGGCGCGGGCGACGTTGACGAGCACCGAGTTCAGGCTGACCGCGTTGCGCAGGTGCTCGGGGCCGACCATCTCGAGCACGAACGACTGGCGTGCCGGGTTCTCGAAGGTGTTGTTCAGGCCCAGCAGGAACGCGAGCAGGTAGACCTGCCACAGCACGACGACGTGGGCGATCGTCAGCAGCCCCAGGACGAGGGCCAGCACACCCATCATCGACTGCAGCGCCATCATCAGCTTGCGCTTGTCGACGCGGTCGGCGACGACGCCGCCGTAGGGTCCGAGCAGGAGCACGGGCAGGGTCTGCAGGGCGACGGTGAGACCGAGCGCCGCGCCGGAGTGGGTGAGCTGCAGCACCAGCCAGGACTGCGCGACCGTCTGCATCCAGGTGCCGATCAGCGAGACGGCCTGACCGCTGAAGTAGCGGCGGAAGTTGCGGTGCGCCAGCGCGGCGAAGGTGTCGCGCGCGAACTCGCGCGGGGTCGTCATCGCGTCGCACGTCCCGCCCGCATGGCCGCGGCCAGCGACTCAAGCGCCGGCACGGCCTTGAGCAGGGCCTCGCGCTCGTCGGGCGACAGGCCCTCCAGCCAGCCGGCGAGGGCCGCGGTGCGTTGCCGCCGCAGCCGGTTCTGGGTGCGGGTGCCCTCCGGCGTGATCTCGACCGTGACGGCGCGCCGGTCGTCGTCGCCGGGCACGCGGCGCAGCAGGCCGGCGTCCTGCAGCTTGGCGACCAGCCGGGAGGCCATCGTCGGGTTGAGCCCCTCGATCTCGGCCAGCTCACCCATGCCCACGGACTTGTGGCGGGCGAGCGTGCCCAGCAGCGACAGCGTGGTGCGGGTCATGCCGTCGCCCGACACCTCACGGTCGACGGTGCGCGAGATGCGGCCCAGCGCGATGCGCAGCCGGTTGACGTCGTCGTCCACCCGTCACTCCCTTTAGTTGCCTATCGGCAAGCATATGACCCCGATGCAAGTGGTCACACCGGGATGCGCCGGGGCTGCGGCGGGGTTGGGCCGGGTAGTTAGTGATTGACCCGTCAACCAAGGAGTACACCCGCATGACATCACTGTTCGAGCCGATCGAGGTCGGCAACCAGACGCTCGCGAACCGCGTCGTCATGGCGCCGCTGACCCGCAACCGTGCCGACTCCGAGGGCGTGCCCCAGGACATCGCCGTCGAGTACTACCGCCAGCGCGCCGGCGTCGGCCTCATCGTCACCGAGGGCACCCAGCCGAGCGCCGTCGGCCAGGGTTACCTGAACACGCCGGGCATCCACACCGAGGCCCAGCGCGAGGGCTGGCGTGCGGTGTTCGACGCCGTGCACGCCGAGGGCGGCCACATCGTCGTGCAGCTGATGCACGCCGGGCGCATCGCGCACAACGACAACCGTGCCGTGACCGACATCGTCGCGCCGAGCCCGATCGCCGCGCCCGGGCAGATGATCACCGCCACCGGGCCGCAGGACTACCCGACCCCACGGGCCCTCGGGATCGACGAGATCCCCGGCGTCGTCGCCGAGTTCGTGCACGCCGCCCGCACCGCCGTCGAGGCCGGCGCCGACGGCGTCGAGATCCACGGCGCCAACGGCTACCTGATCCATCAGTTCCTCGCCCCGTCGTCCAACGACCGGACGGACAGCTACGGCGGCACCCCGGCCAACCGCGCACGGTTCGCGATCGAGGTCGTCACGGCGGTCGCCGGGGCCATCGGGGCGGACCGCGTCGGGCTGCGCATCTCGCCGTCGCACAACATCCAGGGCGTCATCGAGGACGACGAGGCCGACACCACGGCCACCTACCGCGCGTTCGTCGACGCCATCCGGCCGCTGGGGCTGGCCTACCTGTCCTACCTCGCCGACCCGCGTGCGGCGCTGACCCGCGACCTGCGCACCCGGTTCGGTGGCCCGGTCGTCGCCAACGACGGTTTCGGTGAGGTCACGACCCGCGAGTCGGCGCAGGCGCTGCTCGACGAGGATCTGGCCGACCTGGTGGCCGTCGGCCGGCCGGTGCTGGCCAACCCCGACCTCGTGCGCCGGTGGCGCACCGGGGCCGAGCTGAACGAGCCCAACTCCGACACGTTCTACGGTGGTGGCGCCGAGGGTTACACCGACTACCCGCCGCTGCCCGCCGAGGCCGCCTGACGCCCTCTCTCGCCGAGACCTGTCCGCGCCCAGTCGAGTAGTACATCGGCTGGGCGCGGACAGTTTTCCGGCCGGGTACGAGTCGTGGGCGCCCCCCCCCCGGGGGGGGCCGGGGGGGGGGGGCGCCGGCGGGGGGGGGGGGGGGGGGGGGGGGGGGGG
>NZ_CAXUNP010000066.1:0-10915 GCF_964252635.1 uncultured Jatrophihabitans sp.
CACCCGGGCCCAGCGCATCCCCAAGGACTTCGACGAGACGATGGCCGACATCGTCCGCGCCGTCCTGCCGTTCACGATGACCAGCTTCGAGAAGCTGCACGCGACGGTCACGGCAGCCCGTTACGTGGCGCAGTACGAGATTCCGGGAGACGTGGTCGAGTGCGGCGTGTGGCGGGGTGGCAGCATGCAGGCCATTGCGCGGACGTTGGACAGCATGGGGGACCACAGCCGCCAGCTGTACCTGTACGACACGTTCGAGGGCATGACCCCGCCCACCGAGCAGGACGTGCGCCACGATGGCATGGAGGCGGCCTCGGCGCTGGCTGCCCAGGAGAAGAGCAAGGACAGCCTCGTCTGGGCCTATGCCAGCCTGGAGGACGTCCAAGCCGGGTTCGAACCCGTTCCATACCCCGCGGACCACGTGCACTACGTCAAGGGCCCGGTGGAAGAGACCGTGCCCGCGACCCTGCCGGACCAGATCGCGCTGCTGCGCCTGGACACGGACTGGTACTCCTCGACCGCGCACGAGCTCACCCACATGTACGACCGGCTCGTGCACGGCGGCGTGCTGATGATCGACGACTACGGCCACTGGCAGGGTTCGCGGCAGGCTGTCGACGAGTTCCTTGAGCGCACGGGTGAACGCCTGATGCTCGTGCGGACCGGCAGCGGCCGGGTGGCGATCAAGCCCTAGTCGGCACCCGGGCCCTCACGGCGGGCCTGAGCGGCCGCACGCACCCGGCGCAGCTGACCCAGGGCGGCGCCGGGCAACCAGCGGGTACGCCGGATCTCGTGCTTCAAGGCACGGGTCCGGCGTAGCTCGGCGCGCAGCGCGCCCCGCGTGGCGTAGAGCTCGCGGGACAGGTCGCCGATGCGCTCGTTGGCGACCCCGTGGTAGGCGACCGCGTCAAGCCCGTCGCGGGTCCACGGCCGGTCGGTCAACCGCAGCTCGTTCAGGTTCCAACGGCCGGGGAAGGCCGCGAAGTCGGCCTTGTAGGCGGCGCTGACGACCTGCACGGTGCCGGGGTCCAGGCACTCGCGCGTCATCCGCAGAGGGCTCTCGTTGGCGCGGGGCAGGTACAGCTCCTGGTCGCGACCCACCCCCTTCAGGTGGGTGTGCAGGTCGCTCGTCAGCTCGTCCATGGCTGTCAGGTCGTAGACACGCGAGTAGTTGACGGTGTCCGGGTGCACGGACTCGACCTGGGGCATGAAGTGCGGGTCCTGGCTCAGCTGCCGGTTGGTCTCCCAAGGGGTTGCCCGCACGAAGCGGCGCCAGTCGGCCAGCACGTCCTCGGCCGTGGTCGGGACGCGCGGAAACCAAGGCTGCTGCTGGTAGTGCTCCACGTAGGACGCGTGCCGCACCAGCATCTTGGACTGCCAGGCCGAGAAGAGCCGGGTCCACGGGTCCCGGACGACCGCGAAGATGAACCACCCGTCGTCACGTGAGATCCGCGCCCGGGCCTCGGGCGGGTAGTTCTTGATCTGCGGGGAGTGCTGCCAACTGTCCCTGCGCGTGTGGATGGTCATCAGCCGGGTCTGGTGGTCTCCGGGCGCCCGGTAGAACGCGGAGAAGTCCTCGCCGACGAGGTCGGCGATCATCCATCGCAGGCTCGAGCACGCGACCTTGGTCGTCGAGATGTAGACAATCTTGTGGTCGGGCAGGACCCACGAGTTCCCGGGAGGCCAGGAGCCGGGAGCCAAGAGCGGGGTGAAAGGCACACAGCATTGTCTCACCCGGAATGTGGGTGGGCACTAAGTGCTCTGTTCGGGTCACGTCAGGACGGGCGGGGGACGACGGCTTCGCTAGGGTGGCCCCGGCCGATCACCCTGACCTGGAGGTGTCCCACCCCATGACCACCGTCATCACCTTCGGGACGTTCGACGTCCTGCACGTCGGGCACCTGCGGATCCTGGAGCGCTCCCGCGCCCTCGGCGACCGCCTCGTCGTCGGCGTCTCGTCCGACGCTCTGAACCTGTCGAAGAAGAACCGGCAGGCCGTGTTCAGCGAGGACGAGCGCTGCGAGCTGGTCGCCAGCCTGCGTGTCGTCGACGAGGTCTTCGTCGAGGAGTCCCTGGAACAGAAGCGCGAGTACATCCTGCGCTTCGGTGCCGACGTGCTGGTGATGGGCGACGACTGGGCGGGCCGCTTCGACGAGTTCAACGACGTCTGCCGGGTGGAGTACCTGCCGCGGACGCCGTCGATCTCGACCACCGCCGTGATCGAGCACATCAGCGGGATGAGCGCCTCCTAGCCCGCGTCACCCGACACCGTCGCGGCGGCGCTGCGCTACGAGGCGCCGATCGCCCGGTAGAACTCGCCGGTGGCGGTGCGGTTGTAGGCCGCGGCGTCGAACGGCAGGCTCGTCACCTCGCCCCGCAGGAAGGCACGCAGGCCGTCGGCCAGCGCACCGACCTTGAGCGCCACGATCCGCCCGTAACCCTCGGGCAGCGCGCCCCGCACCGAACCGAACTCGGTGGTGACGACCGGCCGGCCCAGCACCATGGCCTCCAGCAGCACCATCGGCTGGCCCTCGTAGTCGCTGGAGAGCACGAAGCAGTCGGAGTTCGCGACGATCACGTACGGGTTGTCCTGATGGCCGGCGAAGGTGACCGCAGAGGTCAACCCGAGCTCGGCGGCCAGCTCCATCAGCGAGCCGCGCAGCGGGCCGTTGCCCAGCAGGATCAGCCGGGTCGCGGGGTCCTCCTCGTGCACCTTGGCGAACGCGCGGAGCATGCGAGCGTGGTTCTTCTCGGCCGAGAGCCGGCCGGCCGTGACGAAGGTGCGCACCCCGGGAGCGGGTGGGAGCACCGTCGCGAGTGTCTCCAGGCGCTGGACCTCGTCGCGCACGTTGTTGGCGCCGTAGTCGTCGATGAGCCGTGCCACCGCTTGGGGCAATGACGTCGACGCGTCGGAGGACGCGGCGAGCTCGGCGGCCGAGGTGTCGGCGGACAGCGCCCGACGACCCACGGGTGCCCCACCGGCCATGTGCACGATGCGGTCGACATTGATGGTGTTGCGCGCGTAGGTGAAGACCTCGGCCGGGGCGAGGTCGGCGAGCTTCTCCCGGTTGACGTCGTCGAGGGCGGGCGACACGGACACGAGCCGGTCGGCCAGGCCGTAGAGCACCATCGTGCTGCTGACGCTCGCGCGAACTCCCTTGGCGCGGGCGGGGTTGGAGACCTCGGCCTTGATGTCGTTGTGCAGCCAGACCGAGAACTCACCGGAGGGTCGGTTGGCCAGCAACTTGACCCAGAACGGGGAGTACCCGCTGAAGTCGACGACGTAGTCGAAACGGCTGTCGCCGAAGCAACGCACCCACTCGTCGCGCAGCAGGGCACGGTGGCGCGGCTGGTGGCTGAAGCGCGGGTCGGCGAGGACCGGGTTCTTGCTCAGCAGCGTCTTGACCTGCGCCTTGGTGCCGTTGATCCCGCCGAAGCGCGGGAGCAGCCGGACGCGCGGGTTGATGCGGGCGAACTGGCGCAGCCGGTTGCGGTTGTTCGACCACGGGAAGGTGACCGAGACGTCGAAGCGGTCGTGGTCGATGTTGTCCAGCAGGCACAGGGCCGAGGTCGTGATGCCGTTGTCCAGCATGCCGCCCAGGTGGATCAGCACGGAGGTCCGGTCGTCGTCGAACCCCGAGGCGACCTCAGGGCCGGGTCGCCCGCGGAAGACGATGTCGACGACGCGTTCGGTGCCCGTTCCGTCCTCGCGCGGGCAGTACCGGCGTCGGGCGGTCTCGTAGCGGTCGGCGTAACGCACGACCGGGTCGTCGGGGACGCCCGTGCCCAGGTTGTCGATGTCGGCGACGACGCCGGCGATGTCCCGGCTCACCGGGCCGGGCCATTCGTCGACCGGCAGGTAGAGCCCGCGACCGGCCTGGTAGGTGTCGATGTCCGGGGCGAAGAACAGCACCGGACGGCCGGTGGCGAGGAAGTCGGTGAAGATCGACGAGTAGTCGGTGATGAGGACGTCGGTGACGCCCAGGACGACGTTGGTGGGGATGTCGTTGGGCACGAGCATCTCTTTCAGGGCCGGGTCGGACACCGCGTGCTTGTAGACCTGCTGGTGCACCTTGAGCAGCAACCGGTACCGGGAGGAGTCGATCTGCGCGGACACCTCCTCGACGCGTGCCCGCAGTTGCCGCACGTCGTTGGTGGGCGCGTAGAAGTTCCCCTTCCAGGTGGGTGCGTAGACGATCACCTGCTGGGCGTCGTCGAGCTTGACCCCCGCGGCGCGCAGCCGTTCCTTGACCTGGACGCGTTGGTCCTCGTCGAGGTTCTGCCGGTCGATGCGCGGCGTGGCGGTCTCGAGCAACGACCCGCGGAAGATGTCGGTCATCCGGTAGGCGTCCAGGTACATCCGCCGGGTGTCGTCGTTCGGGGCGAGCAGGTAATCGGCCGCGAGCATGTTGCGCACCACGTTGCGGGTGTCCAGCGCCCCGCCTGGGATGTCGTAGCCCATGGCCTTGAGCGGCGTGCCGTGCCAGGTGTTCAGGTACACCTGGCCCTTGCGCTTGCCGAACTGCGGCGGGAAGGTCGCGTTGTTGACCAGGTACTTCGCCTTCGCCAGGACCCCGAGATAGTCGTGGCTACCGGCCTCGACGAAGTTCACGCGGGGGTGGTCCGCGAACTCGGCCACGGTGGCCGCGTGCTGTTCGAGGTCGGCCAGGACCCAGGTGTGCTTGAGGTGGCCCAGGTCGGGCGCCGCGAGCAGCGCGCGGAAGATGGCCTCCGGGTTGCAGAGCATGCCGTTGCCGGAGAAGGACTCGTAGACGACCAGCGACTCGTCGATCGACGACCGACGGGCGAACGCCACCCGCTCGTAGTCGGCGGCCACCTTGACCCGGCGGGCGAGTTTGCGGGCGCGGGCGCGGGGTCCGGCGGCCATGGGGCTCCTCGGTTTCGGGGGTCGGACGGTCGTCGCCGACGTGCGGTCGGCGACCAATCAGCCTATACGGCGCCCCTGCGGGCCGGACGCCGCAGGGCGGACGGAGGAAACCACCGCTTCACGTCCGCTGGGCCGCGTAGCTACCAGCTGGTAGGAACTGCATCGTGGACCCCCTGAAGCTCGTCACCCAGCTGGCCGGGCGGGCGACCCTCGAGGCCCGATTCGCGGCGACCCTGATGCAGGCGCGTGGCCCGAGTGTGGCCCTCACCCCTCCGCACAAGCTCCTCGGCACGCTGCGTGACTTCGACGCGTACGGGCCGGTGGGCGCGGCCATCGGGCTGTCCGCGGCCAGCGACCCGGATCACCCGGCCATCGTCGACGAGATCGGGTCGCTCACTTTCGGCGAGCTCGACCGCCGCAGCACGGCGCTCGCGAACGCGCTGCGCGAGCACGGTGTCGGCGCGAAGGACGGCATGGGCATCCTGTGCCGCAACCACCGTGGCCTGTTCGAGGCGCTGCTCGCCGGGGCCAAGCTCGGCACCCAGACCCTGCTGCTCAACACCGACTTCGCCGGTCCCCAGCTCGCGGACGTCTGCGAACGCGAGGACGTCACCGTCCTGGTCCACGACGAGGAGTTCACCGAGGTCGCGCAGTCGGTGGAACCGTCCAGTGGCAAGTACGTGGCCTGGTTCGACGGCGAGGAACCGATCTCGGACGAGACCACCCTCGAGGAGCTCATCGCCGAGGGCTCCACCAAGCGCCCGCCCAAGCCGTCGGCGAAGCAGCGCATCGTGCTGCTCACCAGCGGCACGACGGGCACGCCGAAGGGTGCGCCCCGCGACATGGCGGTCTCGCTGGCGCTGCCCGGCGGTTACGTGTCGAAGATCCCGCTGCGCTACGGGCGGGTCGCGGTGCTGGCGGCGCCGGCCTTCCACGCGTGGGGCCTGCTGAGCTCGATGTTGGCCCTCGGGCTGGGCAACACGCTGGTCACCGCCCGCAAGACCGACCCGGCGTTCACTCTCGACGCGCTCGAGAAGCACTCGGCCGACGCGCTCATCACCGTCCCGATCCTGCTCTCCCGCCTGCTCGAGAACGGCGCCGACGACATCGGCAGGCGCGACCTGTCGGCGCTGCGGCTCATCGCGGTGTCGGGCTCGGTGCTCTCCCCTGACCTGGCCACCCGCACCATGGACCAGTTCGGCGACATCCTCTACAACCTCTACGGCTCGACCGAGGTCGCCTACGCCACCATCGCCACCCCGGCCGACATGCGCGCCGCTCCCGGCACGGTCGGCCGGCCACCGACCGGCACGTCCATCACCTTGTTCGACGAGGACGGCAAGCGGGTCGGCGGGCAGGACTCCGGGCGGATCTTCGTGTCGAGCTCGATGCAGTTCGAGGGCTACACCGGCGGCGGCAGCAAGGAGATGCTCGAGGGCATGATGTCGACGGGCGACATCGGCCACTTCGACGAGAACGGCCGGCTGTTCGTCGACGGCCGCGACGACGACATGATCGTGTCCGGCGGCGAGAACGTCTTCCCCGCCGAGGTCGAGGACCTGCTCGGCTCCTTCGACGGCGTCTCCGACGTCGCCGTGGTCGGCGTCGACGACGAGACCTACGGCAAGCGCCTGCGGGCCTACGTCGTCAAGAGCGACGGTTCCTCGGTGGACGAGGACGCGCTGAAGAACCACGTCAAGCAGAACCTGGCCCGCTACAAGGTGCCGCGCGAGATCGTGTTCATCGACGACATGCCCCGCAACCCCGCCGGCAAGGTGGTCAAGCGCGGGCTGCCGGACCCCGACGACGCCTGAGCGAATGGGCGGTCAGGCTTCGGGCGCACCATCAGCGTTTCGGCAGCACCGTCAGCGTTTCGGCAGGACGGCGAGGATCGACTCGGTGACCTCGTCCTCGGACCGGTCGGCGTCGATCTCGTGCAGCAGGCCGCGGCCGCGGTAGTAGTCGACCAGCGGCGCCGTGGCCTCGTCGAACACGCGTAGGCGGTTGGTGACCGTCTCCTCGTTGTCGTCGGCCCGTCCCTCGGACTCGGCGCGCGCCAGGATCCGGCGCTTCAGCTCGTCGCGCGGGACCTCGAGGTAGACGACGGCGTCCGGGGTGGCGTCGTGCTCCTCGGCCGATCGGCGGGCCTCCCTGGCCTGTTCGACCGAGCGCGGGAAGCCGTCCAGCAGGTAGCCGTTCGCGGCGCTGGCCGCCCGGACCTTGGGCATGACCAGGGCCAGGATGACGTCGTCGGGGACGAGCTCGCCGCTGGCCATGATGGCCTCGGCCTCGCGACCCAGGTCGGTACCGGCGTCGACCTCGGCCCGCAGCAGGTCACCGGTGGCCAGGTGCTCGATGCCGAGCAGGTCGGCGAGGCGTTTGCCCTGCGTGCCCTTGCCCGAACCGGGCGGGCCGATCAGCAACACGTTCATGGCGTCACCTTTCCATCGCGGGCGCCGATCGCCTCAGGGGGGTCCCGGGCGGGGTGACGCCGACCGCCCCGCGTTCGTGACGAGGACGGCTCGCGGACACCACATCGTCACCCGTTTGGTGGAGACTGTGCGAAATATCCGGTTCGGCGGTACTACGGAGGACTTCCCAGTGCATCCATCCCTCACGCGGTCGCGGCTCCGCGCCGCAGCAGCCCTCGTCGGCGTCGCAGCGGCCACCCTCGGCGTCACCGCCGCGCAGACCCCCGCCGGAGCCGCGCCCTCCACGACGCTGGTCGTCAACGAGGTCTACGGCGGTGGCGGCAACACCGGCGCCACCCTGAAGAACGACTTCGTCGAGCTCTACAACGCCGGCACCGGTGCGGTGTCGCTCTCCGGCTACTCGGTCCAGTACCTCACCGGGTCGCCCACGGCCACCGCGAAGTGGAGCGTCGACACGCTCACCGGGTCGATCCCCGCCGGCAAGACGTTCCTCGTCCGGGAGTCGGCGGGCAGCGGCGGCACCGACGACGGGCCCACCCCCGACGACACGGGCTCGCTCTCGCTCGGCGGCACCTCGGGCACGGTCGCACTGGTCCACTCGACCGACGCCCGGACGTGCGTGACGTCCGCCGATTGCACGGCCGACACCGCGATCACCGACCTCGTCGGCTACGGCACGGCCACGGTCCACGAAGGCACGGCTGACGCACCGGCACCCTCAAACACCACGTCGGTGTCCCGCACCGGCGGCAAGGACACCGACCAGAACGGCCCTGACTTCACGGTCGGTGCGCCCTCACCGACCCCGTCGGGCACGACCGGCGGTGGGGGCGGCGGCACCGAGCCGGGGCCGCTGGCCATCCACGACATCCAGGGCACCAGCTTCGTCTCCCCGCAGAACGGCAACTCCGTCAGCAACGTCGCCGGTGTGGTCACGACGCTACGGACGAGCGGCTCGAAGGGTTTCTGGATGCAGGACCCGAAGCCGGACGCGAACCCGGCCACCAGTGAGGGCATCTTCGTCTACACCGGTTCGACGCCCGCCGTGAAGGTCGGCGACTCGGTGCTCGTCTCGGGCAAGGTCAGCGACTACTACGCGCTGGGCTCGGGGGAGACGCTGTCGAGCACGTCGAGCCTGTCGGTCACCGAGCTCACCGCGCCCACGGTGACCGTGGTGGCGTCCGGGGCCGCGTTGCCGGCGCCGGTCGTGATCGGACCGAACACGGTCCCGGACACCTACGCACCGGACCTGGGCAACGGCAACATCGAGAAGACGCCGATCACGCCGACGCGCTCGGCGCTCGACTACTACGAGTCGGTCGAGGGGATGCGGGTGGAGGTCGACGACGTCCGCGTCGTGGGCCCGTCCAACTCCTACGGCGAGCAGTACGTGACGACCAAGCCGACCCAGGCCGCCACCTACCGGGGCGGCACCGAGCTGCTCGGCGAGAACCGGACCCCGTCCGGGCGGCTCGAGGTGGCGACGCTCGACGGCACCACGCTGGGGCTCGACGTCGGCGACGTGCTGACCGGCGCGACCACGGGCGTCATCGACTGGTCGACCTACGGCGGCTACGTGCTCGACGCGAGCACGGTCGGCACGCCGCAGCACAACCACCTCGCCCCGGTGACCGCGAAGGCGGGCAGCAAGAAGCAGCTGTCGATCGCCACCTACAACGTCGAGAACCTGGCGCCCGGCGACTCGGCCGACAAGTTCACCGCGCTGGCCAAGGGCGTCATCACCAACCTCGCGACGCCGGACATCGTCGCCCTGGAGGAGATCCAGGACAACGACGGCGCGACCGACGACGGCACGGTGGCCGCCGACACGACGATCACCAAGCTGACGAACGCGATCGTGGCCGCGGGTGGCCCGCACTACGACTACCGGCTCGTCGACCCGGTCAACGACCAGGACGGCGGCCAGCCCGGCGGCAACATCCGCAACGTATTCCTCTACAACCCGGCACGGGTCACTTTCGTGGACCGCGGAGCGCCGTCGGTCGACCGCTCGGTCACGGGCACCCAGGTGACCAAGACCAAGGGGGCGGCGGCGCTGACGCTGTCGCCCGGGCGCATCGACCCGACCAACCCGGTCTGGACCTCGAGCCGCAAACCGCTGGCCGGTGAGTTCCGGTTCCAGGGCAAGCCGGTGATCGTCGTCGCCAACCACTTCGACGCCAAGCTGGGCGACCAGAACTCCGACGGGCGCTTCCAGTACGCGCAGCAGAGCTCACAGACCCAACGGGCCGGGCAGGCGCTGGTGGTGCACGACTTCGTCGCCAAGATCCTGGCCGCCCAGAAGTCGGCGGACGTCGTCGTGGTCGGCGACCTGAACGACTACCAGTTCAGCTCGCCGCTGGCCGTGCTGCGCACCGGGTCGGCCGACGGCAGCGGGACACCGATCCTGACCGACCTCATCACCACCTTGCCGGTCGACCAGCAGTACACCTACGTCTACAACGGCGTCTCCCAGGTACTCGACCACATCCTGGTCACGCCGAAGGTCCGGGGCGTGACCTACCAGGTCGTGCACGTCAATGCCGAGTTCAACGGGCAGACGAGCGACCACGACCCCCAGGTCGTCGACATCAGGCCGTAGGCGACGGCACGACGGACAGCGCGGCCCGGGACCTCTCGTCCCGGGCCGCGCCGGCGTGCGGCCTGGGGCGCACCGGACCGGGGCAGGACCGGGCCGGGGCAGGACCGGGCCGGGAATGATGGCTCGCATGGACATGACCGGGTGGGTGCAGGGTCAGGTATTCGTGCAGACCGTCGACGAGAAGGAGGTCGAGCAGGTCACCGGGTTCCTGACCGCGCGCGGGCTCACCTTCCAGGTGCTCACCCTCAGTGAACGGATGGTGCTGGACGAGGCGGACCCGGAATCGGCGGTCTCGACCGACCGGTTCAGCATCGCGGTGCAGCTCGGAGGCTTTCCGCAGGTCATCGGGCCGGTGCTCACCGACCTCGTCCAGCGGATGCACGGGGGTGGCTGGGAGGCCGACCCCGACGACGAGGGCTGACAGCAAGCCCTTTCAGCCCTTGAAACACTCGAATTTTGGTCGGGGGAGCCGTTTCTCGCCGGTCGAATGTCCGTTTCGAGGCAGAGTGTTACGGTCTCAAAACATTGAATCTCAAATTACGTACGCGTAGTTCGTTGTTTCACCTTGACCTAACACGGGCCATACGTCATTGTTGACTCTGTCAGCGGGACAGCCCCTCATCGGGTTACTCACGGTGACAACAGAAGCAATCGATTCGGATCGCTGAATCCCCCGCTCAGCGACTCGGGTCGATGGTCGACAGATCTCCGTCCGATGAATCCCCCGCTCACCGGACACGATCTCGAGACCGCTGGAAGCCCCCGGTGAATCCCCCGCTCACCGGGGGCTTCTGTATGTCTGCGATCCCGGAGCCCGCGGTGTGTCCTCGGGCCAGGAGCCTCAGGTCAGCGAGCGGTACGACCCCGACGCGCAGCGGCGCGCTGGGCAGCGGCGCTCGGCGCCCGCTTGTCGCCGTCGGCGCCCTTGCCGTTCGCAGCCTTGCCGTTCGCAGCCTTGCCGTTCGCAGCCTTGCCGTTCGCAGCCTTGCCGTT
>NZ_CAXUNP010000066.1:11015-12642 GCF_964252635.1 uncultured Jatrophihabitans sp.
CGCAGCGCCCTTGCCGTTCGTAGCTGCAGAGTCGGCCTCGGTCGGGGCCTCCGACCCGTCCTCGTCCTCGTCCGCACGTCGGATGACGACCTTGCCCGACTCGAGGTCGATGCGCCGGCCACCCGAGTTGTCGCCGACCTCTTCGCGGGTGGACTGCAGGCGACGCTTCTCTTCGTCCATGTGCCGCTTGGCCGGATTGAAGAGGGTGTCGAGACCCCACTGCGTCATGGGTCGAGCCTACGTCGTGCGCCTCGTCGTCCCAAGGAGCGCACGCTCGCGGCAACGCACCTACGCTGGCTTCATGCTGTTCTCGCGGCGCAAGACGCAGATGGTCACTCCCGAGCGTGCACTGCGCGGTCGCGAGCACTACTTGTTCGCGGTGCCCGCCACCCACACGGTGCTCGGGCATCCGATTCAGCCGCCGTTCCCGGACGGCCTCGAGCAGGCCGTGTTCGGGCTCGGCTGTTTTTGGGGCGCGGAGGAGATCTTCTGGGGGCGGCCGGGGGTGTGGACCACCGCCGTCGGCTACACCGGAGGCATCACGTCCCACCCGGACTACGACGAGGTCTGCTCCGGGCTCACCGGACACACCGAGGCCGTCCTGGTCGTCTTCGACCCCGACGTCACCGGCTACGAGGACCTGGTCGCGACGTTCTTCGAGATCCACGACCCGACGCAGGGCATGCGGCAGGGCAACGACGTCGGAACGCAGTACCGCTCGGGCATCTACTACACCGATGACGGCCAGCGCCGCATCGCCGAGCGCGCCAAGCAGCGCTTCGGTGCCGTTCTCGAGGACCGCGGTTACGGCCGGATCACCACCGAGGTCGCCGCGCTGGGCTCGTTCTACTACGCCGAGGCGGAGCACCAGCAGTACCTCGCCAAGCACCCCAACGGCTACCGCTGTCACAGCACGACCGGGCTCAGCTTCCCGCGTGAGGCGCCGGAATCGCAGGTATGACCGACCGCTCGTCGAGCACCGCGCGGCGAGTGGCGGCGGTCTGGGGTCTTGTCGGGGTCGTGCTCATCCTGGGCGACGCGATCGTCCGGGTCTGGCCGTTCACGCTGGATGCCTTGCGCCATCACCTGAGCACTCTGCAGTGGGTCGTGCTCGCCGCCTGGGTGCTGAGCATGGGGGTCGGCGAGGGGTACCGGGGCTTCCAGCTGCGGTTCTCGCGGCGGGTGGTCGCCCGCCGGGACTCGCTGCGCCGGCACGGTCACGGCGTCGACCTCGTCCTAGCGCCGCTGTACTGCATCGGCTACTTCCACGCCGAGCGGCGACAGGTGATCAGCAGCTGGTCGCTCACCGTCGGGATCGTGGTGCTCATCCTGCTCGTGCGCCTGGTGGACCAGCCCTGGCGCGGCATCATCGACGCCGGTGTCGTGGCCGGTCTGGCATACGGCCTGGTGTCACTGCTCGTCCTGGTCAGCCGGTCGCGCCCGGCCGAGCCACCGGTGGACACATCACGCGGCAGCGTGCAGGACAGAGCCACGTAACCGCTCAGACGGGGATGGGTGTCTGGTCGGGGTCGATGGTTCGGGGTGGGGTCCATTGGGGTCGGGCGGCGGCGGGGGGGGGGGGGGCGGGGGGGGGGGGGGGGTTTGGGGGGGGGGGGGGGGCGGGGGG
>NZ_CAXUNP010000067.1:0-12430 GCF_964252635.1 uncultured Jatrophihabitans sp.
GGCGGGATGGGCTACATGCGCGAGTCCGAGGTCGAGCGGCAGTACCGCGACATGCGCATCATGGCCATCGGCGGCGGCACCGACGAGATCCTCACCGGCCTGGCGGCCAAGACCCTGGGGTATACCGCATGAGCGTCCTGGCCACGTCCGTGGACCCGTCGTCCGAGCAGTACGCGGCGAACCGCGCCGACCTGCTCGGCAAGATCGCCGCCGTCGACGCCGAACACGCGACGGCGGTGGCAGGTGGCGGCGCCAAGTACGTCGACCGGCATCACGACCGCGGCAAGCTGACGGTGCGCGAGCGCATCGAGCTGCTCGTCGACCCGGGCACACCGTTCCTCGAGTTGTCGCCACTGGCCGCCTGGGGCACCGACTTCACGGTCGGCGCCTCGGTGGTCACCGGCATCGGAGTCGTCAACGGCGTCGAATGCGTGATCAACGGGTCCGACCCCACCGTGCGCGGCGGCGCGTCGAACCCGTGGACGTTGAAGAAGACGCTGCGCGCGAACCAGATCGCCCTGGAGAACCGGCTGCCGGTCATCGGGCTCGTCGAGTCCGGCGGCGCGGACCTGCCGACCCAGAAGGAGATCTTCATCCCGGGCGGGCAGATCTTCCGCGACCTCACCCGGCTGTCCGCCGCGGGCATCCCGACCATTGCGCTGGTGTTCGGCAACTCGACCGCGGGCGGTGCCTACATCCCCGGGATGAGCGACTACGTCGTCATGGTCAAGGAGCGGGCCAAGGTGTTCCTCGCCGGGCCGCCGCTGGTGAAGATGGCCACCGGCGAGGACTCCGACGACGAGTCACTGGGCGGCGCGGACCTGCACGCGCGCGAGTCCGGGCTGGCCGACTACCTCGCCCAGGACGAGCAGGACGCGATCCGCATCGGCCGCCGGATCGTCGGGCGGCTCAACTGGCGCAAGCGCGGGCCGGAACCGGTGACGCTGTCGCCGGCTCCGCCGCTGTACGACGAGGACGAGCTGCTCGGCATCGTCCCCACCGACCTCAAGGTGCCGTTCGACCCACGCGAGGTGATCGGTCGCATCGTCGACGGCAGCGACTTCGACGAGTTCAAGCCGTTGTACGGGTCGTCGCTGGTCACCGGGTGGGCGACGCTGCACGGCTACCCGATCGGGATCCTGGCCAACGCCCGCGGCGTGCTGTTCAGCGAGGAGGCACAGAAGGCGGCGCAGTTCATCCAGCTCGCCAACCGCGCCTCGACACCGTTGGTCTTCCTGCAGAACACGACCGGGTACATGGTGGGTGCCGAGTACGAGCGCGGCGGCATCATCAAGCACGGCGCGCTGATGATCAACGCGGTGTCGAACTCGCGCGTGCCGCACCTGACCGTGGTGATGGGTGCGTCCTACGGCGCCGGGAACTACGGCATGTGCGGGCGGGCGTACGGGCCGCGGTTCCTGTTCACGTGGCCGAACGCGAAATCGGCGGTGATGGGCCCGGCGCAGCTCGCCGGGGTGCTGACCATCGTCGGGCGGCAGGCGGCGCAGGCGCGCGGCCAGGACTTCGACGAGGACGGTGCGGCACAGATGGCGGCGCTCGTCGAGGGCCAGATCGAGGAGCAGTCGCTCGCCCCGTTGCTGTCCGGGATGCTCTACGACGACGGCGTCATCGACCCGCGCGACACCCGCACGGTGCTCGGCATCGCGCTGTCCGCGGTCCACTCCGCGCCGGTCGACGGCGCCGACGGCTACGGGGTGTTCCGCCTGTGATGTCGTCCACCCCGGCGATCTTCCTGCGCGTGGCACGCCATGACGACCCCCATGCAGGAAGATCCGGACGGGCCGGGCGAGTCGACGCGCCACCGGAGCAGTCGTGACCACGTCAGCGCCCGCTGTGATCACGTCGGTGCTGGTCGCCAACCGGGGTGAGATCGCGCGCCGGGTGTTCCGCACCTGCCGCGACCTCGGGCTCGGCACCGTCGCCGTGTTCTCCGACCCGGACGCCGACGCCCCGCACGTCCGCGAGGCCGACGCCGCCGTCCATCTGCCCGGCAGCACCCCCGCCGAGACCTACCTCGACATCGACGCCGTCGTCACCGCCGCGCGGCGGGCCGGCGCCGACGCCGTGCATCCCGGCTACGGCTTCCTGTCCGAGAACGCGGCGTTGGCCCGTGCCGTCCAGGCCGCCGGGCTGACGTGGATCGGCCCGCCTCCCGCGGCCATCGACGCGATGGGCAGCAAGATCGAGGCAAAGCGCCTGATGGCCGCGGCCGGGGTGCCCGTCCTGGCCGAACGCGCGCCCGAGGACGTCACCGCCGACGACCTGCCCGTCCTCATCAAGGCGAGCGCGGGCGGTGGCGGGCGCGGCATGCGGGTCGTGCGCGAGCTCGCCGACCTGCCGCGCGAGGCCGAGGCCGCCCGCGCCGAGGCCGCCGGTGCGTTCGGCGACCCCACCGTGTTCTGCGAGCCCTACCTCGCCACCGGCCGGCACATCGAGGTGCAGATCATGGCCGACGCGCACGGCACGGTGTGGGCGGTCGGCGAGCGCGAGTGCTCCATCCAGCGACGGCACCAGAAGGTGATCGAGGAGGCGCCGTCGCCGCTCGTCGAGCGCACCGACGGCATGCGCGCCAAGCTGTTCGACGCCGCCCGGGCCGCCGCGACCGCCGTCGAGTACACGGGAGCAGGCACGGTCGAGTTCATCGCCGACGAGCAGGGCGGGTTCTTCCTCCTGGAGATGAACACCCGCCTGCAGGTGGAGCACCCGGTCACGGAGTGCACGACCGGTCTCGACCTCGTCGCCCTGCAGCTCGACGTCGCGCAGGGCGGCCGCCTCGCGCCGGCCCCGCCGCCGTCGTCCGGCCACGCCGTCGAGGTCCGGCTCTACGCCGAGGACCCGGCCGCGGACTGGCAGCCGCAATCCGGTGTCCTGCACGAGCTCCGGTTACCGGGTGTCGACGTCGAGTTCGACACCGGCGCGCGGGCAGCGGGTCTGCGCCTCGACGCGGGCGTGGTCGCCGGATCGCACGTGGGCATCCACTACGACCCGATGCTGGCCAAGGTCATCGCCTGGGCCCCGGGCCGTGAGCAGGCGGCTCGGTCACTGGCGGGCGCGCTCGCCCGGGCCCACGTCCACGGACTGGTGACCAACCGCGACCTGCTGGTGCGGGTGCTGCGCCACCCCGCGTTCCTGGCCGGTGACACCGACACCGCGTTCTTCGACCGGCACGGGCTCGACGTCCTCGCCGCGCCGCTCGCCGACGATCACGCGCGGACGGTGTCGGCCCTGGCGGCCGCGCTGGCGCTGGACAGCACGGCGCGGGCCGACGCGCCCGCGCTGCGCTCCGTGCCGTCCGGGTGGCGCAACGTCGTCTCGCAACCGCAGCGGATGGCCTTCGCCGAACGGGCGGTCACCTACCGGCACACCCGGACCGGCCTCGAGGCCGACGGTGCGGACGACATCACGCTCGTGGACGCCCGTCCGGACGAGGTCGTCCTCGACGTGGGCGGGGTGCGCAGGCGCTTCACTGTGGCGCGGTACGACGACGAGGTCGACGTCGACTCCGCGCTCGGGCCGGTGCGGCTGACCGTGCTGCCCCGCTTCGTCGACCCCGCCGAACGGGTCGCCGTCGGCTCGCTGCTGGCGCCGATGCCCGGCACCATCGCCCAGGTGGCGGTCGCGCTCGGCGACCGCGTCGTGGCCGGGCAGCCCGTGCTGTGGCTCGAGGCCATGAAGATGCGGCACCAGGTCAACGCGCCCGCCGACGGCGTCGTCACCGAGCTGCCGGTCGCCGTCGGCCAGCAGATCGACGTCGGCGCCGTGCTCGCCGTCGTGTCCGAGGACGAGGACCACGAACCCACCGAACGTGAGGAGTGACCGGCCGTGAACTTCACCGAGACCGAGGAGCAGGTAGCGCTGCGCAAGGCCGTCGCCGAGCTGGGCCGCCGCTACGGCCACGAGTACGCCGCGCCCCGCGCCCGCAGCCGCGAACCGCTGAGCGAACTGTGGAAGGAGGCCGGGCAGAGCGGCTTCGTCGGCATCAACCTGCCCGAGGAGTTCGGCGGCGGCGGGGCCGGCATGTACGAGCTGGCGATCGTCGGCGAGGAGCTCAACGCCGCAGGCTGCGGCCTGCTGATGCTCGTCGTGTCGCCGGCGATCAACGGCACGATCATCGCCAAGTACGGCACGGACAGCCAGAAGCAGCGCTGGCTGCCCGGCCTCGCGTCCGGTGAGACGATCATGGCCTTCGGCGTCACCGAGCCCGACGCCGGTTCCAACACCCACAAGATCACGACAACGGCCCGCCGCGACGGTGACGACTGGGTGCTCAACGGCCGCAAGTACTACGTGTCCGGCGTCGACCACGCGCAGGCCATCCTCATCGTCGCCCGCACCGAGGACGCGCGGACGGGCAAGCTGAAGCCGGCCCTGTTCGCGTTCCCCACGGACACGCCGGGCTTCGAGTACACGGCCATCGACATGGACGTCGTCATGCCCGACCGGCAGTTCATGCTCTACCTCGACGACGTCCGGCTGCCCGCCGACGCGCTCATCGGCGAGGACCCGGATGCCAGCGACGCGGCTCTCGCGCAGCTGTTCGCCGGGCTCAACCCCGAGCGCATCATGGCCGCGGCCGGCTCGGTCGGGATGGGCCGCTACGCACTGGACAAGGCGGTCGGCTACGCCAACGAGCGCGCGGTGTGGGGCGGCAAGCCGATCGGCACCCACCAGGGCATCTCGCACCCGCTGGCCAAGGCCAAGGTCGAGCTGGAACTGAGCAAGCTGATGATGCAGAAGGCGGCCTCGCTCTACGACTCGGGCGACGAGATGGGCGCGGGTGAGTCGGCGAACATGGCAAAGTACGCCGCGGCCGAGGCGGCGATCGCCGCCGTCGACCAGGCCGTGCAGACGCACGGCGGCAACGGGCTGGCGCACGAGTACGGGCTGGGCAATCTCGTTCTCGGAGCCCGGGTCGCACGGATCGCGCCGGTGAGCCGCGAGATGATCCTGAACTTCGTCGCCCAGTTCAGCCTCGGCCTGCCGAAGTCGTACTGACCCGCCGCAACCCGTCGGACGGTATGCAGACCCGCCGGCCCGGGCCCGCGCGTCTGCATACCGTCCCAGCAAGGAGGCACCCGTTGACCGACGCACCGGAGCTCGTGCACTACGAGGTCGACCGCGCCATCGCGACCGTCACCCTCGACTCGCCGACGAACCGCAACGCGCTGTCGGCCCAACTCGTCGGGGAGCTCACCGCGCACCTGCAGACGGCAGCAGCCGACGACACGGTGCGTGCCGTGGTGCTCACGCACACCGGCCGCGTTTTCTGCGCCGGCGCCGACCTCAAGGAGCAGTCGTCCGAGGGCGGGCCGCAGGCCGGGACCCAGCGCATGCTGGGCCTGCTGCGGGCCATCGTCGAGGCCCCCAAGCCGGTCGTCGCGCGGGTCGACGGTGCGGTGCGGGCGGGCGGGGTCGGCCTGGTCGGCGCCTGCGACATCGCCCTGGCCGGCGCGGCCTCGTCGTTCGCGTTCACCGAGGTCCGCCTCGGGCTGGCGCCGGCGATCATCTCGCTGACCACCCTCGGCCGGATGACCGAGCGGGCCGTGTCGCGCTACTACCTCACCGGTGAGACGTTCGGGGCCGCTGCCGCGGCGGCGGCCGGCCTCGTCACGGCGGCACCCGACGACCTGGAGGCCGAGCTCGGCACCGTCCTGGACGCGCTGCGCGCGTGCTCCCCGCAGGGCCTGGCCGAGACGAAGCCGCTCACCACCCGCAGCACGCTGGCCGCCTTCGATGCGCGCGCCAGGGACATGCAGTCCCTGTCGGCCCGGCTGTTCGGCTCGGAGGAGGCGCGGGAAGGCATGCTCGCGTTCCTGGAGAAGCGACCGCCGCGCTGGTCGGCCGACGAGTGAGCATGACCGAGGCCCGCGAGCCGCAGCAGGACCGCTCGCGGGCCACCCGGGCCCGGCTGCTCGAATCGGCCATCAGCTGCCTGGCGGAGCTGGGCTGGACGGCCTCCACGGTCACGGTCGTCGCCGAGCACGCCGGGGTGTCGCGCGGGGCGGCCCAGCACCACTTCCCGACCCGTGAGGCGCTGTTCCTCGCCGCGCTCGGTCACGTGGCGCACGAGCGCGGCGAGGTGATGCGCCGCGAGCTCGCCGAACGCCCCGGGTTCTCGACGCGGGCCGTCGTCGACGTGGTCTTCGGCCTGTACACCGGGCCGCTGTTCCGGGCGGCCCTCATGTTGTGGGTGGCGGCCGCGTCCGAGCCGCAGCTGCGCGAGCAGGTCGTGCCGGTGGAGGCCGCCATCGGGCGGGAGGTGCACCGCGTGGTGGTCGACGTGCTCGGCGTGGACGAGCAGGTGCCGGGCGTCCGCGAGACGGTGCAGGCCACGCTGGACCTCGCCCGGGGCCTCGGCCTGGCCAACCTGCTCACCGACGACGGCGAGCGGCGCGCGGGCATCGCGCAGCACTGGGCCCGCGTGCTGGACGGGACGCTGCACCGACCGCGGTGACCCGAGGACCGGCTCAGTGGTCGGCGGAGTTGCGGGCCAGTAGGCGCGAGAGCAGGTCCACGCCGTCGTCGCTGTCGTCGGCCCGACGCCGGCGGCGGCGACCGGCACCGTCGTCCGGCGCGGCGGTGGCCGCGTCGGGCTCGCGGGAGTGCCGGCCCGGGTCGGCGGCCTCGATGACGTCGTCATCGTCGTCGTCCTCGGCGCGGCGCCGCCGGCCGGTGTAGCTCCGGCCCGCCGACGCGTCGGGCGAGGCGTGGCCGGCGTGCTGGCCGGACGGGCGCCCGGCGGGAACGGACCCGTCGGAGTCCCGGCGGTCGGAACCTGCGCTGTCGGAACCCGCGCCGTCGGAACCTGCGCCGTCGGAACCTGTGCCGTTCGCGTGCGGCCGGGTGTCGACCGGGTCGAGCTCGAACTCCGTGAACGGCGTGAGCCGCGGCAAGGAGGCGAACGGGTCCCCGGAGGGCCGGTGTGGCTGGGGCAGGTCGACCGGCGGCGGGACGGGACCCTGGGATCGGACCGGCCCGGTGCTCTCGACCGGCATGGGCGTGCTGTGACCGCGCTCGACACGGGGCTGCAGCGCCGGGAGCTCGGCTGCCGGGCGTTCGGACGTCGGCGTCGCGGCTTCGGGTGTCGGCGCCGAGGGTTCGGGCGCCGGGGACGCCACCGGTGCGGCCATCGCCGGCGCCTCGGCCACGGCCGGCGTCTCGGCCACGGCCGGCGTCTCGACAGCAGCCGGCGCCTCGACAGCAGCCGGCGCCTCGACAGCAACCGGCGCCTCGACAGCAACCGGCGTCTCGACAGCAGCCGGCTCCGGCGTCGGCTCAGATTCTGGCTCCGGGGTCGGCGCGGCAGCGGCTACGGGCGACGGGCGCGTGCTCTCGGCTCCGGCCGTCGACGGCTCGTCCGCGCGGGCCGGCGTGACGTGCGCCTCGACGTCGATGGTCTCGCGACTGACGGGCCGGACGGTGGCCGGCTCGACGATGTGACGCAGCGCGGCCAGGTCGAGGCCGATGTCCTGCAGGTTGCCGGTCTCGCTGGCCTGCTTCAGCTGCCGGACCTCGTGCTGCAGGGCCTCGAGGTCCGAGCCGATGACGCGGGTGGTCTCGATGCGCTCCAGGCGGAGCTGGCCACCGACCTTGTCGAGCAGGTCCTGGCGCAGCCGGGCGATCTCGTTGCGCAGGTCGCTGACCTCGCGCGACAGCTCGCGCCGCACCATCTGCTCGAGGCGTTCCTCGAAGGCACGGCGCGCGGCGGCCTCCGCGACTCGTTCGACCTCGCCCTGCGAGCGGATCGCGATCTCGCGCGCCGACATCACCGGCACGTCGGACAGCGAGCGACGCTGCTCCTCTTCGGCGTCGGCGCCGTGACGGCGCGCCCCGAACATCGAGTACGCGCCCAGCAGGGCGCCCCAGATGCCGGCCAGGACGCCCAGCCGCATCGACTTGGTGCTGTCGGCGATCACGATGAGCCAGACGGCGACCGCGGCCAGCACGATCGCCACGCCGAAACCGAGCGCCCGCAGGACGACGGAACGCGTCATCGGCGGCGCATCGGGGTTCGGCACCCCGCCATCCTAGACACTCCCGCCCGTTGCGCCGACCCGCACAAAAGCACTCAGTAGGCGCGGCCGCCATGACGCTGCGAGCCGCTACCCGGGTCGATGCCGGCGCGTTCGAGCAGCAGACCGGCAGCCACCAGGACGATCGACGCGAGCAGGAGCAAACCGCCCACCTTGGCGTCGTGCGCGGCGGCCGCGACGTTCGTCACGTCCGGCAGCAACCGGGCCAGCAGGCCGATCGCGGCGCCGGCCACGCCGGACCCGACCAGCGAGGACGCCTTGCCCAGGGCGACGCAGCGGGCGATGACGATGGCCGCCATCGGCTTCGCGTCCGGCTCGTGGCGCACCGCCGCCCGGACCCGTCGGGCCGCGACGAGCTCGGCCACGGCCAGCGCGGCCAGGGGCACGGGGACCAGGAAGCCGAGCTGCGGCAGGGAGTCGTAGGAGAAGCGGAGCAAGACGTAGACGGTGATCGCGATGATCACCAGCGGGACCGCCAGCTCGGTCCAGTGCGTCCGCTGCATGCCGGGTCCGCGGTCGGTCATGCCAGGGCCAGCTCAGGGCGGCGGCGCACACCCGCGACGTCGGCCTGGTCCAGCTCGCGCAGCAGCACGCTCACCGGCCGTCCGGCGAGCACGGCGCCGGGGTCGACCTCGACCCACGGGATCAGGACGAACGCTCGCTGCGCCGCCCGCGGATGGGGCAGCGTGAGCGCCGGATCGTCGCTGACGACGTCGTCCACCGCGATGACGTCGACGTCGAGCGTGCGCGGACCCCACCGCACCTCACGGGTGCGTCCCGCCGCCTGCTCGGCGGTGTGCGCCCGGGCCAGCCAGTCGCCGGGCGCGGCAGACGGGTCGGCGACGAGCACGACCGCGTTGAGGTAGTCGTCCTGCGCGACCGGACCCCACGGCGGCGTCTCGTACACCGCGGAGATCGCCGTGACCCACCGGCGCAGCGTGTCGACGGCCTGCTGCAGCGCCGCCGTGCGGTCCCCGACGTTGGACCCGATGCTCAGCACCGCCGCCGTCAAGGGTCGCTCCGGCGGATCGTCACCGCGACGTCGTCGAAGGCCAGCGGGATCGGCGCGTGCGGCTTGTGCACGGTGACGGTGGCCGCCGTGACCCGGGGGTCGGCGAGGCACACGTCGGCCAGGCGCTGGGCGAGGCGTTCCAGCAGGTTGACCGGCTCGCCCCCGACCACGGCGGCCAGCGCCTGCGCCAGCTCGCCGTAGTGCACGGTGTCGGCGACGTCGTCCGACGCGGCCGCCGGCGCGGTGTCGAGTTCGAGCACGACATCGACGACGAAGTCCTGCCCGTCACGGCGCTCGGCCTCGAACACCCCGTGGTGGCCGAACACCCGCAGCCCGGACAGCGTGATGGTGTCGGTCATCGGGCTGCCTCGACGGCCGCGACGGTCAGCGCGGCGTCCACCGACGGGCGCACCTCGTGCACCCGCACGCCCCACGCCCCGGCCGCCGCACACAGCGCGGTCAGCGCGGTGGTGGCGTCCTCCCGTCCGGACACCGGACGCAGGCCGTCGTCATCGGCCAGCAACCGGCCGAGGAACGACTTGCGCGACGCCCCGACGAGCAGCGGCAACCCCAGCGCCAGCAGGGCATCGAGATGAGCGAGCAGCTGCCAATTGTGGGCCGCGGTCTTGGCGAAGCCCAGGCCGGGGTCCAGTACCAGTGAACCCGCGTCGACCCCCGCGGCGACCGCGGCGTCGACCCGCGCGGACAGCTCGTCGCGCACCTCCACCACGACGTCGTCATAGCGCGCCAGCTCGGCCATCCGGTCGGACGGGCCGCGCCAGTGCATGAGCACCCACGGGCACCCGGCGTCGGCCACCACGCGGGCCATCGCGGGGTCGGCGAGCCCGCCGGACACGTCGTTGACGAGCACGGCGCCCGCCTCCAGCGCCGCGGCAGCCGTGCGGGCGTGCACGGTGTCGATGGACAGCGGGACGCCCTCCCCGGCCAGCGCCGTGATCACCGGCAGCACGCGCTCCAGCTCGTCGGCCGGGGACACCGCGGCCGCCCCGGGACGGGTCGACTCGCCGCCGACGTCCACCAGGTCGGCCCCCGCGGCACGCAACGCCAGGCCCTGCGCCGTCGCATCCGCGACGCCGGCGAAGCGGCCCCCGTCGGAGAAGGAATCCGGGGTGACGTTGAGGACGCCCATGACGACGATCCGGTCGCGTCGCCGCGGCAGTGGGTCGTTCGTCGTCGGGCGGGACTCGTTCATCGTCCGAGGATCAGGTCCAGCGCCTCGGCGCGGGTGCGCGGGTCGTCCTGGAAGATCCCGCGGACGGCGGAGGTCATGGTTTTCGCGCCAGGCTTGCGGATGCCGCGCATGGCCATGCACAGGTGCTCGGCCTCGATGACGACGATGACCCCACGCGGCTCGAGGCGACGGACGAGGGCCTCGGCGATCTGGCGGGTGAGCCGTTCCTGCACCTGCGGGCGCCGGGCGTAGAGGTCGACCACGCGGGCCAGCTTCGACAAGCCGGTGATGCGTCCGTGCTCGCCCGGGATGTAACCGACGGCGGCCACACCGTGCCAGGGCACCAAGTGGTGTTCGCACGTGGAGAACAGCGGGATGTCCTTCACGAGCACCAACTCGTTGTGGTGCTCGTCGAAGGTCGTCTGCAGCACCTCGTCGGGGTCGACGTGCAGGCCCCCGAAGATCTCGGCGTACGCACGGGCGACCCGTTCCGGCGTGGCCTTCAGCCCCTCGCGTTCGGGGTCCTCACCAACCGCGAGAAGCAGCTCGCGGACGGCGGCCGCTGCGCGCGGCAGGTCCACCGCACCGCTGGATGCGCTTCCCGCCGGGCCGTCCTCGTCGACGGCCTCAGGCCGGGCGTGGCTCAACCCTGGCCGCCACCGGCCGGACCCTGAGGCGGCGGGTAACCGCCGGGAGGCGGGTAACCGCCCGCGGGCGGGCCCGCCGGGTAACCGCCGGACGGCGGGCCGAAGTAACCGCCCGGCCCGGTCTGCGGCGGCTGCGCGCCCGGGGTGGGAGTGACGCCCGGGAGCGCGCCCCCGCCGCCGTTCGCGCCGGACCCGTTGCCATTGCCGTTGCTGCCATTGCCGTTGCTGCCATTGCCGTTGCTGCCATTGCCGTTGCTGCCCTTGCCGTTGTGGCCGTTGGCGGTGCTGCCGGCTGTCTTGCGCAGCGACGGCGGGATCTCGATGGGCGGGCGATCGCTGGGCGTGCGCTTGCCGAAGGCCGTGAAGGTGTTGTGCGCGGGTCGCTTGCGGACGTTGGACAGGATGCGCTCGAGGTCCTTCTTCTCCAGCGTCTCGCGCTCGACCAGCTCGAGGACCATCGCGTCCAGGGCGTCGCGGTACTGCTGCAGGATCTCCCACGCCTCGTCGTGTGCACCCTCGATGAGGTCACGCACCTCGGCGTCGATGTCCGCGGCGATGTCCTCGGAGTAGTCGCGCTGGTTGCCGTAGTCGCGGCCCATGAACGGCTCGGAGTCGCCGGTGCCGTACTTGACGGCGCCCAGCTTGGTGCTCATGCCGTACTCGGTGACCATCGAGCGGGCCAGCTTGGTGGCCTTCTCGATGTCGTTGGAGGCGCCGGTCGTCGGCTCGTGGAAGACGAGCTCCTCGGCGGCGCGACCGCCGAGCGCGTACACCAGCTGGTCGAGGATCTCGGCGCGCGTCTGGGTGTAGCGGTCCTCGAGCGGCAACACCAGGGTGTGCCCGAGGGAGCGGCCGCGCGGCAGGATCGTCACCTTGTGCACCGGGTCAAGGTTCGGCATCGCCCACGCGGTGAGGGCGTGGCCGGCCTCGTGGTAGGCGGTGACCCGCTTCTCCTTGTCGCTCATGGCGCGGGTCTTGCGCTCGGGCCCGGCGATGACGCGGTCGATGGACTCCTCGAGCGACGCCTCGGTGATCAACCGGCCGCCGGTGCGTGCGGTGAGCAGCGCGGCCTCGTTGATGACGTTGGCGAGGTCGGCACCGGTGAAGCCGGGCGTGCGCCGGGCGATGACGCCCAGGTCGACGTCGGCGGCGAACGGCTTGCCCTTGGCGTGCACCTTGAGCACGGCCTCACGGCCGATGACGTCGGGCGGCCCGACCGCGATCTGGCGGTCGAAGCGGCCCGGGCGCAGCAGCGCGGGGTCCAGGATGTCGGGGCGGTTGGTGGCGGCGATCATGATGACGCCGCCCTTGTCGTCGAAGCCGTCCATCTCGACGAGCATCTGGTTCAGCGTCTGCTCGCGCTCGTCGTGGCCACCGCCCATGCCGGCACCGCGGTGCCGGCCGACGGCGTCGATCTCGTCGACGAAGATGATCGCCGGCGCGTTGGACTTGGCCTGCTCGAACAGGTCACGGACGCGGCTGGCGCCGACACCGACGAACATCTCGACGAAGTCCGAGCCGGAGA
>NZ_CAXUNP010000068.1:0-12162 GCF_964252635.1 uncultured Jatrophihabitans sp.
TCACCAAGCAGGGCAAGGGCTCGTTCTCGATCGGCGTGATGAAGCCCGACGGCTCCGGCGAGCGCCTGCTCACCGAAGGTTTCCACAACGAGGGGCCGACCTGGGCGCCGAACGGCCTGTTCCTGATGTTCTTCCGCGACCCCGGCGGCGGCGGCAGCCCGCGCATCCTGATGACGGACGTGTTCGGGCGGCAGGAGCAGCCGGTGCCGACCCCGGCCGCCCCGCCCGTCACCCTGCCGGACGCGAGGGTCTCTGACCGCGGGGTCGCTGACGGCGGCGTTGCCGACGGCGGGGTGCCGATCCGCCGTGGCTGAGCGCGGCCCGCTGGCCGGCGCCACCCTGGAGCTCGACATCGGCGGACCGGCCCACGGCGGTTCCTGCGTCGCCCGGCACGAGGGTCGCGCCGTGTTCGTCCGGCACGCCCTGCCGGGGGAGCGGGTACGGGCGCTGGTCACCGAGGACCGCGGCGGGTCGTACTGCTTCGCCGACGCCGTCGAGGTGCTGACCGCCTCGCCCGACCGGGTCGAGCCGCCCTGCCCGCACGCGGGGCCGGGCCGCTGCGGCGGGTGCGACTGGCAGCACGCATCGGCGCAGGCCCAGCGGGTGCTCAAGGAGACGGTGATCCGCGAGCAGTTCACCCGGCTGGCGAGGTTCGAGCTCGGCGACCTGCTCGCCGGAGTCGAGGCGTTGCCGGGCGGGCTGCTCGGGTGGCGCTCGCGCATCCTGTGGGCCCTCGACGACCGGCCCGGGACGGACGGCGGCCACGGCCTGCGCCGGCACCGGTCGCACACCGTCGAGCAGCTGGACCACTGCCCGCTCGCCCAGCCGGCGATCGCGGCCTTCCCCTCGACCGGCGAGCTGACCCCCCGGGCCACCGGCCTCGAGCAGGTGGCCGGCGACGGTGACGAGACCACGCTGCTGGTCCACACACCGGGCGGCGGCCGGCAGGCCCGCGGCCGCCGGCCCCCGGACCGGGTGCGTGTCGTCCGCGGACCCGAGGTGCTGCACCACGAGGTCGACGGCCGGAGCTTCGGCGTGCAGGCCGGCGGGTTCTGGCAGGTGCACCCGGCGGCGGCCGCGACCTTCGTCGACGCCCTGCTCGCCGCCGTCGCGCCGGGCCCCGGTGAGCGGGTGCTCGACCTGTACGCGGGCGCCGGCCTGCTGACCGCCGCGCTCGCCGACGCCGTCGGCCCGCTCGGCGCGGTGCTCGGCGTCGAGTCCTCGGCGGCCGCGGTCGGCGACGCGGAGGCGAACCTGGCCCACCTGCCGCAGGCACGCGTGCAGCGGGCTCGCGTCACCGCCGAGTCACTGGTCGCGCCGGACGGGCCGCTGGACCCGGCGGCCGAACGCTTCGACGTCGTCGTCCTCGACCCGCCCCGCGCCGGCGCCGGACGCGAGGTCATGCAGGCCCTGCTGGACCACGCGCCCCGGGCGATCGGGTACGTGGCCTGCGACCCGGCGGCGCTCGCCCGCGACGTCGCCGTGGCCCGGTCGGCCGGGTGGCGGCTGACCTCCGTGCGGGCCTTCGACGCGTTCCCGATGACCCACCACGTCGAGTGCGTGGCCCGCCTGGAACCACCTGCCGCCAACCCCGGCCCGTGACCCGCCGGAGCGCCACACGGGGCGGTCCCGGCGCCGGAGCCGTACGATCTACCCCGTGACGCGAGTTCTCGAACGGCTTGGCTCTGCAGCAGATCTGCGCGCACTCGACGGTCCCGCGCTGGCCGGTCTCGCGGCTGAGATCCGCGACCTGCTGGTGCAGACCGTCGCGCGCACGAGCGGCCACCTCGGACCCAACCTCGGCGTGGTCGAGCTGACGATGGCCCTGCACCGGGTCTTCGACTCGCCGACCGAGCCGATCCTGTTCGACGTCGGCCACCAGGCCTACGTCCACAAGATCCTCACCGGTCGCGCCGAGCAGATGCCGACGTTGCGCCAGGGCGGCGGGCTGTCCGGCTACCCCAGCCGGGCCGAGAGCGCGCACGACTGGATAGAGAATTCCCACGCCTCCACCGCGCTGTCCTACGCCGACGGGCTCGCCAAGGCCTTCGAGGTGCGTGGCGAGCGACGCCCGGTCGTGGCCGTCGTCGGCGACGGCGCGCTGACCGGAGGCATGTGCTGGGAGGCGCTGAACAACATCGCGGGCGCCGACCGTCCCGTCGTCGTGGTCGTCAACGACAACGGGCGCAGTTACTCGCCGACCGTGGGCGGCCTGGCGAGGCACCTCGCCGCGCTGCGGCTGCGCCCGGGTTACGAGCGGGTGCTCGGCAACGTCCGCGACGCGCTGGAGAAGACCCCCGTCGTCGGCCAGCCGATCTTCGACGCGCTGCACGGCATGAAGCGCGGCATCAAGGACCTGCTGCAGCCGCAGAGCATGTTCGAGGACCTGGGCCTGAAGTACCTGGGCCCGGTCGACGGCCACGACATCGCCGAGGTGGAGAACGCGCTCCGCCTCGCGCGCGGGTTCGACGGCCCGGTCATAGTCCACTGCTTCACCCGCAAGGGTTACGGCTACGCGCCGGCCGAGAACGACGTCGCCGACCAGATGCACCAGTCCGGCGGGTTCGACCCGGCGACGGGCCTCGCCCGGCCGAGCACCGGCCGTTCGTGGACCGCGGCGTTCGGCGACGAGCTGGTGCGCGTCGGGGAGCAGCGTGACGACGTCGTCGCCATCACCGCCGCGATGTGCAACCCGACGGGCCTGGGTGGCTTCGCCGAGCGCTTCCCGCAGCGCTTCTACGACGTCGGCATCGCCGAGCAGCACGCGGTCACCTCGGCGGCCGGGCTCGCCATGGGCGGCATGCATCCGGTCGTCGCGCTGTACGCCACGTTCCTCAACCGCGCGTTCGACCAGCTGCTCATGGACGTCGCGCTGCACCACCTGCCCGTCACCTTCGTCCTCGACCGCGCGGGCGTCACCGGCCAGGACGGCGCGAGCCACAACGGCATGTGGGACCTCGCCATCCTCGGCGTCGTGCCCGGCATCCGGATCGCGGCACCGCGCGACGAGCAGACGCTGCGCGAGCTGCTGCGCGAGGCCGTGTCGGTCGACGACGGCCCGACGGTTGTGCGCTTCCCGAAGACCGCGCTGCCTGAGCCGATCCCCGCCCTGCGCCGGCACGGCACCGTCGACGTGCTCGCCGAGCCGGACGCCGACGCGCCGGTCGACGTGCTGCTGGTGGCCGTCGGCTCGCTTGCGGTCGAGGCCCTGGACGCCGCGGCCTCGGTGCGCCGCGCCGGGTTCACGGTGCGGGTCGTGTCACCGCGCTGGGTCACACCCGTCGACCCGGCCCTGATCGAGCTGGCGACCGGCGCCGGGCTCGTCGTCACCGTCGAGGACGGCGTGGTCACCGGCGGCGTCGGAACCCGCGTCTCGCAGGCCCTGCGCGACGCCGGGCGGCTCGATCCCACCCGCGAGATCGGCATACCTGTACGTTTCCTGGAACACGACAGCGTGGCCGGTGTGAAGGCAGCGGTCGGGCTCACCGCCCAGGACATCGGGCGGCGCGTCGTCGAGTGGGCAGCCGCGGAGAACGGCCCGGGGGCGGACGACGACACGTCGTCCGAGCAGGACGTAGCAGCACACCGCGTCGAATCCGACGCGGACTAGGGGGAGGAACACGACATGCGCATCCTCGTGGTGGAAGACGAGGTACAGCTCGCCGAGGCGGTGGCCCGCGGGTTGCGCCGGGAAGGCATGGCCGTCGACGTCGCGACCGACGGTGACGACGGCTACCGCAAGGCGGCGCTGACCCGCTACGACGTCGTCGTGCTCGACCGCGACCTGCCGGGCCTGTCCGGCGACGAGATCTGCCGACGCCTGCGCGACGAGGACATCCTCACGCGCGTCATGATGCTGACGGCCAGCGGCACCGTCGAGGACAAGGTCACCGGGCTCGGCCTCGGCGCCGACGACTACCTCGCGAAGCCGTTCGCCTTCCAGGAGCTCGTCGCCCGTGTGCGGGCCCTCGGCCGCCGCACGACCCCGGCCGCGCCGCCCGTCCTGCAGGCCGGCGACATCGAGCTCGACTCCTCCAAGCGCACGGTCACCCGGCGCGGCGAGCACGTCGACCTCACCCGCAAGGAGTTCGGGGTCCTGGAGACGCTGATGACCTCGCAGGGCGCGGTGGTGAGCAGTGAGGAGCTGCTCGACCGGGTCTGGGACGAGAACGCCGACCCGTTCACGACCACCGTGCGGGTGACCATGATGACCCTGCGCCGGAAGTTGGGTGAGCCGGCCATCATCGACACCGTGGTCGGCTCCGGTTACCGCATCGATCCGTCCGTGCTCGAAGCGGTCAGTGAAGGAGCCGGGAAGGCCCAGTGAGCCTCTTCCGCCCTACGCTGCGCGTTCGCATGGCGCTGCTGTACGGCGGACTTGTGCTCCTGGTCGGGGTGTCGCTGCTCGCGACCAGCGTGATCCTGCTGCGGCAGGCCATCTCGCCCCGGTCGATCAACACCTCGAACCTGTACCGGCAGGCCCCGGACGGGCCGGGCGGGCGCACGCGGTACGTGAAGGTCGACAGCTCGACCTTCGTCGAGCAGGCCCGCTCGGACGCGACGCACTACCTGTTCACGACCGGGCTGCTGTTCTTCGCGATCATCGTGGTGGTCGGGTCGATCGGCGGTTACATGCTCGCCCGCCAGTCGCTGCGTCCCATCGCCCGGCTCACCCAGACGGCGCGGGCCCTGTCGACGGAGAACCTGGACCAGCGCATCAACCTGGGCGGCCCCGAGGACGAGCTGCGGGAACTTGCCGACACCTTCGACGACATGCTCGGTCGGCTGGACGCCGCGTTCGACAGCCAGAAGCTGTTCGTCGCCAACGCCAGCCACGAACTGCGCACGCCGCTGTCGGTGATCCGCACCGAGCTCGAGGTGACGCTCAGCGACCCGGACGCCGACACGGCCGAGCTGCGCCGCATGGGCTCGGTCGTCGCCGACGCCACCGACCGCGCGCAACGCCTCGTCACGTCGCTGCTGACGCTCGCCCGGCTGCAGGCCGTGGGTGGCAGCGGGCTCGAGGTCACCGAACCGGTCGACCTCGCGTGGCTCGTCCCGCCGGCCATGAACGCGGTGGCGGCCGAGGCCGACGCCAAGGGCATCCGCATCGAGACCGAGGTCGAGTCGGCGTCCGTCCTCGGCGACCCCCGGTTGCTCGAACGCCTCATCGGCAACCTTGTCGAGAACGGCATCCGGCACAACGTCCCGGACGGGTGGTTGCGCATCACCACCGGCCAGTCGGCCAACAAGGCGTGGCTGCACGTGGCCAACGGCGGGTCGGTCATCTCCTCCAGCGACGTCGAGCGGCTGTTCGAGCCGTTCCGGCGGGGCGGCCGGGTGCGGACGGCCACCCGCGGTGCGGGTCTGGGCCTGGCCATCGTCAAGCTCATCGTCGAGTCGCACGGCGGCAAGCTGACGGCGGCGGCGCCCCCGTTCGGCGGGCTCTCGCTACGTATAGACCTGCCCCGTGACGCCGCCGAGGGCACGTCCGTCCCGGCCCGTGCCGGCGCAGACGCGGAATCACGAGCCGTCACCCGCGGCTGACACCGGACAGCGCCGAACCGTCCGGTCGGGACGGTTCGGCGCTGTCGGTGACGTGCGAGGTCAGGGCAGGTAGTACATCGGGTTCGGCAGCTTGAACCCGCGGTCGGCGTAACCACCCTTGAGGTCGCTGTACTGGTCACCGAAGTTGGCGACGATGTCGTAGCCCAGCGACTCGATGTAGCGGCGGGTGATCGACTTGTACTGGATCGTCGTGCAGCTCGGGTTGGTCGCGGTCGGCGCGGCCACGTAGCAGGAGCTGTAGATCGGCTTGGTCAGGTCCTTCAGGTACACCTGGCTGTCGACCACCGGGTAACCCACCTTGGTGAGGTTGGCGTCGGTGCCGGTGCGCTGCGACTCCGGACGTCCGGTCAGGAAGAAGACGGTGTAACCCTCGGCCTTCGCCTTGTTCACCAGCTGCACCATGTGGAACACGGCCGGGAAGGCGCCGCTGTTGACGAACGCGGCGTTCTGCGCCGGGTTGTAGACGAAGTTCGAGTAGATCTCGTAGTTGTAGGTGTTCAGGGTGGTGTCGTCGACGTCCAGCACGATGGCCTTCTGCGCCTTCCGTGCCTTCTGCGCCTTGGTCCCTGCGGCGCCACCACCGTTCGGGTGCGCCAGGTAGCGCAGCGCCGTCTTGGTGACGCGGCCCATCTCCTTGTCGTAGGCACCGCCGACGGACGGGTAGTGCAGCACGGTGTCGGCGCCGTCGGTGGTCACCGGGTCGATCGCCGGGGCGCCGGCCAGCGGCGTCGTCGTGTCGCCGTAGTAGCCCTTGATGGCTGTCTTGACCTGATCGATGTTCTGTATCTGGTCGGCACGCGTCGGGTTGGTCGGCGGGGCGGGTACGGACGGGCCCCCGCGGGAGCCGGACGCGGCGGCGGTGCCGGCGGCCACGAGGCCGGCGATGCCGAGCGCGGCGACCCCGACGGTGACCGAGGTGGGTAGGGCCCGCAGCCGGCGTGGCAGGGCGGAGAGGCGGTTCATCGACACGGCCTTTCGTAGGTGCGATTCGGGACAGGCACACCTTTCCGGACTTCGGGCCGCTCCGCCAACCCCGGGTGACCGCCGCAGGATGCGGCAGCGGGTCAGGCGGGAGCGGGGAGGACCGCGGCCAGCGGGGCGGCGGTCAGCCCCACCTGCCACGGACGGGCGCCGAGCTCGGCCAGCCGCTCGGCCACGGCGTCGGGCGTGGGGGGAGGCGGCTCCCAGCACAGCCGCCGGATGACGTCGGAGGCGAGCAGGTTCTGGGCCAGGACGGTGTGCTGCTCGGCCAGTGCGGTGACTTCCTCGCGGGCGCGCGCCAGGCGGGCGGCGGCCTCGGGGTCCCGCTCGCGCCAGCGGGACGGCGCCGGCATCCCGCCGTCACCGGTGCCGCTCGTGATCGGGGGCAGCTCGGCGTCGGGCAGCGCACGGGCCCGGGCGACGGCGCCGAACCAGAGGTCCCCGCGCCGTCGTTGCCGCGGACCGCCGAAGACGGGCAGGGCCGCCAGGTCCTTGGCCGATGCCGGTGCCGTGCGCGCCGCGTCGACGATGGCGGCGTCGGGCAGGACGCGCCCGGGTGCGATGTCGCGGTCGGCGGCGTAGGAGTCACGCGCCTGCCACAGCTCGCGGACGGTGGCGAGCTGGCGGCGGTTGCGCAGCTTGTGGATGCCCGACGTGCGCCGCCAGGGGTCGACGCGGGGCGGTGGCGGCGGGGCGAGCCGGACGGCCTCGAACTCCTGGCGCGCCCACTCGGTCTTGCCCGCCTCCTCCAGCAGGCCGGCGAGCGTGTCCCGCAACGGCACGAGCAGCTCGACGTCCAGGGCGGCGTAGATCAGCCAGTCGAAGGGCAGGGGGCGGGTGGACCAGTCGGCGGCGGAGTGACCCTTCTCCAGCCCGACGCCCAGGTGCTTCTCGACCATCGTGCCGAGCGCGACCCGCTCGTCGCCGAGCAGTCGGCCGGCCAGCTCGGTGTCGAACAGCCGCGCCGGGCGCATCCCGACCTCGGCCAGGCACGGGAGGTCCTGGGAGGCGGCGTGCAGGATCCATTCCGCGTCGCCGATGGCGTCGTGCACGCCGCCGAGGTCGGGGAGCGCGATCGGGTCGATGAGCGCGCTGCCGACGCCGGCGCGCCGCAGCTGCACCAGGTAGGCGCGCTGGCTGTAGCGGTAGCCGGACGCGCGCTCGGCGTCGAGGGCGACCGGTCCGGTGCCGGTTGCGAGGGAGGTCTCCAGCGCCCGCAGACGAGCGTCGTCGACCAGCGGCTCGGGCACGCCGTCGCGCGGTTCGCGCAGGACCGGTACCGGCGGGGGCTCGGGGTCGGCTTCCGCGGTGACGTTCGTGCCCGGGTCGGCGTCGGACGAGGTGTCGTCGGAGTCGCCCGTGCTGCCTGTCCCGTCCGTGCTGCTTGTCCCGTCCGTGCCGCGTGTGCCGCCTGTGGTCACCGCGTCAGCTCGGGGACAGGACGGTGACACCCTCCGGCGGCAGGCCCGCCGCCGTGCACAGCAGGTCGACGAAGGCGAGCAGGTGCGGCCCGAGGTCGGGGTGATCGGCCGTCCAGGACGCCCGCATCTCCAGCGACACCGTGGTGGCCGGGCCGGCGAGGTCCCCGAACCGGGTGGAGGTGGTCTGGGTGACGGTGCCGCCGGCGGCACGGTGCGCCGCGCCGCGCTCGACCAGGGCGTCGGTGAGCCAGCTCCACCCGACGGTCGGCAGCATCGGGTCGACACCCATCTGCTCGTCCAGCTCGGCGGAGGCGTAGGCGACCAGGCGCAGCACGCCGTCCCACGCGTCGTGGCCGTCCGGGTCGTGCAGCAGCACCAGGCGGCCGGAGGCCAGGTCGCCGCCGTCCGGGGCGATGATGTCGGCGCTCAGGGCCCAGCTCCACGGGGCGAGTCGTTGCGGGGGCCGCAGCGGCTCGATGACCACCTCGGCGCGGACCCTGGTGGCGCTCAGGCTGTCGACGGCGGCCACGAACACGGGCGGACGGGGGCTGGCCGGTTCGGGCGTCCCCGCGGCCCGCGGTGAACCCTGCTCGTCGGTCATGCCGGCCCCGGGCGGAGCGGTCGTCACGCCGCGCGCCGCGCGGGACGGCCGGGACGAGGGGCACTGCGAACGAACCCGGTGATCGACCAGTCGAGCAGCGCCGTGCCGCACTCGAGGCAGGCGAGGTCGGGGCAGCAGCCGTCGTGGCCGTCCGGGCACGGCGGGGCCTCGGCAAGGCTCTCGCGGGCACAGGTCGGACAGAACACGAACAGGGTCTCCTCGGTCGACAGCGACACGACAGACCTCCTCTCCGGCGCCGGGCGCACAGCGAGAACACCCGTGACTTGCCATCCAAGTTGCCACGCAGGGGCGACAGTTTCGGACAGGCGCGCCGAACAGACGTGCGAACCCGCGTGGGACGATGGCAGGGCTATGGCGCTCACCGATTCCCTGCTCGTCCGGGCCGCGACCGGCCGTCCCGGACCCCGCCCGCCGGTCTGGTTCATGCGCCAGGCCGGGCGTTCCCTGCCGGAGTACCGCGCCCTGCGGACGGGCTCCACGATGCTCGAGGCGTGCCGCACGCCCGAGCTGATCACCGAGATCACCCTGCAGCCGGTGCGCCGCCACGGGGTCGACGCCGCGATCCTGTTCTCGGACATCGTCGTGCCGCTCGTCGCCATCGGGGTGGGCGTCGACATCGTTGCCGGCGTCGGGCCCGTGGTCGACAAGCCCATCCGCGAACTCGCCGACCTCGACCGCCTGCGCCCGCTCGAGGCCGACGACGTCGCCTACGTCAGCCAGGCGGTGGGTGACCTGGTGCGCGAGCTCGGACCCGTGCCGCTCATCGGCTTCGCCGGCGCCCCGTTCACCCTGGCCAGCTACCTCGTCGAGGGCGGTCCGTCCAAGGACCATGCGCTGACCAAGTCCCTGATGCACAGCGACCCGCAGTTCTGGCACGCGCTGCTCGAGCGCCTGGCCGAAATCGCGCGCGCCTTCCTGCAGGTGCAGATCGACGCGGGCGCGTCGGCCGTGCAGCTGTTCGACTCGTGGGCCGGGACGCTCTCGCTGGCCGACTACGAGCAGTTCGTGCTGCCGCACAGCCGGGCCGTGCTCCAGCCCCTGGCCGGCACGGTGCCGCGCATCCATTTCGGCGTGAACACCGGCGAGCTGCTGGCCGCCATGCGCAGCGCCGGAGCCGACGTCGTGGGCGTCGACTGGCGGGTGCCGCTCGACGAGGCCGCGCGTCGCCTCGGGCCGGGCGCGGTCGTGCAGGGCAATCTCGATCCGGCCCTGCTCGGCGCCGGCGAGCAGGTCGTCGACGCCGCCGTCCGCCGCGTCGTCGCCCAGGGCCGGATCGCCGACGGCCACGTGTTCAACCTCGGCCACGGCGTGCCGCCCGGCACCGACCCGGATGTGCTCACCCGGATCGTCGAGACGGTGCAGAACTCGACATGAGGCTCCTGGTCGTGGGCGGCGGCATCTCGGGGCTCACCGCGGCGTGGGCCGGCGCCGAGGCCGGCTTCGAGGTCACCGTGCTCGAGGCGTCGGCGCAGGTCGGCGGCAAGCTGCGGACGGCCACGGTCGGCGGCGTCGAGCTCGACGTCGGTGCGGAGTCGGTGCTGACCACCCGTCCAGAAGCGCTCGACCTGATCGCCGAGCTCGGCCTGTCCGGTGAGCGCATCGCACCGTCGACGACGGCGGCGCGGATCCGTGCCGGTGGCCGCAGCCACCCGCTGCCGGCCCGGACGCTGCTGGGCATCCCCACCGACGTCGAGGCCGTGCAGGCGTCCGGTGCGCTGTCGGAGGGCGCAGTGGCCAGGCTCGCCGCCGAACCCGACCGGGAGCCGTTGGCGCCGCTGTCCGACGACGTCGCCGTGGGCGCGCTCGTCCGCGACCGGCTCGGCGACGAGGTCGTCGACCGGCTCGTCGAACCGCTGCTGGGCGGGGTCTACTCCGGACGCGCCGATCAGCTGTCGCTGCGCGCGACGGTCCCCACGCTCGCCGCGGCGCTGGCCGACGGGGGCTCGCTGCTGCAGGCCGCCCGCGGGGTCGTCGGGGCCGGTACCCGCCCGCCGTCGGGGTCCGTCTTCACCAGCCTGCGGGGCGGCCTGGGCCGTCTGCCCGCGGCGCTGGCCGGGTCCGGCCGCTTCGCGGTGCGCACGTCGGCCACGGTCCGCGAGCTCACCCGCACCCGCGCCGGCTTCGTCCTCACCGTGGGCGCCGTCCCGGTCGCGGAGCACCTGGAGGCCGACGCGGTCGTGGTCGCGCTGCCGGCGGCCAAGGCGGCCCGGCTGCTGCGCGGCCTCGTGCCGGACGCCGCGCGCGAGCTGGGCGGCATCGACAGCGCCAGCATGGCCATCGTCGCGCTGGCCTTCGACGGGGTGGAGGCACCCGCGGGCAGCGGCCTGCTCGTCGCCGCGGGGGAGCGGTTGGCCGTGAAGGCACTGACCCTGTCGACGAACAAGTGGCCGCTCGAGTCCGGCACCCGGACGGTGCTGCGGGCCTCGGTCGGACGGGCCGGTGAGACGACGGCGCTGCAGCTGTCCGACGATGACCTGGTCCGGCTCGTCCGCAACGAGCTGCGCCCGCTGGCCGGCATCGGCGCCGACCCGGTCGACGCCCTCGTCACCCGGTGGGGCGGTGGCCTGCCGCAGTACGGGGTCGGGCACGTCGAGCGGATCGGGCGCGTGCGGGACGCGGTCACGCGCGTACCCGGGCTGGCCGTCTGCGGTGCCGCCTACGACGGCGTCGGGGTGCCGGCGTGCATCGCGGGCGCGCGCACGGCGGTCCGCCAGGTCGTGACGCAGCTCGCGGACCGGCCGCGCACACCCGACCGTGTCGACGGAGGACACTAGAGCCATGGCCGAAGGAAAGTCAGCGCGCGAATTGAACACAGTCATCCGCTACACCGCGTGGTCGGTGTTCCGCGCGGCCCGTCCGCTGCCGCTCGACCGGGCGTCGATGGCGGTCGAGGTGCAGGACCTGTTCGACGACCTCGACCGCAAGGACATCCGCATCCGCGGCACCTACGACCTGTCCGCGCTGCGGGCCGACGCCGACGTCATGGTGTGGTGGCACGCCGAGACGTCCGACGAGCTGCAGGAGGCCTACTCGCGGTTCCGCCGCACCCGCCTCGGCGGCTTCCTCGAGCCGGTGTGGTCGAACATGGCGCTGCACCGTCCCGCCGAGTTCAACAAGAGCCACGTGCCGGCGTTCCTGGCCGACGAGCAGGCGCGCGCCTACGTCAGCGTCTACCCGTTCGTGCGCTCCTACGAGTGGTACCTGCTGCCCGACGAGGAGCGCCGCGCCCTGCTGTCCGAGCACGGGCAGATGGCCCGCGACTACAAGGACGTCCGCGCCAACACCGTCTCCTCGTTCGCGCTCGGCGACTACGAGTGGATCCTGGCCTTCGAGGCCGACGAGCTGCACCGCATCGTCGACCTGATGCGCCACCTGCGCGGATCGGGCGCGCGTCGCCACGTCCGCGAGGAGGTGCCGTTCTACACCGGCCGGCGGCGCAGCGTGGCCGAGCTGGTCGACGCGCTGCCGTAGCCCGGTAGGGCCGCCGCAGTCGTCGGGTCCGTGCGGTCGGTCAGCCGGGCGGGCGCGTCGCCTTGTCCTCGGGTCCGCCCCCGCCGGCCGGTGTAGAAC
>NZ_CAXUNP010000069.1:0-12134 GCF_964252635.1 uncultured Jatrophihabitans sp.
CGACGATCAACTGCGGATTCTGGTCGATCTCCAGCCAGGATCCGCAGTTGATCACAAGGGACAGTCGGGTTCAGGTGGTGTCGGCGGGCCGGTCGGCGGCCACCGCGGCAGCGGTCGCGGGCCGGCGCAGCGTCTCGGGCGCGGCCAGCACGATCAGGGCCGGCACCGCGCAGACCGCACCGGCGACCAGGAACGACGCGGAGTAGCCGGCACCGTCCGCGACAGCGCCGGCCACGACCGGCCCGAGCACGGCGCCGAGGTCGCCCGACATCTGGAACACGGCCACCACGGTGCCGCCGCGGGCTCCGACGACGTCGCCCAGCACCGCACCGGGCGCCACCGAGTCGGCGGCGCCGGCCACCCCCAGCAGCACCGCCGCCAGGAGCAACCCGACCGCGGCCGGCACGCTCGGCAGCAGCACGAACGCCGCCGCGCCGATCAGCAGCCCGACGACGACCACCGGACGGCGGCCCCGGTTGTCGGCGACCCGTCCCGCGGGCAGCAGCAGCGCGCCGCTGACCACGCTGATGACGAGGAACGCGGCGTAGACCCAGCCCGCCCCGAGGCCGAGGCGGTCCTCGACGAACTGTGGCAGGACCGACGAACGCGCGCCGACCAGCGAGAAGTCGCCCGCGAACGAGGCGGCCAGCGCGGCGACGTAGGCGCGGTTGCGCAGGGCGGCCCGCAGTGCGAGCGGCGCGGTCGTCGTGGTGCGCGGGTTGGACAGCTCGCTCTTGCGCAAGGCGCCCAGGCCGAGCAACCCGGCCACGGTGAGCGTGCCCGCGTACAGGAAGAACGGGGCGCGCAGGGAGAAGGTGGCGATCGTGCCGACCGCCGGCCCGGCGATCAGCCCGATGAGGAACGAGCCCGCCCAGACGCCCTGGGCCCGGCCCCGCTGATGGTCGGGCGTGACCCGGATGAGCAGGCTGGCCGCGCCCACGCTGAACATGATCGAGCCGACGCCGCCGACCCCACGCAACGTCAGCAGCTGCCAGTAGTTCTGCGACAGTCCCGCCAGCGCGCTGGAGACCGCGACCACGCCGATGCCGGTGGCCAGCAGCACGCGTTCGCCGAGCGCGTTGACGAGCCGACCTACGAACGGGGCCATGAGCAGGCGCATCAGCGCGAACGCGCTGACGACGGCGCCGGCCGCGGCCTTGCCGACCCCGAAGTCCCGCGCGAACAGCGGCAGGGCCGGGGCCACGAGCCCGAACCCCAGCGCCACCATGAAGGCGACGCCGGACAGCGCCCGCACCTCGGTGGGCAGGTCGCGCAGTGGCGAGCGGATCGGTGTTCCCTTCGTTGCCGTCCATCGACGGTGTGCAGACGCGCGGGCCCGGGCCGGCGCGTCTGCACACCGTCGCGCGGAGGTGGGTCGAACGGCGGCGGGGGGGGGGGGCCCGGGCCGGGCGGGCGCGGGGCGCGGGCCGGCCCCCGCGGGGGGGGGGGGGGGGGGCCCACGGGGGGGGGGGCGGGGCCGCGGGCCGGCTCTGCGCGCGGCGCGGGCCCGGCCCCCGCCGGTGGTTCGGTGTCCGATCAGGCGTCGGCGGTAGCCGGGGCGTCCGTCGACTCGGCGGGCGTCTCGTCGACGAGCACCAGGCTGATCTTGCCGCGCTGGTCGATGTCGGCGATCTCGACCTGGATCTTGTCGCCGACGTTCACGACGTCCTCGACCTTGCCGACCCGCTTGCCGCGGCCCAGCTTGGAGATGTGCACGAGGCCGTCCTTGCCCGGCAGCAGCGACACGAACGCGCCGAACGCGGCGGTCTTGACCACGGTGCCGAGGAAGCGCTCCCCCACCTTGGGCATCTGCGGGTTGGCGATCGCATTGATGCGGTCGACCGCCTCGGAGGCCGAGGTGCCGTTGTCGGCGCCGACGTAGATGGTGCCGTCGTCCTCGATGGTGATCTGCGCGCCGGTCTCGTCCTGGATCGCGTTGATCATCTGACCCTTGGGCCCGATGACCGCGCCGATCTTGTCGACCGGGATCTTCACGACCGTGACGCGCGGGGCGTACGGGCTCATCTCGTCCGGGCCGTCGATGGCCTCGGCCATGACGTCCAGGATGTGCAGGCGCGCGTCGCGGGCCTGGGTCAGCGCCGCCGCCAGCACCTCGGACGGGATGCCGTCGAGCTTGGTGTCCAGCTGCAGGGCGGTGACGAACTCCCGGGTGCCGGCGACCTTGAAGTCCATGTCGCCGAACGCGTCCTCGGCACCGAGGATGTCGGTGAGAGCGACGTACTCGGTCTTGCCGTCGACGGTGTCGGACACGAGGCCCATGGCGATGCCCGCCACCGGCGCCTTGAGCGGCACGCCGGCGTTGAGCAGGCCCAGCGTCGAGGCGCAGACCGAACCCATCGACGTCGAGCCGTTGGAGCCGAGCGCCTCGGACACCTGGCGGATCGCGTACGGGAACTCGTCGCGGTTCGGCAGGACCGGGACGAGGGCCCGCTCGGCGAGCGCGCCGTGGCCGATCTCGCGACGCTTCGGCGACCCGACGCGGCCGGTCTCACCGGTCGAGTAGGGCGGGAAGTTGTAGTTGTGCATGTAGCGCTTGGTGCGGTTCGGCGAGAGCGTGTCGAGCTTCTGCTCCAGGCCCAGCATGTTCAGCGTGGTGACACCGAGGATCTGGGTCTCGCCCCGCTGGAACAGCGCGGAGCCGTGCACCCGCGGCAGCACCTCGACCTCGGCCGAGAGCGTACGGATGTCGGCCAGGCCGCGACCGTCGATGCGGACCTTCTCGCGCAGGATGCGCTGGCGCACGAGCTTCTTGTTCAGCGCGCGGAACGCGGGGCTGATCTCGTCGAAGCGGTCCTCGAACTGCTGGCCGAGGGTGTCCTTGACCTGGCTCTTGATGTCGTTGAGCTTGGCCTCGCGCTCCTGCTTGTCGGCGATGGTCAGCGCGCCTGCGACCTCGGCCTCCACCTCGTTGCGGACGGCGTCGTAGACTTCGTCGCTGTAGTCGAGGAAGACCGGGAACTCCTGGACGGGCTTGGCCGCCGAGTCGGCGAGCTTCTGCTGCGCCCGGCACAGCTCGGCGATGAAGGGCTTGCTGGCCTCGAGGCCCTCGGCCACGACCTCCTCGGTGGGACGCGTGGCGCCGCCCTCGATGAGCGCGATCGAACCCTCGGTGGCCTCGGCCTCGACCATCATGATCGCGACGTCGCCCGAGTCGAGCAGACGACCCGCGACGACCATGTCGAAGGTGGCGCGCTCGAGCTCGGTGTGGGTCGGGAACGCGACCCACTGGCCGTCGATGAGCGCGACGCGGGTGCCGCCGACCGGGCCGCCGAAGGGCAGGCCGGAGATCTGCGTGGACGCGGACGCGGCGTTGATCGCGAGCACGTCGTAGGCGTGGTCGGGGTTGAGCGCCATGACGGTGATGACGACCTGCACCTCGTTGCGCAGACCCTTGACGAAGGTCGGGCGCAGCGGGCGGTCGATGAGGCGGCAGGTGAGGATGGCGTCCTCGGACGGGCGGCCCTCGCGGCGGAAGAACGAGCCGGGGATGCGTCCCGCGGCGTACATGCGCTCCTCGACGTCGACGGTCAGCGGGAAGAAGTCGAAGCCCTCACGGGGCTTCTTGCCGGCCGTGGTGGCCGACAGCAGCATGGTGTCCTCGTCGAGGTAGGCCGCGACGGCACCGGCGGCCTGCTTGGCCAGCCGGCCGGTCTCGAAGCGGATGGTGCGCTTGCCGAAGTTGCCGTTGTCGATCACGGCTTCGGTCTCGAAGACGCCGGACTCGGCGCCTAGGTCTTGGGTGGACTCCGTCACGGAGTTGTCCTCTCGGTACGTGCCGGTGCGCACAGGCGACGTACGAGCTGCGCTGATCACTGATGCGTTGGATCTCAGTGGGTACCGGTCTTCGATCGAAGCGGCCGGACCACCCGATGGTGTTCCGGTTCGCCACTACCGAGGACCGGTCGTCAGCAGATCGGTCGGTCGCGGGGACGCGGCTGGTAGATCGCTGTGCGTCCGGCGGGGGTGTGTTGTTGTGATGCGGGTGCAATGCAGAAGGGGAGCGACTCGGACGAGTCGCTCCCCCGGTGGCTATCGGCGCAGACCGAGCCGCTCGATGATCGAGCGGTAGCGGTTGATGTCGACCTTGGCCAGGTAGTTCAGCAGCCGCCGGCGCTGGCCGACGAGCAGCAGCAGCCCGCGACGGCTGTGGTGGTCGTGCTTGTGCATCTTGAGGTGTTCGGTGAGATCCTTGATGCGCTGCGTCAGCAGCGCGACCTGCACCTCGGCCGAACCCGTGTCACCGTCGGCGGAGCCGTACTCGGCGATGATCTGCTTCTTGACGTCCTGAGCCAGGGGCACAGTGAACTCCTTCGATCGGTGCAGGCGCGCACCACCGGTCTGGATCACGGCGGTTGGATGAACGCGCGAGCGGGCAGCACCCTGCTCGGCAGAGCTGCATGCCGGACCCCACGATACCAGGGCACGGGTCGTCCCCCGACCCACCGGCGCCGACCTGCGCCCGGGCCCGCCCGAGCCGGGCCCGGCGCCCACCTACAGTGACGGCATGGCCCCCTTCGTCGTCACCGTGACCTCTCCCCTGCCGCCCGAGCAGGCCTGGGAGCGGGTGACGGACTGGCCGCGGCACGGTGACCACGTACCCCTGACGCGCGTCGCTGTGACCACGCCGGCGCCGGCCGGGGTCGGCACCGTCTTCGTGGCCCGCACGGGGAGCCGCCGGGTCGGTTTCGACGACATCATGGAGATCGTCGAGTGGGCCCCGCCCGCCGACGGCGACGCCGGGCACTGCCGCATCGAGAAGACCGGCCGGGTCATCCTCGGCTGGGCGGAGCTGACGGTCGAGCCGCTGGGCGCCGGATCGCGCACGACCTGGCGTGAGGAAGCGACCCCCGCCCACCTGCCCCGGTTCGCCGAACCGCTGGTGCGTAGGTCCACCCGCCTGCTGTTCGGCCGCGTCGTCCGCAGGCTGCTGGCCGACCGGTGACCCGTCGGACCTGCTACTGCATCAGCGTGCGGGTCTGCTCCACGTCGAGGGCCATCTGCGCGACGAGAGCGTCCACCCCGTCGTAGCGCTCCATGCCCCGTAGCCGGGCCACGAACTCGACACCGATGTTGGCGCCGTACAGGTCGGCGTCGAAGTCCAGCACGAATGCCTCGACCCGGCGCTGCCGGACGTCGAAGGTCGGGTTGGTGCCGACCGAGATCGCCGCCGTGCCCAGCGGTGGCGCGCCGGCCGTACGCCCCCACTCGTCGAGCAGCACGACCCGGCCGGCGTAGACGCCGTCGGCAGGGACGGCGGCCCAGTCGTCGGTGCGCAGGTTGGCCGTCGGGTAGCCGAGCTCGCGCCCTCGCCGGTCGCCCCGCTCCACGACGCCGTCGAGACGGTGCGGGCGGCCCAGCACCTCGGCCGCGGTCCGCACGTCGCCGGCCTGCACGCAGGACCGGACGTAGGTGGCGCTCAGCGTGGTGTCGTGCTCGGTGAGCAGGTGGTCGCCGCGCGCGCTGAACCCGAAGCGCCGGCCGAGCTCCTGCAGCGTGCCCACGTCGCCCTCGGCCTTGTGCCCGAAGCGGAAGTTCTCGCCGACGATGACGGTCGTGACGTGCAGGCGGTCGACCAGGGTGGCGTGCACGAACTCGGCCGGGCTGAGCTTGGACAGCTCCAGGGTGAACGGTAGGGCGCAGAACACGTCGACACCCAGCTCCTCCACGAGCTCGGCCCGTCGCACGAGGCTGGTGAGGACCGGCGGGTGCGCGCCCGGGCGCACCACCTCGGCCGGGTGCGGCACGAAGGTGATCAACACGCTGGGGACGCCCAGCTCGGCCGCCCGACCCACCGCGTCCGCGATGATCGACTGGTGTCCGCGGTGCACGCCGTCGAACACACCGATGGTGACGACGCTGCGTCCCCAGCCGGTCGGAACGTCCTTGAGGCCCTGCCATCGCTGCACGTGCGCACTGTACTGAGTCGGCACCCGGCCGGGGGTGGGCGGTCAGGCGTCAGGACCGCGGACGGAACGCCGGGGCGAGGGCCAGCTCGACGTCGCCCCAGCGGTGCCGCAGCTCGGTGCGCAACGACGCCGACAGCTCGGCCAGCGCCGGCAGCTCGGGCGAGCGAGCGGCGAGGCCGAGCCGGTGCAGCACCGTCGCGCGCCGGGTGGGGGCGGTGCGGTCCGGGTGGTGGGCGACGTCGTCCTGCAACGCCCGGTCGACGAACCAGGTCACCGACGTCAGGGCCCAGCCGACGGTGGCGGCCTCCAGGTCGCGTTCGAACGCGGCGTCACCGACCTCGGGCAACCCGTCCCGGGCGGTGCGGCGGTACGCCTCGACGGCGCGGTCGGCCGCGTCGTCCGGGATCGCCCACGAACACCAGCACGTGGGCCACGGGACGCGTAGGTAGGCGACGTCCCACGTGACGTGCCGCCACTGCGCGCCCTCGTAGTCGACGAGCAGGTAGCGGGCACCCCGCCGCACCGCGTCGTCGGGACAGGTGTCGACCGGTGACAGCGACGACGCCCCGTCGCCGCCCAGCCGGGTGGCGAGTCCCCGCAACTCGTCCATCGCGCCGGTGGGCACGCTGACGCCGAGCCGTGCGCACAGCTCCGGCAGCGCCGTCGCGGCGTCCCCGAGCTCACCGGTGACCCGGCTCCGGGACACGTGCAGTTCTCCCTGCCGCGCGGCCAGCTCGGCGACGAACCGGTCGCGCAGCGGGCGGGCGGCGGCGTGCAACCGCGCCACCGCCTCGGCCCATCCGCACAAGGCGTCGGCCGCGGCGTCCGGGTCGGCGCCGAGCAGCGCGTCGGCGACCGTGGGCCCGTCACCCAGGTCACTCATGACGACGACGCCCGTCGCGGCGTCGGCGGCCAGCAGCTGCGGTGCGAGCCCCGGCGGCAGCACGCGCAGGGCGGCCGTCTCGCGCACCCAGCCCTCGCCGGCGTCGAGGAAGCGCTTGACGACCGCGGTGTGGTCGGCGTCGGACGTCCGGACGCGGATCCGATCGACCCGGCAGCGCTCGCCGCCGCGCAGCCGCTCCACCGGCTCGAGCTGCGCGTCCGGCAGCAGGCGGCGCACCGGCTCCAGGTCGTCGCGCATCCGGTCGGTCTACCCCGTCAGCCCGCGGGGGTGAACACCAGCACGGGCCGCGCGCGACCGTCCCGGTCCTGCAGCAGCGCGACGGCCCGTCCCTGCTCGTCCAGTGCTCCGTGGGTCCCCGGGGCGCCGGTCGGCTCGAGGCTCCGGCCGAAGCTCAACTCGCGGGCCTCGTCGGTGTCGACGGTGCGGACGGGCAGAGCACGGGTGACCGCCGCGGCCAGCGGCAGGGTGACCGGGTGGTCGCGTTCGGCGAGCGCGTCGAGGGTCGCCGCGCCGTCGAGGGTGAACGGGCCGACCCGGGTGCGGCGCAGCGCGGTGAGGTGGCCGCCGGTGCCCAGCGCCGCGCCGAGGTCCCGGGCGAGGGCGCGGACGTAGGTGCCCGACGAACACTCGACGCGGACGTCGACGTCGAGCAGGTCCGGTGCGGGTCGGCTGACGCCCAGCGCCTCGAGACGGGTGACGGTCACGGGCCGCGACGCCAGCTGCGGCGCCTCCCCGTCGCGCACGCGCTTGTAGGCGCGTTCGCCGTCGACCTTGATGGCCGACACCGAGCTCGGTACCTGGAGGATGTCGCCGGTCAGGGGCTTGAGGGCGGCGCGCACCGCGTCCTCGTCGATCGCGGCGGCCGACGCACCCCCCGTGACGTCACCCTCCGCGTCGTCGGTGAGGGTGCTCTGCCCGAGCCGCACGGTGGCGTCGTAGGCCTTGTCCGCGAGCACCAGGTGGTGCAGCAGCCGGGTCGCGGTCCCGACCCCGACGACGAGCACGCCGGTGGCCATCGGGTCCAGGGTGCCGGCGTGCCCGACGCGGCGGGTACGCGCCAGGCGCCGCAGGCGAGCCACGACGTCGTGGGACGTCCACCCGGCCGGCTTGTCGACGACGACCAGGCCGTCGGGGGTGGGTGGCCGGTCCACAGGGCTGTCCGGGCCGAGGGCCGCGGTCACGTGCCGTTGACGGCGTCGATCGAGCTCGTGACCCACTGGCCGGACACCCGCACGACGGTGACCCGGTAACGACCGTCGGACACGACGGAGGTCTTGCCGTCCGCGGTGCGGTTGCCGGTCGCGGCGACGAGCATGACCAGGGTGTCCCCCAGCGCCCGCTCGACCGCGACGGCCGTGACCGATCCGCTGAGGTCGTAGCCACCGGCCGTGATCCGTTGGCGCGCCGTGGCTGACTGCTTGGCGAGGCTCGATCGCAGCGGATCGACGGCGCCCGCCAGGGCGGTGTTGTAGTCGGCGTCGTAGTGGTCGTGTCGCAGCGTGAGCACGGCCGTGACCTCGGAGCGGCCGGCCTCGGCGGCCGCGCGCAACCCGCTCGTGCCCGCCGGCAGGCCGGCGTTGCGGTCGGCGTCGAGCCCGGCGACGAGGTAACGGTTGCCCTCGCGCTGCATCGTCGCCGTCAACGTCACCAGGGTGGCCCGGGCCCTGCCTTTCGTGGAGTCGTCGGTCACCGACTGCGAACCGAAGATCAGCACCTTCGCGCTCTTGCCGTCCTTGGCCATCTCACCGATGCCTGCGGCGAGCAGGTTGAAGGTCTGGACGCGGTGCAGGCGACGGGCCGTTGCGGCCAGCGAGCCGGTGAGCGCGGTGCGGAACGACGTCCGGTAGGCACCGGTGGTGACGTTCTGACCGTTGCTGAGGGTGGTGTCGAGGCTGCGGTAGTCGTAGGCGGTCACGGCGACGACGTCGGACGTGGCACCCGCGACGAAGGCATCGGCAGCCGCGCTGTCGGTGACGGTCGCGGCGCTCTGGTCCGCCGCGGACGACGAGCTGCCGGCCCCGCCGGAGCCGCCGCTGCGGTCCCGCACGATGAGGAAAACGGCGATGACGACCGCGACCACGACGACGCCCGCCGCGGCGAGGTGCCATCGGCGCCGGCCGCCACGTCGCGCCCGGGCGTGCGCCGGCCCCGGGGACACCACGTCCTCGGTCGCAACGTCCTCGGTCGCAACGTCCTCGGTGGGGAGTTCCTCTGCGGGCTCGTCCGCGGTGGGCACGGCATGACGCGGCGCAGGTCGCGGCCGGGGGGCCGGGGGCGCGGGTTCGTCGTCGATGTCGGCCATGGCGCGCGTCAGCCTGCCACCTGTTCGGGCAACACGCACGCACCACGGCCCGCTCGAGCGTGGTGCCGGTGGCTCAGTCCTCGTCGTCGCTCTCGACGCGCGGCTTGCGGTAGGGGTCGGCCTCACCGGCGGGCTGCGCGCCCTGACGGGCGGCGGCCAGCTTGGCGTCCTCGGCCGCGGCCGCGGCGAGCAGGTCCTCGAGCTGGCGGGCGTTGTCGGGCAGGGCGTCGAGCGTGAAGGTCAGCGTGGGGGTGAACCGCACGCCGGTCTGGCGGCCGACCTCGCTGCGCAGCACGCCCTTGGCGGATTCGAGAGCCGCGGCCGAGGCGACGCGGTCCTCCTCGTCGCCGAGCACCGTGTAGAAGATCGTGGCGTCGTGCAGGTCGCCGGTGACCCGGACGTCGGTGATCGTCACCATGCCGAGTCGGGGGTCCTTGATCTGACGCTCGATGACGGTGGCGACGATCTGCTTGATGCGTCCGGACATCCGGCGGGCGCGGGCGGCGTCGGCCATGTCGTGCTCCTTCGTTGTGGTGGTACCCGATGAGTCCAGCTGGGTCAGTCCAGGTCGTCGTCGTCGAGCACCCGGGTGCGCGTCGAGAGCAGCTCCAGTTCCGGCCGGCCCGCGACCAGGCGCTCGCACGCGTGGAGCACCTCGACGACGTGGGCCCGCTCACCGGCGACCAGCGACACCGAGAACTCGGCCCGCCGGTGCAGCCCGGCATCCCCGGTCTCTGCCGCCGAGACCTCGAACCTGCGGCGCAGCTCGGCGACCACCGGCCGGACCAGGGACCGCTTCTCCTTCAGCGAATGCACGTCGCCGAGCAGGCAGTCAGCGACCAGCACACCTACGACCACACCAGCCACCCCTTCCAGCCAGGGCCTCGACCGAACCACGACAGCAAGATCAACGACCAGAGCGCAACGAGAGAGCCGAGCAGACGAACGCGACGAGGTGGCGGGATGAGGGCCGTCCGACCGGTTATAAATCCTTGGCGTTCGGTCGAACGGCCCTCATCACGCGGAACCTAGGAGCGAGGCTTCTCGCGCAGCTCGAACGTCTCGATGACATCGTCGATCTTGATGTCGTTGTACGAGCCGAGCCCGATACCGCACTCGTAGCCGTCACGGACCTCGGTGGCGTCGTCCTTGAACCGCTTGAGCGACTCGACGGTGAGGTTGTCGGCGACGACCGAACCGTCGCGCACCAGCCGCGCCTTGCTGTTGCGGCGGATGAGCCCGGTGCGCACCAGCGAACCGGCGATGTTGCCGATCCGCGGCACCCGGAAGACCTCGCGGACCTCGGCGGTACCGAGCTGCACCTCTTCGTACTCGGGCTTGAGCATGCCCTTGAGCGCAGCCTCGATCTCCTCGATGGCCTGGTAGATCACCGTGTAGTACCGGATGTCGACACCCTCGCGCTCGGCGAGCTCGCGGGCCTTGCCCTCGGGCCGCACGTTGAAGCCGATGACGACGGCGTCCGAGGCGATCGCCAGGTTGACGTCGTTCTCGGTGATCGCGCCGACGCCACGGCTCACGACGCGCAGCGAGACCTCTGCGCGGTCCTCGCCGATGTCGATGTTGACCAACGAGTCCTCGAGGGCCTCGACCGAACCGGACACGTCACCCTTGATGATCAGGTTGAGCGCCTCGACCTTGCCCTCGGCGAGGGCCTGGTCCAGGTCGTCCAACGAGACCCGACGCCGGCTCGACGCGAGCTGTGCGTTGCGCTCCCGCGCCTCGCGACGGCTGGCGATCTGCCGGGCGATCCGGTCCTCCTCGACGACGAGGAACGAGTCACCGGCGCCGGGCACCGAGGTGAGACCCAGCACCTGCACCGGCCGCGACGGGGTCGCGACGTCGACGTTGTCGCCGTTCTCGTCGAGCATGGCGCGCACGCGGCCGAACGCGTCGCTGGCCACCACCGAGTCACCGACGTGCAGCGTGCCGCGCTGCACGAGCAGCGTGGCCACCGGCCCGCGACCGCGGTCGAGCCGGGCCTCGATGACGATGCCCTGCGCGTCCTGGTCGGGGTTGGCCCGCAGGTCCAGCGCCGCGTCGGCGGTGAGCAGGACACCCTCGAGCAGGTCGTCGATGTGCAGGTTCGACCGCGCCGACACGTCGACGAACAGGGTGTCGCCGCCGTACTCCTCGGCCACCAGCCCGTACTCGGTGAGCTGCTGGCGCACCTTGGCCGGGTTGGCGTCCTCCTTGTCGATCTTGTTCACCGCGACGACGATCGGCACGTTCGCAGCCTGGGCGTGGTTCAGCGCCTCGATGGTCTGCGGCATGACGCCGTCGTCGGCCGCGACGACCAGCACGACGATGTCGGTGGTCGCCGCCCCGCGGGCACGCATGGCGGTGAACGCCTCGTGACCGGGGGTGTCGATGAAGGTGATCGGGCGGTCCTGGCCCTCGTGCTCCACGTGCACCTGGTAGGCGCCGATGTGCTGGGTGATGCCGCCGGCCTCGTCGCCCATGACGTTGGTCTTGCGGATCGCGTCCAGCAGGCGCGTCTTGCCGTGGTCGACGTGACCCATGACGGTGACGACCGGCGGGCGGGCCGTGAGGTCGTCCTCCGCGCCCTCGTCGTCGCCGAAGGTGAGGTCGAAGCTGTCGAGCAGCTCGCGGTCCTCGTCCTCGGGGCTGACGACCTGGATGCGGTAGTCGAGCTCGGCGCCGAGCAGCTGCAGGGTCTCCTCGTTCACCGACTGCGTCGCGGTGACCATCTCACCCAGGTGGAACATCACCTGGACGAGCGAGGCCGGGTTGGCGTCGATCTTGTCGGCGAAGTCCGACAGCGAGGCACCGCGCGGCAGGCGCAGCGTCGAGCCGTTGCCGCGCGGGACCTGGACGCCACCGGGCGTCGGAGCCGACATGTTGTCGAACTCCTGTCTGCGCTGCTTCTTGCTCTTCTTGCCACGGGCCGCGGGGCCACCGCGGCGGCCGAACGCGCCGGCCGTCTGGGCGCCACGGCCGCCGCGACCGGGGCCGCCGGGGC
>NZ_CAXUNP010000070.1:0-11807 GCF_964252635.1 uncultured Jatrophihabitans sp.
GAAGGGGTGGGACGGGGGGTCAGTCGGCGCGGCCCGCTCCGATGATCGTGATCGTGGTCATGTCCAGAGTCTTGCCCGGGTGCGGCCGCTCCCAAGCGCAGCGTCGCGCCGTGCCCCGGCTCGCACAGGTGCCAACGCGGGCGCACCCTTGGGTACCGAACCTGTGACAGGCCGGCCACCGAGGGGATCACCATGACGACAATCGCCGCCGTCCGAGGGGTGCTGCCCGGGCCCGCCTACCGCCAGGAGGACCTCACCGCGTCCTTCGCCGAGCTGTGCCTGCCCCCGGAGCGCCGGTCGCAGGCCCTGGTCGAGCGGTTCCACAACAGCGCCCAGGTCGCCACGCGACACCTGGCCCTCCCCCTGGAGCGGTACCGCGAGCTCGACGGGTTCACTGACTCCAACAATGCGTTCCTCGAGGTGGCGGTCGACCTCGGCGCGCAGGCCGTCACGGAGGCCTTGGACGCGGCCGGCCTCGCACCGGGCGACGTAGACCTCATCATGTCGACCACGGTCACCGGCGTCGCCGTGCCGTCGCTCGAGGCGCGTATCGCGGCCCGGATCGGGCTGCGACCCGACGTCAAGCGCGTGCCCCTGATGGGGCTCGGCTGCCTGGCCGGCGCGGCGGGCATCGCGCGCCTGCACGACTTCCTGCTGGGCGCGCCGAATGCGGTGGGGGTGCTGGTCGCGGTCGAGCTGTGCTCGTTGACCGTGCAGCGCAACGACCCGACCGCGGCCAACATGGTGGCCTCGGGCCTGTTCGGCGACGGCGGTGCGGCCGTGGTCGCGGTGGGGTCCGGCCACCCGCTGGCCGCACCCACCGACGGTGCCCAGCGGCCGCGGGTCGTCGATGCCGTCAGCCACCTGTACCCGGACACCGACCGGGCGATGGGCTGGGACGTCGGCACCACCGGCTTCAAGATCGTGCTGGGCGCCGAGGTGCCCGAGCTCGTGCAGATGTACCTGGCCGACGACGTCAAGGCCCTGCTCGGCCGGCACGACCTCGACACGTCCGACATCGCCCGCTGGATCTCGCACCCGGGTGGCCCGAAGGTCATCGAGGCCATCCAGTCGGTGCTGGGCCTCGGTCGTGAGGACCTGGCCATGACGTGGAACTCGCTCAACCGCATCGGCAACCTGTCCAGCGCCTCGGTGCTGCACGTCTTCTCCGACACCCTCGACCAGCGACCCGCCGAGCCGGGGGAGTGGGGCGTGCTCATGGCCATGGGGCCGGGCTTCGCTGCCGAGCTGGTGCTGTTGCAGTGGTGAGTGCCGTCCGGTGCTGAGCCAGGTCCTCTACACGGTGCTCGTGGCGCTGGTCGCGCTCGAGCGCCTTGCCGAACTCGTCGTGGCCAAGCGCAACCTGGCGCACAGCCTGGCCCACGGCGGCCGGGAGACCGGCTTCGGCCACTACCCGGCGATGGTCGCGCTGCACACCGGTCTGCTGGCCGGGTGCCTGCTCGAGGTCTGGCTGGCCGACCGGCCGTTCGTGCCCGCCCTGGGGTGGGTGATGCTGGTGGTCGTCGTGGCGTCGCAGGCCCTGCGGTGGTGGTGCATCCGCACGCTCGGCCCGTTGTGGAACACCCGCATCGTCGTCGTACCCGGCGCCGACCGCGTCACCGGTGGGCCCTATCGCTTCTTCTCGCACCCCAACTACGTGGCCGTCGTCGCCGAGGGGTTCGCACTGCCGCTGGTGCACACCGCCTGGGTGACGGCGGTGGTCTTCACCGTCCTCAACGCCGTCCTGTTGCGGGTCCGCATCCGCAGCGAGAACCACGCGCTGACCGAGGCGTACGCGTGAGGACGAGCGCGGACGTCGTGATCGTCGGTGCGCGCTGCGCCGGCGCGCCGCTGGCCACGCACCTGGCCCGTGCGGGGCTGCGGGTGACCGTGGTCGACAAGGCCCGGTTCCCCAGCGAGACGGCCTCGACGCACATCATCCAGCCGCGCGGTACCGCGGCGCTGGAACGGCTCGGCGTGCTGGCGCGGCTGCGGGCCGACGGCGCCGCCGACATCGAACGCCTGTCCGTGCACTACGCGGACGTCCGCCTCGAGACCGAGTACGGCTGCGACGCGGCGGCGTCCCGTCTGTCCACGGGCAGCACGCCCGGGCTGAACATCCGGCGCCGGCCGCTGGACGCCGCGCTCCAGGACGGCGCCCGAGACGCCGGGGCCGACGTCCGGGCCAGCACGGCCGCCACGGAGTTGATCCGCGACGACCACGGGCGGGTCACCGGGGTGCTGACCGACGACGGGCCGATCACCGCCGGGCTCGTGGTCGGCGCGGACGGGCGGAGCTCCTTCGTCGCCCGGGCCGTCCGGGCGCGGGCCTACGCGCGCTACCCGGCGCCACGCTTCGCGGCCTGGGCGTACTACCGAGACGCCCGTCCCGACGCAGGACGGCTGCGTATCGGCCGCTTCGGGTTGACGGCCCTCATCGCCACGCCCGCGGACGACGGGCTGCTGCTCGTCGGCGTCGTGCCGGCGATCGACGAACGCGAACCGTTCCTCGCCGATCGCGAGGCCGGCTTCCTGCGCCGTGTCCGCGAGTGGCCCGAACTCCACGACCTGCTGCACGGTGCGCGTCGCGAGGGGCCGATGCGCATCGTGCCCAGCTGGCAGGCCTACTTCCGTGCGTCCGCCGGCCCCGGGTGGGTGCTGGTCGGCGACGCGGGCCACTTCAAGGACCCGGCGGCCGCGCAGGGCATCACGGACAGCCTGCGCCAGGCCGAAGGACTCTCGGCCGCGGTGGTCGACGGGCTCGGCGGCGGCGACATCGACACGGCGACGCGCGCGTGGTGGCGCGACCGCGACGCCGACTGCCGCGACATGCACTGGTTCGCCCGCGACATGGGCGCGGCCGGCCCGACGACCCCGGCCATGACCGAGCTGGTGCGCGACGTCGCGCGGACCGACAGCACGGCGCTGGCCCGCGTGCTCAACCGCGACCTGCCGTCGTCGGCGGTGATCACACCCGGTCGGGTGCGCCGCGCCGCGGTCGGTGCCCTCCGCCGCGACCCGCGCGTGCTGCCCTCGCTGGCCGGCGAGTCGGTCCGTGCGGCAGGGACGCGAGCGCGCTGGGCAGCGGGCGCGGCCAGCGGGGGAGTGCTGCGGCGGCGCGGACCGAGGCCCGTCGCCGTCTGATCAGTAGAGCCCGGCTCCGCATCCGGTGCCCGAGGGTGCAGGATCGGACCATGGCCAGTGAACGCGCCGGGCAGCCGGCCCGCCCCGAGGACCTCGTCGACATCACCGCGCTCGTCGCGGCCTACTACGACCGGCACCCGGACCCCGGCGTCGTCGAGCAACGCGTCAGCTTCGGCACGTCGGGGCACCGCGGGTCGTCGCTGTCGACGACGTTCAACGAGGACCACATCCTGGCCACGAGCCAGGCGATCTGCGAGTACCGCTCGGGTCAGGGCATCGACGGCCCGCTGTATCTGGGCATCGACACCCACGCCCTGAGCCGGCCGGCCATGCAGTCGGCGCTCGAGGTGTTCGCGGCCAACGGGGTGACGGTGCTCGTCGACGCCCGTGACCGGTTCACCCCGACGCCGGCGCTGTCCCGCGCCGTCCTCGCCCACAACGACGGCCGCACGTCCGGCCTGGCGGACGGGGTCGTCGTCACGCCGTCACACAACCCACCGGCCGACGGAGGGTTCAAGTACAACCCGCCGAACGGCGGTCCGGCCGGCACCGACGTCACGGGATGGGTCCAGGCGCGGGCCAACGAGCTGCTCGCCGACCACTGCCGAGGCGTGCGCCGCACGACGTTCGAGCAGGCGATACGCGCCGACACCACCGGCCGTTTCGACTTCCTCGACGCCTACGTCGCGGCCCTGCCGCGGGTTGTCGACCTGGACGCGATCCGCACGGCCGGCGTGCGCATCGGCGCCGATCCGCTCGGTGGTGCCAGCGTCGACTACTGGGGCGAGATCGGCGAGCGCTACGGGCTCGACCTGACGGTCGTCAACCCCGACGTCGACCCGCAGTTCGCATTCATGACCCTGGACTGGGACGGCAAGATCCGGATGGACTGCTCGTCGCCGAACGCCATGGCCTCGCTCATCGCCCGTCAGCACGACTTCGACATCGCCACCGGGAACGACACCGACGCCGACCGGCACGGCATCGTCACGCCCGACGGCGGCCTGATGAACCCGAACCACTACCTGGCCGTGGCCATCGACTACCTGTACCGGCACCGGTCGTCGTGGCCGGGCGACGCGGCGGTCGGCAAGACGCTCGTGAGCTCGTCCATGATCGACAGGGTGGCGGCGGCGCTGCCGCGCACCCTGCTCGAGGTCCCGGTCGGCTTCAAGTGGTTCGTGCCCGGGCTGCTGGACGGCTCGGTGGCCTTCGGTGGCGAGGAGAGCGCCGGCGCATCGTTCCTGCAGCACGACGGCACGGTCTGGACGACCGACAAGGACGGCATGATCCTGTGCCTGCTGGCCTCGGAGATCCAGGCCGTCACGGATGGGTCGCCGTCGGCGCGCTACCGCGAACTCACCGCGGCGCACGGCGATCCTGCGTACGCGCGTATCGACGCCCCGGCCACCCGCGACCAGAAGGCGGTGCTCGCCAAGCTGTCGCCCGACCAGGTGTCGGCCGACACCCTGGCCGGTGAGCCGATCGTCGACACGCTCACCACCGCTCCGGGCAACGGCGCGGCCATCGGTGGGCTGAAGGTCGTCACCGAGTCGGGCTGGTTCGCCGCGCGACCGTCGGGCACCGAGGACGTCTACAAGCTGTACGCCGAGTCCTTCCGCGGCCCCGAGCACCTTGCGCGGATCCAGGACGAGGCCCAGGGCATCGTGGGCGCCGCGCTGGACGGCTGAGACCGTCGTCGCACGACCGTGAGGGAAGCGTGAATACCCGGTCCGGGCCGCTGAGCCCTGGCTAACGTCGGGCCTCGTGGGACGACCGAACACGACGCCGTCCGCACCGGAACTGCCCGAGTCCACCCCGTACCGGCTCAAGCGGCTGCTGCTCGGGCGCCCGCTGGTGAACGCGTCGCTGCACGACGAGAAGCTGTCCAAGAAGTCGGCGCTGGGCGTGCTGTCCAGCGACTGCATCTCCTCTTCGGCCTACGGGTCGGAGGAGATGCTGATCGTCCTCCTGCCGATCTTCGGGTTGACCGGCTTCGGCCTGCTCATGCCGTTGACCGGTGTCGTCCTGGCGCTGCTGGTGCTGACGACGCTGTCCTACCGCCAGGTGGTGCGGATCTACACCAAGGCCGGCGGGTCCTACGTCGTGGCGCGGGAGAACTTCGGGCCGAAGGTGGCGCAGATCGCGTCGGTGGCGCTGCTCATCGACTACATCGTCACCGTGGCGGTGCAGACCGCCGCCGGCACCGCGGCCATCACCTCGCTCGTCCCGCCGCTTGCTCCGTACGCGCTCGAGATCTCCCTGTGCGTCGTCGGGCTGCTGGCCTACGGGAACCTGCGCGGCGTCCGTGAAGCCGGCAAGGCGTTCGCCCTGCCCACCTACTTCTTCGTCTTCTCGGCCGGGCCGGTTGTGGTCGTCGGCCTGCTGCGCGAGGTGTTCGGCGACCTGCCGACCATCGGTTACTCCGCCCACGTCCGCGCCCGCGACCTGGTCGACGTGCACGACAACCACCACGCCCTGCTCACCTTCGCCGCCGTCTACGTGCTGATGAAGGCGTTCGCCAACGGCGGCGCGTCCCTGACCGGCCTCGAGGCCATCTCGAACGGCGTCAGCGCGTTCAAGCCGGACGCGGGACGCAACGCCCGACGCACGCTCAGTGCCATGAGCGTCATCCTCGGCTGCCTCGTGCTCGGCGTGTCCTTCCTGGCCTGGCAGACCCATGCGACGCCGTACACCAGCGGCAGCCCGACCGTCATCAGCCAGGTGGCCCACGCCGCCTTCGGCCACTCCTGGTACGGCAACGCCGGCTTCGTCGTCGTCCAGATCGCGACGGCACTGATCCTCTACACCGGCGCCAACACCCCGTTCACCGGGTTCCCGTTCCTGGCCAGCTTCATCGCCGAGGACTCGTTCCTGCCGCGGCAGCTCATGCGGCGCGGCCACCGCCTCGCGTTCAGCACGGGCATCCTCGTGCTGACCCTGATGGCGGTGTCCCTGCTGCTCGGCGTCGGGGCACACGTCGACAAGCTGCTGCCGTTCTACGCGATCGGCGTCTTCACCGGCTTCACGATGGCCGGCCTGGGCATGGCCAAGTACCACCGCACCCACCGCGAGCGCGGCTGGCGGCGCAAGGCCGCGGTCAACGCCACGAGCGGCGTGGTGTCGGCCGCCGTCGTGGTCATCTTCGCCGTGGTGAAGTTCGACGAGGGCGCCTGGCTCGTCGTGCTCCTGTTCCCCATCGGCTGGATCGTCCTGATGCGGCTCAACCAGCGCTACCGTGCCGAGGCCCGGTCACTGGACCTCGCGACGTGGGTGCGCGCTGATCTCAAGAAGCAGGAGCAGGCCGCCTACTACGGGCGGCACACGATCGTCGTGCTCGTCGACCGCCTCGACCTCGCCGTCCTGCGTGCCCTGCGCTACGCAGGCAGCCTGCGGCCCACCGAGCTCCGCGTGGTGCACGTCGCGATGGACAGCGCGGAGTCCGCGCACCTGCAGCAGCAGTGGATCGAGCGTGACCTGGGCGACCGTTATCCGCTGACCGTCGTCGACTGCCCCGACCGCCGGCTGGTCCGTGCCATCACCGAGCTCGCCTACGACACGGTGATCGGCGAGCGGGCCGAGGTGACTCTGCTACTGCCGCGACGCTCGTTCCGGACGCTCTCGCAGCGGCTGCTGCACGACCGGACCGCCGACCGCATCGCGGAGGCGGTGGCCCGGCTCCCGCACGTGGCCGCCACGATCGTGCCCTTCGACACGACCCTGCCGCACGAGGTCATGGAACGCCTCGAGCACCGCCAGACGGAGGCGGCGCGGGAACCGTCGCTGCCGGTGCCGCTCTCCCTGGGCGAGCAGGCCGTGCGCGAACCGCGCCGCGAGGGCGTCACCGCCATCGGGGCGGCCCGGTGGCGGCAGCGACTCACGATCGAGGGGCGGGTCACCAGCGTCCAGCTCGGAGCCGCGGCGGGACGGTCGCTGGAGGTGCAGGTCTGCGACGAGACGGGCGGCCTGCGGCTGCTGTTCATGGGCCGGACCAGCATCGCCGGGATCACGCCCGGTTGCGTGGTGCGGGCGACGGGCCGGGTCGGGGAGTACCGCGGGCACCTCGCGATCGCCAACCCGGAGTACGAGCTGCTGGTGCCCGCCTAGCACTCCTCGGACGATGCCTCCGACGTGGTCGTGCGGTGGGCCGACGGAGGCTGCTTCGTGCGATTGAGCAGCAGAGGCGCGCCTGTTGCGCCGATCGTCGACGGCGGGCCGGGCGTGGTGGTGCGTCGGTCGGTCAACGACCGGTGCAGCAGAACGGACACGACGAGCCACGCGACGCCCACGACGGCCAGAGCAGTGATCACGGTCTCAGTGTCGGCCCGCGATCGTGCTCGATCCACACCCGTGGCTGCAGTCTCACGACCCGTTCACGGTTTTCTCGCAGGCCCGACGGACACCGGCGGGAGGTCTCCCCGGGATGGCCATCGGGGCTGGGAAATTGCCGCCGGTTGCCGGGCACGAGAAGATGTCAGGAAGGAGGGGACATGACGCTGATCAGCAACGACGAGCTTGCGGCCCGGGCGGGGGTGAACCCGTGGGACCTGAACGCCAAGTTGGCGGTCGGGGATCCGGCGCAGGTCGGGAGCCTCGCCGCCGCGTTCTACAAGGCGAGCGGCGACATGACCTCGTACAACACCGAGCAGCGGGCGGTGAAGAGGTACGTGTCGGAGGGCTACAAGGTCGACGGCACCACGCCGGTCGACTTCGACAAGCAGGCCCGGTCGACGGCCGGGACGCCCGACACGTTGCGTCAGATCGGCAAGGTGCTCGACGCGGTCGGCACTCACCTCGACACCGCGATGCGCAAGACGGACGCCGAGCTGACCGCGCTGCAGGGAACCCTCGCTTCGGTGGACCGGCAGTGGACGTCGTTCATGCAGAGCATCGGCCACCACCTGCCTCCCGACGACCAGGAGGCGGTCCGCCAGGAGTACATCGATCAGGCCGTGGCCGCCACCAAGAGCCACGGCACCGCGATGGATCACCTCATCACCGGCTACGAGGAGACCGTGTACCGGGCCCAGCGCTCGATGTCCGACCTCGGTTACGTCCCGCCGGCGTCGCTCGACGATGAGTACGGCGACGCGGCGACCTACGTCAAGGGGTTGCAGGCCAAGGCCCGCGCGGCGGCGGACAAGCTGCGGAACAATCACGAGCTGGACGGGTCGTGGGCCAAGGACGCCCACAACGTCGCCAACGAGGTGAAGCCGTACCTGAACGACCCGTACTTCGCCGCGGCGTTCTACGGCCGGCTGGGCCCGCAGGAGGCCCAGATGATGCCGTCGCTGCTGTACCAGTCGGGCAGCAAGACCGGCGCCGGGGACCTGGCCGTGTACAGCCACTTGTTGGGTACGGCGGTCACCAACAGGGGTGACGACGCCGGCATGGCAGCGGTGGCCGACGTCTTCCTCACGAAGCCGGTGGTGGGCACGGTGTCGGCCGACCGTGCGGCGATGGTGTCGCACGGCGACTTCCCGCCGGACTGGTTGGCCCAGGCGGCCCGGGTGAACGCGCTCGACGACTTCGCCAAGCACGGCGCGCAGGGCGCGAACGGGATGGGCTTCGACGAATTCGGACCGGAGTCCCGGGCGCTCGGCCTGCCGGGCAACATCGTCGCGGCCTGGACGCAGGATCTCGGACAGAATCCCCAGGCGGCGCGGGAAGCCCTGGCGACCATGGGCAGCGACCGCAACGACGTCCACATCTACGGTGACCCGTCGGCGGCCTATCAGTCGAACGTCCACAAGCTCATCGCCTACGGCAAGTCCGAGGGTTATCCCGGTGACGTCGGCCGTGGTTACGGGGCGGCGTTCGAGGCCGCGGCCGGCGCCGACGACGAGCACGACGGCGACCACAGCGCCGCCGCGGCCGGCTTCGCCCACGCCCTGTTCGACGATCTGCAGCACGACGGTGGTGACGTGCAGCCGGTGGCGGCCACGAACTTCGCGAAGATCTCCGGTTCCTACGTCCAGGAGATGGCTGCCGGCGCAGCCCAGAACGCGGACGCGGGCCCCGGCTTCACCATCCCGGGCACGCACCCTGCCTTCGCCCTGTCGCCCGACGAGACCCGCAACGTCATGAAGACGTTCGTGGGCGACGCCGACGCGACCAACCAGTTCGACAACGCCGCCGGCACGCAGATGCACGCCGCCCAGGTCGCCGCCGCGCGCCTCGACGCCCGCTCGCCGTCCTCCGACGCCAACCATCTCGAGCGCACGTCGAGTGCGTTCGGGTCGGTCGCCGGTGTGGAGAACAGCACGACCCGTGAGATCGTCGGTGAACGTGACGAGAGCGCCGCGCACCAGAGCGAACTGATCCGCAGCGTCATCTCGGCCGGGGTCGACCTGATTCCCGGCGACAAGCTCGTCGAGGGCGTCCCGAGCACGGCGTGGGACATCGCCAAGCACGTCACGAACATGGGTCTGGAGGCCACGTTCGGGGCCACCGACGACCCCCGCTTCGACGCCCTCACCAACACCTCCCACGCCATGGCCGTCACGGGCGCCTACGACCAGCTGTCGGTGTTGCGGGAGGCGGGGTATCCGGGCACGCAGAACGTCCCGTCGGTCTTGATCGATCCGAGCACCGGGAACCTGCTCCCTGCGGGCAAGGTGTTGTCGGACCCGACCTTGCAGACGGCCCTGCACTCCTACATGCGACAGCAGGCGCAGCAACACGGCCCCGACACCACGTCGGTCTACGACGAGGCCAACCGGTCGACCAACGGTTACCAGGGCGGTTTCGACCACCAGGACGAGCATTGATCACCAACCGCGGCGTGGTCGGGCGTGGTGCGGCCGGGGTCGCCCTCGTCCTGCTGTCCGTCACGGCGTGTTCGGGCTCGTCGTCCGGCCCGTCCGTGCCCAAGTCGGCCGCGGCCGGCGTCTCGGCCATCCCGTCCGGCGACCCGACCCCGACCGCCGGTCGGGTGTCGGCGGCGGTACTGCACAAAGACACCGGCGGCGTGAACGCCAGCTACGTCGGGGTGTCGAGCGCGCAGGCGAAGTCCTACCGCGCCGGGCTGGTCAAGGACGGCTGGACGCGCGTCGGTGGCGAGGTGACGGCGAAGCAGGACGGCATTGACAACTACGAGAAGGAGAAGACCCACCACAGCATCGGGGTCGGCTACGACTCCGCGAAGCGCCTGCTCACGGTCGCCTACTACCCGGGCTGACGTCCCGGCCCCGTCCTTCGATCAGCGGCCATCGGATACCGAGGGCAAGTCGCACGTCACCGTACACGCCATCCCGTGGACCCCGCATGTCACCGGATTCTTCACTCAGCTCGGCAGCCACAGCACGTCCGACGCCAGGGCTGTCGTCCAGCTCGCAGAGATCTGAGCGGCGAAGGGTGCGGTGGCCGGTCCGTGCTCCCGGGTCTCGGTCGGTCAGAACAGTTGCAGGCTCTGCAACACAGGCGGCGGCGGAGCGGTAGGTACCCAGGGCCAGCTCTCGATGTCAGCTGGCTCGGTACGTCCGCTGACGGCTCGGAACGCGGTGGCCGCTGGGACTGTCGTTCTGTATCGCTGGCGGTCCAGGACCGTGAACTCGACGGTGTCGCCCGAGCGGACGCAGGAGGTCTCGTAGGGCGCTCCCGCGCCGAGGAAGGCCATGAACTGTCCGAGCAGGTGACAGCCGTCCTCGTCCAATGTGCGAACCTCACCGTCGAATGCCTCCGCGAGGTCGCGTTCGTGAATGTAGGCATCCCAGCTGCTGTTCGGTCCTGCTGAGCGCTGATCACAAGCCGCTGCCGTCCGCGGGGCCAGAGCGAGCAGCTCGGCCAGAACCTCCTGGGTGGGCCGCGACGAACGCTCGGCGATGTGCCGGTTCGTCCATCCAGGGCCGGGGAAGCCGTCCAAGCGTCCGGCCGCATGATCTGCCGCCCCACCGGCCAGGTGGGCGACAAGATCGTGGGCACTCCACTGCGGGCAACTCGGGATGGCGGTCGCCGCCTCGGCAGCCGACCACGACTGGACGCGGCGCGCCACGCGATCGACCGCGGCCAGGTAGATGTTGCTCGAGCCGGTCATGTCTCAAGTAAACGCGAACGAATCCCGCCGGCAGTCGAAAGCATCGTGGTTGCCTGCCCACTGTCCGCTGACGGCGCAACCCCGGGCCGGCGGCGCTTCAGCTGGCACACGACGGGCATTGGACCGCGAAGGCCTGCAGGAGATCGGTCAGACCCAGTACGCGGCAGGGGTGCGGCCGTACACGGGTCAGCACCATGCCTCCGGCATGACTGTCGAGAAGGTTGTTGAGCGTGATCAGTCCGCCGATGCCGGCGCAATCCAGGAATTCGACCTCCCCGAAGTCCAGCTGCACCTCGTACTGTTGAGCGGCGTCGATGACCTCACGCAGACGGGTGAACGTCGGTGGTGCGGTCGCTGCGTCGAGTTCCGCAGCCGCGATCGACAGCATCAGGGGTGGCATCGCGAAAGCGTACGCCGTAAGCATGCTCTCGGTCACCAGTTGACGAACAGCGGCGGGGACGTGGTGATCCAGCGCTTGGGTATGCGCGCACCCTGCGCGTACGGGGAAGCGCCGATGGCGATGGGGTGTGGGTCAGCGTGCGGTCATGAGTAGTTCCACGCACGCGCGATCTCGGTCAAGTCCCTGGACGTGGTGTATTCGATCTTCCTTGGGTCCATCTGTCTGGGT
>NZ_CAXUNP010000071.1:0-11460 GCF_964252635.1 uncultured Jatrophihabitans sp.
CGGCGGCGGTCTGCGGGGCGGCGGTCTTCAGGGCGGCGGTCACGGGGACTCCTCGGTGGGTGCGGGCGTGGGCAGGCGCAGGACCTGCCCGGGGTGGATGACCGACGGGTCGTCACCGACGACGCTGCGGTTCGCCGCGTAGATCCGGTGCCAGTAGTGGGCGACGTCGTCGGCCGCGGCGTTCGGTCCCAGGCGACGGGCGGCCAGCACCCACAAGGAGTCGCCGGACCGGACGTGTGCGCGGGCTCCCGATGCCTGCGGCGGGGCGTTCTCGTGGGTCGGCGCGCTGCTCGACGGCCAGGTGGGCGGCGTCACCGGCCCGGCGGGAGAGCTCACCGGCGCCGGCGCCGCTGACCGCCATGGGGCGGCCGCGACGTCGCCGAGCCAGCTCGACGCGGACGGGTGCATCCAGGTCGAGGTGACGGGGACACGGGTCGGCGCGGCGGGGTGCGTCGGGCCGGCCGCGTAGGCGGCAGGGACGGCCAGCAGACCCAACCCGGTCGAGCCCAGGATGACGCGCACCGCGACCCGGGGGAGCACCAGCCGGGCGCAGCGCAGGCAGACCCGTCCGACGGCACCGGGCAGCCGGGTGCCGACGCCGGCCAGGAGCCCCAGCGCGATCCAGAGCGCCGCCAGCCAGAGCAGGACCGAGCACAGCTGGCCGAGCGCCTCGTCGGGGCCCGCGTCCAGCCACCGGCCGGGGTGCGCCAGCCCGTGCACGGTCGCGTGCCACGGCGGGCGCACGCCGACCAGCACCGCCGCGTCGCCCAGGGCGAGGACGGTCAGCCGGGACCAGCAGCGCCGCACGTCTCTCCTTTCGTTTGCTTGTGTTTGTGTTTATATGCGCTCAGAAGAGACTGGTCAAGACGGTTTGCTGGATCCCGACGATCGGGCACGATGACCCCGTGCGCTGGGACCAGCTGTTCGCCGACCTGGAGGCGCAGGCTGCCGCGCTGGACCGGGCCGACCGGGCCGGCCAGGTCGATGAGCGCACGCGCGGCGAGGTCGGCGCGCTGGCCCTGCTCGACCGGCTGCGGGCCGCGATCGGTGCCCCGGTCCGGCTCCAGGTCGCAGGTGGGCTGGCCGTGGCCGGCACCGTGCACCGCGTCGGCCCCGACTGGGTGCTGCTCGACGAGGAGGGTGGTCGCGAGGCGGTGGTCGTGTCGGCCCGGCTCCTGCGCGTCCGCGGGCTCCCGCGCTACTCCGCGGTTCCGGGCTCGCTGGGCGTCGTCGAGTCCCGCCTGGGGTTGCGGCACGTCCTGCGCGGGATCGCGCGCGACCGGTCGTCGGTGCGGGTGCACCTCGTGGACGGGTCAGTGCTCGACGCGACGATCGATCGGGTCGGCGACGACTTCGTCGAGGTGGCGGCTCACCCGGCCGGCGAGGCGCGACGGCGCTCCGAGGTGCGCGAGATCGAGGCGGTTCCCCTCGCGGCCATCACCGTGGTGCGCCGGGGCGCGTGACCGGGTCAGGCGTCCGCGGAGTCGGCGCTGGTTCCCTCGGTGCTGGTTCCTTCGATGCTGTTTCCCTCGATGAAGGGATGCTCGGCGATGAAATCGCTGGTCTGCCGGTACATGCGCGAGATGTAGTCCTCGAGACGGTCACGCTCGACGCGCCACTGACCCCGTCCGCCGATCTTGATGGCGGCGAGCTCGTTGTTGCGCACGAGCGCGTACACCTGCGACTGCGAGATGTTGAGGACATCGGCGACGTCGGTCAGAGTCAGGAAGCGCGGTTCGCCCATAACGGCAGGGTTCGTCCTCTGTGGCAACGGGTGGATGGCAACAGGCCCAGTGTGTCAGGCGGGAGTCCGGGCCGGCGGCGCTGTCCACAGGCGATTCGCCGGGTGGGGACAAATCGGGCAGGATCTGCGTGTGGTCGCACCGTCTTCCGAGCCCCGGCGCATCGCGACGCCGCGCTGGCTCGACCTCCGCCTCGTCCTCGGGGTCGTGCTGGTCGTCGCGGCCGTGCTGATCGGCGCCACGGTCGTGTCGAGGGCGGGCGCCACTCACAAGCTCGTGGCCGCGCGGCACGACCTGGCCGCGGGCACGGTGCTGCACACCTCCGACCTCACCACCGTCGACGTGCAACTGCCCGCTGCCGGGCGGCGCGTCTACCTCGCCAAGGTCGGCTCGGCCGTCGGCAAGAAGCTCGACCGCGCCGTGTCCTCGGGCGAGCTAGTACCCGCGGCGGCCGTCGCGTCCGTGCGCCCGGGCACCACGGTCACCGTCCCGTTCGCCGCGGGCGCCGCGCCGGACCTGCGCACCGGAGAGCGGATCAAGGTGTGGGTGTCGTCCGCCAGCTGCGCGAGCGTGGTGCTGTTGCCCGACGTCACCGTGCAGAGCGTGCGCAAGGGCGACGGGTCGCTGTCCAGCACGTCCGACGGGCAGGACGTCGTGATCGCGGTCGACCCCGACCAGGCCGACCGCGTCATCTCCGCGCTGGCCATCGACGGTGCGCAGATCCGCGCCGGTGTCCTCGTCGGCACGGCACCCGCCGCGGCGCCCAGCTCTGCGGCGCCGTCCCCGGTGGCCGGCCAGCTGCCCAGCGACCTGACCGCCTGCGCCAGCACGGCCCGATGAGGCTGCCGGTCCTGTCGGTCGCCGACGGTGCGCCGTGGGAGGAGCGGCTGGTCAGCGCGCTCGAACGCAACGCCGCCGTCGAGATCGTGCGTCGCTGCGTCGATGTCGTCGACCTGCTGGCCGTCGCCGCGTCCGGCCAAGGGCGGGCCGCCCTGGTGGCCGCGTCGCTGCGGCGTCTGGACGCCGACGTGGTGGATCGCCTGCACGCCGCCGCGGTCGTCCCCGTCGGCGTCGTCGCGCGGGGGGACGACGCCGCCGAACAGCGGCTGCGCGCGCTGGGCATCGCCTACGTGCTGCCCGACGACGCCGACGCCGGCGTGGTCGTGTCCGTTCTCGGTGAGGCGGTGCGCGCGCTGACCGCCCCGCCCGACCCGCAGGGCACCTCGCGTCCGCTGCGCACCTACGCCGACCCGTCGACGTCGATGGCCATCCCGCCTGGCGAGGGCGCCCCGGTGGCCCCGGACGAGCCGGAACGGCGGGGCTCGGTGATCGCCGTGTGGGGCCCGACCGGGGCGCCGGGCCGCACCACGGTCGCCGTGAATCTCGCCGACGAGATTGCCCGGCTTGGCCCCGCCGCCCTGCTCGTGGACGCCGACGTCTACGGCGGCACGGTCGCCGCCGTGCTGGGGCTGCTCGACGAGTCACCCGGCCTGGCCGCCGCGTCCCGGCTCGCGTCCGCGCAGCGCGTCGATGCCGCCGCGCTCGCTGCCCTGTGCTGGCAGCTCGGGCCCCAGCTGCGCGTGCTCACCGGCATCCCGCTGGCCTCGCGCTGGCCCGAACTGCGCCCTGCCGCGGTCACATCCGCGCTCGCCGCGGCGCGGGCGCTGGCCGACTTCACCGTCGTCGACTGCGGCTTCTGCCTCGAGACCGACGAGGAGCTGTCCTTCGACACCGTGGCGCCGCGCCGAAACGGGGCCACGCTGGCCGTGCTCGACGACGCCGACCTCGTCGTCGCGGTCGGGTCGGCCGATCCCATCGGCATGCAGCGCCTGGTCCGCGGGCTCGGCGAGCTGCGCGACGCCGAGGTCGAAGCTCCGGTCTGGGTCGTCCTGAACCGCGTGCGCTCCGGAGTCGTCCCAGGCGATGCGGGAACCGAGCTGCGGGCGGCGCTCGAGCGCTTCGCCGGGCGCACCCCGGCCGCGCTGCTGCCGTCGGACCCCCGCGCGGTCGACACTGCGGTGGCCGCCGGCCGGCTGCTCAGCGAGTCGACGCCGAACAGCCCGCTGCGTACGGCCGTGCGCGAGCTGGCCGGCGCCGTCACCGGCGTCGGTGTCCCGTCCGGGCGGCGCCTCGGTCATCGTGCGCGGCGCGCCCGGCGGTGACGCGACGGCCCGTGCACGGCGGTCTGGGAGGATGGCGGCCTACCGGGTGACGACGCGGCGCACCGGAACCGTCCAGGAGGGGGTGCGATGACCGAGCGGATGACCTCGGCCGACGTCACCTTCCTGCACCGCGAGACCCGTACGGCACCCCAGCACGTGGGCGAGCTCGCCGTGTTCGCCGAGCCGCCCGACGGGTTCGACTACGACCGGCTGGTGCGCCTGCTCGAGGAGCGCATCTCGCTGGCCCCGCGGTACCGGCAGAAGGTCGTCACGGTGCCCGGCCATCTCGCCAACCCGCTGTGGGTCGACGACCCGAATTTCGACATCACCTATCACGTCCGGCGCTCGGCCCTGCCGCGACCGGGCACCGACGCGCAGCTGCTCGAGTTCTGCGCCCGCATCCAGTCGCGCCGCCTCGACCGCGCGCGCCCGCTCTGGGAGATGTACCTCGTGGAGGGTCTCTCCGGCGGCCGCGTCGCGATCGTCACCAAGACCCACGAGGCGATGATCGGCGAACCCGACGGCATCGACATCGCGCAGGTGATCCTCGACGCCGCACCCGCGCCGCGGCGCACCGTCGAGGCGATCTGGATGCCGGGTTCGGAACCCGGTGCGGTCGAGCTCGTGCGTGACGCGGTGGTGGAGCTGGCCCGTCGGCCGATCGCCCTCGCCGACACCGCACGGGCCGCGGCGCGTGACGTGGGCACGACGGTGTCGCGGGTCGGTGCCCTGGCCGGCGGCGTGGTCTCGCTCGGCACGGCGCTGCTGCGCCCGTCCACCCCGTCGCCGCTGTCGGTCGAACTGGGCGAGCAACGACGCCTCGCCGTCGCCCGCACCTCGTTGCAGGATTACCGCCTGGTGCGCGACGCGTTCGGCGGAACCGTGAACGACGCCATGCTCGCCGTCGTGTCCGGTGCACTGCGCGGCTGGCTGCTGTCCCGCGCGGCGCCGATGCGCGCGGCGACGTCCGTGCGCGCGCTCGTGCCGGTGAGCGTCACCGACGGCCGGCTCACCCCGTCCGCCGAGGGTGGCGATCCCGGGGACGGCGCCTCGCAGGACGGGCCGCGGCCCAGCACCGTCCGCCCACTGCTCGTCGACCTGCCGGTGGGCGAGCCGGATCCCGTGCTGCGACTGGCTCAGCTGCGCTACGCGATGGCCACCCACGGCAACTCGGGACGCGCCGTGGGCGCCGGGACGTTGGCGTCGTTGAGCGGTTTCGCCCCACCGACGTTGCACGTGCTCGGCGCGCGGGCGACCGCCGGACTGACCCGGCGCATGTTCGGCCTGGTGGTCACGAACGTGCCTGGGCCGCAGGTCCCCCTCTACGCGGCCGGAGCCCGGATGACCGAGACGTTCCCGATCGTGCCGCTGAGCCCGGGCCAGGCGCTGTCGATCGCGGTCAGCTCCTACGACGGCGGGGTGTACTACGGCGTCAACGCCGACCGCGACGCCGTTCCCGACGTCGCCGTGCTGGCGGAGCTGGTGGAGGAGTCGCTGGCCGAGCTGGTCACGGCCGCGGGTGGCGGCCCCGAGGCGCAGCTGACCGCCGGCGGCCCGGCCGGCCGTCGCAGGCCCCGGACGCGGGAGCGACCGTCATGAGGGTGTACCTGCCGGCGACGTCGACGGTGCTAGCCCACCTCGTCGAGCGAGGTGAGATCGGGCCGGCTCCGCTGACCGGTTTCGCCGTCACGCCCGGGTTGCGCGAGTGGTACGTCGACGACGACCCGGACGAGCTCGAGTACGCCGCGATGACCGAGGCCGCCCGGGCCTCGCTGCGGCTGCTCGACGCCGACCTCGGTGCAGCGAGACGCCGGGTGGTGGCCGCGGTCGAGGTGGCCGAGGCCGCCGTCACCGTCCGCGACGACCGCGACCGCGGTGTCGTGGAGTTGCCTGCCCCGGTGCCGATGTCGGCGGTGGCGTCGGTGCACGTCGACGACGCCGACGCCGAGGCCACCGTGACGGCCGCGGCCGACGCCATGCTGGCCGCCGACCTCGGGGACGGCGCCGCGCAGGAACTCGTCGACGACGCCGAGGGCTTCGAGCTCTCCTGGTACGCCAACCAGGAGGTCGCCCACCTGCTGGGCGAGCTCTGACCCGCTCCCGCAGCGCGTGGCACGATCGGGTGATGGACGCCGTCACCTCCCCGCCCCCGCCGCGCAACGAAGCGCAGCGCTCCTACGCCCCGGACACCGCCGAACGGGCCAGCCTCCAGGCGGCCCTCGCCGAGCTGTCCGGTGACGCCGCCGAGCTGACCATGACCGTCGGCGGCACCCGGCGGATGGCGGGCGGCGAACGCATCGCGGTGCGCGCCCCGCACCGGCACGAGCTCGTGCTGGGCGAGACGGCCGACGCGACCGCCGCGGACGTCGAGGCCGCCATCGATGCCTCCCTGAAGGCCGCGCCGGCGTGGCGGGACATGCCTTTCGACGAGCGCGCGGCGGTGTTCCTCCGCGCCGCCGACCTGCTCTCGACGACGTGGCGCGACCGGCTCAACGCCGCCACCATGCTGGGGCAGTCCAAGAGCGCCCGGCAGGCCGAGATCGACGCGGCCTGCGAGCTGGCCGACTTCCTGCGCTACAACGTGCACTTCGCCCGCGAGCTGCTCGAGCAGCAGCCGGTCAGCTCGCCGCTGACGTGGAACCGGATGGACTACCGGCCGCTCGAGGGTTTCGTGCTGGCCATCACCCCGTTCAACTTCACCGCGATCGCCGGCAACCTGCCGTCCGCGCCGGCGTTGATGGGCAACGTCGTGGTTTGGAAGCCCTCGCCCACCCAGCAGGTGGCCGCGCACCACACCATGCAATTGTTCGAGGCCGCCGGGCTGCCCGACGGCGTGATCAACATGGTCACCGGCAACGGCGCCGCGGTCAGCGAGGTGGCCCTGCCGCACCCGGCCCTGGCCGGGGTGCATTTCACCGGCTCCACCGCGACCTTCCAGCACCTGTGGCGTGAGGTCGCCACCCGGATCGGCTCGTATGCGACCTATCCCCGGCTGGTGGGCGAGACCGGGGGCAAGGACTTCGTCGTCGCCCACCCGAGCGCCGACCCGGCCGCCCTGGTGACCGGATTGGTGCGGGGTGCGTTCGAGTACCAGGGCCAGAAGTGTTCGGCGGCGTCCCGGGCGTACGTGCCGCGCTCGCTGTGGCAGGGCGGGGTCCGTGACGAGTTGGTGGCCGTCACCGAGTCGCTGGCCTACGGCGACGTCGCGGACTTCTCGAACTTCGGCGGCGCGGTGATCGACCGGCGGGCCTTCGACCGGCTGCGTGGTGTGCTCGACCGCCTGCACGCGGACCCGGACGCCTCCGTGCTGGCCGGCGGCAAGGCGGACGACTCCGAGGGCTGGTTCGTCCGCCCGACGGTGGTCGAGGGCAGTGACCCGGCGGCGGCGATGTTCCGCGAGGAGTACTTCGGGCCGGTCCTGGCCGTGCACGTGTTCGACGACGACCAGTGGGCACCGACGTTGGCGCAGCTGGAGTCGGTGTCGCCGTACGCCCTGACCGGCGCGGTGTTCGCCCGCGACCGGGCGGCGGTGCTGCAGGCCCAGGACGCGCTGCGTTTCGCCGCCGGCAACTTCTACGTCAACGACAAGCCGACCGGCGCGGTGGTGGGGCAGCAGCCCTTCGGCGGCGCGCGGGCGTCGGGCACGAACGACAAGGCCGGCTCGATCTGGAACCTGACCCGGTGGATGTCGCCGCGCGCGATCAAGGAGACGTTCGTGTCGGACGTCGATCACCGCTACCCCCACATGGACTGAGCGACGCCGGCTCGGCGTACGCGACCTGGATCGGGACGACGGCCGACGCGGCGCTCGTGCCGATCCGCCAGGCCGGGTCGCCGACGAGCCGGCCGCGCCCGGGCGGGTCGACAGCCCGGGCGCGGGGCAGCGTGACCCCGAACAGCTCGCCGTCGACGGGACCGGGCCGCAGCACGATGCCGCTCCGGCTGCGGCGCAGTTCGGCGGCCAGACCCCGGTAGGCCAGCGCGAGCTCGTCGGGACGGCCGGAGGCCAGGACCGACACCTGGCCGCCCGGCCGCCGGACCCAGGAGTGCAGGACGTCGCCGACGTCGGTGTCGAGGAAGGCGTCGACGTCGTCGACGAGCAGCAGGGTGGGCGCGACGGGCTCGGGCGGGGTGGCCGCGCCAGGATCGACGCGACGGACGCCCACCCGCTCGGCGAGCCCGGCCAGCGGCGAGCGCGACGTGGCCGCCACCAGCGCCGGACAGCCCAGCCGCACCGCCTCGACCAGCGCGATCGCGAGCAGGGCCGAGCGACCGGACCGCGGCGGCCCGCACACCAGCCATCGTCGCGGCCCGTCGAACGGGTCGAGGGTGACCGGGGCCGCGCCGTCACCGCCGAGCCCGATGCGGATCCGGTGGCCGGGCGGCCCGACCCGGTCCAGGGACACCACGTGGGGCAACGGCCGAACCCGCAGCCGGTCCGGCGGCGCGGCCCGCGTCGTGCCGGCCAGCCCGCCGACCTCGGCGCGCAGCGCATCGCCCACGCTCTGCTCGGTGCCCCGGCCGGGCACCGCAATCTGGAACTCGACGCCGTCCTCGGCGCGGACGCCGCGGCCGGGCGGGAACGCGACCGGCACGTCACGCGCGGCGATGCCGAGCGCCCCGTAGTCCGTGACGTCGCCGAGACGCAGCGCGAGCCTCCGGCCGAACGCGCCGCTGAAGCGCGGCGCGGCCAACGACCGGTCACCGGCCACGACCACCGCCACCGACCCGGGGGCTCGTAGCAGGGCGGTCAACCGTTGTTCCGCGCCGAGGGCGGCAGCGTCGCCGATGGCTGCCACCAGCACGTCCCACCCGTCGACGAGCAGCAGGTGGCTGCGTGTGCCCGTCTGCGCGAGCAGCCGTTCCAGCAGCGTGTCGACGAGGTCGAGATCGCCCGGCCCGAGGCAGGTGGCAACGTGCGGCAACCCGCCGACCAGGCCGAGCAGATCACCGCGGGCGTCGACCAGGTGGATCTCCACCTCGTGCACGTCGCGCGTCCGCGCGGCGGCGAGCGCGACCGACGCGAGGGCGGTGGTGCGTCCCGACCGCCCGGTTCCGAGCACCAGCACGGACTCGGGCGCGTCGAGATCCACGCCCATGTCCGGCTGGCACTGACGGTCCGGTACGTCGGTGCGGGCGAACGCGCCGGGCCCGAGCATCGCGGTGGACACGAGGTCGGGCAGCGGCGGCAGCCAGGGACTGCGGACGCGCGGCCGGGAGGTCGCGACGGCCGCGCCCGCGACCGCGGCCACGATGTCGCCCAGCCCGCGGTCGACATCTGCGCCGTCGCGAGCCCCGCCGCGGCGCGCATCGAGCGCCGTGACCCGGGGCGCGTCGGACGGCGGTGCCGTGACCACCGGCCGGGCGGCCTGGAACGTCCGCAACCCAACGCCGTCGCGCAGCACGGCCCGGCCCGGTGTCGACGGCGTGATGGACGCTGCGTCGTCGGTGCCGATCACGTCGACCGATTCACCGGGGTCGGTGACCCGCAACGCGATGCGCAGGCTGGTGTTGGCGCGGATCTGCGGCGAGACCACGGACCCGGGCCGCTGGGTGGCGAGCACCAGATGGATACCGAGCGAGCGGCCGCGCTGGGCGATGCCCACCAGGCCCGGGACGAAGTCGGGCAGCTCCTCGGCGAGCGTCGCGAACTCGTCGACGACGATCACGAGGCGACCGAGGGGGCTCGGGGGTGACGCCGCCCGGTAGGCGGCCAGGTCGGCGGCTCCGGCGTCGCGCAGCAGCAGCTCGCGGCGGCGGACCTCGGCGTCCAGCGACCGTAGGGCCCGGGCGGTGAGGTGCGGGTCGAGGTCGGTGACCAGACCGGCGGTGTGCGGCAGGGCGGCGCACTCGGCGAACGCGGCCCCGCCCTTGTAGTCGACCAGCAGCACCGCGAGCTCCTCCGGCGGGTGCCGCAGGCACAGGCCGGCGACGAGGCTGCGCAGCAGTTCCGACTTCCCCGCGCCGGTGGTGCCCGCCACGAGGACGTGCGGGCCGTCGGCCTCGAGGTCGATCTCGAGCGTCCCGCCCGCGGTGCGCCCGAGCACGGTGTCGGCGCGCCCGGTGCTGCGTGACCAGGCCTCGGCGACGGTCGCCGCGTCGACGTCGGCGAACCCGAGCAGGCCGGTCAGTGAGCACTGCGCGGGCAACCGTTCCGCGTCGCGGGCACGGGCGTCGACCAGCGGCGCCAGGCTGCGCGCCAGCTGCTCCGCCCACCCGACCGACACCGTGTCGGTGACGAGGTCGTTCACGAGGTCAGGCACGAGGGCGGCGCCGAGGTCACCCACCCGCCCGCGGCCGTCGGTCGAGACCTCGACGGTCGTGCACCCGCTCGGCAGGGCGGCCGGGTCGACCGAGGACCACACCGCGGTCACGCCCACCGCGGCACCGCGCGCGACGAGGTCGAGAACGGCGGGAGCCACGGGCGTGTCGGCGACCAGGACGACGGCCGGGCCGCGCGCATCGGACCTTGCCTCGAGCCCGGTGTCCGCAACGCTGGGCACGGACCGGCGTCGCAACCGGTGCCGGATCTCGGAACCGAGCTGCTCGACGGCCCGTGCCTGCTCGTCAGGGGTGGCGGCGAGGCGGACGTGCGGCAGCCAGCGGGCCCAGGCCCAGGCCTCGTCGTCGGTGAGGATCACGATCGTCAGCTCGTCGGGGGAGTGATGGACCGCCAGCTGGGCCACCCACCACCGCGCCGTTCCGCCGCGGGCGCCGGACGGCCCGCTGACGCCGAGCGGGCGGTCGCGGAGATCGGCGACGACGGGCACGGCGTGCACCACGCCGGCCGGTCGCTCCCCGGCGTCGTCGCGGACACGGGTGCGCGACGCCTGCGTCCCGCACCCGACCCGCACCGTCAGCCAGTCGTCGTCCCCGGGCCGTCGCGCCCAGACGCCCACGCCCGGCAGCCCGGCGACCTGCGCCACGGTGGCCGGGTCGGGGAACTCGGCAAGTCGGGTCGCGGTCTCGGCGGCGAGCAGGTCGTCGACCCGCTGCCCGGCGACCGTGACCGCGCGCCGGAACCCCGGTGCCGCGCGCCGACCCACCCGCCACCCGTGCCAGCGGTCACCCAGCGCGGTGGCCACCACCATCAGCGGGGACAGCAACCCGAACAGCAGGAACACCGTCGAGCCGGTCGCCCAGGCGAGGCCACACGCGGCGAGCGCAGGTACCAGGGCGGCGAGCCACTGGACCGGGTGCGGGCGTTCGCGCCCGGGAGGTGAGGGCAGCACGACCAGCTCGTCGCACATCACGTCGGTGGCCCCGGACACGGCCACCGACATGTCGCAGTTGAAGGTGACCGCCCCGGCCCGCAGCGTGGGGCGCAGCACCGGTGGGACCCGGCCCGGGTTGAGCACGTTGCCACCCGGTCGGTCCAGCGGCAGCGACAGGCAGAACACGATGCCGTCCCGGACCTCGGCGATGCCCTTGCGGACCTGCTCCGGGCCGACCAGGTTGAGCCGTCCCCACCGGTCGTCCGGCCCGAAGTCGCCCCAGGTCGAGCCGTCCGGTCGAACCCGCCAGCGCGTCATCCCACCGATTGTGCAGGGCCGGGG
>NZ_CAXUNP010000072.1:0-11260 GCF_964252635.1 uncultured Jatrophihabitans sp.
TACCTGATGCGCGCTCTCAGCGAAAAGCAACTGTCGCTGACGCCGACGGTGGTGAAGCACTTCGATCAGTGCCTCGGCTGCATGGGCTGCATGACAGCCTGCCCCTCGGGCGTGAAGTACGACGCGCTGATCGAGGAGACTCGCTTCGAGATCGAGCGCAGCTACCAGCGGCCGTGGGCACACCGCAGGGGGCGCGCCGGGGGGGGGTGGCGCGGGCGGCGCCGCACCTCGGGACCCCTGCACGGGATCGGCCGCGGGCGAGACCGCGTGAGCCGCCCGGGCGCGTCAGCCGGCCTGCGCCGATGACGGACGCCCGCGTCGGCACCGACGCGAAGGACACCCCCGCCGCCGGGTCGAGCACCGAGTCGGCGGCGGCGCTCGGCCGGTACCGCACCGGCCTGCGCAAGCAGCGGCTCGTGTACTTCTCCGTCGTCGGGGCCATCGTGGTGGCCCTCGTCGTCACGGTGGCCGTGGCCTGGTCGCGCGGCGAGGTGGCCAACACGACCCTGCACACCGTCGGCAAGGCCCCGTCGAACCTCGCCATCGCGACGCCCACCGCCGGTGCGCAACGCGCATGGAGCACCCCCGACCGGGCCGCGCTGGGCAACCCGCGCGACGGCGGCACGGTCGTCGTCTGGGGTCGACACACCGTGCGCGGCGTCGACGCCCGCACCGGACGTCAGACCTGGTCGTACTCCCGTTCGAACCGCACGGTCTGCGCGGCCCTGCAGAGCGCCGGGACCACCGTTGCCGTGTACCGGGTCAAGGGCAACTGCGACGAACTGACGGCGCTGTCCTCGGGCACCGGCAACCGGCAGTGGACCCGCACCCTCGACCAGGACGGGCAGCCGATCAACGGCACCCCGTCGTTCCAGATGCTGTCCTACACGATGCTCGTCACCACCTCGTCGTTCGTGTACGCGATCGACCCCGGCTCGGGCATCAACCGCTGGACGTACGGCCGCTTCGGCTGCACGATCCACAGCGCCGTGCTCGGCAGCGCCGGAGCCCTGATCAGCCAGACCTGCACCGACCCGCGCTGCGGCGCGTTGAAGTTCTGCGGGCGCGGGCCCCAGCTGCTGCTGCGCAACGGCACCGACGGGGTCGACGACAAGACGAAGAACCCCACGAACTACGACAAGATCCTCTGGAACCGGATCGGGATCACCGACGTGCCGGTGTCGGCCGACGGCGTGGTCTCGGCCCTGAACCCGTCCAGCGGCTCCCTCGACTTGTTCACCGCCGACAAGGGCCGCCTGAACGGCGCGGTCACCCTGTCGCCGCGGCCCGGCACGACCGGCGCGATCACGTCGGCGTCCGCCGCCGGCCCCGAGATCGCCACGGTCCGCGGCGTGGCCGCCGTCGTGAACGGCAGCGCCGGGCGGGCGGTCTGGTCCCGCTCCGTCACCGCACCCCTGACCGCGGTGCCGAGCGTCGACTCGGCCGACCTCACGCTGTCCGACGCCGTCGTCACCGTGCCCACCTCGACCGGCGCCGCCGTCCTCGAGGGCCTGACCGGGCGCACAGTGCACCGCATCACGCTGTCGCCGCGCCCGGCGTCCGGGTCGTCGATCTACCCGCTCGGCAGCGGCCAGCTCGTCGTCGGACCGTCCGGCACCGCGGCCTACCGGTGACCGTCCTCGACACCGGCGACGCGCAGCCGACAACCCTCGAGGTGGCGTCGGGGCCGGTCGCCGCGCTCACCGCGGGGGCGCCCGGCGCACCGCCCGTGCTGCTGCTGCCCGGCTACACCGGCAGCAAGGAGGACTTCGCCCCTCTCCTCGGGCCGCTGGGCCGGGCCGGGATGCGGGCCGTCGCCGTCGACCTGCCGGGGCAGTACCAGTCACCCGGCCCCGACGACCCCGCCGCCTACACACCCGACCGGCTCGCTCCGACCGTGCTGGCGGTCGCGGACCTGCTCGGCCCGGACGTCCGGCTGCTCGGCCACTCCTTCGGCGGCCTGGTCGCCCGGGCCGCGGTGATCGCCGCGCCGTCCGCTTTCGACTCGCTGGTGCTGCTGTCGTCGGGCCCGGCTGCGTTGGGCGGGCAGCGGCGGCAACGCATCGAGCAGCTGGAACCGCTGCTGGCCGCGGCGGGCCTGCCCGGTGTCTACGCGGCCATGCAGGCCGCCGAGGCGGCCGACCCGGACGCCGTGACCCCGCCCGCAGACCTCGCCGCCTTCTTGCGGCGGCGCTTCCTCGCCGGCTCGCCGACCATGCTGCAGGGTATGGGCCAGGCGATCCGGAGCGAGCCCGACCGCGTCGAGCAGCTGGCGGCCGCCGGCCTTCCCGTCCTCGTCGTGCACGGCGCCGACGACGACGCGTGGCTGCCCGACGCACAGCACGACATGGCCCGGCGCCTGGGCGCGCGGTACGCGGTGGTGCCCGGCGCGGCCCATTCCGCCGCGGTCGAGAACCCCGAGGCCCTGCTGCCCGTCCTGCTCGACTTCTGGCGCTGAGCCGCCGGTTCGGTCGCGATCAGTCGGCGACGTCCGGCTGATCGTGCAGGATCCGCTCGCGGAGGGGCTGGAACTGGAACCAGCCGGCGTTCTCGGTGCCGACCTGCCCGTGGGTCACGGTGGCCTCCTCGTCGCCGATCTGCCGCGGCTCGGACCCGAGCCCGGCCGCCGCGGAGTACGCCATCAGCTGGCTCTGCGCCGTCCGCTCGAGGGTCAGGAACCACCACGCCGCGCTGTCGACGGTGTGCCCGACGGTGAGCATGCCGTGGTTGCGCAGGATGACAGCCTTGTTCGACCCGAGCGCGACGCCGATCCGACGCCCCTCCTCGGGGTCGAGCACCACGCCGGTGAAGTTGTCGTACACGCCGACGTCGCCGTAGAAGGCGCAGGAGTCCTGGGTCAGCGGCTCGATGCCCGTCTCGAGCGCCGACAGCGTCTTGCCGTACGGGCCGTGCGCGTGCGCCGCGGCGATGACGTCGGGACGCGCCGCGTGCACGGCGGTGTGGATCGCGACCGCGGCCTGGTTGACGGCGCGCTCTCCCTCGACCACCTCGCCCTCGGCGTCGACCCGCACCAGGTCACGGCTGCGGACCATCGCGAAGTGCAGGCCGAACGGATTGACCCAGAACGTCTCCGGGAACTCCGGGTCGCGCACGGTGACGTGCCCGGCGACGCCCTCGTCCAGGCCGGCCCGGGAGAACATCCGGAACGCGACGGCCAGGGTGGTCTTGCGGTGAGCGCGTTCGGCCTCCACCGAGTCGAACTGCGGCGGGCGGGGCACGTACAAGGTGCGCGGCAGGGTGTCGGTCATCTGCCCAGTGTCACCCCGACCGGGCTCGGTGCCCAGACCCGGGCCGCGGCCGGCGGGTGGGTCAGCCGACAGGCGGTGCCGTCAACAGCTCCTCGGCGCGCAGCAGGTCGGCGGTGAGGTCGCGGTCGACGGTGGACCGGTCGAGCACCTCGCAGCGGGCCAGCCAGTCGGTGAGCGCCGGTGGGTGCAGGTCGCGCGACCGGACGCAGCGCACCGCGGCCACCAGCTCCCCGGCGAGCACGCTGCGGTAGATCGCGACGGCGTCCAAGGCCTGCCGTGCGCCGAGCGAGGCGAAGCTGGCGTCCTCCTCGACACCGTGCGAGAGCGTCACGGTCTGCAGGCTGGCCGGGGTGGCCAGGGCCCGGAGCGACGACAGCGCCGAGGCGACGACGTACTCGACGGTCATCACCCCGGACGCGCCCGGTCGCCCGTCGCCGAGGAAGGCCGGCAGGCCCGTGATGTCCGGGTCGCACAGCAGCGACAGGCGCGCGAGCGAGAGCTGCGCCGCCTGGGCCAGGGCCAGCCGCACCGCGTCGAGCGCCTGGGCCAGGTAGGCGACGTGGAACCCGCCGTGGTGGGCGACCTCCTGGTGCGGCAGGAAGATCGGGTTCTCACTCGGGGCGCTGGCCAGCTTCTCGACGACGCGGTCCAGGACGTCGAGCGCGTCGAGCAGCGGCCCGTGCACCTGCGGCAGGGCACGCAGGGCGAACGGGTCCTGGATGCGCGCCGCGGGAGCGTCGAGGTCGACGAGTTCGCGCAAGGTGCGGCAGACGAGCTGCGCCCCGGGGAACGGGGTGACCTCCTCGACGCCCACGCTGTAGGCCTCGGCGTTGCCGCCGGCCCCGGTAAATGTGGTCGCCGCGATCAGCAGGGCCTCGTGGGCGAGGTCGCGCAACGCGATGCTGGCCAGCGCGGCGTCGGCGATGGTGGCCGCGTTACTCGACAGCAGCGGCAGCGCGTCGCCGATGCCGACCGGTACCGGGGCGGGCAGCGGCCGCGACGCGGGCACCTCACCCAGCATGGCGAGCGCCGTGGTGGCCAGCGCCGCGAGGTCACCGGTGCCGACGCCGCCCAGCTCGCGCAGCGGGGGCAGGGCGTCGGTCCGGATCATGGTCGCAAGCCCGTCGATGACGACCGGGTCGACCCCGCTGCCGCCGGCCGCGAGCTGGTTGAGCCGGATCACGAGCGTGGCTCGCACCCGCTCCGGCGACCGCAACGGGCCGAGCGAGGACGCGTGGCTGCGCAGCAGGGCCAGGGCCGGATCGAGCCCGCCTGCCGGGCCTCGCTCGAGCGGGACGAGGCGGTTGCCGCCGACGCCGGTCGAGCGGCCGTACACCGGCCGGCGCGCGGCGGCCTGGTCGGCGTAGGCGCGCGCGGCGACCGCACGGGCCATCGATGTCACGTGCACCGGCTCCGCGCCCTGGGCGACGCGGCCGATGTCGGCCACCGTCAGCGAGGATCCGTCGAGCTCGAGCACCCCGCGACGGTAGCCGACGGCGTCCGCCTGCCCCGAGAAGAGAGTCAGCCCCGCGGGGCGTAGATGAGCTTCTGGTTGACGAACTCGTCGATGCCCAGCGTGCCGAGCTCGCGGCCGACGCCGGAACGCTTGGTGCCGCCGAACGGCAGGTCCGGCAGGCTGCCCTGCATGCTGTTGATCCACACCATGCCGGTGTCGAGCCGGTCCGCGACGTCGGCGGCTAGCTCGGCGTCGGAACCGAACACCGCGCCACCGAGGCCGAAGGGCGAGTCGTTGGCGAGCGTCACGGCCTCGTCGACGTCGGCCACCCGGTAGACGACGGCGGCGGGGCCGAACAGCTCCTCGCGGTAGGCGCGCATCTCGGGGGTGACGTCGGTCAGCACGGTGGGCTCGACGTAGGCGCCGGGACGGTCGGGCCGCTTGCCGCCGGCCTTGACGGTGGCGCCGTGCGACACCGCGTCCTCGATCTGCTCCATCAGCGTCACCGCGGCCTGCTCGGACGACAGCGGCCCGTACTGGGTCGAGGGGTCGCTCGGGTCGCCCGGCTGCATCGCGCCGAGGGCGGCGCTGAACTTCTCGACGAACTCGTCGTAGACGGGGTCGAGCACGATGAAGCGCTTCGCGCCGTTGCAGGCCTGGCCGGTGTTCTGCATGCGGCCGGCCACCCCGGCCTTGACGGTGCGGTCGAGGTTCTCACCGTCGAGCACGATGAACGCGTCGGAGCCGCCGAGCTCGAGGATGACCTTCTTGAGGTTGCGGCCCGCGGTCTCCGCGACCGCGGTGCCCGCCCGCTCGCTGCCGGTGACCGAGGCGCCGGCGATGCGGTCGTCGGCGATCATGTCGGCGATCTGCTCGTTCGAGGCGAAGACGTTGACGTAGGCATCGGCCGGCACGCCGGCGTCGTGCAGCAGGGTCTCGATCGCGAGCGCCGACTCGGGGCACTGCGGGGCGTGCTTGAGCACGATGGTGTTGCCCAGCAACAGGTTGGGAGCGGCCAGACGGGCGACCTGGTAGTACGGGAAGTTCCACGGCATGACCCCGAGCACGGCGCCGATCGGCTCCTTGCGCACCGACGCCCGACCACCGGCCTGCGGGCTCAGCGGCGTCTCCTCGAGCATGCCGGGACCCTGCTCGGCGTAGTAGCCGAAGATCGCGCTCGCCAGACCGATCTCGCCCGCGGCCTCCTTGGTGCGCTTGCCCATCTCGCGGGTGATGATCGCGGCCAGGTCGTCGGAGCGCTCGGCGAACAGCTCGCCGACCCGCCTGAGGATCGCGGCGCGCTCGCCTACCGAGGTGCGGCGCCAGGACGTGTACCCGGCGGCGGCGCGGGCGAGCACGTCCTGGATCTCGGCGTCGGTGGCGGTGGCGTACTCGGCCACGGTCTCGTTGGTGGCCGGGTCGGTCACCTTGTACATCGCCTGTGTGCTCGTCGCCTGCGTCATCGTCGTCGCGTCCCTTCGCCGTCTGTGGTCACTCCGTGCCTACCCAATCACCCCGGCCGCGCCGCCCCCGGCCGGGTCGGCCAGGCCGGACCACGGCTCGCGCTCGGCCGACGTCGACCGGCCCTCGGGGCAGGCGGCCCGGAAGTCGCACCACGAACAACCCGGGCCCGGCGCGGCCGGGAACACGTCGTCGGCGTCGGCCCCGGCAGCGAGGGTGTCCGTGGCCGCCACAATGTCCTGTGCGGTGTGCTCGGCGCGCTCGAGATGGCGTTCGAGCGAGGCGTCGGTGTGTTCGAACGCCGCGACGGTGCCGGTGGGCAGGTGATGCAGCTCGACCCGCCGGCAGTCGCGGCGCAGGGTGCGGCGCACGCCCAGGACGTAGAGGGCGAGCGCCTGCGAGCCGCGGGCGTCGTCGGCGTCGAGGGGCCGGCGCCCGGTCTTGTAGTCGACGACGACCAGCTCGTCGCCGCGCTCGTCGATGCGGTCGACGCGACCGGACACGGCCAGCTTCGCGGTGCGGGTGGCCACGGTGCGCTCGACCCCGATCGGCTCGGCGGCCGGGTCGACGGCGCTCGTGGCCCGGTCGGACAGGTAGTCGCGCACCCAGCCGGCGGTGGCGGCGCAGGCCGCGTTGGACTGCACGTCGTCGCGGAACCCGTGCGGCTGCCAGTTGCGCTCGACCAGCGACGCACCCTCGTCGGGCGTGCGGTGGGCACGGGGCAACGACCACCACTGGTGCAGCGCCAGGTGCGCGACGGCGCCCACCGTGTTGTGCGCCCACGGCGCGCCCCGCGGCGGGGTCGGCCGGTCGAGGTAGGTGAACCGGTAACGGCGGGGGCAGTCGAAGGCGGCCAGGCGCGACGGGGTGCAGGAGAACAGCCGCGTGGGCATGTCGGCGAGCGTCAGCTGTTCCGAGGACGCGAGCTGCTCCGAGGACATGCGGCGACGGTAACCGCCCCCACCGACAGTCACGGGCCGACGGGCGTGCGGGCGGCGGGCCGCTCGAGCAGCTGCGCGTACACGTCCGGGTCGGTCAGGCACATGCCGATCGGGGTCGGCTTGTTCGTCCCGTGGTAGTCCGACGACCCGGTGCCCAGCAGGCCCAGACCTCGGGCCACGTCACGGGCGTGGGCGCGGTCGTCGGCGTCGTGGTCGGGGTGGTCCACCTCGAGCCCGATCAGGCCCGCCTCGGTCATGGCCGCGATGACTTCGTCGCCGACGACCGGCCCGCGCCGCCGCGCGAAGGGGTGCGCGAACACGGGGAGCCCGCCGGCCGCCCGCACCAGCGCGAGGGCCTCGAACACGTCGGTGTCGGGTTTGCGGACGTAGTACGGCTGCCGCGAGGACAGCAGGTCCCGGAACGCCGTCGACACGTCGGGCACGACGCCGCTGTCGACCAGCGCGCGGCCGATGTGCGGTCGCCCCACCGAGCCGTCGGCGGCCAGCGTCTCGACCTGCTCCCAGGACACCGGGTAGCCGGCGGCGGCCAGGTTGTCGACCATCTGCCGGCCCCGGGCGACCCGACCGGCCCGCAGCCGCGTCCATTCGGCCTGCAGGGCGACGTCGTCCGGGTCGAGCAGGTAGGCGAGCAGATGCAGCCCGACCCGCCGGCCGTCGTCGCCGTGGTGCACACACGAGAACTCGACACCGGGCACGACGGTCAGCCCGTCCGGCCGCGCGGCCAACGCGTCGTCCCACCCGCGGGTGGAATCGTGGTCGGTGATCGCCACGACGTCGAGGCCGGCCGCCGCGGCGACGCGGACGAGGCCGGCCGGTGAGTCGGTGCCGTCCGAGGCGGTGCTGTGGGTGTGCAGGTCGATTCGCATGCCGAACTCGACCCTACGGGCACCCGATCAGTAGTCGTCCGGCACCGGCGGCAGCGGCTCGGTGACGTAGTCGGGCGGCAGCTCGTCCGGGTCCGGGGTGTCGGCCTCGCCGAAGACCGTGTTGCGCATGGCCAGGTAGAACGGGTTGGCCTTGGCGACCCGAAGCAGGTGCCGGGTTCCCGGGTGCTGACCCGGCGCCTCGAGCTCGATGCTCGCGTAGTCCAGCCACGTGCCGGGCCAGCTCTCCAGGAACTGCGCCCCGGAGATCCGGTCGACGCGCAGCCAGGCCTCGTGCCGGGTCACGGTGGGGATGCCGTCCATCCGCACGATGCGCTTGCCGGTCAGGTAGATGCGTTCGTTGCGCCAGAGCAGGTAGCGCCACCCCATCAGGCCGACGACCATCACCACCAGCGGGACGAGCCAGGGATAGGGCCAGATCAGGCTCAGGACGAGCAGCACGACGAAGGTGAGCAGGGTCCAGCGGTGGACGCGACGGAAGAGCACGACCCAGTGCTGCCGCGTCGTGGCCCGGACGGGCAGTTCGGAGGCCAGGAACTGCGGCATGTCAGGCCGGTCTCACAGGTTGTTGACGAAGTCGCCGAGGCTGTGCGCGATGCTCTTCGTGTGGCCCCATCCCGAATGCACGAGATGGGCGGAGTGGCTCGGGTAGGCCACGACGAAAGCGATGACCAGGATGACGACCAGCGCGATGACAACCTTCTGCACGGCCGCCTCCTCACCGCTCAGGGCGCACCCGGGCGGCGCACCTCGTCACGTTCCTACCGCACGCGGCGCCGCACGCCGGGATGCCGCGCCGCGGGGCGAGCGGAGGTGACCTGAGCGTGGTGGAACGGCGGGACGCGACCGCCCCACCGGCCGGCACGGCATCCAGGCAACCGTGCGCCGGCGGAGTGGTATTCGACGGTGCCGGACGGCTGCTGCTGGTGCGCCGCGGACAGCCGCCCGAAGAGGGCTCGTGGTCGGTGCCAGGGGGCCGCTGCCGTCCCGGCGAGACCCCGCAACGCGCCTGCGTGCGCGAGCTGGGCGAGGAGACCGGCCTGCGCGTCGCCGTCGTCCGGCACGCCGGGCGCGTCGAGCGTGCCGCGCCGGACGGCGGCGTCTACGTCATCGACGACTTCGTGTGCGAGGTGGTGGGCGGGTCGCTGCAGGCCGGGGACGACGCGGCCGACGTGCGCTGGGTCGACCGCGCGGGCCTCGACGCGGTGCCGCTCGCCCGCGGGTTGTTCGACTGCCTGGGTGAGTGGGGACTGCTGCCGCGCTGAGTCCTCGACGCGCGCGCGGCTACTTCTCCCGGCGCACCGGCTCGGGCCGGCCGGGCTGCTCACCGCCGCGCGCGTCGATGTACTCCCGGGTCGGCACCATGACCTTGCGCCGGAAGATGCAGACCACGGTGCCGTCCTGGTTGTAGCCGATCGTCTCGACGTACACCACGCCGCGGTCGGACTTCGACTTCGACGGCGTCTTGTCCAGCACCGTCGTCTCGCCGTAGATGGTGTCGCCGTGGAAGGTCGGGGCGACGTGGCGCAACGACTCGACCTCGAGGTTGGCGATGGCCTTGCCGCTGACGTCGGCCACCGACATGCCCAGCAGCAGCGAGTAGACGTAGTTGCCGACCACGACGTTCTTGCCGAAGTCGGTCGTCTTCTCCGCGTAGTTGACGTCGAGGTGCAGCGGGTGGTGGTTCATGGTGATGAGGCAGAACAGGTGGTCGTCGTACTCGGTGACCGTCTTGCCGGGCCAGTGCTTGTAGACCGCGCCGACCTCGAACTCCTCGTAGTACCGACCGAACTGCACGATGCTCTCCCTCTGCCTGCGACGTCCCGGTGACGACCTGCCGTGAAAGCGGACAGTGTGTCAGCCCGGGGTGGCCGCCGCGTCAGTCGAGGGCCACGGAGTGACGCAGGAGATCCAGCAGGTCGGCGTCGGCCTCGCGCCAGCGCTCGCGCAGCGCCTCGCTGCCGCGCACCCGGCACCAACCCAGCTCGTTGGACGTCGCCGGCACGGCCTGCAGGATGGTGACGGTTCCGGCATCCGTCCCGACGTCGTCCAGGGCCGACGGGGTGATCACGACGCCGACCTCGGCCGACCCCGCGACGAGCGGTTCGCCGAGTTCGACGCTCATGCCGTCGACGTAGACCACGCCCTCGACGGCCGGGGCGGCCGCGAGAACGGCGAGCCGCCGCCAGACGTCGGCGTGGTCGTCGCCGGGGTCGCGCACGTGCAGCATCAACTCGGCGCGCGGACCGTCGGCGTTCACGATCTCGGCCGACGCGCCGGTCATCGGGTGCCGGGACATGCCGAGGGTGACGAAGGCCCGCTCGCCGGGGATGGGCTCGAAGCGCAGCACCTCGATCGGGTCGACGCCGACGAAGGACACGGACGCCCGCGCCGGACGGTGCCCGAAGTGCTCGACGACGGCGGCCTCGACGGCGGCGAGAACGTCCTGCACCACCACGACGCTAGCCGACGGTCCGCTACCGGAACGACGCCGCGACCGCCGTCTCGACCTGGGCGTAGGACGCGCCGGCGTGCAGCAGGAGCATGCCGATGCCGTCGAGGGCGTCGGACAGCCCACGGGCGTGCCGGTCGAAGTCGGCGTACAGCGCGGTGAACTGCCCGGCCGCGGCGCCGGACCAGTCGGCGCCGAACAGCGGCGACAGCTGGGCGCGCAGCTGCTGGTGCTCGCCCCGCACCTCGGCGGAGGCGCGCTGCGTGCTGTGCCCGAGGGCCTCGAGCTGGGCGGGGGCGACTTTGAGACTGGTCACGGGAACTCCTGCGGACGGGAAGGGTGGACGAGAACGGGCGGTGACGTTAGGGCCGGCCACCGACACCCCGCCGTCCCCGCGGCGCCGCATGTGGATCGCGGGACGTTCGTCGCCCGCTTGTCCACAGCCGGACGGCGACGCGCGCCCGGGTGTCGGAGCGACGCCCCAGGATCGCTCGCGTGCTCATCGATCTCACCGTGCGGAACCACCACGACGACCACGACCTGCGCCTGGACGCGCCCGCACCCACGCCGTTCGGTGCCGTACGCACCGCGCTCCTCCGGGCGTGCGGCCTGCCCGAGGACTGCCGGCTCTATCTGGACGACACCGAGCTCCAGGACGCGATGCTGCTGGCCGAGACGGGGCTGCGCACCGGCGCCGTTCTGCGCACCGCGGCAGTACCGGCGGCGTGCGGCCCGGCCTACTCGCTGCGGGTGACGGGCGGGCCGGCGGCCGGGGC
>NZ_CAXUNP010000073.1:0-10100 GCF_964252635.1 uncultured Jatrophihabitans sp.
CCCCCAGGACCCCACCCACCTTGTCGACGGCTCGACGGTGACGGCACAGTGACACAGTGACCGAACGAGCCGACACGGTGACCGAACGAGCCGACACGGTGACCGAACGAGCCGCGACCATCGGCGGACCCGGGCAGGTGCTCTCCGCCGAGCAGGTGCAGGCGTTCGTCGCCGACCAGCTCTCCCGGGCCGATCTCGACGGCCGCTCGGTGTGCGTGCTGGTCCCCGACGCGACGCGCAGCTGCCCGCTGCCCCTGCTGCTCGGGGCCGTCCACGGCGCGCTGGCCGGGCGCGTCACCCGGCTCACCGCGCTGGTCGCGCTCGGCACCCACAGCGCGATGAGCGAGGCGCAGCTCGGCGGGATGCTCGGCTACCCGCCCGGTGACGTGCAGTCGGTCTATCCCGGCATGACGGTGCGCAACCACGAGTGGTGGCGGCCGGACGCGCTCGTGTCGGTGGGGACGATCGGCGCGGACCGCATCGCGGAGCTGTCGGACGGGCGCCTGCACACCGCGGTGGACGTGCGGCTGAACCGCGCGGTGGTCGAGCACGACGTCACCCTCGTGGTCGGGCCGGTGTTCCCGCACGAGGTCGTCGGGTTCTCCGGCGGCAACAAGTACTTCTTCCCCGGAGTCGCCGGCCAGGAGATCATCGACCTCTCCCACTGGCTCGGCGCGCTGATCACCAGCGCCGAGATCATCGGCACGCTGGGCGTCACGCCGGTGCGCGCGCTGATCGACGAGGCGGTGTCGCTCGTTCCGGCCGACAAGCTGGCGCTGTGCGTCGTCCCCGAGTCCGGAACCGGTGCGCTGCACGCGATGTCGTTCGGCGACACGGCTTCGGCGTGGGCCGAGGCCGCCGCGGTGTCGGCGCAGACCAACATCACCTACCTCGACGCCCCGGTGCACCGCGTCCTGTCGCTCGTGCCGCCGAAGTACGACGACATGTGGACGGCGGCCAAGGGCTTCTACAAGGTGGAGCCGGTCGTGGCCGACGGCGGCGAGGTGATCATCTACGCGCCGCACGTCACCGAGATCGCGGCCACCCACCCCGAGATCCATGACATCGGCTATCACTGCCGCGACTACTTCGTGAAGCAGTGGGACCGCTTCTCCGGCGTGCACTGGTCGGTGCTCGCCCACTCGACGCACCTGTGTGGAGCAGGCACCTGGGACGAGCACGACGGCGAGCGCGACCGCGTCACCGTGACCCTGGCGACCGGCATCCCCGAGGACGTCGTGCGCGGGGTGAACCTGAACTACCTCGACCCGGCCGCCGTCGACCTGGCAGCGGCCGAGGCCGACCTGGACACCTTCGTCGTGCCGAACGCCGGCGAGATCCTCTTCCGGTTGCGGTAGTCGTCACCGCCGGACGTCGGCGGTCAGCTCCTCGACCTGTGCCGCCACCGCGTCGACCAGCGCGTCGTCCGCGCCGAGCCGGGGGTCGAGCACGTCCAGCAGGCGCGGCACCGCGTCCGCGAGCGGCCCGGCCGCAGGCTCGAGCAGGTCGTCCGCCCGCACGTCCGTCACCGGTGCACCGAACCCGCGCACGGTGCAGATCCACGCGGCGAGGATGCGGGTCGCGGCCAGGGGCATGCGGCCCGCGTCCCGCTCGGCACGCAGGACGGGAAGGACCCGGACCGTCAGCTTCTGCGACCCGTCCGCGCCGATCTGGGCGAGCAGGTGACGGATGCGCGGATTGGCGAAGCGCTCGACCAGAGCCGCGCGGTAGACGGCGACGTCGTGGTCGGGCTGCGGGAGGTGGTCGCGCGCCAGATCCCACCACTGCTCCAGCCAACCGCGGCAGGTGTCGTCGGCGACAGCCTCGGCCACCGTTGCGTGGCCGCGTACGGAGCCGCCGTAGGCCAGCAACGAATGGCCACCGTTGAGCAGCCACAGCTTGCGATGCTCGAACGGGGTCACGTCGTCGGTGAACATCGCGCCCACGTCGTGCCAGGCCGGGCGGCCGGCGGGGAACGCGCCGCTGAGCACCCACTCCGCGAAGGGTTCGGTGACCACGGGGGCGGCGTCGTCGACGCCGGTCGCCGCTCGCACGGTCTCGAGGTCCACCGGCTCGGTACGTGGGGTGATGCGGTCGACCGTCGTCGTCACCACCGACAGCGATGCGTCGAGCCAATCGGCGAGCGAGGGGTCGAGCAGCGCGACCAGCTCGCGCACGACCCGGTCGAGGAGCGCGCCGTTGCCGGGCAGGTTGTCGCAGGGCACCAGCGCCAGGGGTCCAGCGTCGGCCGCGCGGCGGGCGAGCAGGCCGGCGACCAGCCGGGCCGGCGCCGTGCGCACCGCCGCGGACCGGTCCTTGCGCAGGGCGGCGAGGTCGGCCTGGACCTCGGGCCGCTCCGCGTCGAGGTTGCCCTCGCCATCCACCAGGTACCCGGCCTCGGTGACCGTCAGGGTCACGGCCGCGACGTCGGGCGAGGCGAGGTAACCGAGCCACGCGGCGTGGTCGTCCCCGGCGTGCGCACGCGCGATGCTGCCGACGACGTCGAAGGTGTCGTCCTCGGCGGCCCGGCCGACCAGCGTGTACAGCCCGTCCTGCGCAGCCAGCAGCTCGGGCGTGCCACCGCTGCGGCCGGCGAACGCGGCGTAACCCCACTCGGCGGCGTCGGGCGCGCGGTCGGTGTACCAGGCCTGGTGCGCGCGGTGAAAGTTGCCGAGGCCGAGGTGCACGAGCCGGACCGGTGGCGCGGCACCCGTCCGGCGCAGAAACGCGTTCACAGCTTGAACACCGTCTTGGGCTGACGCGACACGAGGTTGATCGCGGTGTCGACCGCCTCGTCCTCGGTCAGGCGGTGCTCGACGACCAGACGTGCGAGGTTACCGGCCTCGACGCGCCGGGCCATGTCGTGACGGGCCGGGATCGAGCAGAACGCACGCGTGTCGTCGACGAAGCCCGACGTGCGGGTGAAGCCGGCGGTCTCGGTCACTGCGGCCCGGAACCGGCGCATCGCGTCGGGCGCGTCCAGGAACCACCACGGCACCCCGACGTAGACCGACGGGTAGAAGCCGGCCAGCGGGGCCAGTTCCCGCGACCACACCGTCTCGTCGACGGTGAACACGACGAGGTGGAACCCGTCCGCCGTGCCGAACCGCTGCAACAACGGTCGGAGCGCGTCCGTGAACTCCATACCCAGCGGTATGTCCGCGCCGACGTCGGCGCCGTACCGCTCGAAGGTGGGCGTGTGGTGGTTGCGGCGCACGCCAGGATGCAGCGTCATCACCAGCCCGTCGTCGCACGACATGCGGGCCATCTCAGTGAGCATGTGCCGGCGGAACGCGGTCGCCTCGTCGACGCTCGCCCGACCGGCCAGCGCGTCTCGATAGATGCGTGCGGCCTCGGCCGGCTCCAGCGGGTCGGTCCGTGCGTCCGGGTGGCTGTGGTCGGCCGACACTGCGCCGTGCTCCACGAAGTACCGGCGTCGCTGCTCGAGGGCCTGCAGGTAGCCGGCGTAGTCACCGGTGTCGACGTCACCGGCTGCGGCCAACCGGCCGACCGCGTCGACCCAACCGGGGTCCGCGGGCTCGAGGTACGCATCGGGGCGGAACGTCGGGATCACCCGCCCGTGCCACGTCGGGTCGTCGGCCAGGGCGCGGTGCTCCGACAGGTCCGAACACGGGTCGTCGGTGGTGGCGAGCACCGAGATGCCGAAGCGCTCGTACAGCGCGCGCGGCCGGAACGCCGGGTCGGCCAGGGACTCGGCGAGGCGGTCGAAGATGGCGTCCGCGGTGTCTGCCGACGGCGCCGTGTCGACGCCGAAGATGTCGACGAGCTCGGCCTCCAGCCAGTAGCGGACGGGCGTGCCGCGGAACACCGCCCAGTGCTCGCACAGCAGCCGCCACGCATGCCGGGCCGCGTCCTCGGACAGCTGTCCCTCGCCCACGCCGAGCGCGTCGAGCGAGACACCGCTGGCGTGCAGCAGGCGGGTGACGTAGTGGTCCGGGGCGATGAGCAGCGAGGCCGGGTCCGGGAACGGGGCGTCGTCCAGCAGCAGCTGCGGGTCGACGTGACCGTGCGGGCAGATCAGCGCGAGGTCGCGCACCGCGCCGTAGATCGTCCGGGCGACGGCCCGCTCCCCCGGGTCGGTGGGCAACAGCCGGTCGTCGTCGAGGGTGAGCCTCACGTGTCCTGGCCCGGCTCAGGGAGGTGCACCGCTGCTGTCACACGTCGCAGTATCTCTGCCGCCGGAACGCTGAGTGCGTCCGCGGCCGCCCTAACGTCGTCGAACTCGGGTTGCGCCGTGGTGACCGCGCCGTCGAGCAGGCCCCGCTTGACGGCGACGGGGTGGCCGTCGACGTCCACGGTGACGGTGTCGCGGGGCAGGGCACGGCGGGCCACGCCGTGCACCCGTACCCCGAGCGTCGTCGTCGCGCGGACGAGCTCGCCGAAGGTCGCGTCCAGCGCGTCGGGCGGCACGAGTGCGGTGACCACGTGGCCGGGACGGCCCTTGCGCATGAGCACGGGGGTCAGCCACGCGTCGTGCGCCCCGGTGGCGACGAGCCGGTCGAGCACGTCGGGCCACAGGCGCGGGTCCAGGTCGTCGACGGTGGCCTCGAGCACCTGCAGCTCGTCCTCACGCCACCGGTTCGCCGACGTGGTGACGGCGTCGCCGATGACCACGCGCAGCAGGTTGGGCCGGTCGGGCGGGTCGGCGCTGCCGGCGCCGCTGCCGTGGGCGCGGACGACGAGGTCGGGCAGGTGTCCCCACCCGGTGGCGAGGGCGGCCAGCAGCGCGGCGCCGGTGGGCGTGCACAGCTCCCGGTCGCCGGGCCCCGCGCCGACTGGTGCTGCGGCCTCGGTGAGCAGTTCGAGGGTGGCGGGCACGGGCACCGGCAGCCGGCCGTGCTCGGTGGCCGCGGTGCCGCCGCCGAGCGCCACCGTGCTGACGATGCGGGCCACCCCGTCGGCGAGCAGGCCCAGGGTGTCCAGTGCGACCGCACACCCGACCACGTCGGCGAGGGCGTCGAGGGCGCCGACCTCGTGGAAGTGCACCTCGCCGACGTCGACGCCGTGGACGCGCGCCTCGGCGCGGGCGAGACGGTCGAACACGTCGCACGCAAACGCGTCGGCTGCCGGCGGCAGGTCGGCGGCGGTGAGCAGCTCGGCGATCTCGGCGGGCCCGCGCCGCACGTCGGCAGTTGCGGTGGTGACAACGGCCTGGGTCGCGCGCAGCCCGTGCCGGCGGACGGCCGCGGCCGCGATCTCGATGGGCTCGACGCCGAGCCGGCCGACGACGGTGCGCACGGCCTCGAGGTCGGCACCGGCGTCGAGCAGCGCGCCCAGCAGCATGTCGCCGGCCGCACCGTGGGTCGCGTCGACCCAGAGCGCGTTACTCACGCCTTGGCTCCACGAGCTTCGCTCACGGCCGCGGCCGCAGCATGCGCGCGACGGCGGCCGCGGCGCCGAACCCGTTGTCGATGTTGACCACCGTGACGCCCGGGGCGCAGGCGTTGAGCATGGTGAGCAGCGCGGCGACACCGCCGAAGGACGCGCCGTACCCGACGCTGGTGGGCACGGCCACCACCGGGCACGCGACGAGGCCGGCGACGACGCCGGGCAAGGCGCCGTCCATGCCGGCGACGGCGATGACCGCGTCGGCATCGACGATGCGGTCCCGTTCGGCGAGCAGGCGGTGCAGGCCGGCCACACCGACGTCGACGATCAGGTCGGGTGCGACGCCGTGCACCTCGAGGCCGGTGGTGGCCTCCCGCGCGACGGGCAGGTCGGACGTGCCCGCGGCGACGACGGCGACACGACCGGTGAGCGCGAGCTCCGGCCCGAGCACCACGGTGCCGGCCAGCTCGTCGATCCGCGCTCCGCCCAGTTCTCGTGCCGCCGTCAGCACCTCGACCGGGCAGCGGGTGGCGAGCACCGGACGGTCGGGGTGTGCGGCGGCGAGGTGGGTCAGCGCGGTGAGCGTCTGCTCGGGTGTCTTGTGCGCGGCCAGCACGACCTCGGGGGCGCCGGTGCGGGCGAGCCGATCAAGATCCAGTCGGGCAAATCCCAGGTCTTCGACGCCGGGGTCGTGTGCCACGCTGTCACGATGTCAACGAACCGAGAGCAGCGTCAAACCGCTGCCCGGTTGCTCTCCTGGTTCGCGGACCGCGCCCACGTCGGCGGGCCGGTCGGTGGACGCGTCATGGTCGCGTTCTCGGGCGGCGTCGACTCCGCGCTGGTGCTCGCCGCGGCCGTGCGGGCGCTCGGTGCCGACCGGGTCGTGGCGGCCACGGCCGTCTCGCCGGCGCTGCCCAGCGGCATGCTCGCCGATGCCGCGGCGTTCGCGTGTTCGCTCGGGGTCGAGCACGTCGAGGTGCCGACGCGCGAGATGGACGTCGAGGGCTACACCCGCAACGGCCACGACCGCTGCTACTTCTGCAAGGCGACGCTCGTCGACGCCCTCGGTGCCGTCCTCGACGTTGCGTCGTACGGCTCCGACCCCGTCGTGCTGACCGGAACCAACGCCGACGACGTCGTCGCCGGCTGGCGGCCGGGCATCCGGGCCGCCGCCGAGCGCGGCGCCCTGACGCCTCTCGCCGACGTTGCGATGAGCAAGGCGGACGTGCGCACGCTCGCCCGGTTCTGGGGGCTGCCGGTGTGGGACCGCCCCGCCAGCCCCTGCCTGTCGAGCCGGGTCGCCTACGGCGTCGCCATCACCCCGGCGCGGTTGGCGCGCGTCGACCGTGCCGAGATCGAGGTCCGCGCGCTGCTGACGCGGGCGGGCATCGACTCCCCCGATTTGCGGGTGCGTGACCTCGGCGACACGGCCCGCATCGAGGTCGCGGCCACCGCCGTCGACGACACCCGCCGCAGCGGGGCGGTCGACGCGGTCCGCGCAGCCGGCTTCGACGGCCTGGTCACCGTCGAGGCGTTCACGTCCGGCCGGTTGAACGCCGTGCTGCCTGCTTCGCTGCAGCACGCGTAGGCCCACCTGTTCGATTTAGTCGGCCAGTCTGTTCTAATCGGTTGTGGCCCCGTCCGTGCGCGCCGAACTCACCGGCACCCTGGCGCACCTGCACGCCTGGGGCCGCGACCCGACCGGGACGTGGTGGGCGCTCGCGTCGTGGTCGGCCACCGGCACCAGCCCGGACGGCGGCCAGCGTCCGCTGAAGCGGTCGGCGTGGTTCCCGGCCCGCACCGTCCACGCGTCGCCCTACGCCGGTGCCGACACCTATCGAGCCCTGGTCCGTCTGGCCCTGGGTCCGGACCCCGCCGACTGGCCGTGGCTGCACGTGCTGCCCGGCAACGTCTACGAGCACCTGGGCCGGGTCACGACGCCGATCGGCCGCAGCACCGCCAACGGCTCCGCGTACGGGTGAGCCCTCGCGCGACGGTGTTGCATCTGCCGGCGAATTGCCGGCGTGTCCGCCGGTGGCTGCTGCACCGTCGGCGCGAGAAGATGATCTTCATGGTGTGGGGCGGGCGGGGCTCGAACCCGCGACCCAGGGATTATGAGTCCCCTGCTCTGACCAGCTGAGCTACCGCCCCGAGGCGGCCCTCAACCTAGCGCAGCACGGTCGACAACTACGTCGTGCCGGGTCGCGGCGGCGTGCACTTCGCGGGCCGATGGGTCGCCCGTCACAGCGTGTGTGGACCTCCCCTACTGGCGGGTAACCCAGACAGTAAGAACCCGCCCACGAAACGAGATGAGGCACCAGTGCAGATTCCCCGGATCGACCCCAAGAACCTGACCGGCCTGGCCGACAAGATCATCGGCCTCGGCAAGGAGATCTTTGGCACCGTCACCAACCAGGACCGCCTCACCAAGGCCGGACAGGTGCAGCAGGAGAAGGGCACCGAGCGCCTCGAGGCCGTCAAGGCCCAGGTGCAGTCCGACGCGCACGAGACCAAGGCCAAGACTGCCGACCGAGCGCAGCAGAGTGCACAGAAGACCAAGGAGAAGGTGAACAGCTGATGGGTATCGGCGAGAGCATCAAGGGCGCTGTGAAGCAGAAGGCCGGCGACCTGACCGACAACGACAACCTCGAGGCCGAGGGCGAGGCCCAGCAGACCAAGAGCGAGGAAGAGACCAAGGCCAGCAAGGACCAGGCCGCAGCGCAGGCGCACGAGAAGAAGGCCGACGCGCTCGAGCAGGAGCAGAAGTCCCTCGAGGACTGAGCACCTCAGCCAGACTTTCAGCAGCGCCCGGGCTCCGGCCCGGGCGCTGCTGTGTTCAGCCCCTGATCTGCGGAGACTTCTCCGCGCCCGTCACGGCGAAGTCTTCAAAGGTCGAATCGTCAGGTGACGAGGCGCTCCAGCCGCTCGAGCGTCTGCGCCATGTCCCGCTCGGGATCGCCGGCCAACGGCCGCACCAGCGCACGGTTGCGCTCCGCGCGCAGGTCCCAGGTCTCGGTGACGCGCGTACCGCCATCCACCGGCTCGAGCTCGTAGCGCCACGTCCGCCCACCGATGAACCACGGCAACGGCAGGGTCAGCGGACGCGTCTGCCAGGCGATGACGCGGCCCGGCTCGAACTCAGTGACGGTGCTGCGCGTCGAGTACGCGAACCCGCGCCGCATGTGCATGTCGAACGACGACCCCGACGTCAGCGGCCGGTCGGACGCCCGGACGCCGCGCACCGTGCCCGACCCGTCGATCTCACGATGCCGTTCCGGGTCGGTGAGCACCGCGAAGATCGCCTCGGGCGGCGCGGGAATGATCCGCTGCGCCGACCGGACATAGCCGTCGTCACTCATCGTCGAGCCTCGGCCCGGTGGTGCCGCTGGTGGCCCACACCGTCGGTTCCTTCGGCGCGGCGTTGCGCCGCCGCCGCCGCTCCACCGCGGCACCCGCGACGATCGCACTCAACGCGGCGACCCCGATCATCGACTGCACCGGCGAGGGCAGGTAGCGGGCCACCCCGCGGACGTCCGGACGCGCCACGCTCAGACCCCCAGAGCGCGGGCGAACTCGTCCGGCACCAGCACGCTCGAGCGGTCGAGGTCGTGCACCGAGCTCAGCCCGAGCCCGAGCAGCGCCGAGTCGATGCCGCCGCGCAGCACGTCGAGCACGTTCTCCACGCCGGCCTGCCCGTTGGCGCCGAGGCCCCAGAGGTACGCGCGTCCGATCATGACCGCCCGCGCGCCCAGGGCCAGTGCCTTGACGACGTCGGAGCCGCGCCGGATGCCGCCGTCGAGCAGGATCTCGAGCTGGTCCCCGACGGCGTCGGCCACGGCCGGCAGGCACCGGATCGTCGCCGGCGTCCCGTCGAGGTTGTTGCCGCCGTGGTTCGACACCGAGATGGCGGTGGCACCCGCATCAACCGCGCGCTTGGCGTCGTCCACGCGGGTGACGCCCTTGAGCATGAACGGGCCGCCCCACGTCTCGCGGATCCACGCGACGTCCTCCCACGACGGCGCGGGCGTCTGCATCCATTCGCCGTAGACACCGAAGAAGGTGGGCGCGGGCTCGCCGGGGTTCTGCATGTTCGGCACGGTGAGGTCGGGGATGCGGCCGGTCCTGACGAACGCGGCCAGCCACTTGGGGTGGGTCAGCGCCTCGGGGGCGAAGCGCATCGCCTCCTTGACGGTGAGGCGCTCGGGGATGTGCGGGCTGCCCCAGTCGCGGCCCATCGAGAACGACCAGTCGAGCGTGGCGATGAGGCCGACGGCGCCCGCCGCCCGCGCCCGCTCGATGCGCTCGGTGATCTGGTCGCGGGTGCCGGACCAATAGAGCTGGAAGAACGTCTGCGGGTTGGCGGCCGTCACCTCCTCCACGGGCTTGCTGGCGAAGGAACTCAGGCCCATGGCCGTGCCGCGCGCGGCGGCGGCGCGGGCCACGGCCACCTCACCGTCCGGGTGCACGGCCTGCACGCCCGTCGGCGAGATGATCACGGGCAGGGCGATGTCCTGGCCCAGCACCGACGTGGCCAGCTCGCGTTGGCTGTGGTGTCCCGCGGTGTGCGGCGCGAAGCCGATCTCGTCGAAGGCGCCGATGTTGTCGGCGATCGTGAGCCCCCGCTCGGAACCGGCCACCAGCGCGCTGTACACGGACGGGGGCAGTCGCTTCTTCGCGCGCCGTTGCGCCTCGGCCACGGTCTCGAACCATGCGTTCACTGGGGGGTCTCCTTCGTCGGGACGGGCGGGACG
>NZ_CAXUNP010000074.1:0-9531 GCF_964252635.1 uncultured Jatrophihabitans sp.
GGCGGGATCGCGTCCTGATGGGTGTCAGCAGGGCCGTCGGTCGGGCCGGTCATCGGGATTCCTCTCGGCGGGGTGTTCCATCCTGTCAGACGCATCGACACCCGCGCGGGGCGTGCGAGAGGTGGTGGGCGAGGTCGGTCACCCCTCGGTGGACGCGTCCCCGGCGGGGCCGTCGTGCCGTGCGATCGCCTCGTCGAGACGCGTGCCGGCGTCGTCGAGCCAGCGCTGGCAGATGTCGGCGAGCTGCTCGCCGCGCTCCCACAGCGCCAACGACTCCTCGAGCGGCTGGCCGCCCGACTCGAGCCGGGCCACGACCTCGCGCAGTTCGGCGCGGGCCTGCTCGTAGCTGGGTTCGTCCGGTTCCTTCGGTTTGCCGGGCACCCGCCGACCCTACAAGTGCCCGCTGTCGCTTCCCGCCCGGTGTGGTCGCGCTGCGGCGCCCTGCAGCGACCACTGCGGGCGGGAAGGCGGATCAGGGGGTCGAACGGGTCGCGTCGAACTGTCCGCCGGCCACCCGGACGTGCAGCGTGCCGGTCGCCTCGTCGGGCGCCCGGACGACGACGCCGTCGGCGCGGCGCACGACCACGGCGTACCCGCGGTCGAGCGTGGCCTGCGGCGACAGCGCCCGCACCCGCGCCCGCACCTGGCCCAGTTCGGCCCGACCGGCCTCGAGCAGGGTCTCGATGCGCCGGCGGGTCCGGGCCCGGGCGGCGTCGACGTCCTCGGCCTCGCGAGCGACGCGACCGCGCACCGTGCGGCGCAGCCGTTCGGGCAGCCCGGCCATCAGCTCGGCCTCGCGGTCGAGGCGGGCATGGATGCGGGCCCGCGCCCGTGTGCGGAGCTGGGCGACCTCGCGCAGCTCGTCGGCGAGGTCGGGCACGATGCGCTTGCCCGCGTCGGTGGGCGTCGAGGCCGCGACGTCGGCCACCAGGTCGAGGAGCGGCACGTCGGTCTCGTGCCCGATCGCGCTGACGACCGGGGTGAACACGTCGGCCACCGCGCGCACCAGCGACTCGTTGCTGAACGGCAGCAGGTCCTCTACGCTGCCGCCGCCGCGGGCGATGACGATCACCTGCACCTGCGGGTCCTTCTCCAGCCGGTCGAGGGCGTCGATCACCTCGGTGACCGCGTTCGTGCCCTGCATGGCCACGTTCTCGATGCGGAAGCGGGCCGCGGGCAGCCGCCGCCGGGCGTTGTCGATGACGTCGCGCTCCGCGGCGCTGGCCCGCCCGGTGATCAAGCCGATCGTGTGCGGCAGGAACGGCAGCGGGCGCTTGTGCTCGCGGGCGAACAGTCCCTCGGCGGTGAGCAGGGTGCGCAGGGCGGCGAGGCGGGCCAGCAGTTCGCCGAGGCCGACCTGCCGCACCTCGAGCGCACGCAGGCTCAGCGTGCCGCGCTCGAGGTAGAAGTCGGGACGGGCGCGCAGCACCACCCGGGTGCCCTCGGCCACCGTGTCCGGCAACACCCCCCGGGGGCAGGTCACGGACATCGAGATGTTGGCGTCCGGGTCGCGCAGGGTGAGGAACTGGGTGGGCATCCCGGGCCGGCGGGTCAGCTGGGCGATCTGCCCGTCCACCCAGATCTCGCCGAGCCTCGAGATCCACTCACCGACCCGCAGGGCGACGACCCGGACGGGGACGGGGGAGTCCGGCGAGGTCTCGAGACGGGCCACCGCGCGCTACTCGTCGGCGACGTTGTCGAACGCCGACGGCGCGGTGTGGCGGGGTTTGCTGAGCGGCTCCTTCGACGCGGTCTTCTTGGCGGCCGTCTTACCCGCCGCCGTCTTGCCCGGTGCTGTCTTGCCCGGTGCTGTCTTGCGCGCGGGGGTCTTGCGTGCCGTGGTCTTACGCGCGGGGGACTTGCGTGCCGTGGTCGTGGGTGCCGTGGTCGTGGAGGGTGCGCTCGTGCGCGCGGACGCCGAGCCGTCGGCCGTGCTCCGCCCCCGCGCGTCCGGGGAGACCGGGACCACGGGCGTCTGGACGTCCGGCGCCACGAGCGGTTCGTCCGCCGGCACGATCTCGTCGACCGGTTCGCGCCCGTCGACGGGCAGGGTCGGGTCCTCGACGCCGAACAGCTCGTCGAACATCGACGGCTTATCTGCGTCGGCGGCCTCGCCGGCCGTCCGGCGCAGCTCGCCGACCGGCACCGGGTCGTCGAACGTGGCCCACGGCGGCGGCTGCTCGGTCGGCGCTCGGCGGTTGAGCACCTCGTCACCGCGGGCGGCCAGGCGGGCGTAGCGCTGCTGCGCGCGCAGCGAGGCCTGCATGGCCGAACTTACCGCCAGCATCGGCAGCTCGATGGCGCGATCGGGCAGGTGTCTCGCCTCGGCGGCGGCGGTGGCGACGAGGCCGACCGCGGCCCGCAGGGGACCGGGGAGGTGCATGTCACCAGCCTGCCCCATCGCCCCCCTTCTGTCCCCGATCGGGTACGTACCATGGCCTTCATGAGCGCCAGTGCATCCTCGACGGACGGAGCCGACCCGACGCGCAAGCGCGTCCTGCTGGCCAAGCCCCGTGGGTACTGCGCCGGCGTCGACCGCGCGGTGCAGACCGTAGAGCAGGCCCTCGACCACTACGGCGCGCCCGTGTACGTGCGCAAGCAGATCGTGCACAACCTGTACGTCGTGCAGGCCCTCGAGGAGCGCGGGGCGATCTTCGTCGAGGAGAACGATGAGGTTCCCGAGGGGGCCATCGTGGTCTTCTCGGCCCACGGTGTGGCTCCCGAGGTGCACGAGCAGGCAGCGGCGCGCAACCTGCGCACCATCGACGCGACGTGCCCGCTGGTCACCAAGGTCCACAACGAGGCCCGCCGCTTCGCCGACGACGACTACGACATCCTGCTCATCGGCCACGAGGGGCACGAGGAGGTCGTCGGCACCAGCGGCGAGGCGCCGCAGAACATCAGGCTCGTCGACGGGCCCGAGAGCGTGGCCGACGTCGAGGTGCGCGACCCCGAGCGGGTGGTCTGGCTCTCCCAGACGACCCTGTCGGTCGACGAGACCCTCGAGACCGTCGGCGCGCTGCGCGAGAAGTTCCCGCTGCTGCAGTCGCCGCCGTCGGACGACATCTGCTACGCCACGCAGAACCGGCAGGCCGCGGTGAAGGCGATCTCGCCGCAGGTCGAGCTGTTCCTCGTCGTGGGGTCGCCGAACTCCTCGAACTCGGTGCGCATGGTCGAGGTGGCCCTGGCCGCCGGCGCCGCGTCCGCCTACCTGGTCGAGAACGCGGCCGCCATCGACCCGCAGTGGCTCGAGGGCGTCAGCACCGTCGGCGTCTCCTCTGGTGCGTCCGTGCCCGAGATCCTCGTCGACGGCGCGCTGGCCTGGCTGGCCGAGCGGGGCTTCGGCACGGTGGACGAGGTCGCGCACACCGAGGAGCGCCTGACCTTCGCGCTGCCGCGGGAGTTGCGGCGCGAGATGGGCGGAGCCGCTACTTCCGGGTGATCAACCGGAAGCCGGCGATGATCAGCACGGCCGCGGTGGCCGCGGCGATCGCCGGGAAGCCGTACACCAGGTAGTTCGACGCGGCGTCGTAGACGACCTTCTTGTCGTGCAGGCCGCTCGAACGCAGGTACAGCTGGAAGACCGCGGCGAGGGTGTAGACGATCGGCGGCGCGATGACGACCGGGAACATGTGCGAACGCCGCACGATGAGCACGGCCACGATCGAGGCGACGACGATGCCGACGTTGAACCCGCCGCGCGCGGCCGTCGTGCCGATGGTGTCGATGAGGCCGCCCACGCCGGCGATGACGATGAGCACGACCAGCGCCGCCCACCAGGGGACGCCGCGCTCGTTCGGCCGCGCGCTGTTGCGCAGCTCGGCAATCTGGCGCTCCATCTGGCGGTTGGCGCGCTGCTTGTCACGGGTCGGGGCCGCCGCGGCCCGCGGGTCGACCGGAGGCCGCTGGCCACCGCCACGTGGTGCGGCCGGGCGCTGGGGTGACTGCTGCGCCGGGCGCCGGGCCGGTGCCTCGGGCGCCGGGGCCTGGAACGCCCGGGCGAACGCGTCGTCGCGGCCGGCGCCGTCGGAGCGGTTCGAGCCGCTGTAGACCGCCGTCGAAGGACCCCAGCCGTCGTCGTCGGACCGACCGGACGACGGCCAGCCGCGGCGCGCTGCGGATCGGTCCGTCACGCGGAGGCTCCTCGGCTGGGAAACGGGGAAACGTGACCGGGTGGTCCACGCCACTGCAGCAAGCTTTCCCGAAACGTTACCGGCCGATGCTGAGACTGTGCAGCCGACGCGCGTACGGACTCAGGTTCGGCCATCGCCGCTTCACAGGTCGAACCTGAACGAGGTCGCCGTCACGGACGTACGGTGAAGTGTGACGCGGCGTTGGCGGTGGGCGGTCGTGGCCGCCGTCGTGGCCGCCCTGGCGGCGGCCCCCACCGTCGTCCGGGTACTGCCCGTCGGCGACAGCGGGGTCGGCGCCGCCACGCTGTTGCAACGCGTCCGGGCGTCGGCCGACGTCGGGTACTCGGGATACGCGCAGACCCAGGGTGGGCTCGCCCTGCCGGTCAGCGGCAGTGCCTTCGGCGCCATCAGCGACCTGTTCGGCGGTACGAACCAGCTCCGCGTGTGGTGGCGGGGCAGCGACGACTGGCGCGTCGACACCCTGAACCTGACGGGAGAAACCGACCTGCACCGCGACGCCGGCGGCCTGTCGACGTGGGACTACGAGAACGACACCGCCCGGCAGACGACCGGCGCGGCGGGCGCCGTCCGGTTGCCCCGTTCCGACGACCTGCTGCCCGGCAACCTGGCCCGGCGCCTGCTCAGCGAGGTGCGGACGGGTGACGTCGAACGGCTGGCGAGCCGTCGCATCGCCGGACACGACGCGGCCGGGTTGCGGGTCGCCGTCCACGAGAAGGGGTCGACCATCACCCGCATCGACGTGTGGGCCCTGCCGGGTTCGGGCCTGCCGGTGTCGGCGGCGGTCTACACCACGGGCAGCCGCACCGCGCTGGTGTCGAGCACGCTGCTCGACCTGACCATCGGCCGCCCAGCCGCGTCGACGGTGGCGTTCCGGCCCCCGGCGTCCGTGCGGGTGGACCGGGGCAGCTTCGACGACATCGTCGCCGCCCTCGACACCTTCGGCCGCACCACCCCTCCCGCGACGGTCGCCGGGCTGGCCGAGCGCCGCGACCTGAACCTCGGCGCCGTCGGCGTCTACGGCCGCGGCGTGACCACGGTCGTGGCCGTCCCGTTGCCGGCCCGGTTGGCCGGCCAGATCGTGCCGTCGTTGCGCACCACACCCGGCGCGGTCGAGGACTCGTCCGGCATCGCCTCCGGGGTGGGCGCCCTCAACGTCCAGCTCGGACCGCCCGTCGGTTTCGGCGACCGTTGGCTGCTGGTCGGCACGGTCACGGCGGCCACGCTGCGGGACGCACTGGCGGGGCTGCCGCCGCTGCAGCCGTACTACTTCGGGCGGGGGCTGCGATGACGGACAGCAGGGTCCACGTCGACCGGGCGGGCGACGAGGAGGCCGATGGCGTGCCCGGCGGGGTCGAGGAGCGGCCCGGTGTCGAGTCGGTCGTGCGCACCCGTGCGCTGACGAAACGCTTCGGCCGGGTGACGGCCGTCGACGGCCTCGATCTCGACGTGCGGGCCGGCGACGTCTACGGGTTCCTCGGGGCGAACGGCTCGGGCAAGACGACGACCGTGCGCATGCTGCTCGGTCTCGTGCTGGCCACGTCGGGCGAGGCGCACGTGCTGGGCAGGGCGATGCCCAAGGGCGCGGCCGAGGTGCTGCCACAGGTCGGCGCCCTGATCGAGGGTCCGGCGGCCTACGGGCACCTGTCGGCGCGGACCAACCTCGAGCTGCTCGACTCCAGCGGCGAGGGTGGTGAGCGGCGCACCAGGTCCGCGCGCGTCGGCGAGGTCCTGGAGCAGGTCGGCCTCGACGCCGTGGGACGGCGGCCGGTGAAGGCGTTCTCGCTCGGTATGCGGCAGCGGCTGGGTCTGGCGGCGGCGTTGCTGCGCCGGCCGCGGCTGCTCGTGCTCGACGAGCCGACCAACGGCCTCGACCCGCAGGGCATCCACGAGATCCGCGACCTGCTCCTGGGCCTCAACCGCGCGGGCACCACGGTGTTCCTGTCGTCGCACCTGCTGTCCGAGGTCGAGCAGATGTGCACGCGCGTCGGCGTCCTGGACCGGGGGCGGCTCGTGCTGCAGGAGTCGCTCGAGGCATTGCGCCGCCCCACCGGGTTGACGGAGGTCCGCACCCGCGACCCGGCGGCCGCGGCGTCGGTGCTGGCCGGTCGCGTCGAGTCGCGCGAGGGCGACCTGCTGCTCGTCCGCGGTGGGGAGCCGGCCGAGGTCAACGGCCTGCTGGTGCGGGCCGGGGTGCCGATCGACGGGCTGGCCGCCCAGCGCCTGACCCTGGAGGAGGTCATCCTCGAGCGGACGTCGGCCGGCTCGGACCGGGTGGCTCGGCGCGACGAGCGTCGACCGGTACCCGAGGACGAGACCACCGAGGTGTTGCCGTGATCGCCGTGGAGCTTCGCAAACTGGCCCGTCGGCCGCGTACCTGGCTGACCCTGCTGCTGCTGAACGCGTTGCCGACCCTGGTGGCGGTACTGCTCGCCACCACCGACATCGCGCCCCGTCCGGGGTCGGGGCCGGCGTTCCTGTCGGCGGTGCTGTCCAACGGGTCGCTGTTCGCGGTCGCCGCCCTGGCCATCGTGCTGCCGCTGTTCCTGCCGATCGCGGTCGCGGTCATCGGCGGCGACTCGATCGCCGGCGAGGCGCAGTCGGGCACGCTGCGCTATCTGCTGGTCCGGCCCGTCGGACGAACCCGGCTGCTCTCGGCGAAGCTGGTGGCGGTGCTCGTCTTCACGGTGGTGGCGGTTGTGCTCGTGGCCGGCATCGGGTTCGTGGTCGGCTCCCTGCTGCTAGGCAACGACCCGGCGACGGCCGGCTCGACGATCGCCAGCGTGTCCGGCTCGGCGCTGACGCCGACCCAGGTGGCGCTGCGGACGCTGCTGGCCATGGGATACGTCGCGCTGTCGATGTTGGGCGTGGCGGCCATGGCGCTGCTGCTGTCGACGTTCACGGACTCGCCGCTGTCGGCCACGCTGGGCGCCATCGCCTTCCTCATCGGGTCGTCGGTGCTGCTGACCCTGGACGCCGCCCGGCCGTTGCAGCCCTACCTGCCCACGCGGTACTGGTTGTCGTTCATCGACCTGTTCCGCGACCCCATCCTGTGGCGCAACGTCGAGCGGGGCGTGCTGCTGCAACTGGTGTACGTCGGGGTGTTCCTGCTCGCTGCGTGGGCCAATTTCAGCACGAAAGACGTGAAGAACTGACGCGGGTCAACTCCCGCCGACACAGCCTGACGCCGGGGCCTTCGGTGGCCCTGCCGCCAGCTCGGCCAGGACGACGGCCTGCACGGTCGGGTCGGTGGGCAGGCCCGAGTGCCGGACCGGGTCGGTGGCGCACACGCTCTGGACGGTGAGGTTCAGCGCCCCGTCGAGGCGCGCCGACGTCGGTGGCAGGACCACGTCGTCGTGCGTGGTCCAGATCGAGACGAACCGCGGGCCGGCCGGGGTCTCGTCGCCGGCGTTGAGGTCGCGCAGCAGGGTGCTGTCGGTGGCCAGCTGGCGACAGGCCGTGGGGCAGGCCCCGGGCAGGGCGCTCCCGGCGAGCGCGGCGACGTCGGTGCCGTGCTGGGGCGAGCCGAGCGTGACGACGTGCCGTGCGCGACCGGCCCCGCCGTGGTCGCGCACCCAGAGCCGGGCGACCACACCGCCGGCGGAGTAGCCGATGACGTCGACCGACTTGGCTTGCGTGCGGTCGAGGACCTTGGTGACGGCACCCCCGAGCGCCCGGGCCTGCGCGTCGAGGTCATCGCGTCCGTCGCCGGGCAGGTCGAAGACGGTCGCGTCCTTGCCGTGGCTGCGGAGGTAGGTTGCCAGCGCGGTGACGCCGGTCGTCGACCCGCCGTAGCCCGGCACGAGCACGACGGGTCCGGGCACCTGTTGTGACACGGGCGCTGCGTCGTCGCTCCCGCCGCCCACCGTCACGGCGACCACGATCGCCGCCGCGGCGACGACGACCAGCGCTGCGAGGGCGAGCACCAACCGGCGGCGGGCGGGGGCCAGCGACGACAGCATGCCGCCATGGTGCACACGCGACGCTGTGCGCTTTGGCCGACGGTATGCAGACCCGCGGGCCGGGACCCTCGCGTCGGCGTACCGTCGCGGTCCTTGCACGGTCTCGTCGCAGGGCTGTGAGCGAGGTGTGCGGTCGTGCATCATGCGCGCATGCGGATCTCGCGAATGCTCGTCCCGGCCGTCGTGGCCCTCGTCGTCAGCGGGGCCGTCCAGTCGGCAGCCGGTGCCACCAGCGGCGTGACGCCCACGGCGTCCCGCGTCGGCGTACCCAGGACCGTCCGGGTCGGCGGGCTGACGCTGACCCGCTGCGGCCTCGGCACGACCCGGCCCGCGTACTGCGGAACGCTGCGTGTCCCGCTCGACCCCGGCGACGCCGCGGCCGGCACGATCAGGGTCGGCTTCGGCTGGCTGCCCAGCAGCGCGAAGCCCCGGGGAACGGTGTTGGCCCAGGAGGGTGGGCCCGGTTACCCCTCGACGGGTACGGCCGCCGACTTCGAGACCCTGTTCGGGCCCACGCTGGCGCACCGCAACCTGCTGGTCGTGGATGCCCGCGGGACCGGCCGGTCGACGCCCATCGACTGCGAGCCTCTGCAGTCGCTGCCGTCACCGTCCACGCGTTTCACCGCCGCGGCGGACGCGTGCGGCCGCCAGCTCAACCACACGTTCCGGCGCTCCGGCGGGGGATGGGTGCACGCGTCCGACCTGTTCACCACCGCCAACACCGCCCGCGACACCGCGCGGGTGCTCACCGCGCTGCACCTGCCGACGGTCGACGTCTACGGCGACTCCTACGGCACCTACTTCGCGCAGTCGTTCCTCGCGCGTTACCCGCGGATGGTCCGTTCGGTGGTACTGGACTCGGCCTACGAGGCGCGTGACCTCGACCCCTGGTACCGCACCACCGTGACGGCGGCCCGCCGCGGTTTCGACACCGTCTGCCGGCGCGCGGTCGGCTGCCCGCGCGGGTCGTCGTGGGCGCGGATCTCGCGGCTCGCGGGTTTGCTGCGTCACCGCGCGGTCACCGGCTCCGTCGTCGGTACGGACGCGGCGCGGCACCGCGTCACCGTCGGTGTCACGGCGCTGGTGAACATGGTGAACGATGCCGGGTACGACACCGATCCTTACCGCCAGCTCGACGCCGCCGCCCGGGCCTACCTCGAACGGCGTGACGCCACCCCGTTGCTGCGCCTCTACGCCCAGGACATCGGCTACGACTACAGCGACTACCACGCCGCGGCCGCTGACTACTCCGACGGGCTGTACCTCGCGGTGGCCTGCACCGACTACCCGCAGCTGTTCGACATGCGTTCGGCACCGTCCGCCCGTCGAGCCCAGCTCGCCGCGTCGATCAAGGCCCTTCCGGCGCGGACGTTCGCGCCGTTCACCACCCGGGAGTGGTTGACCGTGCTGCCCTACAC
>NZ_CAXUNP010000075.1:0-9456 GCF_964252635.1 uncultured Jatrophihabitans sp.
GACACGCTCGATTATCTCGCGGGCGGGGTCGGTGATCCGCAGCTCGCGGGGGTTGGGCGGGAGCGGGCCGGACGTGAGCACGGCCAGGTTCTGCCCGGCGTTCTGCAGGACGTCCTCGACCGGGGTCTTGCCGATCAACGCGGTCGTGAACCCGACGTCACCCACCAGCCCCAGGGCACGCGACAGCGACGGACGGCGCAGGTCGGCCTCGATGAGGCACACCCGGGCGCCGGCCTCGGCGAGTGCGGCGGCGAGGTTCAGCGAGGTCGTCGACTTGCCCTCGCCCGGGACGGCGCTGGTCACCGAGATGACCTTCGGCGGGTTGTCGACGTCGACGAACTGCAGGTTCGTGCGGATCTGGCGGTAGGCCTCCGAGCGGGCGCTGTTGGGGTCGGCGCGGAAGGCGATCGGCGACGTGGCCGTGCGCTTGTCGAAGGGCACGAAACCCATCGCCGCGACACCGAAGGCCTCGAAGTCCGCGCCGCTCTTCACGGTGTTGTCGAGAACGTCGCGCAGCACGACGACGCCCACACCGACGAGCAGGCCGACCACGAAACCGAGGCCGATGTTGAGGATCTTGTGCGGCGAGATCGGTGCGCCCGGGATGGTGGCCGGGTGGATGACGGTGAGCTTGACGACCGGCTTGCCCTGCGAGTCGGTCTGGGCCGCGTTCTGGACCACCTGGTTGAACTGCGACGCGACCGCATTCGCCAGCCGGGCCGCGGTGCGGGGGTTGTGGTCGGTCACGTGCAGGTTGATGAGCACCTTGTTCAGGGGTGCGTCGGCCGAGATCTTGCCCGACAGCTCCGACTCGTCGAGGTCGAGCTTGAGGGTGCGGATCACCGGCGCCGTGACGGCGGGGCTGTTGGCGATGCTCGTGTAGGACTGCACCTGCGCCTGCGCGTAGGTGTTCCCCTGGGCCAGGTCCTGGGACGTGCTGTTGTTGGTCGTCGCCACGAACACCTGGACGTTGGCCTGATAGACCTTGGTCGTCGCCAGCGTGAGACCGATGCCCGCGGCGAGGCCGAGGACGACGAACGCCAGGATCAGTGGCCAACCTTTGCGCAGCACGCGTAGGTAGTCACGAAGGTCCAATGGATCGCCCTCTCACACCGAAGATGATGTCCGGAGGGTACCTGCCCGCGCCGCCTGCCGCCGGACCCCCGACATGCCAGCCTCAGCGTCCTCGGGGTGGGGCGGCCTGTCACATCGGATCTCGGACTCGAGGTGTGCGAGCGCGCGTTTTCACTTAGAGTGACCGATCACTGCGTCACCACCAGACGGCCGGTTCGGCGCGTCCGACGACGGAACGGAGACTCCGGTGCCCCACCCGCGTGTCGACGACGCCGCGGACGTGGCCACCGCCAGGTCGCCGGCACCGTCGGCCGTCCCGCCGGATGCGATCGCCGCGTCAGCAGCGCAGCAGCCCCTGTGGACGGTGCAGTACCGCCTCATCCTGCTGACCGTCGACCTCTGCGCGATCATCCTGGCCACGATCCTGGGGTTCGAACTGCGCTTCGGAGCCGGTGTGGCGGGTATCGGTGCCGCCGGGTACCTGGTGATCGGGCTGGCCATCGCGGTGGGCTGGGCCGTGGCCCTGCAGGCGTCGGGCGGATATGAGATCCGGCACATCGCCACGGGTCCTGAAGAACTCAAGCGGGTGCTGCGGGCCAGCGGTCTGACCCTCAGCGTGCTGGCCATCGGCTGCTACGTGACCAAAACGCCGGTGGCGCGGGGATACGTCATCGGCGTCATTCCGCTCGGGGCCATCCTGATTATCTGCGGCCGTGCCGCAATTCGCCGCTACGTGAACAAGCGGCGTAATCGCGGTGAATGGGTGTACCGCATTCTGGCCGTCGGAACCGCGGATTCGGTGACCCACCTGCTCGACACCACGAACCGGGCCCGCAACGCCGGGCTGCGCCTGATCGGCGCCTGCGTCGAGGACGCGCCCGTCGGCAGCGAGATCGCGCCCGACGTACCTGTGCTCGGTGGCGTCCTGGACACCGCGGAGCACGCGGCCCGCGTCCGGGCCGATGTGGTGGCCGTGACGGGAAGCGGCCTCGGACCCCGAGCGGTTCGCGAACTCGGCTGGCAGCTCGAGGGCACCAACCGCGGGCTGGTCATGGCCCCGGCGCTCACCGAGATCGCCGGCAGCCGGGTGCACGTCAGCCCGGTCGAGGGGTTGCCGCTCGTGTGGCTCGAGCAGCCCCAGCTCGGCCGGCTGCCGCGGATCGTCAAGCGCAGCCTGGACATCGCCGTCGGGTCGGTGGTGCTGCTGCTCGCCTCGCCGGTGCTGCTCGGCACCGCCCTGGCCATCAAGTTCAGCAGCCGCGGGCCGGTGTTCTTCCGGCAACGTCGCCTCGGTATCAACGGCACCGAATTCAACATCCTGAAGTTCCGCTCGATGTACAGCGACGCCGAGAGCCGGCGCGACGAGATCCTCGAGCTGAACGAGCAGGACGGCGGTGGCGTGCTGTTCAAGATCAGGCGCGACCCGCGCATCACTCCCGTCGGGCGCTGGTTGCGCAAGCTGTCGATCGACGAGCTGCCGCAACTGGTCCACGTCGTGAGCGGCACCATGTCACTGGTCGGACCCAGACCGCTGGCCGCCATCGACTCCCACTACACCGGCTCGGCGCGGCGCAGGCTGCTCGTGCGCCCGGGCGTCACCGGGCTCTGGCAGATCAGCGGGCGCTCGGAGACGACGTGGGAGGACGCGGTCCGCTTCGATCTCTACTACGTCGAGAACTGGAGCCTCGGCCTTGACCTCAGCATCCTTTTCCGGACGGTCATCGCCGTACTCGGGCGAAAAGGCGCGTTCTGACGACGCCGGGCGCACCGGCCGTCATGTAACAAGTTTGTTGAATGTGATTTTCGACTTTTCTAACCGGCACCTCATCAGTTAGTGTTCGGCGGCGAGACATTCCGGCTCGATCAATTCCGGCAGTACCCCCCAGGTGAAGGTGGAAGTACCCATGTCAGCTTTCAAGAAGCCGATCGTGGCGCTCGTCGGCGTGCTGGCGGCGCTGGTCGCCGGGCTGTTCTTCGCGACGTCCTCGGCAGGCGCGTACCCGTCCGGCGTGAACCCGGTCCTGACGATCAACCCGAGCAACCCCAGCTGTGGCGACACGGTCACCTACAGCGGCACACACTTCCAGCCGGGTGAGCCGGTCACGATCTCCGACGGTGTGGGCGACTCCGTCACCGTGAACGCGGACGGGAAGGGCAACGTCTCCGGCTCGCTGGAGCTGACCTGCCCGAACGGCACCGAGCCGACGACGATCACCGCAACCGGCCGGACCTCAGGTGGCGTGGACGCCGTGACCATCAGCAGCGGCGGCAGCAACAGCGGTGGCGGCAGCAGCAGCGGCAGCGGCGGCCTGAGCAACACCGGTGTGGCGGTCATCGGCATCGGGGCGCTCGGCGTGGTGCTGCTGGCCGGTGGTGGCCTGCTCCTGCTGGCCGGCCGGCGCCGCACCAACAGCGCAGCCTGACCTGCTCCACAGCGCTCTCGACGAGGGCGGCCCGATCCTCGGGCCGCCCTCGTCGTGTCACGTCTAGGGGATTCTCGGCATGAGTTCGGACGATCCGGCCGCACCGGACGACGACGCTGCCGAGCCCGCGGACGCCGGCGAGGCCGAGCGCGACCGAGACGGCGACCCGTTCCACGGGCCCGCTTGGCACCCCGAGCCCCCCGGCCGCGCCACCGAGCCGGTGGGCACCGCATCCGCGTCGGGCGACGACACCGAAGCGGCAGGGCCGACGCGTACCCGACGCCGCCGCACCTCTCGCCGACGCCTGCGTCGGCGCCGCCGCTACGGGCTCATCATGATCGGCATCGGCGGGTTGATCGTCCTCGCCGGCGTCTACGTGCTCGTCACCGCGTTTCTTGCGCGTAGCCAGCTGATCACGGTGCGTGACGAGGTGCGCCAGCTGCGCGCGGAGGTCGCCGCCGGCCGTCTGGACGAGGCGCGGGCCACCGCCCGGCAGATTGCCGACCACGCCGACACGGCGCACTCCTACACCTCGGGGCCGGTGTGGGCGCTCGCCGGCTCGGTGCCCGCGGGCGGCGCCCCCTTCGAGACCGTGCGGACCATGACCGCGCAGGTCGACGTGCTGGGCCAGCGGGTCCTGCCCGACGTCGTCACCGCGAGCCGGGGCCTGGAGCCGTCGTCGTTGCGACGCCCGGACGGCACCTTCGACCTCGCCCGTCTGCAGGCCGTGTCGCCCAGCCTGACCGCGGCCGACCTGTCGATGTCCCGAGCCACGGCCAGGGTGGCCGCTCGACCGGCGGACACCTGGTTGAGCCCCGTCGACTCCGCGCGCAGCGAGTTGCTTGCCCAGATGCAGTCGCTGGGCAAGATCGTCCAGTCCGGTGCCATCGCCGCGCGCGTCGCGCCGGACATGCTCGGAGCGGACGGGACCAAGCGCTACTTCGTGTCTTTCCAGAACGACGCCGAGGCCCGCGGCACCGGGGGTCTGCCCGGTGCCTTCGGCATCCTGCGCGCCGACCACGGCCGGATCACCATCGAGCGCTTCGAGTCCGACAATGCGCTGAACGGCGTCTCGAGCGGGCTGGACTTCGGCGCCGCGTACAACCGGCTCTGGGCGTCGAGCAAGCCCTATGACGAGTACGTCGACAGCAACGTCAGCCCGCACTTCCCCTACGCGGCCCGCATCTGGATGGCCATGTGGCAGCGCAAGGCCCACGAGAAGCTCGATGGCGCGCTCGCCATCGACCCGTCGGCCCTGTCCTACCTGCTCGCCGTCACCGGACCGGCGACGCTCAAGGGCGGCACCCAGGTCAGCGCGTCCAATGTCGTGCAGCTCACCCAGCAACAGCTCTACGAGCGATTCCCGGCCAAGACTGCGAACAACCAGCGCAAGCAGTTCCTGCTCGAGGTGGCCAGGGCGGCCAGCACGAAGGTGCTGCAGAGCTCGGGCAACGTCACCGGCCTGCTGAAGGCCGCGGGTCGTGCCGCTGCCGAACGGCGGCTGCTCGTCTACAGCTCCTCCGCCGACACCGAGGCCGACCTGGCCCGGACCTCGCTGTCCGGGGCGCTCCCCGTCGCCACCGCACCTTTCGCAGGTCTCATCGTCGACAACGCGGGCGGCAACAAGCTCGACTACTACCTCGACCGCAGCATGACCTGGACGCGCACCGGATGCGGGGCCACGCGCAGCGTGCGGGTGACCGTGCGCCTGACGAACGCGGCTCCCGCCGGTCTGAACTCCTACGTCACCGAACGGAACGACCACCCGCGCTACCCCACGCGCCCGGGTGACAACTTCCTGGCCGTGTACTACTACGCGAGCGCCGGCGCGCTGCGTCAGGGTACCACGCTGGACGGCACCGCCGAGGGCGTCGCCGAAGGCACCGAACAGGGCCACCCCGTCTACGGGGTGTACTTCGAACTGCCCCGCGGGGCCACCCGGACCCTGGTCTTCACGTTCAAGGACCCGGCCGGGAAAGGGCCGGTGACCGTGCTGCGGCAGCCGCTCGTGCGGCCCATCAAGGTCACCGTCGAGGACCAGAGCTGCGGCTGACCGATAGGCCGGCCGGTCAGACGATGGTGACGGCCGCGATGACGGCGACGAAGATCAGCGCGATGCCCACGCAGACGAGCATCAGGGCCATGTCGCCGTTCGGCGTGTGCCGCGCCCAGCGCTTGAGTCGCCGCCACGGCCGTCCGATACGGCTGCGACGCTCCAGCTCGGTCATGGCCACCCACCCGTCGTCGTCTCGATGCTCGAACCAGGGTGCCACGCCCCCGGCCGCCGTGCGGGCCCGGCGGGGTATTCGTGACCTGTGCCTCTGCGACCACCAATCCGAAGTTGAGCGGAACAGGCTCAACCCTGTCGACGTTGTCCCGGAGTGCGGCGCGGTAGCGCCGTGACACCGACGACTCCCGTGAGGTGAACTACCAGCATGGACATGACCACCCGCAGCACCCAGGCGGTGAACGGCGCGGTGAAGGCCGCCGCCGAGCGCGGCAACCCGGCCGTCGAGCCGGCGCACCTGGCCGTCGCGTTGCTCGACGACACCGAGTCGCTCGCCCGCCCGATGCTGCAGGCGGTGGGCGCCGACCCGCTCGCGATCCGCGCCGAGGCCCAGCGCCTCGTCGACCAGTTGCCGAGCGCCAGCGGTGGCACCGTCGCGGCGCCACAGACCAGCCGCGGCCTGCTTGCCGTGCTCGGTGCCGCGGAGCGCGAGGCGCGCGACCGCAGCGACGAGTTTGTCTCCGCCGAGCACCTCGTGCTCGCGCTGGCCGAGACGGACAGCCCGGTACGCGAGCTGTTGCAGCGCTCCGGCGCCGGCCACGATGCGCTGGCCGACGCACTGCAGTCGGTACGCGGCAGCGCTCGCGTCACGAGCACCGATCCCGAAGGGACCTTCCAGGCCCTCGAGAAGTACGGCAACGACCTCACCCAGGCCGCGCGGGACGGGAAAATCGACCCGGTCATCGGCCGCGACACCGAGATCCGTCGCGTCATCCAGGTGCTGTCCCGGCGCACCAAGAACAATCCGGTACTCATCGGCGAGCCCGGAGTCGGCAAGACCGCGGTCGTCGAGGGGCTGGCGCAGCGCATCGTCGCCAAGGACGTGCCCTCGAGCCTGCAGGGCACGCGGGTCATCGCGCTCGACCTGGGCTCGATGATCGCCGGGTCGAAGTTCCGCGGCGAGTTCGAGGAGCGTCTCAAGGCCGTCCTCAACGAGATCAAGGACTCCGGCGGACGCATCATCACCTTCATCGACGAGCTGCACACGGTCGTCGGTGCCGGAGCCACCGGCGACAGCGCCATGGACGCAGGCAACATGCTCAAGCCCATGCTGGCGCGTGGCGAGCTGCGCCTCGTCGGCGCGACCACGCTCGACGAGTACCGCGAGCACATCGAGAAGGACCCGGCTCTCGAGCGTCGCTTCCAGCAGGTGCTCGTCTCCGAGCCGAGCGTCGAGGACACGATCGCGATCCTGCGCGGTCTCAACGCCCGCTACGAGGCGCACCACGAGGTGCAGATCGCCGACGGGGCGCTCGTCGCCGCCGCGACGCTGTCCGACCGCTACATCACCTCTCGCTTCCTGCCCGACAAGGCCATCGATCTGGTGGACGAGGCGGCCAGCCGGTTGCGGATGGAGATCGACTCACGCCCGGTCGAGATCGACGTGCTGCAGCGACAGGTCGACCGGCTGCGGATGGAGGAACTGGCCCTCGTCAACGAGAAGGACGCGGCGAGCGTCGAGCGGCTGTCGAAGCTGCGGGCCGAGCTCGCCGACCACCAGGAGCAGCTGGACGCCCTGAACCTGCGGTGGGAGCGCGAGAAGACCGGCCTCAACCGCGTCGGTGAGCTGAAGAAGCAGGTCGACGAGTTGCAGGGCCAGATCGAACGCGCCCAGCGCGACGGCGACCTCGAGACCGCCTCCCGCCTGCAGTACGGCGAGCTGCCCCGCCTGGAGAAGGAGCTCGACGACGCCAGCGCCGCCGAGGACGCCGAGGTCGTCACCGACCCCCTCGTCAAGGAGGAGGTCACCGCCGACGAGATCGCCGACGTCGTGTCGGCGTGGACGGGCATTCCCGCGGGGCGCCTGATGGAGGGCGAGACCGCCAAGCTGCTGCGCATGGAGGACGAGCTGGGTCGTCGCGTCATCGGCCAGAAGGCCGCGGTGCAGGCCGTGTCCGACGCGGTGCGCCGTACCCGGGCCGGCATCGCCGACCCCGACCGGCCCACCGGTTCGTTCCTGTTCCTCGGCCCGACCGGCGTCGGCAAGACCGAGCTGGCCAAGGCCCTGGCCGACTTCCTGTTCGACGACGAGCGCGCCATGGTGCGCATCGACATGAGCGAGTACTCGGAGAAGCACTCCGTCGCGAGGTTGGTCGGTGCTCCGCCGGGATACGTCGGTTACGAGGAGGGCGGCCAGCTGACCGAGGCCGTGCGACGGCGGCCCTACACCGTCGTCCTGCTCGACGAGGTCGAGAAGGCCCATCCGGACGTCTTCGACATCCTCCTCGCGGTGCTGGACGACGGCCGGCTCACCGACGGTCAGGGACGCACGGTCGACTTCCGCAACACCATGCTGATCCTGACGTCGAACCTGGGTTCGCAGGCGCTGGTGTCCGACCTGCCCGAGGACGTGAAGCGGGACGCCGTCATGGAGACGGTGCGGGCGCACTTCAAGCCGGAGTTCCTGAACCGGCTCGACGACGTGGTGATCTTCGACGCGCTGACCACCGGGGACCTCACGCGCATCGTCGACATCCAGCTGGCCTCGCTGCAGGCGCGGTTGGCGGCCCGCCGGCTCACCCTGGACGTCACCGACGCCGCACGGGAGTGGCTGGCCCTCACCGGGTTCGACCCGCTCTACGGCGCGCGTCCGCTGCGGCGGCTGGTGCAGACCACGATCGGCGACGCGCTGGCTCGCGCGCTGCTCGGGGGTGAGGTGCGTGACGGGCAGACCGTGCGTGTCGACGCCCTCCCGGACCGCTCGGGCCTGGTTGTGGGTGCGGCAGAACCAGCCGTGGGTGCGGCAGAACCAGCCGTGGGCGCGGCGGACCCGGCAAGGGGTGCGGCAGAATCGAGCGCATGACCTCGACGCCGGACGACCCGGGCTCGGTGGACGCCGCCGAGCCCGGGGTCGACCCCGGGCTCGATGAACGGGTGCCTGCCGACCCGGTCGGGGTGCTCGCGCTGGTGGCCGGCTTCGTCGGCATCGTCGTGTGCGGCATCGTGTTCGCGATCGTGACCGCGATCCTGGCCGGGATGGCCGGACAACGCGCGCGGGCCGCGGGTCGCAGCCTGGACACGGCCTACCTGGCCCTGCTGCTCGCCGGGATCGATGGCGTCGTCTGGATCGTCCTGCACATCATGTTCGACATCCCGCTGGCCGTGGGTTGACCCGCGGGCGACGGGTCAGGGCGTGCGGTCGAGCCAGCGGCTGACCGGTGGTGCCCAGGCGAAGCTGAGGGTCAGCACGGTGAGGACCAGGAACAGCCCCGCGTCGAAGTTCCAGCTGTCGCTGCTGATGTCGTCGAAGCGCACGAACCAGTAGACGGCCGCCGCGGCGACGATCGTTGCGCCGACGGACAGCAGAATCCGGCCCAGCGGGTTGCGTCCCACAAGGGACACGCCGCCGGCGATGAGCAGTCCGGCGGCCACCAGGTTCACGACACCGTCAAGCCCGAGCTCGAGCCCGATGTGGGTGCTGCTGTGGACCGAGTCCTCGATGTCCGAGGCGATCGCCCCGCCGAGGAAGAGCAGCAACCCCGCGAGGATCAGCAGGCCCGACGCCACGAACGCGAGGACCGCGGACGCCGTCGCGATCCCGGGACGGGCGTCCCCGGGCGCCGGCTGGGGGTAGCCGTAACCGGCGTAGCCCGAGGGGTACGGCGGGTAGCCGTAGCCGGGTGGTGCATAGCCGGGTGGTGCATAGCCGGGTGGTGCGTAACCGGGTGGGAG
>NZ_CAXUNP010000076.1:0-8414 GCF_964252635.1 uncultured Jatrophihabitans sp.
GCCCGCCCCCGTCCGAGACCGGCGGGGTCGAACCCGACGACACCGGCGTCGTCGGGTGGTCGCTCAGGGCCCGTCGCGCCGCCAGGGCCAGCGCCCCGGCCGTCGCGAAGCGCTCGTCCGGGTCCTTGGCGAGCCCCTGCGCGATGACGGCGTCGAGGGCGGGCGGCACGTCGACGCGCTCGCTCACCCGCGGTGGATCGGCGTTCATGTGCTGGTAGATCATCGGCACCAGGTCGCCCACGAACGGCGGCTCGCCGGTGAGGACCTCGAACAGCACGCAGGCCAGCGCGTACACGTCGCCGCGGCCGTCGCCCACGTCGCCGTTGATCCGCTCGGGCGACATGTAGGCGACGGTGCCGATGGTCGCCGACGACGTGTCGGTCAGCGCCGTCATCTGCGTGGTCGACCGGGCGATGCCGAAGTCCACGAGGTAGGCGAACGGCGGCCGTTGCTCGAGGTCGTCGGTGAGGCCGGTCAGCATGACGTTGCCGGGCTTGACGTCGCGGTGGATCAACGCGTCGGCGTGCGCGGCGTCGAGGGCCGACGCCACCTGGCCCAGGATGTCGACCGCCACCGGGACGGTGAGCGGCCCGCGGTCCTCGATCAGCGAACCGAGGTCCGAACCGAGTACCAGGCGCATGTCGATGAACAGCCGTCCGTCGATCTCGCCGAAGTCGTGGATGGGGATGATGTGCGGGTCGCTGAGCTGCGCAGCGAGACGGGACTCGCGGCGGAAGCGTGCGAGGAACTTCTCGTCGCCGGCCAGATGGTCGGGCAGCACCTTCAACGCGACGTCGCGTTGCCGGACGGTGTCGCGGGCGCGGTACACCTCGCCCATACCGCCCCGGCCGAGCACCTCGCGCAGCTCGTAGCGGCCGAAGGTCTGTGCCATCCGTCCCCCGTCACCGGCGTCGTGCGACGTGCCGCGCCATGCTCTCACGCACGAGCCCGCGCCGGTACGTCGCTGCGTCGGCGATCATGCCGCTCGCGCGTTCGCCGCCGTTGTATCGTTCGCGCACAGTCGATCTGCGACGCCGCCCGCTCGAGGAGACCCATGCCCGGATCATCGGCGAACCCCAAAGCCGTTCTTGCCGCCGTCCCGCTGTTCGCCGGCCTGTCGTCGCGGCATCTCTCCGCGGTCGCCAAGCTGGCCCGCGAGGTGCAGCACAGCGAGGGGACGGAGATCGCGGCGCAGGGACGCGGGGCGCTGGCGTTCCACGTCATCGTCGACGGCACGGCGACGGTGAGCGTCAACGGGGCGCTGCGCCGCACCCTCGCCGCGGGCGACTACTTCGGCGAGATCAGCCTGCTCGACGGCGAGCCGCGCTCGGCCACCGTCACCGCGGGGCCCGGCCTGGTGACCCTGGCGCTGACCCGCACCGATTTCCTGCGCCTCGTCGACAGCGAACCGACCTTGGCGCGCGCGCTCATCGTCGCGCTGTGCGGTCGCATCCGCGCCCTCGAGCAGTCCCGGTAGGACGCATCGCCGCGACGGAGGGGTGACTGCTGGTGGACGCGCCGGTCGTGGCCGCCTGGATCACCTCGGGTGCGGCGCTCGTGGTGGCGCTCTACGGCGGGGTCCGGGCCGATGTCCGGGCCGGTCGCGACCGCGACTACGAACGCCGCAAGGAGTTCCTCATCGACGCGCAGGACGCCGCGCTCGACCTGCGGGACGCGCTCGCCGAGTTCGGTGCCGCGCTGAAGAGTGAGGTCGACCTGGCAGCACCCGGCGACGGCACGTTCACCATGTCGGTGCCGACGCCCGTCGACACGAACGTGCGGGCCGCGCGGGGCGCACTCGACAAGGCGCTGTCACGGGTCGACGACGCCGCGGTCGTGGCCGCGGCGCAGACCTGGCGGCCCAAGGCCGAGCAGTCGCCCATCGACGACAAGGACGTGGAGGCCGCGGACGAGCAGGCCGCCTTCGACCGGCTCAACGAGCTCGTCGCCGCGGCCTTGGCCTCACGACGCGGCCGGCTCGCTCGTCGCCCGTCCGCGGGACGGTGACGAGGGTCAGGAGGCGACGTCGAGTGCGGCGTCGGTGCGCACCTGGTCGCCGAGCTCCAGCCGGTCCGCGGCCGAGCGCACGTCGGCGGCGAAGTCGGCCGGGCCGCCGACCAGGGTGAGTTCCTTGGCTCGGGCGTCGACGAGGATGCTGCGCACGAGCTGGCTGGCGAACGACGTGGTGCCGCTGATGAGAGGTCGGGCGTCGACCACGACGCGCTGGTCCTCGATGGGCCCCAGCTTGCCGACGACGGCCGCTGCGAGGTCGCGTCCCGCGACGAGCTGGGCCAGCGTCAGAGTCGGCATCGGATCCCCCTCCGTCGTTCCTGAACCGGGCGCCTCGATGACCTGAACGTCGTGCCGGTGCGCCAACGGTGACCCCAGATTACCGCGCGGACAGCGGAATGCGGGCTTCCACGATGGTGCCGTGGTACCCGTGGGTGGTCTGCAGGTAGCGACGCGTGCTCGGGAAGTGCCGGATCGACGCCGTTCCCGACGCGATGTAGACGCTGCCGCGCTGCCCCGCGACGAGCCGCAGCGCCCTGGGCAGGCCGCGGCCACGGTCGGGCTCGTCGTAGCGGCTGACGTCCTCACGGGTCGCGAGTTCGATGGCGTGCTCATGGGTGCGGGCGCCGCGCCGGGCCAGCGTCGCCCGCATTCCCACCCCGGCGTCGCCCACCGCGAGCAGCAACTCGTTGCGTCGCGGCAGGGTCTGCGCGGCCATGAAGCCGACCGTCCGGGCGTGGTCGGGGACGTTCTCGGCGATCTCTCCCACGCTGCCGTGCAGGGCGGCGGCCAGCGCGCGGTCGGTGTCGGCGAGCTTGTCGAAGACCAGCCGGGCCAGGCGGTCGACGGCGGTGCTGCCCTCGATCGCGGTCACCTCGATCAGGTGGGCGCTGGCGTCGCCGGGGCCGCGGTCGGCCCCCGGGAAGTCGTGCCGCGCGCCTAGCCCGGCGAGCACGTGCCCGAGGCGCATGCGGGCGGCGTAGTTCGCGGCCTCGCCGGAGGTCGGCGCCAGCACCGTGAGCTGCTGGTCGTGCTGGCGGGCGCGATGGGCCTGCGCGGCGACGGCCACCATCGCGGCCGGCGGCATCCAGTCGATGGTGCGCAGGTCGAGACACAGCCCGCCGTCGCGGTGACGGGGATCGAGCAGGCGCAACAAGGTGTCCACGGGCCGGGTCGGCATCGCGGCCACCACCTGCTTCCTCGAGACGGCCCCCGCTGCCCGACAACACCTGCTGTCCCGATGTCTACTACAGCGGCCCGACAGGTTCGGTCCCGCACCCGGCGAGCCGTACGCTACGGGCGGGTATCGATCCGATCACTCGAGTTGACCTTGTGGAACGGGGTCCTTCAGACTCGCGTCACCTGATCGGCCGCGCCGGGCAGGACCGTCCCGGACGTCGATCGAGATGCGACCGAGCCCCCATGCGCACCATGCCGCTCCGCGCTGTCGCGACGACCGTCGGCAGCTGCCTAATGGCCTACGTCGCCGTTGTCGGGTGGGCCGACACGAGCAGCGCGGCACCGGCCGGTGTCGCACCCGCGGGCCGGAGCGTGCGCGTCGCGCGGTCCGTCGCCGCGACACCGACCCCCGCGAGGCACGCGACCGTCTCGGTGACCATCACCGTGTCGGCGCACCGCGGCGGGGCACAGGAGGAGCCGCAGAACTCGCTGCTCGCCTTCCAGCACGCGCTCGACGAGAACGTGGGCGAGGTCGAGGCCGACACCTGGATCACCGCCGACGACGTCGCGGTGGTCGAGCACGATGCCACACTCACCGCACCGCGGTGCAGCGGGCCCTACCTCGACCAGGACATCACCACCCTGACGTCCACTCAGCTGCAGGAGATGCAGTGCGACGGTCAGCCCATCCCGACCGAGGACCAACTGCTCGACCTGATGACGCATAGCTCGAACACGGTGACCGGCCTGCGGCTCGAGTCGAAGACCGTGCCGGGTGCGTCCGACGACGCGGTGGCTGCCGCGGCCTACCGCGTGGGCAAAGGCGTCGTCGACGCCGGGCTCGCCGACCGCGCGATCGTGCAGGACTTCGCCTGGGCGGGTATCGCCGGCTTCCATCGTGCGTCACCGGACCTGCGCGTCTCGGCGCTCATCGACCAACCGACCACGTGGGCCGCCCAGCAGGCGCGACAGCTCGGCGCCTACGACCTGTCCTACAACGCGGCCTACTCGACCCCGTACTTCAACGAGTACCTCCGCTCGCTCGGTCTCGTGCCGACGGTGTGGGGTATCGACGCCGTCCCCACCGACCCCGGCGCCCTGTCCATCGCCGCGCAGCAGGCCACAACCGCCGCGACCCACCGCGCCGTCTCCTCGGGCGCGCAGGTCGTCATCGTCAACAGCCCTGAGCTGGTGACCGAGGCGGTCAGCCACCCGGGCGTCTGCACCCTGGCCTGGCACGACGTCGCCGACCGGGCGTTGAACCCCACCAGCAAGTTCACCTACTCGGCCTACTACCACGAGGCTGCGGCACTCCCGACCTACGAGGCTGCGCTGGTGCGCATCAGCGAGTCGGCGCACGCGACCGAGACGGCGCAGCTCGCGCCGGAGAACCTGGGCACGCACGTGACCACCCTGCGGCTGCAACGCAACAGGGCGGTGACGGTACGGGTCGGGATCGCGCAACTGAACGGCATCCGGGTGGCGACGAACTACCGCTACGCCGGCGTGACCGTCACGATCATGGGCCTGTACCGGCGCAGCTGCACCTGAGCGGCGACCGACCGCGTCGCTGACAACGCGGCGCCGAGGCGGCCCGGTCAGACGTTGAAGCGGAACTCGGTGACGTCGCCGTCCGCCATGACGTAGTCCTTGCCCTCGATGCGCACCTTGCCGCGGGCCTTGGCCTCGGCCATCGACCCGGCGTCCACGAGATCGTCGTAGGACACCACCTCGGCCTTGATGAAGCCACGTTCGAAGTCGGTGTGGATGACGCCGGCGGCCTGCGGCGCGGTGGCCCCCACCGGGATGGTCCAGGCCCGGGACTCCTTGGGACCGGCCGTCAGATAGGTCTGCAACCCCAGGGTCGCGAACCCGACGCGGGCGAGCTGGTCGATGCCCGACTCCTCCTGGCCCATGGACTGCAGCAGCTCGAGCGCCTCCGCCGGGTCGAGCTCGATCAGCTCGGCCTCGGTCTTCGCATCGAGGAAGATGGCCTCGGCCGGCGCGACGAGGGCGCGCAGCTCGGCGATGAACCCGGCGTTCTCCAGCTCGTCGGAGTCGACGTTGAAGACGTACAGGAAGGGCTTGGTCGTCATCAGCGTCAGCTCGCGAAGCTCCGCGACGTCGAGGCCGGACGAGTAGAGGGTCGTGCCCTTCTGCAGGAACTCGATGGCCTCTTCGGCGGCCGCGAGCACGGACGCCCGGTCCTTGTGCAGCCGCGCATCCTTCTGCAGCCGCGGGATCGCGTTCTCGAGGGTCTGCAGGTCGGCGAGGATCAGTTCGGTGTTGATCGTCTCGATGTCGGACGCGGGGTCGACCTCGCCGTCGACGTGCACCACGTTGGGGTCGCTGAAGGCCCGGATGACCTGGCAGATCGCGTCCGCCTCGCGGATGTTGGCGAGGAACTTGTTGCCCAGCCCCTCACCGGTGCTCGCGCCGCGCACGATGCCCGCAATGTCGACGAAGCTCACCGTGGCCGGGATGATCTTGGCCGAGGAGAAGATCCGTGCGAGCACGTCCAGACGCGCGTCCGGGACGCCGACCACACCGACGTTCGGGTCGATGGTGGCGAACGGGTAGTTGGCGGCCAGCACGTCGTTCTTGGTCAACGCGTTGAACAGGGTGGACTTGCCGACGTTGGGCAGGCCGACGATGCCGATCGTTAAGCTCACGGGCGCCCAGTCTACGGGCGCCCGGACGGTCCACGAACCACCGCGGATCCGGGCCCGACAGCCGATTGGGCGCGTCGATCCCGAAACTGTCGGACCCCGGTGTGAGCATCGAAGCCATGGACGTCGCTGCTGTTCTCCTGGCCCTGCTCACCCTGGCCGCCGGTGTGGTCATCGGGGTGCTGCTCGGCCGTTCCCGGGCCGAGGCCTCGTCGCGCGCCGCACTGGCACAGGCGGAAGCCGCCGGTCGTGACGCCGTGGCCCGCACCGAGGCCGCCGCCCGGGAGGCCCTGGCCGGCGCCGAGTCCGCAACCCACGAGGCCCGCAACGAGGTCGCCCGGCTGACGGCAACCCTCGACACCGAGCGCGCGGCGCACCGCCGCCGGATCGAGGAGGACGCCGTGGCCGAGGGCCGCCTGCGCGAGGCGTTCGACTCGCTCGCGGGCAAGGCCCTGCAGGCCAACAACCAGGCGTTCGCCGAGCTCGCCGAGGCCAGGCTGACCGCGGCCAAGGCCTCCTCCGAGGGTGACCTGGCCCAGCGCCAGCAGGCCATCGAGGGCATGGTGCTGCCGCTGCGCGAGACCCTCGAGCGGGTGCAGAGCCAGCTCAACTCGGTGGAGCGCGACCGGGCCGGCTCCTACGAGAAGCTCCTCGAGCAGGTCGGCACCATGCGCCAGACCTCGGAGCAGCTGCGCCTCGAGACGTCGCAGCTCGTCACCGCGCTCCGCGCCCCGCAGGTGCGCGGCCGCTGGGGCGAGATGCAGCTGCAGCGCACGGTCGAGGCCGCCGGCATGACCGAGCACGTCGACTTCGTCACCCAGGAGACGGTGACGAGCGACGACGGGCGGCTGCGGCCCGACCTCGTCGTCCGGCTCGCGGGCGGCAAGAACGTGGTGGTCGACTCCAAGGTTGCCTTCGCCGGCTACCTCGAGGCCATGGAGGCCCGCGACGAGGCCACCCGCAACCTGCGGTTGAAGGCGCACGCGCGGCACCTGCGCACCCACATCGACCAGCTCGGCGCCAAGGCCTACTGGGAGCACTTCTCCCCCACCCCGGAGTTCGTGGTCTGCTTCATCCCGGCGGACGCGTTCCTCGACGCCGCGCTGCAGGTCGACCCGAGCCTGCAGGAGCGCGCCTTCGACCAGAACGTGGTGCTGGCCACCCCGTCGACGCTGGTGGCGTTGCTGCGCACCGTCGCCTACACCTGGCGGCAGGAGGCGCTGGCCGCCAACGCCGCCGAGGTGCACCAGCTCGGTCGCGAGCTGTACCAGCGGCTCGCGACCATGGGCGGGCACATCGACAAGCTGGGCAGCTCGCTCACCAGCGCGGTCGGCAACTACAACAAGGCGGTGACCTCGCTCGACTCCCGGGTGTTCGTCACCGCCCGCAAGATGGCCGACCTGAAGGTCGTCGACGTCAGCGACGCCATCGAGGCGCCGCGGCAGATCACCGAGGCCACCCGGGTCGTGCAGGCCGGTGAGATCTCGGAGCAGCGCCTGGTCGCGCTGCCCAAGCCCAAGGTGCCGGCCGGCCAGGGCGACCTGCTGGGCGGCGCCGACTCCGCAGAGGGAGCGCGCGCCACGTCCTGACGCGCCGCTGCGCCGAGCGGATGGCACTCCGCCGCCGCCCCGACTCGTCGTGGGCAACGGTATGCAGACGCGCGGGTCCTGACCCGCGAGTCTGCAAACCGTCATTTCGACGGCGACGGCGACGGCGACGACGACGGCGACGGCAACGGCGACGACGACGGCGGCGACGTCGACGTCGGCTCGCTACGGCGCGGGCGCGGTCAGGCGCCGGTGGCCGACCATCGCGACCGCCCGGCGTCCCGTCCCCCAGCGCACGGCGACCTGCACGATCCGCCCCTTCGGGCCGGTCACGCGCAGCTGCGCGCGCACACCGTGCGCGGTGACCGTCACCGTGCCGCTCACCCGGGTGTCGGTGGTCCACCGCACCGCGCGCAGGGTCGCGTTGCCGTCGTCGTCGTAGCGCACCGACCCGCCACGCAGCCCCAGGTCACGGTCGCCGTCGACGTAGTCGAAGCGATAGTGCGCATCGCCCGCCGCGGCCACCGCGATCGCGGCCAGCCGACGCGTCGAGCGCGCCGCGTGTCCGCGCGCCGCCACCACGTTGCCGTAGCGGCGCGGGAACGCCGGCACGGCCCGGACGGCGGGGATCCGCGACGCGCACCCGGCGTCGAGACGGGCCGTCGGCCGCGCGACGAACCGGCGGACCAGGGACCGCCCGCACGGGTCGGCGTTCTCCAGGGCCACCAGGTGCACGGTGTTCGCCGCGACGACCGTGCGGGCGCCCCGGCCCATCTGCCGCTTGATGTGCGCACCGCCGGCCGCCGGCGTCAGCGAGTCGAGCTGCCCGTTCAGGATCAGCACCGGAACGTGCCGCGGGTTGAGCGCAGCGCCGGCCGGCACCGGCGGGTCGGCCGGATGCGTCGGGGCCGGCCAGCCGAGGCAGCCGACCGTCGCGGTCAGCGCCGCAGGTTGGCGAATCGATCCGCCGGTGTCCGTACCAAGTGCCAGTGGCACGAGCGCCGCGGCG
>NZ_CAXUNP010000077.1:0-7756 GCF_964252635.1 uncultured Jatrophihabitans sp.
CGTGAAATCAGGGGAAGTCCAAGATCCACCACATCCTCGAACACATCCTCGGCGGGCGAACCGCATTGAACAACATGTGCCTGTTGTGTCCGTTCCATCATCGACAGTTCGAGAAGCGCCTCGGATTCAATGGGTCCTCGCAACACCTGGTTTTTGGAGGTGTTGTTGATCATGATCAGTTGGAACAGGTCGGTGCGGCCGAAGTTGGGGTCGCTGGGTATGCCGGGGATCGACTTCGCGCTCCCTGTCCCGAACAGGTGACCGCTGCCTGCTGCGGCAGACGTGACGTGCCCGCTCGCAGCTGAGAGGTGGCTCGAGCGAGCTGGGTGGGTGTTGCGGCCCTGGCTAGCGTCGAACCGGTGTCCGAGCTGCGAATGATCGTTCTGATCTGGACGCTGCTCGCCGCCATGGCCACCACCGGGGTGCTGGGCGCGCGGCATCGCGGCGGCGCGGTGGCCCTCGCCCTCGTCTCGTTGGTCTGGCTGGTCGTGGACAGCGACTTCGAGGGCATGGTGCTGATCCCGGTCACGAAGCACAACGGCCTGACGACCTCGGACCTGGTGGGCGTGCTCGGCGGCGTGCTGGCACTCGGGCAGTGGGTGCGGCTCACCCGCCGCCGACGTCGGCAGCGGTCCGTGCCTCGCGGTCAGTAGACGCGCACGCTCTTCGACGCGCTGCCCGTCGACGCCTGGTAGCCGTCGGCGCCGTAGTAGACGCGGTAGCCGAAGGTGCCACGCGACGAGGCCCGCACCGTGAACCGGTAGCCACTGTGCGACGACAGCGTCTGGTGCGTCACCGTCACCCACCGCGAGCCGGAGCGGCGCTGCAGGTAGACGACGTGGCGGTACTTGTTCGGCGACACCGAGCCGTACACCGTGAACGTCTTGCCCTTGCGCACCTTGGAGGTCGCGGCGATCGAGATGCGGGCGTACTCCCCCACCGCCCGGGCCGCGGACGTCGCGGCGGCGAGACCGTTGCTGCTCTGCGCGCCCGCGCCCTCACCGGCGTAGGCGAGCCGCACGTCGACCGAGTAGCCCGGCTTGAACGTCGTGAACCGGACCGAGCCGTCCGTCGCCGTCCGGGCGGTGCCGAAGGTGACGTACCCGCCGACGCCGTGGCGCCGGTACTGCAGGCTCACCGAGCGGCCGGCCAGCCCGACCTGCTTGCCCGCCTTGTCCGGCGACGTCAGCCTGCCGGTGACCGGCAGCGCCGAACCGTAGGTCAGCGAGGTCGGCGCGGACGTGACGGTCAGCGTGGTGGCGGTCCGCGCCGGGACCGGCACGGTCACCGATGCGGTCGCGGGTGCGCTCTGCCCGACGGCGTTCACGGCCATGGCCGAGAAGCTGACGGCCGTTCCGATCGGCAGCCCGGTCACCGTGGTCGTGGTCGCCGAGGCGTCGAGCGGGGACGTCGTGGCCGGCGCGGAGCCGATCTTGGTGCTCAGCACGAAACCGGTGATCGCGGCGCCACCGTCGTCGATGGGTGCCGACCAGCTCAGCGTGGCCGTCGTGCCCGAGACGGTGGCGGACAACCCGGCCGGCGCGGACGGCGCGATCGCGGCCACGGCCACCGTGTTGGACGCCGACGACTGCGGGCTCCAGTTGACGTTGTTGCGCGCGGCCACCGTGAACGAGTAGGCCCGGCCCCGCTGCAGGCCGGTCAGCGTGGCCGCCGTCGCGTTCCCGGTGACGACGACCGGCGTGCCGGCCGTCCCGTCCAGCCACGGCGTGACCCGGTAGGAGGTGACCTCGGCCCCGCCGTCGTCGGCGGGCGCGGTGAAGGGCACCGTCGCGGTCGTGCCGCTGACGGTCGCGGTGCCGACGGACGGCGCGGACGGTGCGACGGCCGGCACGTACAGGCCGATGTCCGGCACCGCCGCCGCGCTGCTGCCGGCGTCGTTGACCGCGCGGACCGCGAACGTGTACGACGCGCCGCGGGCCAGGCCGGTGAAGGTCGCCGACGTGGTCGACGCCGCCACCGTGGCCTGCGCGGCCCCGTCGCGGTAGGGCGTCACGGTGTAGCTCTTGACCGTGCTGCTCGGGGCGGTCCAGGTCACGGTTGCCGTGGTGCCGCCGGCCAGGATCGCGGTGACGTTGGTCGGCGGCACCGGCGGCGGGGTGGTGGTCGCGGGCGGCGTGCCCGGGGCGTCGGTGACCACGAAGGTCGTCGCGTAGGCGGCGAGCTGACCGTCCGCGGTGGTGCTCCGGTTGCCGGCCAGGTCCGTGACGGCGACGGCGCTCACCCGCCACGTACCCACCGTGGCCAGCGACGACAGCGGCACGGCCGCCACGTAGGAGGCGTCGGTGGGCGTGCTCGACGCGACCGGGCTGCCGACGACGGTCTGCGAGACGCCGTTCGGGTCCTTCAGCGTGACCTCGACGGCGGCGACGCCCGAGGCGTCGTCGGTGGCCGTCAACGACATGATCAACCAGCCGCCGGAGGCGAAGTCCACGCTGGACAGGGTCGAGTGGTTGAGGGTGAGGTTGGTCAGCTGCGGGGCGTTGTTGTCGAGCACCCCGGTGACGTTGACCGTCGAGGGCAGCCCGGCCGTCGCGAGCTTGGCGCTGCTCATGTCGGTGCCGTGGTTCAGGGCGTTGCGGGCGGTCAGCGAGATCCGCCAGTCGCCCGGGTCGACGTAGCGGGGCAGCCGGATCGAGCCCTGCCACCAGCCGTCGCCCGCGTCGCCGGCCACCAGCGTCAGCGCGGTGCTCAACGTCTGGTAGCCCTTCGGGCTGGTGAGCGTCGCGGCGGCCCGGGTGGTACCCGAGCCGTCGTCGGTCAGGTGGACGAGCACGTCGGCCGAGACGGTGGCCGCGCGGGTGCTGATGGCACTCGGGGTGATCGCGAGCTCGGCGACCGCCGGCCCGTTGTCGTCGGTCGGCGTGCTGAGCGTGAACGTCGCGCCGAGGCCGTTCGGGGACGCCGAGGTCCAGTGCCCGTCCGGTCCGCGGTCGGAGAGCAGGTCGACGCCCGTCACCGACCAGCCGCCGCCCGCGTTGAACGCCGGCACGGTGACGAGCACGTCGGTGTCGAGGGCAAGGGTGTTGTCGACCGGTGTCGTGGCGCTGGCCGTCAGGCCGTACGGGCCGGCGAGCGTGACCGTGACGTCGTCGATGCCCGATCCGGTGTCGGTCGCCTTCACGTGGACGGGTATCACGAGGCCGCTGCGGTCGGCGCCGGCGGTGTCGAAGGTCGTGCTCGGCACCGACAGGCCGGTGAGCACCGGCGCGGTGCCGTCGGTCGCGCTCTGCACGGTGAAGGTGCCGGCGAGCGGGGCAGACCCGGTGGCGTAGCTGCGGCTCAGCCCGGCCGCGTCGGTGGTCGAGGCACCCGCGATCGTCCAGGTGCCGGGCTCCGCGTACTGCCCCAGCGTGGTCGTGCCCGACCAGGTTCCCTTGACGTCGTCGCCGGAGGTCAGCGTGCTGACGTCGACATCCGTGCGCACGCCGCTGGGCGAGGCCAGGGTGACGGTCGTGTCGGTGACGCCCGAGGCGCCGCCGTCGGCCTGGGAGTCGTTCAGGCTCGCGGTGACGGTGACCGTCTGCGCGCCGGACGTCGTGTTCACCGGGTTCGGCGTGACGGTGACGCCGGTGAGGACCGGGGCCTGGGTGTCGCCGCGGGTCGTGCTGACGGTGATGCTGCCGGACCCCGCGGTGGACACCGGGCCCGTGTTCTCGTCCAGGTCGGAGACGGACATCGAGGACACCGTCCACGTGCCTGGTCCTGTCACGTACATGTACGTCGAGAACAGCACCGTGCCCTTGTGGACGTCGCCACTGACCAGGTCGTAGGGCGTGACGTAGATCGGCCACGTCGCCCCGGAGTTGCTGGTCAGCGTGACCGTCGCGCCGGCGAAGCCCGAGACGGCGTCGGAGACGTCGAAGGAGCCGTCGATGCGGACCACGCCCAGGTAGCCGCTGGTCACGGTGGACGGGCCGATCTTGAGGTTGCTGACGACGGGGGCGGTCGAGTCGTCGGTGGAGGTGACCGTCACCATCGCGGCGGGCTGGGCGCCGTCGCAGCTCGAGGGGGGCGCCGTGTCGTACGGGTCGGCCGGGGTCTGCGGCGTGCACAGCGTCGTGGTGTTGTACTGCGCGTCGGTCAGGATGAGCTGGCTGAGGGTGTACGTCGCCGGGGTGTCGAAGGAGACGTCGCCGCTCCACACCCCGTTGGTGACCGTGCCGCCGGTCTGCGTCAGGTCGGCGTCGGCCTGGGAGTACCCGTCGCTGCCGACGAAGGTGACGTGGGCGGCGGCCACCCCGGACAGGTCGTCGGTGGCGGCGATGGTGACGTGCACCGTCTTGGCGCCGTCGGACACATCGACGTTGGTGCGGTCGAGGGTCAGCGAGTTTGCCGTGTACTTGGGCTTCGTGGTGTCGACGGCGGCCTTGACGGTGACCGGCGCACCGGTCAGCCCGGTGGTGGTGGCGGTGTTGCCGAACGCGTCGGTCAGGGTGATCGCGGTGATGCTGTACGTACCGGGCGTGCTGTAGGAGCTGTAGCGCTCGATGCCGGTCCAGACGCCGTTCTGGGCCGTGCCGCTGGTGCGGTCGAGGTCCAGGGTGTCGGTGCTGTCCGGGCCGGTAACCGTGAGGCGGGCCGCGGTCGCGCCGGACAGCGCGTCGGAGATCTGGGCGGTGTAGGTGACGCGGCGGTCGCCGGCCGTGACGTCGACGGTCGAGGCGCTCGCCGTGAGCTGGCCCAGCGTGGGAGCGGCGGTGTCGTTGGCGCGCCGGACGGTGAGCGGGGTGGCGTTGGCGACGGTCGCGTTGGCGCCCGCGAAGTCCTCGAGGTAGAGGGAGGCGGTGTAGGCGCCGGCCGCGGTGCCCTGGGGAACGGGTACGTCGATGTCGTAGGTGCCGTCGTACGGCGTGCCGCTGACCCGGTCGCTGTCGGTGAAACCGACCGGGTCCAGGGTGGTGCCCGGGTTCGTCGAGGTCGCAGACGTCAGGGTGACGGTGCCGTTGCTGAAGCCCGACGGCGTGGCGCCCGCCTGCGCGCCGTCCTGGATGCGCACGACCACGGTGGCGGTCCGGTCGCCCGCGGTGTCGTCGACGCTGGTGGGGAGGACCCGGTAGCTCGCGATGGTCGGCGCCTGGGTGTCGACCGGGTCGGCGTTCGCGCTCGTGAGGGTCACCGCGCCCACCGCGACGAGCGCGGCGGCCGTCAGCAGGGCGGCCGCACGGCGCGGGGCGAGGGCACGTCGCGCGTCGAGGGCGCGTCGTGGGACGCGAGGGGCGCGAAGGGTGCGCGACACGAGGGCCTCCACCCCCGCGGCGGACACCGGCGCCCGGGACCGGTCGCCAGCTAACAGGGACTTTATGCCCTGGTCCCGGCACAGCTAAACGCCCTGCTCGTGACTCTCGCTCGGTCGATCGATCGGCCGGGCTGGCGCCGGGGTCGCCTAGCCGTAACACCGCGTGTTACAGCGTTGACCACGGACCAGCCCGGCGGCCGGGGAACCGGCCGGACCGCTCCGCGCGTCAGCCGGTACGGGTGATGACGATCTCGGTCAGCGTCTCGAGCGCCTCGCGCGCGGGCAGGTGCGGCATGACGGCCAGCGAGGCTCGCGCGGTGGCGGCGTACCCGGCGAGGGTCTGCCGGGCCTCGGCGATCGCGTCCGACGCGCGCAGCAGGCGCAGCGCCTCGGCGTGCTCGTCGTCGTCGACGAGCGGGCGCGACACCAGCTCCCGCAGCCGCGCGTTCGACGGGTCCGTGGAGCGCAGTGCGTACAGCACGGGCAGGGTCGGGATGCCCTCGCGCAGGTCGGTGCCGGGCGTCTTGCCCGACTCGTCGGTGTCCGAGGCGATGTCCAGGATGTCGTCGCTGATCTGGAAAGCCACGCCGATCTGCTCGCCGTAGGTGCGCAGCCCGGCGATGATCTCGGGCGTCGCCCCGGCGTAGTAGGCGCCGAACTCGGCGGCGGTGGCGATCAGCGAGCCGGTCTTGTCGGCCAGCACGTCGAGGTAGTGCGCGATCGGGTCGGCGTCCTCGGCGGCCCCGACCGTCTCGTGGATCTGGCCGATGACGAGCCGCTCGAAGGTCTGGGCCTGCAACCGGACGGCGAAGGGGCCGAGGTCGGCCAGGATGTTCGAGGCGCGCGAGAACAGGAAGTCGCCGGTGAGGATGGCGACGGTGTTGTCCCACCGCGAGTTGGCGCTGATCGCACCGCGGCGCACGGCGGCCTCGTCCATGACGTCGTCGTGGTAGAGCGTCGCCAGATGGGTGAGCTCGCAGACCACCGCGGCCGGCACGACCTCCGGCTTGTCGGGGTGGCCGAAGTGCGCGGCGAGCAGGGTCACCAGCGGGCGGAACCGCTTGCCGCCGGCGTCCACGAGGTGATGCGCGGTGGCGTTGACGAAGAAGTCATTCGAGTCGCACGCGGTGCGCAGCGCGGACTCCACGTCGTCCAGCCCGCGCCGGATCGCGGCCTCGAGCTCCCGGTCGTCGAAGGTCAGGCCGAGGGCGACGCGGGTGGACTTCGGGACGGCCGCCATGACGTCAGCCTGTCAGATGCGCGGCTTTGCCCGCGAGGTCCAGGATCGGCTGCGGGAACACGCCCAGGAAGATGGTGACGACGACGCCGAAGGTGAGCGCGATGGACGTCGACCAGCCCGGGATGGCGATGGTCGGCCCGTTCTCCGGCGGCTCGGCGAAGAACATGAGCACGACGATCCGCAGGTAGAAGAACGCGGCGATCGCCGAGGCGATGAGGGCGATGACCACCAGCGGCCCGGCCACGTGGTACGCGGCGCGGAACACGAAGAACTTGCCGGTGAAGCCCGACGTCAGCGGGATGCCGGCCTGCGACATCAGCAGGATGGTCATGACGACGGCCACGACGGGGCTCTTGCGCGCCAGGCCGGCCCACTGCGCCAGGCTGGTGGCCTCGCCGTCGGCGTCACGCACGAGCATCAGCAGGCCGAACGCGGCCAGCGTGGTGAACCCGTAGGACAGTACGTAGAACAGCACGCTGGAAATGCCGTCCTTGGTCAGCGCGACCATCCCCACCAGGATGAACCCGGCGTGGGCGATGGAGGAGTAGGCCAGGATGCGTTTGACGTCGGTCTGGGTCAGCCCGAACAGGGCACCGACGACCATCGACGCGATCGCGGCTCCCCAGACGACCGGCCGCCAGTCGTAGGACGAGGTCGAGAAGCCGACGTAGAGCACCCGCAGGATGGCCCCGAACGCGGCCACCTTGGTGCACGCGGCCATGAACGCGGTGACCGGCGTCGGCGCGCCCTGGTACACGTCGGGCGTCCAGCTGTGGAACGGCGCGATGCCGGCCTTGAACAGCAGGCCCACGAGCAGCAGCGCCAGGCCCAGGTACAGCAGCACGTCGGACTTCGTGCTGTCACGGCTGGCCGAGAGGATCTCGGGCAGGTCGACCGAGTCGGCGTAGCCGTACAGCAGCGCGAGCCCGTAGAGGAAGAACGCCGAGGCGAACGCGCCGAGCAGGAAGTACTTGACCGCAGCCTCCTGCGAGAGCAGGCGGCGACGGCGGGCCATGCCGGCCATCAGGTACAGCGGCAGCGACAGCACCTCGAGCGCGATGAACATGAGGATGAGGTTGTTCGAGATCGGGAAGATCAGCATGCCGCCGACGCTGAACATCAACAGCGGGAAGATCTCGGTCTGCACGCGCTCGCTGGTGGCCAGCCGGCGGTCGTCGGGCGAGCCGACGGTGACGGCGGACGACGCCACGATGGGGCTGCCGATGTCGACGCTGCGCTCGGCCATGAGCAGCACGGCC
>NZ_CAXUNP010000078.1:0-7664 GCF_964252635.1 uncultured Jatrophihabitans sp.
TCGGTGCCCCCGGCAGGATTCGAACCTGCGACGCCCGGCTTAGGAGTCCGGCGCTCTATCCCCTGAGCTACGAGGGCGGCCCCCGAAGAATACCGGGACCGCGCCGGCCGCCCGGCCGCGTCGGGACCGGGAACACGGCGGCGGCGGGACGCCCCCCGGAAGGTTCGCCCCACCGCCGATGTGTCGGCGCGAGACCGACGGGGTGAGGCTACGCCCCGTGCACCGCGTGATGACTACGCTCGTGGCTGTGATCGATGCCGACGGGTCCGGGGAAGGTCGTGCCACCGCGGCGTTGACCCACCTCGACGACCAGGGCGCAGCGCGCATGGTCGACGTCTCGGCCAAGGACGTCACGACCCGCACCGCCACCGCGGCCGGTCGCTTCACCACCACGGCTGAGGTGATCGACCTACTGCGTCGCGACGGCCTGCCCAAGGGCGACGCCCTCGCCGTCGCCCGCATCGCAGGCATCGCGGGCGCGAAGCGTACGCCCGACCTCGTCCCCCTGTGCCATCCGGTCGCCCTGCACGGGGTCACCGTCGACCTGCGCCTCGAGTCCGACGCGGTGGTGATCACCGCGACGACCCGCACGGCCGACCGCACTGGCGTCGAGATGGAGGCCCTCACGTCGGTGGTCACCGCCGGCCTGGCGCTGTACGACATGGTCAAGGCCGTCGACCGCGGCGCCGTCCTGGGCGAGGTGCGCCTGCTGGCCAAGGCCGGCGGTCGCTCGGGGGAGTGGTCCGCCCCGTGAAGGCCGCGGCGATCACCTGCTCCAACCGCTCGGCCAGCGGTGAGCGGCCCGACGACTCGGGCGCGCTGCTCGCCACGTTGCTGACCGACGCCGGACACGACGTCGTGCTTCGTCAGGTCGTCCCCGACGACGTCGAACGGATCCGGGCGGCGGTGCGGGCGGCGCTCGAGGCCGGCGCGCGCGTGGTGCTGACCACCGGCGGCACCGGCCTGACCCCGACCGACGTGACGCCCGAGGCGGTGGCTCCCATGCTGCGCACGCAGGTGCCGGGCATCGCCGAGGCGTTGCGTGCTGCCTCCCGCGACACCGTGCCGACCTCGGTGCTCTCCCGCGGGATCGCCGGCACGGTCGACTCGGCGCTGGTCGTGACGCTGCCCGGGTCGCCGGGTGGCGTGCGCGACGGCATGGCCGTGCTGGCGCCGCTGCTCGAGCACGCGGTGGACCAGCTCGGCGGTGGCGACCACCGCCCCGGAGGTGGGGTGTGACCGACGTGGACCGGGTGGTTCGGCTGGTCGAGGTGTCCGCGGAGCCGCTCGACGTCGCCCGCCACGAGGCCGCCGTCGACCATCCGCGCTCCGGCGGCCGCGCCCTGTTCTGCGGGGTAGTCCGGGAACACGACCACGCGCGCGACGTCACCGACCTCGAGTACGAGGCGCACCCCGGGGCCGAGGCGGTCCTTGCCGAGGTGGCGGCCGAGATCGCCGCTCACCCCGATGTCCTGGCGGTCGCGGTCAGCCATCGGGTGGGGATGTTGACCGTCGGCGACGTCGCGCTCGTGGCCGCCGTGGCCACGGCGCACCGCCGCGAGGCCTTCGAGCAGTGCGCCCGGCTGGTCGACGAGGCCAAGGCACGGCTACCGATCTGGAAGCGTCAGGTCTTCACCGACGGCACCGACGAGTGGGTCAACTTCCCCTGATCGTCGAGGCGGGCGCGCGGGGCAGGCACACTGGTTCGCATGACCGACGAGACCGAGGGCCGCGTGCGCCCGCGACGTCGCGACGACGACGGACCGGTCCTGCCGGACGTCACCCGCGACGAGCTCGACGAGGGCTGGGGGGACGGCCGTGCGGCCGGCGACCGTGGGCGCGACGCCGACTGGTACCGACGCGAACGCCCGCCGCACCACGAGTAGCGGCGCGACGGGCGTCGGTAGGGGCGGACGCGATCCGCTGACGCGGTGCGGTCGTGCTGCAGCGCGGTCAGGGCTGCAGCGCGGTCAGGGCTGCGATGCGGTCAGGGCTCCGGTGCGGTCAAGGCTGCGGTGCGGTCAGGGCTGCGGTGCGCTCAGGGCTGCGGTGCGCTCAGGGCTGCGGTGACGGCCGGGTCGGCAGGGCGGCGCCGGGGGTCTGCTGAGAGAGCAGGTCGCGGATCTGCTCGAGCAGCACGATGTCCTCGGCCTTGGGCTCGGGGTCGGGCTCGCCCTTGGCCAGGCGCGCGGCGCGGGCCTCGGCGATGCGGTTGAGCGGGGCCACGATGAGGAAGTAGATCGCCGCGGCCACGATCAGGAACGTGATGGCCTTGTTGATGAAGTCGCCGTACAGGAACGTGCTGCCGTTGATCTTGAACTTGAGGTTGCTGAAATCGGGCTGCCCGCCGATGGCGGCGATCAGCGGCGTGATGATGTCGGCGACGAGGGCGGTGACGACCGCCCCGAAGGCGGCACCGATGACCACGGCGATCGCCAGATCGACGACATTGCCGCGCATGATGAATTCTTTGAAGCCCTTGAACATCAAATCCTCCGTGGTCGGGGGGAGGGGCGATCTTGCCACCGGCAGCCAGAGTCTAGGGGGGAATGACCACGGTTGTGAACGTTCGCAAGGATTGCAGGCGCGCGACCCGCAGGGCCGTCGCGCGGTCGCCGGCGATCAGGACGACCGCGGGCCTGCCCTCGCCGCCCGGCATCACGCCGAGCACGGTGACGCGCGACGCGACGACCTGCACGTCGTGATCGTCCGAGCCGGTGTCGCCCGAGCCGGCGACGTCCGGCGCGGGACCGGCGAGCACGTCGATGGTCGTGCCGGCGTGCACGTAGTCGGCGCTGCGCTCGTCGGCCACCTCGATCGGGACCGCACCGACACCCGGTGACAGACCGGCGGCGATGCCCGCGCCGAGGATGCGCGGTGCGGTCACCGGCTCGCCGCGACCCAGCGCTCCGGAGCAGCGTTTCCCGATCAGGAGACGGGGGTCGGCGACGGTCGACGGCGGATGCAGGGACGCCGGCCAGCGCACGACCCGCAGATCACCGGCACGCAGCGTGTGGCCGGCCGGGAGGGCGCGCGTGCCGACCACGACCGCGACGGTGCGCGCAGGTGCGCGGGCCGCAGCACGATCGCGCGCGGCGCCCACGGCGGATCCGACGGCCAGCAACACGCAGGTGCCCGCGGCGAACAGCCGCGGCCAGCGACCGACGCGCAGCCACAACGCCTGAACCGACTCGAGCATGGCCCGACCGTAAGCAGCGGCAACCCGTCGCGTGGCGCGATCGAGGTCGGCTGTGGACAGATCCCGGCTCTGTGGACGACGCAGGTTCCGGCGTCAGTCCGTGCTGGTAACGGAACTCAGGACGAGGCGGCGGCCTTCGACGAGGAGCCCGAACCCGACGACTGCTTGGCCGGGCCGGAGGTCGAGGACTTCCCTCCGCCGGAGGAATCCTTCGACGCGGACGACGAGTCCTTGGTCGAGGACGTCGAGTCCTTCGTCGAGGTCGAGTCCCTCCCGGACTCCTTGCCGGACGACGACTCCTTCGAGCCGGACTCGCCCGAGCCCGAGGATGCGCCGGCGCGGCTGTCGTTGCGGTAGAAACCGGAGCCCTTGAACACCACGCCGACCGCCGAGTACACCTTGCGCACCGGGCCGCCGCAGACGGGGCACTCGGAGGCAGAGGGATCCGTGAACGACTGCACCAGCTCGAACTTCTCTCCGCACTCCGGGTTGGTGCAGGCGTACTGGTAGGTGGGCATCGACACTCGCTCCAACAGGTACGTGGCTCCGACGAGCCGTTCCGGTCCGGCCCACTCGGGCTGGCACTCACAGGCTACGACTGCTAACCCGATCGGCGTGCACCGGTATTCCGCCGGGACCATCCCGACGGCGTGATCACGCCGTCCACCGGTCGGTCCCACGGCTCCGCGGGCACAGACGGCTCCCGCTCGCCGTCGAAGAGCACCGCGGCCGTCTCGGCCGACGGCGCGGACCGGACGAGCGCCCGGTCGTAGGAACCGCCGCCGCGACCGAGGCGCATCCCGTCGTCGCCGACCGCGAAAGCAGGCACCAGGACCAGCTCGGCGTCGCCGATCGCACCCTTGCCGAGGGCCGGGCCGATGCCGTCGGCCGACCACTCCGCCCAGTCGAGGTCCCTGTCCGCCAGGGTGATCGGCACCAGCAGCCGGAGGCCGGCCGCGCGCAGGCCGACGAGCAACCCCGTCGAGCCGGGCTCGGTCGACAGCGGGACGTAGGCCGCCGCGCAGCGCCACCCGGCCGCGCGCACCCGCTCCAGCACGACGTCTCGAACGGCCGCTCGCGCCTGCTCGCGCGTCTCGGGCGTCATGGCCGCACGGCTCGCCACCCGGCGGGCGCGCAACCGTGCCTTGGCCGCCCGCATCGCGTCGTGCTCGCCGAGATCGCCGGAATCCATGTGCGCATTCTCGCCCCGATAGGCTCGGCCCGTGGCCAGTCGAACCGTGTCCAAGGCGCTCATCCCCGCGGCGGGACGAGGCACCCGCTTCCTGCCCTTCACCAAGGCGGTGCCCAAGGAGCTCGCCCCGCTGGTGACCACCCCGGCCCTCGAGCTGGTCGTCGCCGAGGCCGCGGGGGTCGGCGTCACCGACGTGCTGCTCGTCGTCAACGACGAGAAGCGCCCGGCCATCGATGCCTACTTCGGACCCGATCCCGGTCTCGAGCAGGCCCTCGAGCGCAAGGGCGACGAGAAGGCGCTGGCCAGCATCAAGCGCCCGGAGCAGCTCGCCCGCGTCGCCTACACCAACCAGGACAACCCGCGGGGGCTCGGTCATGCGATCGGCTGCGGCGAGGAGTTCGCGGCCGGCGAGCCGCTGGCCGTCCTGCTGCCCGACGACATCATCGACGACCGCGACGCCCTGCTGGCGCCGATGCTCGAGGCGTACGCCGAACACGGCGGGGTCGTCATCGCGCTGCTCGAGGTGGGCATCGAGAACATCAGCAAGTACGGCGCGGTCGTGCTGGCCGACGGCGCCGATCCCGACGGTGACGTCGTCCAGGTCGTCGACATGGTCGAGAAGCCGAAGGCCGAGGAGGCCCCGAGCACCCTCGCGGTCATCGGGCGCTACGTCCTGCCGCCGGAGATCTTCGACGCGTTGCGCCGGACCGACCCCGGTGCGGGCGGCGAGATCCAGATCACCGACGCCATGCAGCGACTGGCCAAAGAGGGCACGCCGGTGCACGGCGTGATCTTCCGCGGACGCCGCTACGACACCGGCGATCGCCTCGACTACGTCAAGGCCGTCGTGCAGCTCGCGGTCCGACACCCCGACATCGGAGCGGACTTCCGTGCCTGGTTGGGGGAGTATGAGCCCGAGGCCGGCTGAACGGATGTCGGCTCCTGTGCAGACGGAGCGCACCTGACCGAGCGAGGAGAGCACGCCGTGGCTGATGACGACCGCCTGCGGACGGTCGACGAGCACCTGGCCCTCGTGCTCGACGGCATCGGCACGATCGACCCCATCGAGCTGACGCTGCTGGACGCGCAGGGGCTGCTGCTCGCCGAGAACGTCCGCAGCGATTTCCCGCTGCCCAGCTTCGACAACTCGGCCATGGACGGGTACGCGATCCGCGCGATCGACACCCGCGAGGCCAGCGCGCAGGAACCGGTCTCGCTGCGCGTCGTCGGCGACATCGCGGCCGGGGCGTCGTCACGCTCGGGCATGGGCCCGGGCCTGGCCATGCGCATCATGACCGGTGCGCCGATCCCGGCCGGTGCCGACGCGGTCGTCCCGGTCGAGGACACCGACCGCGGGATGGCCAAGGTCGCGATCCGGCGACCCGTCCACACCGGCCAGTTCCTGCGCCGCGCCGGTGAGGATCTCGCCGCCGGTTCGCCCGCGTTGGCCGCGGGCGCCGCCCTCGGTCCGCAGCAGCTGGCGTTGCTCGCCGCGATCGGCCGTGACCGCGTCACCGTCCGGCCGCGCCCACGCGTGATCATCCTGTCGACGGGCAGCGAGCTGATCGAGGTCGGCCAGCGCCCGTCGTTCGGCGAGGTCATCGACTCGAACTCCTACATGATCGCCGCGGCCGCGAAGGACGCCGGTGCCGACGCGCGCCGGGTCGGCATCGTCACCGACGACCACGCCAAGCTGCTGGACGCGCTGGAGAGCCAGCTGCTGCGCGCCGACGTGCTCGTCACCACCGGCGGGGTCAGCATGGGCGCCTACGACGTCGTGAAGGAGGCCCTCAGCGAGCTGGGGACGGTGGAGTTCACGCAGGTCGCGATGCAACCGGGCAAGCCGCAGGGATTCGGGCACCTGGGCAACAAGATCCCGATCTTCTGCCTGCCCGGCAACCCGGTCAGCAGCCTGGTGTCCTTCGAGGCCTTCGTGCGGCCGGCGATCCGCAAGCTGCTGGGCAAGCGCAGCCTGCAACGGGCCACCGTCAAGGCAACCGCGCTCGAGGGCGCGTCCAGCCCGTTCGGTGTCCGTCAGTACCGGCGCGGGGTGCTGCACCGCGAGTCGGCCGGTGGCTACAGCGTCTCGTTCGTGGGCGGGCCCGGCTCGCACCTGCTGGCCTCGCTGGCGCTCTCGAACTGCCTCGTCATCGTCGACGAGGAGACCACCGAGGTCGTGTCCGGCACCGAGGTGACGGTCCTGCCGTTGCTGCTGTCCAACCGCTGACCTCAGGGCGGCGCGCATGGCGAGGACCCCCGGATGGCCGGCCCAGCTAACGGCCGGCCCGCTGGTGCTGCGCGCGCCCAAGCTGCGTGACGGGCGGGTGTGGAGCGAGATCCGCATGCGCAACGAGTACTGGCTCGCGCCGTGGGAGCCGTCGTCGCCGCACAGCTGGGCCGAGCGCAACGCGGTGTCGGCCTGGCCGTCGCTGCACTCCGCGCTGAAGTCCGCCGGACGGCAGGGGACGATGCTGCCCTTCATGATCGACTACGGTGGCCGCCTCGTCGGTCAGATGAACGTCTCGAACGTCGTGCACGGCGCGCTGCGGTCCTGCACGGTCGGGTACTGGGTCGACGGCGCGGTGGCCGGGCGCAACATCACGCCCACCGCGCTGGCCCTGGTGATCGACCACTGCTTCACCGAGGTCGGGCTGCACCGCGTCGAGGTCGACATCCGTCCGGAGAACGCACCCAGCCTGCGCGTGGTCGAGAAGCTCGGGCTGCGACGCGAGGGCTACTACGAACGGTTCCTCGACATCGACGGCGGCTGGCGTGATCACGTCGCGTTCGCGGTCACCGTCGAGGAGCTGGCGGGCACGCCAATGGCGGCGCGCGCCGGCGAACCGCCGCCGGTGCCGACCTGGCGTTCGACGCGCTGATCACCGCGTCCGCGCGCCCCGCCCGGGCCTTCTCAACCTCAGGTTGAGGTTGTCCACCGACACGCCGCGGAACCTTCGGTAATCCGGTGGTCCGGGAATCTAGCGTGCTGATCACCGGTGTTACTGGTGTGACTGGAGAGATCTGGCTACCGACATCGCGCCCGGAGCGAGCCCGCGGATCGGAGGTTGCCGGATGCTCTCGCCGTTCATGACCGTCGTCGTGTTGATCGTTCTCTGGATGATCGTCGTGGTACCCATGGTGCTGCGCCGCAGCGACGAGCGTCGCCGCGAGCGCTCGGTGGCCGACTGGGGCCGGGGCATGCGCGCCCTCGGCCGTCGCTTCGACACCGTCAGCCCCGCGGACGCCCGCCCGCAGGACCGCTCCGAACTGTTC
>NZ_CAXUNP010000079.1:0-7353 GCF_964252635.1 uncultured Jatrophihabitans sp.
CCCAGATCTACACCCACGTGTCGGTCGAGCGGCTGCGTGCCACCTATCGCCAGGCCCACCCACGGGCATGATCCACGGGTGACGCTCACCCGGCCCAGGGCAGCAGGCGGACCGGGCCCAGCGGACGCAGCAGGCTCAGCGGGTCGAGGTAGGTGTCGCCGCGCCGGGCCCCCCAGTGCAGGCAGCCGGCCCGGCAGCCCCGTTGGGTGCCGTGCACGGTCCCGAGGACAGTGCCGGCGGCGACCAGCTGCCCCCGGGTGACGGCCGGGCGCAGCGGTTCGTACTCGGTGCGGATGCCGTCCGGGTGCAGGACCACGACCACGCCGCGCCCGGCGACGGACCCGACGAAGGTCACGGTCCCGGGGCCGGCGGAGCGGACGACCCCACGGGCGGCGAGGTCGACGCCCAGGTGGCCCGCGCCGTACCGCTGCGCGGGCGGCCTGAAGGCGCGCAGGACGAGCAGGGGCAGCACGGGCGGTCGGTAGGTGGTGATCGGTACCGGCGGCCGCGAGGCGGCGCGCAGGGTCGTCGCGCCGGCACCGGTTGCGAGCAGCAGCGGGCCGAGCAGGGCCGCGACGAGTACGGCGCGGACACGACGGCGCCGTAGGAGCAGCGCCGGCGGTGGGTTGGGCGGCGGCGTCACGACCGTCACCGTGGCAGGGCTGCGCCCTCGGCGTCGCGTGTCGAAGCGTCGAGCTGTGGACGGGGTGGCCGTCGTCCACAGGTCGCCCACCGGGACGGGCCCGGATGTGCCCGCCTGTCGGTGTCGCAGGCCAGAATGTGAGTGTGTCGTCCTCACCCGTCCCCCTGGTCGGTCGCTCCACCGAGCTGACCGAGCTGCGGGCGGCCGTCGAGCGGGCCCGTTCCGGCGTCGCGAGCGCCGTCGTGATGGGTGGCGACGCGGGCGTCGGCAAGACCCGCCTGCTCACCGAGCTGCTGGGTACGGCCCGCGCCGAGGGTGTGCTGCCGTTGGTGGGCCACTGCCTCGACCTCGGCGACATGCCCCCGCCCTACCTGCCGTTCACCGAGGCGTTCACCCGCCGGGCCGTCGAGGACCCGGCCGAGATGGGCCGTCTCGTCGGCCTGTTCCCGGCTCTTGCGCGGCTGCTGCCCGCACACCTCGGTCTGGCCGGCCCGCCCGGAGCGGCCGGCGACGACCGGGTCGAACGGGGCGACCTGTTCGACGCGGTGCTGGGTGCCCTCGGCGCGATGGGCGCCGAGCAACCGGTGCTGCTCGTCGTCGAGGACATCCACTGGGCCGACCAGGCCACGCGTGACCTGCTCGGCTACCTGGTCGCGCGGCTCAACGTCGAGCGGGTCGCCGTCGTCACCACCTACCGCAGCGACGACCTGCACCGCCGCCACCCGTTGCGCCGCACGCTGGCCGAGTGGACACGGCTTCCGGGCCTGCATCGCGTGCACCTCGACCCGTTGAGCGCCGACGACGTGCGGCGGCTGCTCGGCAGCGAGAACGTCCACGGGCTCTCGGCCGGGGACCTCGACGACATCGTCGACCGCGCCGAGGGCAACGCCTTCTTCGCCGAGGAACTGCTCAGTGCCGCCAACCAGTTCGAGGGCGCCGACCAGCTGCCGTGGCAGTTGGCCGACCTGCTGCTCGTCCGCCTCGATCGGTTGTCCGACGACGCGCGGCAGGTGGTGCGGGTGGCCGCGGTCGGCGGCCGGCGCGTCCCCTACGACATGGTCGAGAGCGCGATCGAGCTCACCGGGCCACGTCTCGAGGAGGCGCTGCGCGAGGCCCTGGACAGCAACATCCTGCAGCTGACCCCCAGCGGGCGCGGGTACGTGTTCCGGCACGCGTTGCTCGGCGAGGCCATCTACGACGACCTGCTGCCCAGCGAACGGGTCCGCATCCACGCGCGGTACGCCCGGCGGCTGGCCGAGGAGCCGGGTCGCAGCCCGTCCGAGCTGGCCCGTCACTCCTATGCCTCGCACGACTACCCGACCGCCTTCGAGGCCAGCGTCGCCGCCGGTCGCGCCGCCATGTCGCTGGCCGCGCCCCAGGAGGCGCTCGGTCACTTCGAGAACGCGCTCGAGCTCATCGAGCAGCTGCCGCAGACAGATCCCGGCCGGGTCGACCTCACCCTGCTGGCCGCCGACGCGGCCGAAGCGGCGGGCCGTTACCTGCGTGGCGGCGACCTCGCGCGCGGCGCACTGGCCGAGTTGCCGCCCGAGGCCAGCGACCTGGACCGTGCGCGCCTGCTGACGGCCCAGGTACGGCTCGCCACCAGCGGCGAGGTCGACGAGGAGGCGCTGAGCGTCGCCACCCGCGCGCTGCAGCTCGCGCCGCACGAGCCACCGACGGCGTTCCTGGCCCAGCTCATGGCCCTGCAGGCCCGGGTGGCCAGCGCGCTCGGCCACGACGTCGACGCGCAGCGCACCGCTGAGCAGGCGCTGCAGACGGCCACGCTGGCCGGTTCGGCGACCGCGGCTGCCGACGCGGCCGCGACCCTCGCCGCGCTGGAACGGCGCACCGGCAGCCCCGACGACGCCGCCCGCCAGCTCGAGGCCGCCATCGCCCAGGCCCACAGCGCCCGCGACGTCGGCACCGAGCTGCGCACCTGGTTCAGCCTGGGCAGCCTCCTGCACGAGCAGTGCGAGCTCGACCGCGCCCTCGAGGTGTTCACTGCCGGGCGGCGGCGGGCGATCGAGACCGGCCGGCCGTGGGACATCTTCGGCCTGCACAACCGGGCCATGATCGCCACCGTCCGCTGGATGCAGGGTGACTGGAACACCGCGCTGCGCATCCTCGACACGACCGCCGACGAGCGGCCCACGGGGCTGGCTGCCGCGGTGCTGCGGGCCACCGCCCTCGCCGTCCGGGCCGGACGCGGCGAGCACGGTGTGGTCGCCGAACGCGCCCAGCTCGAGCCGTTCTGGCTGCGTGAGGGCCGGGTCGCCCTCTACTACGCCTTCGGTGCCCTCACCGCACTCGAGCAGCAGGGCGACTCCGCCGCCGCGATCGCCGTCGTCGAGGAGGTGTCGGCAACCCTGGGACAGCTCTGGCTCAACGAGTGGTTCCTTGGCCGCATCCAGCTCAGCGCCCAGGCCCTGGCGGTCGTGGCCGCGGACGCCGCCACCGCCCCGCAGTCCCGGCACGTCCGGTTGGCCGAGCAGGGCGCCGAGCTGCTCGCGACCGGGTTGCGCAGCGCCGAGCGGGGCCTACCGCACGGGCGCGAGCTCGGACGCGAGGGTCGGGCGTGGATAGCCCGGTTACGAGCCGAGGAGGCCCGGGTGCGTTGGCTCACCGGGGTGGACGCACCGGCGGCCGACGAACTGGTCGCGTTGTGGCACCACGCGCTCGACGAGTTCGACTTCGGCCACGTGGCCGCGAGCACGGTCGTGCGCACCCGGCTCGTGGAGGCGTTGCAGGCCGCGGGGGACACCGCCGAGGCAGGACGGGTCGCCGCGGTCGCGCGGGCCGACGCCGACCGGATGGGCGCCCGCCCGCTGCTCGCCCAGCTCGACGCAGCCGTCGGCGCCCGTCGCGGCAGCCCCGACCGGAACGGGTCGGCGCCCCGCGGCCTGGGCGCCCTCACCGACCGGGAACGCGGCGTCCTCGCCGAACTGCTGGAGGGCCGCTCGAACCGGCAGATCGCGGCCAAGCTGTTCATCAGCGAGAAGACGGCCAGCGTCCACGTCTCGAACATCATGGCCAAGCTCGGCGTGCGCAGCCGGGCCGAGGCCGCGGCGCTCGCCCGCCGGGCCGGAGCCGGCCAGGGGTAGCCGCAGGGGAGCCGTTGCGCCGGCGGCAGCATGCCCGAGCCCCGGAACCACGGTGGTTCGACGGCCGGGGGCGAGGCGCTAGACTGGGACCCGCAGCTCGAGAAATCGGGCTGACTTCGCGTGCCCTGCTCCCGAACGCAAAAGGGAGCTCGGCGACCAGCCTCGGTCCGCCCGACGAACCCCCGGGTTCTCCGGACGGCCCTCTGGTCGCGACATCGGACACCAGGGCGAGCGGGCCACCCGGTCCGCCCGCGACAACCGAGGCAGCGTGCGGTTCGCCGCGCCACCGCAACCGGTGGTGCTCGGGCCCGTGCGCACGAAAGAAACAGGAGGGACGTCGGCATGCCCGTCGTCACCATGAAGGAGATGCTCGAGTCGGGCGTCCACTTCGGCCACCAGACCCGTCGCTGGAACCCGAAGATGAAGCGATTCATCCTCACCGAGCGCAACGGTCTGTACATCATCGACCTGCACCAGACGCTCAGCTACGTCGACCGCGCGTACGAGTTCATCAAGGAGACCGTCGCGCACGGCGGCACCGTGCTGTTCGTCGGCACCAAGAAGCAGGCGCAGGAGTCGATCGCCGAGCAGGCCACGCGCGTCGGCATGCCGTACGTCAACCAGCGTTGGCTCGGCGGCATGCTCACCAACTTCCAGACCGTGTTCAAGCGGCTGCAGCGCATGAAGGACCTCGAGGCGCAGGAGCAGGCCGGCTGGGAGGGTGTGGCCACCAAGAAGGAGCAGCTCATGCTCACCCGCGAGAAGACCAAGCTCGAGCGCTCCCTCGGTGGTATCCGCGAGATGACCCGTGTGCCCAGCGCGGTGTGGATCGTCGACACCAAGAAGGAGCACATCGCCGTCGGCGAGGCCCGCAAACTCAACATCCCGGTCGTCGCGATCCTCGACACCAACTGCGACCCGGACGAGGTCGACTACAAGATCCCGGGCAACGACGACGCGATCCGCAGCGCCGCCCTGCTCACCCGTGTCGTGGCCGACGCCGTCGCCGAGGGCCTGATGGCCCGCTCCGCCGCGGCGGCCAACGCCGGGCGCGACGACAAGCCGGAGGTCGACACCCAGGGTGCCGCGGTCGGTTCCAACGAGCCGCTCCCCGAGTGGGAGGCCGAGCTGCTGAAGCCGACCGACGCCACCGCTGCCGCCTTGGCCGCCGACGCACCGGCTGCCGCCGCACCGGCTGCCGAGGCCCCGGCCGCCGACGCGTCGGCCACCACCTCCGCCTGACCACTCCCGAGACGAACGGAACCCAGTAGAACCATGGCGAACTTCACCGCCGCAGATGTCAAGAAGCTCCGCGACGCCACCGGCGCCGGGATGATGGACAGCAAGAAGGCCCTCGACGAGGCCGACGGCGACTACGACAAGGCCCTCGAGGTCCTGCGCGTCAAGGGGGCCGCGAAGGCTGCCAAGCGTGACGACCGCGAGGCCAGCAACGGCCTGGTCGCCGCCGCCGAGGGCGCGATGATCGAGCTGGCGTCCGAGACCGACTTCGTGGCCAAGAACGAGCAGTTCCAGCAGCTCGCGAACGACATCGTCGCGCACTTCGCGTCCTCGTCGGCCACCGACGTCGACGGCCTGTTGGCCGAGCAGCTCAAGGACGGCAAGACCGTCGGCCAGAACGTCGACGACCTGGCCATCGTCATCGGCGAGAAGCTGCAGCTGCGCCGTGCCGTCAAGCTCGACGGCAAGGTCGCGACCTACCTGCACCGCAAGGCCAAGGACCTGCCCGCGCAGGTCGGCGTCCTGGTGCAGTTCGACGGCTCGGACGAGAACGCCGCCCGCACCGCCGCGATGCAGATCGCCGCGATGCGCCCGGCCTACCTGACCCGTGACGAGGTGCCGGCCGAGACGGTCGAGACCGAGAAGCGTGTCGCGGAGGCCAAGGCCCGTGAGGACGGCAAGCCCGAGCAGGCCCTGCCCAAGATCATCGAAGGCAGCGTCAACGGCTACTACAAGAACAACGTCCTGCTCGAGCAGGCCTCGGTCGTCGACAGCAAGAAGACGGTCAAGGCCCTGCTCGACGAGGCCGGCGTGCAGGTCAGCCGCTTCGCGCACTTCGAGGTCGGCTGACGCGCCAGCTAGGTTGAACCACGACGACGCAGACGTAGGACGAGAGGGGTCACCGATGAGCGACGGTTCGGGGGCCCCTCTCGCATTCCGGCGGGTGCTGCTCAAGCTTTCCGGCGAGGTGTTCGGGGGCGGCGCGATCGGGGTCGACCCGAAGGTGGTGCGTTCCATCGCCCGCCAGATCGCCGAGGTGGTCGCCGACGGCACCCAGATCGCGGTGGTCATCGGCGGCGGCAACTACTTCCGCGGCGCCGAGCTGAGCCAGGGCGGCATGGAGCGCGACCGCGCGGACTACATGGCCATGCTGGGCACGGTCATGAACTGCCTGGCGTTGCAGGACTTCCTCGAGAAGGAGGGCGTCCCCACCCGGGTGCAGACCGCCATCGCGATGGGCCAGGTCGCCGAGCCCTACATCCCACGACGCGCCGAGCGGCACCTGGAGAAGGGCCGCGTGGTCATCTTCGGTGCCGGCGTGGGCATGCCGTACTTCTCCACCGACACCGCCGGCGCGCAGCGCGCCCTGGAGATCGGCTGCGACGCGCTGCTGCTCGGCAAGAACGGCGTCGACGGTGTCTACGACGCCGACCCGGCGGTCGTGCCGACGGCCACGAAGTTTCACGACATCAGCTACGACGAGGTCCTGCAACGTGGCCTGAAGGTCGCCGACGCGACGGCGTTCAGCCTGTGCCGCGACAACGCCATGCCGATCGTGGTGTTCGGCCTCGACGAAGGCAACATCGCCCGCGTGGTCCGCGGGGAGAAGATCGGCACCACCGTGCACGCGGCGAACGAGTAGAAGGGCACAGAGCGTGATCGACGAGATCCTCTTCGAGGCCGAGGAGAAGATGGAGAAGGCCGCGCACGTCGCCCGTGACGACCTGTCGGGCCTGCGCACCGGCCGCGCCAACGCCAGCGCGTTCGCCCGCCTGGTCGTCGACTACTACGGCGCGCCGACGCCCATCCCGCAGATGGCCACGGTCAACGTGCCCGAGGCCCGGATGGCCGTGATCAAGCCCTACGACGCCAGCCAGATGGGCGCCATCGAGAAGGCCATCCGCGACAGCGACCTGGGCGTCAACCCCACCAACGACGGCACGATCATCCGCGTCGTCTTCCCGCAGCTCACCGAGGAACGCCGCCGGGAGCTGGTCAAGGTGGCCAAGGGCAAGGGCGAGGACGCGAAGGTGTCGGTGCGTTCCATCCGACGGCACGCCAAGGACTCCCTCGACAAGCTGGTCAAGGACGGCGAGTCGGGTGAGGACGACGTGCACCGCGCCGAGGGCGAGCTCGACAAGCTCACCGCGCGGTACACGGCCACGGTCGACGATGCGGTCAAGGCCAAGGAATCAGAACTCCTCGAGGTCTGAGGTCCGCGCACCCGCATGACATCCGACCCGCCTGACGGCGCCGCAGCCGACACCGACCGCGAGGCCCCACCCCGCTCGGCGGTGGCGCGAGCGCGTCGCGTCGCGCACGTCGGCCCCCGCCCGACCCCGGCCGGCCCCGGGACCCGCGATCACGCCG
>NZ_CAXUNP010000080.1:0-2759 GCF_964252635.1 uncultured Jatrophihabitans sp.
CCCGCGTCGATGTGCGCCATGATCCCGATGTTGCGGGTCTTGGCGAGTTCGGCGTGATTAGCCATGGTCTCTCTCGTCTTCGTTGCTGGCGGGCGGTACTGGGAGCTGGAATGCCTGCCCTCCCTGGTGGGGAGGGGCCGGACTACCAGCGGTAATGCGCGAAGGCCTTGTTGGACTCGGCCATCTTGTGGGTGTCCTCGCGACGCTTGACGCTGGCGCCCAGGCCGTTGCTGGCGTCGAGGATCTCGTTCATGAGGCGCTCGGTCATCGTCTTCTCACGCCGCTGGCGCGAGTAGCTGACGAGCCAACGCAGGGCCAGGGTGGTGCTGCGGCCCGGCTTGACCTCGATCGGCACCTGGTAGGTGGCGCCACCGACGCGGCGGCTCTTGACCTCCAGGGTCGGCTTCACGTTGTCGAGCGCGCGCTTGAGCGTGATGACCGGGTCGGTACCGGTCTTGTCACGGGTGCCCTCCATGGCGCCGTACACGATGCTCTCGGCCGTGGACTTCTTGCCGGACAGCAGCACCTTGTTCACCAGCTGGGTGACCAGGGGCGAGCCGAAGACCGGGTCGACGACGAGCGGGCGCTTCGGCGCGGGACCTTTGCGGGGCATTAGCTCTTCTCCTTCTTGGCGCCGTACTTGCTGCGGCCCTGCTTGCGGCCACGGACACCCTGGGTGTCGAGTGAGCCACGGATGATCTTGTAGCGGACGCCGGGGAGGTCCTTCACCCGGCCGCCGCGCACCAGCACGATCGAGTGCTCCTGCAGGTTGTGTCCGACACCCGGGATGTACGCCGTGACCTCGACCTGGCTGGTCAGCCGCACGCGGGCGACCTTGCGCAGCGCCGAGTTCGGCTTCTTCGGGGTGGTCGTGTAGACGCGGGTGCAGACACCGCGGCGCTGGGGCGAGCTCTGGAGAGCCGGCGTCTTGGTCTTGTCGACCTTGTCCTGCCGGCCCTTGCGGACCAACTGCTGGATCGTAGGCATGCGGCCTGCAATCTCCCTCTGCGATGACTCGAAACGAGTGGCGTACGTACGTTTTGTCGGATTCACCGGTACGTGCCGCACCGGAATTACCCTGCTCTGGTGTTGTTGCGGGCCCGAGATTCCGGGCATCGGATGAGTCCGTCCGCTCCCCGCGGTCGGGCGTGTCAACCCACCCGCGGACCGCTTCGCCTGGTGTGGCCGAACCGGCTGGTCGTGCTCGTGCCACCCGTCTCATCCGGCGTCCGACCACCGATCGCGAGGCGATCGTCGGTCTCTGACACCACGGGGCACACATCGGCGCCCGGATCGCTCCAGGCACGATTGTCGAGAATACTCCGCGCCCCGTGCTGAGTCCAAATCCCCGGATTTCCGGGCCGAGACGGCGTGGCCGATCCTTACGGACCGACCATCTCACGATACGCGGGTGGGCGGCCCGGCCTGCGTCGGGGCGGCGCGGCCGGCGACTCGGGCCCGCGAGCGCGGGCGGGGTTGGCTACGGTCGCCCCATGCGCATCCGCGACGCGTCACCGGCGGACGCCGTGGCGTGCGCCGGCATCTACGGCCCCTACGTCCGCGACACCACGATCAGCTTCGAGCTGGTGCCCCCGACCGCGGACGAGATGGCCGGCCGGATCGCGGCATCGCAGCTCCGGCACGCCTGGTTGGTGGCCAAGCAGGACGGCCAGGTCCTCGGGTACGCCTACGGCAGCGAGTTCAAGGCCCGGGCCGCCTACCGCTTCGCGTGCGAGGTCAGCGTGTACGTGTCGGCCGGGCATCGGGGTGCCGGCACCGGACGCGCGCTGTACGAGGCGTTGCTCCCCCGCCTGGCCGGGCGCGGCTTCCGCATCGCCGTCGCCGGGATGACCGTGCCGAACGCCGCCAGCGAGGCCCTGCACCGGTCGCTGGGCTTCGAGCCGGTCGGCGTGTTCCACCGCGTCGGGTGGAAGTTCGACGCCTGGCACGACGTCGCCTTCGCCCAGCGCGCCCTGGCGGAGCCGGACCCCACCGTCCCGGCGTCCGGACAACAACCGTCGCACGACTCCGGACCGTAAGGCGCCGAGCACTGTGCGCGGTGTGTCCCGAAGCTAGCTTTCGGCCATGACATTCACCCGCGGCACAGCCGCTCTCTCGGCCGCCTCGCTCGGCCTGTCCACGCTGGTGGCCGCGATCGGCCTCGGCGCCGCGCCCGCCGGCGCCGCATCCACCTGCTCATCCGGCGATGACCTCGGCCACCGCAAGTACACGGTGACCGGCAAACAGTTCCAATGGGACGTCGCCCAGCGAACCCGTGAGGAGAACTACTCCGGCCACAACGCCAAGCTCAAGTTCGAGGTGTCGAAGAGCACCACACGCTCGAACTCGGTCAAGGTCTCGGCCTCCGTGAAGGGCAGCGCCGACTTCCTCTGGGCCAGCTTCGAGGCCGAGGTCGGGGCGTCCGTCGGCCATCGGACCGACACGACCACCTTCGCCAAGAGCACGCGCTACTACACGCTCGGCTCGGGGGACTCCTACATCTTCGGTCAGGGCACCGGTTGGTGGCGCGCGACGGGCCACATCTACCAGTGCGCCTGGGTCAACGCCCACCACGACGGCGTGCACTGGTACGAGGCCGGTCACGGGCCGATAGTCGGCTACACGGGCCTGACCCGCGCGGTCGTCGGCTGCAAGAAGCACCCCGCCAAGACGTCCTTCTCCGCCGTGCTCAAGAAGGGCTGCTGACCGACACCCGTCGAGGACGCGCGCCCGCCGTCCCTCCCCGTCCGGAGTTGTCC
>NZ_CAXUNP010000080.1:2859-7143 GCF_964252635.1 uncultured Jatrophihabitans sp.
GTTGTCCACAGCGGCGCGCGGCGTCCACAGGTTGGTCGGTTCAGCGCACGCGACCTGGTGCGTGCGGCCACAGTGTCACCGTGCTCCCGCGGTCGCTTCTCCAGCGGGACCGGCCGCGTGCCGACAACCTGATCGCCGTCCCGCCCCAGCTGGCGGCGCTGGCCGAGGCGCAGGCGGGCGTGCTGACCCGCCGACAGCTTGGCCTGTGCGGGCTGACGCCGGGACGTGTCGATGCGGCTGTGCGCGCCAAGCGTTGGCGCACCGTGGGACGACATGTGGTGGTCTTGTCCAACGCACCGCTCTCCGAGCTGCAGCGGCACTGGGTGGCCGTGCTTCTGTTCGGCAAGCCGGCGGCACTCGCCGGACTCAGCGGCGCCGCGGCCGCGGGGCTGAAGGGCTTCGAGCCCTCCCGCGTACACGTCGTGGTCTCGCACGACACGCACGCCGGTGCGCCCGGTTGGATACAGATCCACGAATCGCGCCGATTCCGAAGCGGCGACATCAGCGAGGGCGCCGGCCCGCCACGAACCGGTATTGCCCGCTGTCTCATCGACGCCGCGACGTGGTCATCCCGACCGCGCCGAGCGTGCGCAATCCTGTGCGCGGGCGTCCAGCAAAGGCTCGTGACAGCAGACCGGCTCGAGTCCGAGCTCCGGCGGGCCGGCCATGTCCGGCATGTGGCCGTCATGCGAGCCGTCCTCGGCGACATCGGTGGTGGTGGCCATACTCTCGCCGAGATCGATCTGGGGCCCGTCGCCCGACGTGCCGGGCTCCCGCCTCCGCGGCGACAGGTGCTGCGCCGCGAATCCAGTGGGCGAGCACGGTACGTCGATGCAGAGTTCGACCTCCCGGACGGCACGACGTTCGTCGTCGAGATCGACGGGGCTGTCCACCTGCAACCGTCGTCCTTCTGGGACGACCTGGACCGCCAGAACGAGATTGTTCTCGACGGCACGCCGGTGTTGCGGTTCGCCTCGCTGAGCGTTCGATTGAACGAGCAACGCGTCGTGGACCAGCTCCGACGGATGCGGACAGCGCACATTTCGTGTCCATGACCGACGCCAAGTCGTGTGACCCCCACGAGTTGTCCGCGCCTGGACGAGACCTGGCACGGGCAAACGCGGACAACTCCGAGGTGTCGGGCTGCGGGGCAGCAGTTGTCCGCGCGTCGGCGTGCCGGGGCGCGACGAGGCGCGGACAACTCCAGGTGGCGCAGAGGATCGGGGTCCGGACAGCCGAACGGGCCGGCCTCCCGAGGGAGACCGGCCCGTTCGGGTCGTTCAGTGGCTACTGGGAGCCGCGATCAGCGGTAGTCGTCGTAGCCGAACTCGTCCAGCGGCACGGCCGGGCCCATCTGGTTGTTGCCGAACCCGTAGTAGTCGTTCTCGTCGTAGCCGGCCATCGAGAACGCGGCAGCCCGCGCTTCCTCGGTCGGGTTGACGTCGACGTTCCGGTACCGCGCGATGCCGGTACCCGCCGGGATCAGCTTGCCGATGATCACGTTCTCCTTCAGGCCGACGAGCGAGTCGCTCTTGGCCGAGATGGCCGCGTCGGTGAGGACGCGGGTCGTCTCCTGGAAGGAGGCCGCCGACAGCCACGACTCGGTGGCCAGCGACGCCTTGGTGATGCCCATGAGCACCGGACGGCCCGAGGCCGGCTCGTTGCCCTCGGCCACGACGCGCCGGTTCTCACCCTCGAACATCGTCCGCTCGACGAGCGAACCGGGCAGGAACTCGGTGGCACCCGACTCGATCACCGTGATGCGCTTGAGCATCTGCCGGATTATCACCTCGATGTGCTTGTCGTGGATCGCCACGCCCTGCGAGCGGTACACCTCCTGGACCTCACGGACGAGGTGCAGCTGCACCTCGCGCGGGCCCATGATGCGCAGCACGTCGTGCGGGTTGACGGCACCGGAGATGAGCTGCGTGCCGGCCTCGACCGACTCGCCCTCGTTGACCAGCGGACGCGCGCGCCGACTGATCGGGTACTCCTTCTCCTCGTCACCGTCGTCGGGCGTGATGATGATCCGTCGCGAGCTGCCCTTCGACCCGTCGGACTCCTCGATGCGCACCCGACCGCTGGTCTCGGCGATCGGCGACATGCCCTTGGGCACGCGCGCCTCGAACAGCTCGCCGACACGCGGCAGGCCGTGCGTGATGTCGTCACCGGCGATGCCGCCGGTGTGGAACGTACGCATCGTCAGCTGGGTGCCGGGCTCACCGATCGACTGGGCGGCGATGATGCCGACCGCCTCGCCGACGTCGACGAGCTTGCCGGTGGCCAGCGAGCGGCCGTAGCAGCTCGCGCAGGTGCCCAGCGTCGACTCGCAGGTCAGGACCGAACGGACCCGGACCTCGCTGATGCCGGCCTCGATCAGGGTGTCGATGAGCACGTCACCCAGGTCGGTGCCCGCCGCGGCGATGACCTTCTTGCCCGCGGTGATGTCCTCGGCGAGAACGCGCGCGTAGACCGAGGTCTCGACGTGCGGGTCCTTGACCAGCGTGCCGTCGGCCAGCTTGTCGGCGATGACCAGCGTGAGGCCACGGTCGGTGCCGCAGTCCTCCTCGCGGATGATCACGTCCTGGCTGACGTCCACGAGACGACGGGTCAGGTACCCCGAGTCGGCGGTACGCAGGGCGGTGTCGGCCAGACCCTTGCGGGCACCGTGCGTGGCGATGAAGTACTCCAGCACCGACAGGCCCTCGCGGAAGTTCGCCTTGATCGGGCGCGGGATGATCTCGCCCTTCGGGTTGGCGACCAGCCCACGCATGCCGGCGATCTGGCGCATCTGCATCATGTTTCCGCGCGCACCGGAGTTGACCATGATGTACACCGGGTTGGTCTTCGGGAAGTTGCCTTCCATCTCCTTGGCGACCTCGCTGGTCGCCTTGGTCCAGACCTCGACGAGCTCCTGGCGGCGCTCCTCCTCGGTGATGACGCCACGCTGGTACTGCTTCTCGATCTTCTCGGCGTCCTTCTCGTAACGCTCGAGGATCTCGGCCTTGCGCGGCGGCGTGACGACGTCGTCGATGGCGATGGTGATGCCCGACCGGGTGGCCCAGTGGAAACCGTTGGCCTTGAGGTTGTCGAGGGTGTTCGCGACCTCGACCTTCGGGTAGCGCTCGGCCAGGTCGTTGACGATCTGGCCCAGCTCCTTCTTGGTCACCGGGTAGTTCACGAACCGGTAGTCCGACGGCAGCGAGTCGTTGAACAGGCAGCGGCCCAGCGTGGTCTGCAGCAGCAGCGGCTGGCCCGGCTCCCAACCCTCGGGCGCGGTCCACTTCTCGCCCGTGCCGTTGTCGACGGAGCTGACGCCCCGCAGCCGGATCTGCACCGGCGACTGCAGGTGCAGACCACCGGTGTCACGGGCCATGACGGCCTCGGCCTCGGAGGAGAAGACGCGACCGTTGCCCTCGCCCTCGGGACGCAGCGCGGTCAGGTGGTACAGACCGAGGATCATGTCCTGGGTCGGCATGGTGACCGGGCGGCCGTCGGCCGGCTTGAGGATGTTGTTCGTCGACAGCATCAGGATCCGCGCCTCGGCCTGGGCCTCGGCCGACAGCGGCAGGTGCACCGCCATCTGGTCACCGTCGAAGTCCGCGTTGAACGCGGTGCACACGAGCGGGTGGATCTGGATGGCCTTGCCCTCGACCAGCTGCGGCTCGAAGGCCTGGATGCCCAGGCGGTGCAGGGTCGGGGCGCGGTTGAGCAGTACCGGGTGCTCGCGGATGACCTCTTCGAGGACGTCCCACACCACCGGGCGAGCGCGCTCGACCATGCGCTTGGCCGACTTGATGTTCTGCGCGTGCGACAGGTCGACCAGGCGCTTCATGACGAACGGCTTGAACAGCTCGAGCGCCATGCCCTTGGGCAGGCCGCACTGGTGCAGCTTGAGCTTCGGGCCGACGATGATCACCGAACGACCGGAGTAGTCGACGCGCTTGCCGAGCAGGTTCTGGCGGAAGCGGCCCTGCTTGCCCTTGAGCAGGTCGGACAGCGACTTCAGCGGTCGGTTGCCCGGCCCGGTGACCGGACGGCCGCGGCGGCCGTTGTCGAACAGGGCGTCGACGGACTCCTGCAGCATCCGCTTCTCGTTGTTGACGATGATCTCGGGCGCGCCGAGGTCGATCAGTCGCTTGAGGCGGTTGTTGCGGTTGATGACGCGCCGGTACAGGTCGTTGAGGTCGGAGGTCGCGAAGCGGCCACCGTCCAACTGCACCATCGGACGCAGGTCCGGCGGGATGACCGGGACGCAGTCGAGCACCATGCCCTGCGGGCTGT
>NZ_CAXUNP010000081.1:0-5639 GCF_964252635.1 uncultured Jatrophihabitans sp.
GCCCGGTCGCGGCCGCGGTGGCCGTGCTGCTGCTGGGCGCGGCCGCGCTGGCGCCGGGCCGCGCGCGGGGTACGTCCTGCGCCGTTCCGGTCTCGGCACCCACCCGGTCGCGAGTGGGTGCCGCGTAGCGTCGCCCCATGCAGACCCTGCGCACCTCGGACGAGCGCTTCGCGCACCTTCGCGACGCCGGCGGTACGGACGGCTTCGACTACGAGCCGCACCACGCCGAGGTGGCGGACCCGACGGGCGGCGGACCGATCCGGATGGCGTGGGTCGAGGACGGCCCGGCCGACGGCCCGGTCGTGCTGCTGCTGCACGGCGAGCCGTCGTGGTCCTACCTCTACCGGTCGATGATCCCGCCGCTGGCCGCCGCGGGGTTGCGGGTCGTCGCGCCGGATCTCGTGGGCTTCGGCCGCTCCGACAAGCCCGTCGAGGTGGCCGACCACACCTATGCCCGCCACGTCGAGTGGGTGCGCGAGCTGGTGCTCGACCGCCTCGGCCTCGACGCGATCACCCTCGTGGGCCAGGACTGGGGCGGCCTGATCGGGCTGCGGCTCGCCGCCGAGAACCCCGCACGGTTCGCCCGCCTGGTCGCCGCGAACACCGGCCTGCCCACCGGCGACGTCGACATGCCCGAGATCTGGCACCGCTTCCGCCGGGCGGTGCAGGAGTCGCCCCGACTGGACATCGCCCGCTTCGTCGAGTCCGGGTGTGTGCGCGGGCTGTCGCCGGTCGCCCGCTCCGCCTATGACGCGCCGTTCCCCGACGAGACGTTCACGGCCGGGCCGCGGGCGATGCCCGGCCTGGTGCCCTACCGTCCCGACGACCCGGCGAGCGCCGCCAACCGCGCGGCCTGGGCCGTCCTCGCTGCGTCGACCATACCGATGCTCGTCGCGTTCTCCGACTCCGACCCCATCACGGGCGGCATGCGCCCGGTCCTGGAGCGGACGGTGCCCGGGGCGGCCGGGCGGACGCACCCGGTCATCGCGAACGCCGGCCACTTCCTGCAGGAGGACGCCGGAGCCGAGCTCGCCGACGCGGTCGCCACCTTCATCCGGACGAGCGGATAGCCTCTGCGCCATGCTGCTGAGCGACCGCGACATCCGCGCCGAGGTCGGGGCGGGCCGGCTCGCCGTCGAACCGTGGGATCCCGAGCTGGTGCAGCCGTCCAGCGTCGACGTGCGCCTCGACCGGTTCTTCCGGGTGTTCAACAACTCCCGCTACACCCACATCGACCCCGCGGCCCAGCAGGACGACCTCACGACGCTCGTCGAACCCGAGGGCGACGACCCGTTCGTCCTGCACCCGGGCGAGTTCGTGCTCGGCTCGACGCTGGAGATCGTCACCCTGCCCGACGACCTCGCCGGGCGGCTGGAGGGCAAGTCCAGCCTCGGACGGTTGGGGCTGCTGACCCACTCGACCGCGGGGTTCATCGACCCGGGGTTCACCGGCCACATCACCCTCGAGCTGTCGAACGTCGCCAACCTGCCCATCACCCTGTGGCCGGGCATGAAGATCGGCCAGCTGTGCCTGTTCCGCCTCTCCAGCGCGGCGGAGCATCCGTACGGGTCGTCGGTCTACGGCTCCCGCTACCAGGGTCAGCGCGGCCCGACGCCGAGCCGGTCCTACCAGAACTTCCGCCGCTGGCCGACGGCCTGACCGCGTCGCGCGATCAGTCCGAGAACTCCTTGGCCAGCACCCGGCCGACGGCGGACAGCATGTCCAGGCCCCGTCCGGAGCTCACCTTGTTGCCGACGGGCGACCGCAGGGCGAGTTCGAACGCGCCCTGGTCGGTGAGCACGTCCATGACCATCGTCGGGGACACCGACAGGGTGTAGGTGACCGCGGCCCGGCCGACCCCGTCGACGCGGCGCGGCGACCGGTTCGCGTTCTGGTCACGGACGCTGTTGAAGGTGTCCTGCTGGTCGTTGCCGATGCCCAGGATGGTGACGGTCAGGGTCGGGAAGGCGTCGTTGCCCGGGATGTAGTAGCAGCGGCGGTGGAACGCCTTGGTCGTGACGGCCGTGCCGATCACCGCCGCCGCCGAGTCGGCGGTGACCGGAAAGCACACGTCCGGCCAGTCGGTCCGCTCGACCGAGCCGTCCGCGTACACGTAATGCTTGCCGTTCGGAGTGGGTGACGGCGCGGTGGACAGCTCGGCGGCCCCGCTGCTCGAGCACGCGGTCAACGCCGCTGCGCCCAGCGCGAGCACCAGTACCCGGGCTCGGGCTCGCGGCGACGACGGCACGGCACCTTCTCGGTCGAGGGCGGGCGGTGACTGGCGTAACGGAGTATCACAGTAAAACGGCGTGCGGCGCACGGTCAGTTGCCCCCGATCCTCCCGACGTGGTCTCACGTCGTCGGCTGCTCGGTCGCGGTCAGGATCTCGACCAACGTGCCGATCTCGCCGTCGGACGCCGCGAGGGCCACGGCCGGCAGGGACTTGGTGAGCATGTCCAGCACCGCCTCGCGACCCAGGGTCTCGCCTTCGGCCCCGCTCCCGGCGATCCAGCGCACCACGCACTCCTCGACGTAGGCGACCCAGCCGTGCACGGCCAGCGAGGCGCGCTCGCTCAGGGTGAAGCCGAGCTGGTCCAGCACGACGATGATGCGCTGCGCCATCGTCGCGCGCGTGGCGTCGAAGATGGCACGCATCTCGACGTCCCCGCTCGCCGCGCCGCGTACCAGTGACTTGTAGCTGTCGGGGTTGTCCTCGACGTAGGCCACGAAGGCGTCGAGCGCCTTGCGCAGCGCTTCCACCGGCGGCAGCGCGAGGTCGGGCTCGGTGCGCCGGATCATCTCGCCGGCGGCGGCCCGCGCGACCTCGAGGTGAAACTCCTGCTTGGAGGCGAAGTAGTGGAACAGCAGCCCGCGGGAGATCCCTGCCGCCTGGGCGATGAGCTCGACGGACAGCTCGTCCAGCGTGCGGGTGGCCAGCATCTCCACACCGAGCTTGATGAGCTGCGCGCGGCGCGCCTCCGGGGTCAGGCGAACCCGGCGTGGCGCAGACATGCCGTCACCCTAGCCGCTACTGAACATCAGTCAACTACCTATTGACTCACGTTCAATGAGCCCGTTACCCTGACACGATGACTCAGGCACCCGCCCGTCCCGACCGGTCGACACCGCGCGACGCCGCCGAGCCCCAGCGCCGGCACCTCGGCGTGCTGGTCATCGGCTCCGGCTTCGCCGGCCTCGGCGCGGCCATCCGCCTGCGCCAGGACGGGCGCGAGGACTTCCTCGTGATCGAGCGCGGCAGCGAGGTCGGCGGCACCTGGCGCGACAACACCTACCCCGGTGCCGCGTGCGACGTGCCCTCGCACCTGTACTCGTTCAGCTTCGAGCTCAACCCGGCATGGTCGCGTTCGTTCTCCCCGCAGCCCGAGATCCAGGACTACCTGCGCTCGGTGGCCGCGAAGTACGACCTCGCCGACAAGCACCTGTTCGACACCGAGGTCACCCTGGCCCGGTGGGACGGCGCGCAGCGGCGCTGGCTCGTCGACACGACCAACGGCGCCTTCAGTGCCGACGTGCTCGTCGGCGCGGTCGGCGCGCTGGCCGAGCCGAACCTGCCTCCCATCAAGGGCATCGAGACCTTCCAGGGCAAGGTGTTCCACACCGCGCGCTGGAACCACGACGCCGAGCTGGCCGGCAAGCGGGTCGCGCTGATCGGCACCGGCGCGTCGGCCATCCAGGTCGGCCCGGCGATCGCGGGCCGGGACAGCACGGCCCGCGGCGGGGCGCCGGGCGTCGCGCACCTCGACGTCTACCAGCGCACCGCCCCGTGGGTCATGCCCCGGCACGACCGCGCGTATTCGCGCCTGGAGAAGCTGGCCTACCGGCGCGTGCCCGGCCTGCAGCGCCTCGCCCGCGAGGCCATCTACTGGGGACGCGAGAGCTTCATGCTCGGCTTCGGCTACCGGCCGCAGATCCTGCAGCTCGCGCAGCGCGTCGCCGAGCGCAACATCGCCAAGGGCATCCCGGACGACGCCGAGCTGCGCGCGGCCGTCACGCCCGACTGGCAGATCGGCTGCAAACGCATCCTGATCTCCAACACCTGGTACCCGATGCTCGCGCAGGACAACGTCGAGCTCGTCACCGACGGCATCGCCGAGATCCGCGAGAACGCGATCGTCGGCACCGACGGGACCGTCCGTGAGGTCGACGCCATCGTCGTGGCCACCGGGTTCCACGTCACCGACTCACCGACCTTCGAACGGATCGTGGGCGCCGACGGCCGCACCCTCGCCCAGGTGTGGGCCGAGCACGGGCAGCAGGCCTTCCGCGGGGCGGCGGTGCACGGCTTCCCGAACATGCTCTTCGTCGTCGGGCCGAACACCGGCCTCGGGCACAGCTCGATGGTCTACATGATCGAGTCGCACGTGAACTACCTGTCCAGCGCGCTGGAGGCGATGCAGCACCGCGAGCTCGCGACGTTCGACGTGCGCGCCGACGCGCAGCGCGAGTACAACGCAGCACTGCAGCGGCACATGAAGCAGACCATCTGGACCACCGGCGGGTGCGCGAGCTGGTACCTCGACGCGCACGGTAACAACACGACCTTGTGGCCGGCGTTCACGTTCCTGTTCCGCCGCCGGACCCGCCGCTTCGACGTCGCCGCGTACGACACCACACCCCGCGGGGCCGGCCGCGACGTCCGTACCGTCAGCGCCTGAACCGGACCGCACAACTGCACCGCCCGATCCGCAACCAACCCAAGGAGAACGCCACATGACCGACGTCAAGGGCAAGGTCGCCGTCGTCACCGGAGCAGGGTCGGGCATCGGCCGCGCGCTCGCCTACGAACTCGCGCGGCGCGGGGCGAAGCTGGCCGTCAGCGACGTCGACGCCACCGGGCTCGCCACCACCGTCAAGCAGTTGCGCGTCATCGGCGCGCCGGTGCACAGCGCCTCGCTCGACGTCACCGACCGCGCCGCGGTGCTGAGCTACGCCGACGAGGTCGCCGCGCACTTCGGCACCGTCAACATCGTCATCAACAACGCCGGCATCGCCTTCACCGGCGACATCTCGGTCATGAGCTTCGAGCAGATCGAGCGGGTCTTCGACGTCGACTTCTGGGGGGTCGTCAACGGCACCAAGGCGTTCCTGCCGCACGTGATCGCCTCGGGTGACGGGCACGTCGTCAACATCTCCAGCCTGTTCGGCTTGCTGGCCGTCCCGGGCCAGAGCGCCTACAACGCCGCGAAGTTCGCGGTCCGCGGCTTCACCGAGGCGCTGCGCCAGGAGATGCTGGTCGCCGGCAACAACGTGCACGTCACCTGCGTGCACCCCGGCGGGATCAAGACCGCGATCACCCGCAACGCCACCGCGGTCGACGGTGTCGACGCGGCCAAGATCGCCGAGTACTTCGACGCCAAGCTGGCCAAGACCTCACCCGACGCGGCGGCCAAGTCCATCCTGCGCGCCGTCCAGGGCAACCGGCCGCGCGCCGTCGTCGGCCTGGACGCCAAGTTCCTGGACATCCTGGTCCGCGTGGTGGGCCCCGGTTACCAGCGTCTCGTCGCGCTCGCCGCGGGCCGCGCGAACAAGCTGGCCGCCGTCGAGCCGCCCGCCGCCTCGGGCGGGGCCGCCGGCGGCACCACCACCCGCGACCAGCGCAGCCCGTCCGGCCACGCGAC
>NZ_CAXUNP010000082.1:0-5438 GCF_964252635.1 uncultured Jatrophihabitans sp.
GCGCCCGGGCGTGCTCGGGGCCTCGCCCATGCGCGGCGGCGGTCCCGGCGGCGGCGACGAGAGCGAGCGTGAGCGCAGCACGTGGCTCGAGGAGGACGACGACGTGTGGGGTGGCACCGAAGCACCTCCGTCGGTGATCACCTGATCTCTGCTTGACTGGTGCGCGGCATCGCCGCTCGCCGGTCAGACCTCGGAAAACCGATGAAAGGTTGTCATGCGCCACGGACGTAGACGGTCCGCGAAGCCGGCAGCACTGGTGCTGGCCTCTCTTGTCCTGGCGGCGTCCGGACTGGTGACGGCACAGCCCGCAGCCGCGCGCACCGTACCGAAGGGCGCGGCCTGGTACGGGATCTACCAGCTGCAGAAGGCCTGGAAGGTCAGCGAGGGCGCCGGGGTCACCGTGGCCGTCATCGACTCCCGGGTCAACACGGCGGTGGGCGATCTGCAGGGCCAGACCGTCACGCCGATCGAGCTACCGGGTTCCGACTCGGCCTATGAGACGTTGAAGGGCTACTCGCACGGCACCGACATGGCGGTCAAGATCGCCGGATCGGGAGCCGGCGGCGGCATGGTCGGGGTGGCGCCGAGGGCCAAGATCCTGCCGATCAACGTCGGCGCCGGCGGGGACCAGACCGTCTCGGACCTGTTGCCCAGCGCGATCCGCGCCGCCGTCAGCCGAGGAGCGCGCGTGATCAACGTCAGCCTCGGCTCGGAGTCGGCATGCAACCCGGCCTCGGAGGGCGCCGCGATCCGCTACGCCTACCAGCACGGCGTCATCGTCGTCGTCTCGGCCGGCGACGACCCTGGTGCCGTGGACAACCCGGCCAACTGTCCGGGGGCGCTGGCCATCGGCGGGGTCGACGCCGCCGGTAAGCGGTGGACGAAGACCCCGTCCGGGCCCGAGATCGACTTCGTGTCCCAGGCCTACGACCTGGTCAACGAGCAGCTGAACCAGACGCTCGGTGGCCCGTACCCCGGCAACTCCGGTACCAGTTCGTCCGCAGCGTTCGTGTCCGGCATGTTCGCGCTGCTGATCTCGCACTTCCCGCACGACTCGATGCGCCGCATCGTCGCCCGGGCGATCTACTGGACCCACACCGGGCGCGGTACCGCCGGCATCGACAAGCGGATCGACAACTACCTCGGCTACGGCGAGCTGCTGCCCTACCAGACGCTCACCCAGGACGTTCCCGCCAACGCCCCGAACCCGATCTTCGACGCGTGGGATCGCGACTTCGGTTCGGCCCGGTCGTCCTCCGGCAGTTCGTCGCACCCGTCCGCGAGCCCGTCGGCCTCGCCGACCGACGGCGCGAGCTCGACCGCGTCGGCTTCCGGCGGCAGCGGTGGCGGCATCTCCCCCGCCGCCGTCGCCGTGCTCGTGGTCGTCGTCGTCGTCCTGGCCGTCGGGGTCGTCATCATCGTCGTGCGACGGCGTCGCCCTCGGGCGACGTCGGGCCTCCCGCCGGCACCGCCTCCGGGCTACGGTAGGTAGCCGCCGTGGGCATCGAGCTGCCGGGCGAACTGACCGAACCGCTGGGCTGGATCGGGTTGATCTGGCCGCAGGCCGACGAGGACAAACTGTTCGAGGCCGGCCGGACCTGGTTGTCCTACGGCTCGTCCCTGCGCGGTCAGGCCCAGGCCGCCGACAGCACCGCCCAGAGTGTCTGGTCCGTACACGAGGGCGACGCGGTCAACGCCTTCCGCGACTGGTGGAACCACCAGGACGGGCCCGGCCCGAACCTGCCCGACAACGCCACCGCGGCCGAGCTGATCGGCGCCGGGCTGATCGTCATGGCCGGGATCACCCTGGCGCTGAAGATCCTGTTCATCGCCCAGCTGATCATCCTCGCCATCGAGGTCGCCCAGGCCATCGCGACCGCGTTCGCGACGTTCGGGGCCACCACCGCCGAGGTCCCCGGCTTCGTCGCCGCGACCCGGGTCATCTGCCGGGAAGCGCTGAACAAAGTCATCTCCATGGTCGAGAGCGAGATCGCCAGGCTGTTCGAGCAGGCGGCCAAGCTGTTCGAGAAGGTCGGCGCGAAGACCCTGGCCAAGGACACGGCCCGCATCGGCGAGAAGGTCGCCACCCGTTCGGCGCAGACCCGCGAGTTCGCCGGGCTCATCAGCAAGGCGGAGCGCGCGGACGTGCGCAGCCCGAAGGACGGCGCCGTGTTCTGGTCCGGGCGCGACGCCGACAAGGTCAGCATGCGCAACTACGCCGAAAGGAGCACCGACAACGGCGTCACCAGCACCACGCTCGAGCAGACCCCGGGCGGCAAGTACTTCGACGACCTGGACCTGTACGGCGAGAACAGCGGGCTCGTCAGCGACTCGCAGCGGGGCAAGATCTGGGGCCGGTTGTCGCAACGGTACGGCGAGAACGCCTCGGGCGACGTCACGGCCTACGTGCACGACGCGCGGCCCGACGGGTTCTGGAAGACCGAGGAGGTGCCGGCGCTCCGGGGCAACCGCGACGTCACCGGGATCACCGAGCGCGATCCTGTCGCGCCCGGAGGCCCGGCGGACACCAGGATCTTCGAACGGTGAGGCGGCAGTCCGCGCGGGTCGTGCAGACGGGGCCCGAGGGTCACGTCGGCCCGGTGCGCTTCCTCGACACGGTGACCGGCGCCGAGATGGTCACCACCGGTCCCGGGTCGCTGACCTACCACCTCGACAACCGGCAGGTGGAGATCCCGGTCGACTACGGACGGCACCAATCCCTGTCCGTGTACGGGGTGCATGACAACTGGGACGACGGCAGCCCGCTGACCACCGAGGAGCGTCGCAACGTGGCGGACATGCTGGTGCTCGTGGCCGAGCAGCGTGGGTGGAAGCTCGATGTGGTCTACGACCTGGTGACCGGGGAGAAACGGTGATCGTCGAGGAACTCGGCGCCCAGGCCGTGGCGCACGACAGCGGCGCCATCGTCGCCAGCGTGGCCCGCAGCGAGTTCGTCTACGCCCGGTCCGGGCGCACGCTGACGCTGGCCGTCGAGCCGCTCGACGTCTACTACGTGCGTCTGCCGGACCGTCCCGTGTGGAGCGACGGCGAGGCCCTGACCCCGGACGAGGCGCAACAGCTGCTGGCGGACGTCGCCGCGACCTTCGAGCACTGGGGTGAGCGCTGCGAGTTCATCCGACCCGACGACCCACGCATCCTGCGAACCCTCGACCAGCTCGTCACCTACATCCGGTCCGAGGCGCAGGCATGAGCGAGGTGGGGCCCGAGATCTTCGACGGGCAGCAGAGCACGCTGACGCGCCGGCAGGCCGATCGGATCTGGGACCGGATGAGCGCCCGCTACGCCGAGCAGGCGTCCGGGCAGGTGACGCTGTTCGCCCACGACGTCGTCGTCCCGAGCGTCTTCCTGCAACGGGACCTGCCGGCCCTGCGCGCCAACCCTGCGGTGACCAGCCTGCGCATCGTCGACCCGGCAACCGGCGACGAGCGGGTGCTCGCGAGAGGAGAGTTCTGATGACGACACCCGACCCGTTCGATCAGCTGTCGAGCGCACGGCACGAGGCCGGCGACGACGAGACGGTCTCCGCCGTCGTCGACGGCGCGGGCCAGGTCGTCGAGGTACGGATCGAGGCGAAGGCCATGCGCATGGACGCGGCCCGACTCGCCGTTGCCGTCACCGAAACCGTGCAGGCGGCCCAGCTCGCCGCCCGCGCAGCGCTGCCCGCCTCGGTGGGTGGGGTCGCTTCCCCCGACACCGCGTCGCTGAGCCGGTTGGCCACCGAGCTGGGTGCGAGCGCGCAGCAGCGGCTGACCGACATCTCGGCGACGCTCGACCGGCTGATCGCCCGCGACTCCACCGACAGGCAGGGCTGACGTGCCCGCCCCGATGCGGGTCACCCCCGAGTCCATGGCCGGCCAGGGTGCACAGCTGTCGTCGACCGGCGACGCGATGGCGTCCGGGCTGCAGGACCTGGCTTCGACGATCAACGGCGACGGCGCCCCGTGGGGCGGCGACGAGCAGGGCACCCTGTTCCAGGGGATCTACCAGGCGGTGCTCACCAAGGCGTTCACCGGCATCGCCTCCCACGTCGAGCAGGTGCGCTACGCAGGCCAGGCGCTGACCGCCCAGGCGAAGGGGTACGCGGGCACCGAGGACGGCCTGACCGAAGGCTTCACCTCGGCCGCGGGCGAGATCAGCGTCTGACCAGGGTTCCGCGCCCCGCGTCGGGATCGGCGACGGCGCCCGTGGCAGGGCCCCCGGGCCGTCGACGGGCGCCGCTGCGCAGGATGCCTGCCGCGACGCACGCCATCACGGCCAGCCCGATAAGGCCGAAGGCGAGCCCGAGCGCGACGTGCTGCAAGTTCCGGTCGGCCGGTTTCGCGGCCCGGGGCGCAGGCAGCGGCGAGGCCTTGGCCGACCGCGGTGCGGCCACGGCGCCGCCCTGCAGCGCGGTCACCGCCAGATAGGGGTTGACGATCCCGTAGCCGTACATCCGGTCCGGCACGTCAGCCGGCGGGGCGTCGGCCGTGGTCTCGAGACGGGAGCGCACCTGCCCCGGGGTCAGGCCGTGCGTAGCGGCGAGCATGAGCGCGACCGTGCCCGTGACGTAGGGCGCAGCGAAGCTCGTGCCGTCGGCGTTGAAGTAGCCGCTGAACGTGGCCGGCACGGGCACGTCCTTGCCCGGTGCCGCCACCGTCACGTACCCGCCGGAGCTGGAGAACTGCGCCACCGCGTCCTTGGTGTCGGTGGCCGACACCGCGATCACGTTGTCGAAGCTGGTCGAGTACGCCGCCGGGTAGGCCTTGCTCTTCGTCTGCTGGCCGTCGTTGCCGGCCGCGGCGACGAGCACGATGCCCGCCGTGCGGGCCGCGGACACCGCGGCGCTCAGCGCCGGGGTCGGGGTCGACACGGCCACCGAGATGTTCGCGACCTGGACGCGGTCGCGGATCGCGACCCGGATGGCGGCGGCGATGCCGTCGGCCGTGCCCGACTTGTCCTCCTCGGTGTTGGTCTGCTTGATCGGCACCAGCGTGACGTCGGGTGCGACGCCGAGGAAGGTGGCGTTGGCCTCGGGCTGCGCGGCGATGATGCCGGCGACGGCGGTGCCGTGGCCGATGCAGTCGCGGGTCGTTCGGTCGAAGGCGGGGATGACGCTCTGCCCGCGATCGTGGTGGATACCGCGCATCTGCTCGTTGGAGAAGTTGACGCCGCTGTCGATGACGGCGACCTTGACGCCGCGGCCGCGGGTCAGCCCCCAGACCTGCTGGAAGTCCAGTCGGCGCTGCGGCCAGGTGTCGCCGATGGGGGTGCCGGGCTTGACCCTGCAGTCGTCCGGCGCTGCCGCTCCGGCCGGGGCCGCCGCAGCCGCGCCGGTGAGCACCGACCCCGCCAGCAGCGCGGACGCGAGCAGCGCACGCGTCGTCCGGGCGGGCACGGTGCGGGCGGCTCGGCGGTGCGGGCGGCGGGGTGGGTCAGCG
>NZ_CAXUNP010000083.1:0-4804 GCF_964252635.1 uncultured Jatrophihabitans sp.
GGCCTACACCACCCTTGCTGGTCGGACGGCCGAAGACGGAGAAGAAGGTGGCTTCAGTAATGGCACTGCGTGATTTCGATTCGGTGAAGGTGGGCGACCCACTTCCCGAGAAGGTCATTCCGTTGACCCGGCAGGACCTGGTGAACTACGCCGGCGTCTCGGGCGACCTGAACCCGATCCACTGGGACGACGAGATCGCCAAGCAGGTCGGCCTCGACACCGCGATAGCGCACGGCATGCTGACCATGGCGCTGGCCGGGCGGCTGGTCACCGGGTGGGCCGGCGGCGACCCGGCCGCGGTGCGCAGCTATGGGGTCCGCTTCACCCGCCCGGTGCTCGTCCCCGACGACGACGAGGGCGCGCTGCTGGAGATCTCGGGGAAGGTCGCCGAGATCACCGACGCCCCCGACGGCGACCCCCGCGCCCTGCCGGGCGTCGACGACTCGGGAGCGCCCACCGTCGTCGACGACGAACGCACCCGTCGGCACCTCCGTCCACGGCAGCGCGTGCTCCCGGCCTCGCTCCGCGTGCAACCGATCGTCCATGTCGCGGGCGTACGGGACGCGTCCCTCGGCGGCCGCCCAGGCGTCCCGGTAGGTCGTGTACGCGGCGTGGCGGCACTCGGCACAGGGCCGGTGACCGGCGGCGAACGCCACGGCCTCGTCGCGGAAGAACAGCGGCGTGTAGTGCCGGGGGTCCCACTGGGGTACGCGGCGGCCACGGAACTCCAGCACGCACGTGATCCAGTTCCGGGTCTGGTGGGTCCGCACGATCTCGTGGTCCGGGCCGGGCCGGTGCAGCCGCCCGCGGTTGCCCATCCAGGCGCCGCGCACCGCGGTCGCCACGATCCGCCCGTCGGGCGTGACCCTGTTGCGCTCGGCCACGGCCTCACTCCGTTCGGTCGGGCCGAGACCTACGCTCGCGGGTCGCTCCGCAGGCGTCGCTCACGCGCCCTCCAGCGCGAGCAGCGCGGCCTTCGCCTCGGTACCACCGCGGTAGCTGCCCAGGCCGCCGTCCGAGCGCACGACGCGGTGGCACGGCACCACGATCGGGATGGGGTTGGTGGCGCACGCGGTGCCGACCGCCCGGACCGCCCGCGGGCTCCCGGCCAGCCCGGCCAGGGCCGCGTAGCTCGCGGTCGTCCCGTAGGCCACGTCGGTCGCGAGATGGTTCAGGACGGACAACCGGAAGCCAGCGGACAGCTGCCAGTCCAGCGCGACGTCGAAGTGGTGCCGGCGTCCCGTGAAGTAGTCCTCCAGCTGGCGCGTGACGCCGTCCAGGCGTGCGGGTGCCTCGAGCACGCGCGGGCTGATCCGCGTCGCCAGCGACTGCAGGACCGTGTCCCAGCCCTCGCCGGCGAAGGCGACGCGTACGAGCCCCCGGTCGGTGGCCGCGACGAGCAGCCCGCCGACGGGGGAGTCCACGGTCCGGTAGGCGACGTCGAGCAGGGTCTGCGTCTGGGCGGCGGCGGCCAGCCGGGCCCGGAGGCGGGCGAGGTCGGCATCGTCGACGAGCAGGCGGGTGGACAGTTCGGTTGCCGGTTCGGCGCTGCTCATCGGTGCTCCTCGGGAAGGGATGGGTGCAGGGTGCCGCGCAGCGCGGCGATGCCGTCCGCGGCCGCACGTCGGGCCGCGGCCGCGGTACCGCCCAGCAGGACGGCGACCTCGTCGTACGGCAACCCGGCGAGGTGGTGGTAGGCGACGGCCCGGCGCTGCTTGTCGGGCAGGGCGGCCACCGCCGCGTACAGGTCGAGGTCGCGGCCGTCGGCGCGCTCCCGCGCCGGCCGCTCGGGCGGCTCCGCGACGGGGAAGGCGTGGCGGGCGCGGGCCCGGGTGACGTCGACGGCCTTGCGGTGGGCGATGGTGACCAGCCAGGCCTCGACGTTCGCGTCGTCGGGCAGCGCCGGGTAGGCGTGCAACGCCGCCAGGAAGGTTTCCGACCACGCGTCGTCGGCGTCGGTCACGCCTACGACGGCACGCGTCACCCGCAGGACCATGGCGCCGTGCTGCACCACGACCGCCTCGAAGGGTGGCTTGGCCCGCGGCGGGCTGCTCACCAGAGCGCGGGTTCGGGGACGGCGAGCGCCCCCTCGAGCTCGAGCAGGTGCCGCTTGCGCTCGATCCCGCCGGCGTAGCCGGTGAGGCTGCCCGTCGAGCCGACCACGCGGTGGCACGGCACCACGATCGACACCGGGTTGTGCCCGACGAACCCGCCGATGGCCCGCGGGCTGATCCCGCCGCCCACCTCGGCGGCGAGCGCACCGTAGGTGGTGGTGGTGCCGTAGGGGATCCGGGCGAGCAGCTGCCACACCTGCTGCGCGCGTGCGCTGCCGCGCAGCGACAGGCGCAGGTCGAAGTCGCGTCGCCGGCCGGCCAGGTACTCACCGATCTGACGGACCGGTTCGGCGAGCGCCGGGTGGTCGGGTCCGACCGGCTCGCCCCACGCGGCCACGTCCGGGTTCGTCCAGTGGCCGGGGTAGTAGATCCCGGCGAGTCCTGCGTCGTCGGCGACGAAGGTCAGCGGACCGAGGGCGGTGTCCACGACCGCGTGCCGGTTCGTCGATGTCTGCATGGCTGCTCCTCGTCCTGACCGCTGGTGGCTGTCATCAGGTAGACGCGGCAGCGGCCCGGAATGTGAGGTCAATTCGGCCGGGCGGCCTTCACCTGGCCCACCCGGCGCAGGAAGAGCGACGTGACCACCAGGTAGATCGCACTCAGCACGACGCACATGATGAGGTCGGCGGCGAAGGTGTGCCCGGTGTGGTGCCAAAGAGGGTCGTCCTGGCCGCCGCTGGGGGTGATCTGGCTGACCGACGCGCCGGCGGCGTAGCCCCAGCGGGCGGGGGACAGCCACGACAGCTGCTCGAGCACCGCCCGTCCGCGCACCGGGAAGAGGCCGCCGGACAGCAGCAGCTGGGCCATGATGATCAGGACGAGCAGGGGCATGGTGCGGTCGGCGTTGGTGACGACCGTCGAGAGCAGCAGGCCGAGCGTCATCGACGAGAAGGTCACGAAGATGAGCACGATGACCATGTCGAGCTTGCCGGAGCTGCCCAGCAGCGCGTCGTCGGGTCCGGGGTCGGTGAGCAGGCCGAAGACGCCGAGCACGATGGCCTGCACGGCACTGACCACGCCGAGCACCACGACCTTGGAGGCGAGGTAGGGCCCCCACGCCAGGCCGATGGCCCGCTCGCGGCTGAAGATCGGTCTCTCCTTGACGATCTCGCGTACCGCGCCGGCGCTGCCCGACAGGCAGCCGCCGATGATGAGGACGAGCAGCAGCTGGACCGGCGAATGCGTCTTGTGCTTCAACGCGTCCAGGGCGGACAACCCGGAGCTGCCCGGCACAGCGTGCGCGAACAGCGCCAGCACCAGCGGCGTGATCATCGTCAGGCCGACGAACGCCTTGTCCGACGCGATGACCTTCAGGTAGCGACGGGACAGCGTGGAGAACTGGGCGAGGGCGCTCTGCTGGCGCGGCGGCGGAGCGGCCGCGGCCACGGCGGCGGCCCGGCCCGCACCGGCCACCGGTCCCGCGCTGGGCAGCCCGCCGTACTGGCGCCCGACGGGGGAGTTGATGTAGCGCTGGTACCAGTCGGTGCGCGGCTGCTCGAGCTGGGCGTACATGTCGGCCCAGTCGCTGCAGCCGAAGAACTCCAGGACGCCCTTCGGCGGCCCGTAGTAGGCGAGCTGCCCGCCGGTGGCCAGCACCAGGATCTTGTCGGCGAGGTCCAGGTAGGTGACGTTGTGGCTGATGACCACGACCGTGCGGCCGTCGTCGGCCAGCCGCCGCAGGACCTGCATGACCTCGCGGTCGCGGTTGATGTCCAGCCCGGACGTCGGCTCGTCGAGGAACAGCAGCGACGGGCTGGTGAGCAGCTCCATGGCCGTGCTGGTGCGCTTGCGCTGGCCGCCGGACAGCGTCGACACGCGCTGCTGCGCCTGCGGGACGAGACCGAGCTCGTGGATCACCTGGTCGACGCGGCGCGCGCAGTTGGCGCTGTCGACGTCGGGCGGGAAGCGCAGCTGGCCGGCGTAGAGCAACGCCTCGCGCACCTTCAGCTGCGGATGCAGGATGTCGTCCTGCGGGACCAGCCCGATGCGGTGCCGGATCTCGTCGTAGTTGGTGTAGAGGTCACGGCCGCCGTAGCCCACCCCGCCGTAGGTGGCCGGGGAGATGCCGGTCAGCGCCTTGAGCAGGGTGGACTTGCCGGACCCCGACGGCCCGACGATGACGAGCATGTTCTTCGGGTCGAGGCTGAAGCTGACGCGGTCGAGGATGCGTCGCTCGCCCACCTGCACGGTGAGCTGGTGCGCCTCGAAGGTGATCGCACCGGTGTCCTGGTACTCGGTGAGGTTGCCGTCGCTCTGCAGCCGGAAGGTCTTGTGGCCGATGGAGATGAGGTTGCGCGGACCGATCTGCGCGGACGTGATGCGGCGGCCGTCGACGAAGGTGCCGTTGGAGCTGCCGAGGTCGCGCAGGGTCCACGCCCGGCCGTCGAAGGTCAGCGCCGCGTGGTGGCGCGACACCAGCAGGTCGTCGACGGTGATGCGGTTGTCGGGCGTCCGTCCGATGGTGATCTGGCCCTTGGCCAGCGAGCCCAGCTCGTGCACGGCCGAGAGCTGGTTGTTGAAGCCGGCGTTGTCGGGAGACGGGCGGGCCGTGCCGGGCGGCGGACCCTGCGCTGGGCCGGCCGGCGCGCCCTGCGGGGGGCGTTGCGCCGCCGGGTACTGCGGCGGGACCACGGGCGCCGACGCGGTGCTGCCCGGCTGCCCGTACTGCTGCGGGGGGAACGCGCGGGGCG
>NZ_CAXUNP010000084.1:0-4030 GCF_964252635.1 uncultured Jatrophihabitans sp.
GCGTTGTAGCGGGCTGGGGTGTCGTAGCGGGCCGGGGCGTCGAAGCGCGCAGGCTTGTCGAGGCGGGCTGATGCGTCGAAGTGGGCAGGCGTGTCGAAGTGGGCAGGCGTGTCGAACTGAGCAGGGGCGTCGAACGGAGCAGGCGTGTCGATGCGCTGCGCTCCGAGGGGAGGTGTGTCGGCGCGGCCCGTGGGCGGTGGTGTCCACGCCCGTGTCGGCGGGGTGATGTCGTCCGCCACCGGCTCCGGCACGACATCGGTGCGCGTGGTCCCCCGGGTGGCGCTGCGCGCCGCGGCGGCCAGTGCGCCGGCGCTGCCGTAGCGGTCTTCCGGGTCCTTGGCCATCCCCTTGACGATCACCGCGTCCAGCTGCGCCGGTACCTCCCGCCGACGCTCCGAGGCCAGCGGTGGCGGCGTGTTCATGTGCGCGTACATCTGGGCGAACATCTCGCCCTCGTAGGGCTTGCGGCCGGTAAGGGTCTCGTAGAGCACGCAGGCCAACGCGTAGACGTCGGTGCGCAGGTCGCTGGCCTCGCCGTTGATCCGTTCCGGCGACATGTAGGCGACGGTGCCGACCGTCGCGGTGGTGGCGGTCAGCGCCGTGCCGTCCTGCGCCGACGAGCGGGCGATCCCGAAGTCGACGAGGTAGGCGAAGGGCACCGCATCCGGGTCGTCGCCCAGCCCGGTCAGCAGGATGTTGGACGGCTTGACGTCGCGGTGCACCAGGCCGGCGGCGTGCGCCGCATCGAGGGCGGCGGCGATCTGGGCCACGATGTCGACGGCCGTGGCCACCGGCAGGGTGGTGCGGGTGTCCAGGACCGAGCCGAGGTCCTGTCCCTCGACCAGGCGCATGTCGAGGAACAGCCGTCCGTCGATCTCGCCGAAGTCGTGGATGGGGATGATGTGCGGCTCGTTGAGCTTGGCCGCCATGCGTGACTCGCGGCGGAACCGGGACTCGAAGGACTCGTCGCCGGCCAGGTAGTCGGGCAGCACCTTGAGGGCGACCACCCGGTCCCGCACGGTGTCCACGGCGCGGTAGACCTCGCCCATGCCGCCGCGACCGAGCAACTCCATGAGCCGGTAGCGACCGAACTCCTCGGGCACCCGTCGCCCCTTCCGCCGCCGTGGTCGCCGGCGCGCCCGGGCGGCCTCCGGCACCGGCATGATCGCACGCGGACACCGGGTCCAACGTCCTGACGACAGACGGACGACGTCGGTTTGCCCGGTCTGTTCGGTTCGGCCGGCGTCGTTTGTGACGAACCGCGGACGGGGCCGATCTTTTCCCTTACCTCCTCCTCATGATCTGGATATCGTCTGCTCCACTCGCCGGGGCCGCGTCATGACGCGGGTGCGGCGAGCATCGCGGACAGCAGGTGACGAAGGGGAGTGACATGTCGGTCGCGCAGGAGAACACGCCGGCACAACGGGGCGATCTCAACGACCAGTTGATCGCGTCGGACTGGTGGAACGACCAGATGGTGCAGGCCGCGGGTATCCCGATCGTCGACGTCCCGTTCGTCACGATCGGCGGCGGCATCGGCTCGTTCGTCACGACCGACTACCTGCGCATCGCCGGCGTGCCCACCGAGCACATCCGGGTGCTGTCCAACATCGACCACCCGTGGCAGACCTATGAGTACCTCACCCGGGTGTCGCAGATCCCGCGTCCCGAGCGCATCCGCTCCGACTCCGCCTCCCGCCCGGACAACATCTGGGGCTTCCCGTCCTACGCGATCGAGGAGGCCTGGCGCGAGAAGAAGCTCAAGACCGCGATCCAGGTCTTCCTCGAACCGATGTGGCGCGACTTCTACACGCCGAAGGCCGGCATGGTGTTCGGCCATCTCGAGCGTGAGGCCAAGCGCATCCGCTACTGGGACATGCTCGTCAAGGGCCAGGTGCGGATGATCCGTCGCCGGCAGGGCGGCGGGTACTTCACCATCCTCACGCCGCCCGAGGGCGCGGCCACCACCAAACGCGTCGCCTTCCGCTCGCAGTACGTGCACGTCGCGATCGGGTACCCGGGGCTGAAGTACCTGCCCGACCTGCAGGAGTTCCGCACCAAGATGCAGGACTTCCACCACGTCGTCAGCGCCTACGAGGACCACGAGCACGTCTACAACCAGTTGCGCACCCGGCCCGGCACGGTGCTGATCCGCGGCGGCGGCATCGTCGCCTCGCGCGTGCTGCAGCGGCTCATGGACGACCGCCGCAAGTACAACACCAACGTCCAGATCGTCCACCTCTTCCGCACCTTCATCAGCAGCTCGCACGGCAAGAACGCCTGGAACCGCCGGAAGGGCGGCAACGGCTTCGCCTACCAGGGCTTCAATTACCCGAAGTCGGTGTGGGGCGGGCAGCTGAAGTCGAAGATGCGCCGGCTCGAGGGCAACGAGCGCGCGGTCGCCTACGACGAGATGGGCGGCACGAACACGCCGTGGCGGCGCAGCTGGCAGGCCGACATGAAGGAGGGCCGCGACCAGGGCTGGTACCGCCTCATGCAGGGCACCGCCGAGTCGATGGCGGTGGCTCCCGACGGCCGGATCGTCACGACGGTGAAGACCCAGCAGGGCCCGTTCGACGTCGCCGCGGACTTCGTCATCGATTGCACGGGGCTCGAGGCCGACATCGCCGAGCACCGGGTGCTCAAGGACCTGCTCGACCACAGCGGGGCGGGCCGCAACCCCAAGGGCCGCCTCGACGTCGAGCGCTCCTTCGAGCTGCGCGGCACCGCGAGCGCGCAGGGCGCGATCTATGCGTCCGGATCACCGACCCTCGGCGGGTATTTCCCGGGCGTCGACACGTTCCTGGGTCTACAGGTGGCGGCCCAGGAGATTGCCGACGACCTCGCTCGACGTGGGTTCTGCAAGAAGATCGGGCCGGCGCGGTCGGTCAGCCAGTGGCTCAAGTGGGCCAAAAACACGCAGATCTAGGACGGGACGACATGCTTCCCACGCTCTGGGGACGGATCCAGTCCCGCATCTTCTTCACCGCCGTCGTCGGCGGGATCGTCACCGCGATCGTCGCGTTGATCATCCCGGCGACGCTGGACACCAACGGCGTGTCCATCGACATCAACACCAGCGACCGCTTCCAGGACGCGTTCGCGATCCTGCTGTGGACGGGCGTCATCGGCATCGGCTGGGAGTGCGTCTACCACCTGTTGATGCAGTGGCGGTGGGAGAAGGACTGGCCGACGTTCTTCGGCTTCGCCACCATCCTCAACGAGGGTGCGCTGGTGTTCTTCCTCGGCGACAACGGGCTGCTGCCGTGGATCAAGGGCTGGGACGCCGACCCACGCCCCGACCATCTCATCCCCATCGTTTTCTTCATCGTCGACTTCGTCCTGGTCTGGTTGGCGGTCTGGGTGTGGGTGAATGGGCCCATGCGCGTCTTCAACATCCACTGGCGCTTCTTCGGCGGCAGACTCGTATGAGCGCAGCGAACGGAGTACTGGCGTGAGCATCAGGCTGCATTCGACGTCGGGGGACGGGGTCCTCGCCCGGTACGGCGACCTGATCGTGCTCACCTCGGCCCCCGCGGGCGCCGAGGACGTCGTCGATGCGATCGTCGACGCTCACGAGCAGGTGGCGCACGGCGGCGGTGACGGGTCGGCGCTGGCCGACCGCGTCGGTGCGGTCGCGCGCGGCGTCGACTACGTGGCGTTCGCGCCGAGCCCGAACGGTCTGGCGATCAGCGTCGTGGGCCACGCCTGGGCGGTGGTGGCCACCGAGTACGGCGAGCAGCGCCTGGCGTTGCCGGCCGGCCACGAGGGCGTCCGCAGTGTGCTGCCGGGTGCGGTGCGCTCCATCCGGGCCGGTCTCGGCGACGTCGACACCGATGCGCCGGTGCCGCGCTGGAGCGATCTCGGCTCCGGCACCACCCGGGCCGGCAGCCTGCTGCTCGCCGTGGCCGACGACGTGTCGGTCACCACGACCAACGACGTGCCCGCCGCGACGGCTGTGGCCGCCGCCCCGGCCGCCGCAGCCGTGGCGCCCGCGCGGCCCTCTCCCGAACCGCACCCGAGCCCGACC
>NZ_CAXUNP010000085.1:0-4026 GCF_964252635.1 uncultured Jatrophihabitans sp.
CGTGAAATCAGGGGAAGTCCAAGATCCACCACATCCTCGAACACATCCTCGGCGGACCGACAGCCTTAGACAACGCCGTCATGCTCTGCGGCCACCACCACCGAACCTTCCAGACAGCCAACTGGACCGTCGACATCCACAACGGCCGACCACGCTGGACCCCACCCAGAACCATCGACCCCGACCGGACACCCATCCCCGTCTGAACGAGCCCGGCCGAGCCGGGACTCGTCCGAACGGGAACGAGGCAACGCCCAGGAAGGCGCGACGGTCAGGGAAGCAGCACGATCTTGCCGCGCGTGTGCCGCTTGGCCAGCTCGGTGAAGGCCTCGCGCACCTGCTCCAGCGGGTACGTCGCGGCAATGGGGATCGTCACCGCACCGGAGGCGAGCTGGTCGGTCAGCTCGGCGACCACCTCGACCGTCGACGCGGTGGCACTGCCCTCGGCCTTGACGCCGAACTGCTCGGCCGCGCCGAAGTCGATGATGGTGTCGATGCGCTGCGGGTCGATCCCGAGACCGACCGCGAGCTCGACGTAGCCGCTGCCGAACGTGTCGATGAAGGCGTCGATGCCGTCGGGGGCCACGGCGCGGAGGCGGTCCTCCAACCCGTCGCCGTAGGTGACCGGCTCGACGCCCAGCGAGGTCAGCCACTCGTGGTTCGACGGGCCGGCGATACCGAGCACGCGGGAGCCCTTGGCCCGCAGCAGCTGCACGGCGATCGAACCAACGCCACCGGCCGCACCGCTGACGGCGACGGTGTCGTCCGGGCCGGCGCCGACCGCGCGGACGGCCGCGTAGGCGGTCACGCCCGCGACGAACAACGCACCGGCCTGCTCCCACGACACCGACGGCGGCTTGGCCACCAGCTGTCCGGCGGGGACCGTGGTCAGCGTCGCGTGCGCGGAGCGGGTGTCGGTCCAGCCCAGCACCTCGTCACCGACCTGCCACCGGTCGACGCCGGGCCCGACCGCGATCACGCGTCCGGCCAGGTCGCTGCCCTCCCCGCTGGGGAACGACGTCGGGTAGACCGCGTCGAGCAGGCCCTCACGGATCGAGTTCTCGCCCGGGTTTATCGAGGTCGCCACCACGGCGACCACGACCTGCCCCTCCTCCGGCGAGGGGTCGGCCACGTCCTCGACCCGCAGGACGTCCACGGATCCGTACTCGTCGAACCGCACTGCTCGTGCCATGTCTACCTCCTGGTCGCTGTTCCTCCGACAGGGCGCAACACCGCACCGGCCCAGGATGTGCCCGATCGGACGGGTACAACGCACGCCATGACGGACCCGCGGTTCGTGATCCAGCACCACCTGGCCACCGCCGACCACTACGACGTGCGCTTCGAGATCGACGGGGTGCTCGTCTCGTGGGCGGTGCCGAAGGGCCCGTCGACCGATCCCCGGATCCGGCGTCTCGCCAAACGCACCGGAGACCACGCGCTCGACTACGCGGGCTACGAGGGGGTGCTGGGTCCGCGGCGCGGCGGGGGGACGGTGCAGGTGTGGGACCACGGCACCTTCCGCAACATCAGCGAACACGACGGCCGGCCCGTCCCGGCCGGGGAGGCGCTCGCGGCGGGACATCTGTCCGTGGACGTCGACGGCGAGAAGATCACGGGTGGCTACTCGCTGATCCGCACGCGCGGCGAGAACATGTGGCTGCTCGTGAAGCGGCGGGGTCGTGGGGCCGACGCGCGCCGGGACCCGGTGGCCACCCACCCCGAGTCGGTGCTCACCGGCCGCACCCTGGACGAGATCGCCGCGCAGGGCTGAGGTCGCAGGGTTGACGTCGCTGGGCTGGCGTCGCAGCGCCGGACGCGCGGTTTGTGGTGGGATGTCACGCATGACCGCTCCCCCGCAGACGCAGCCGCCGGCGCCGTCGTCGAGCGCCGGGCCGCAGGACGGCCGGATCGTCGTCGACGGGCTGACCAAGGTGTTCCGCGGCAACATCCGCGCCGTCGACCAACTCAGCTTCACCGTCGAACCCGGCTCGGTGACGGGCTTCCTCGGGCCGAACGGCGCCGGCAAGACCACCACCCTGCGCATGGCGTTGGGCCTCGTCCGGCCGAGCAGCGGGCACGCCACGATCGGCGGGGTCGAGTACCGGCACCTCGGCCACCCGTCCCGCTCGGTCGGCGCCGCCCTCGAGGCGTCCAGCTTCCACCCGGCCCGGACCGCGCGGAACCACCTGCGCATCATGTGCACCGTCGCCGGCCTGCCGGCCCGGCGCGCCGACGAGGTGCTGGACCTGGTCGGTCTCGGCGGCGACTCCCGCCGCAAGGTCCGTGGGTACTCCCTCGGCATGCGTCAGCGGCTCGGCCTGGCCGCCGCGCTGCTCGGCGACCCGGCGGTGCTCATCCTGGACGAGCCGGCGAACGGACTCGACCCCGACGGCATCCGCTGGCTGCGCGGGTTCCTGCGGTCGATGGCCGACCAGGGCCGCACCGTGCTGATCTCGAGCCACCAGCTCAACGAGGTCCAGGAGATCGCCGACCGCGTGGTGATCCTCAACCACGGCCGACTCGTGCGTTCGGGTTCCATCGCGGAACTGACGGCGGGCACCGACCGCGTCTTCGTCCGCACCCCCGACCCGCAGGCCCTGTGGCACGCCCTCGGACCGAACGCCGCCGTCGACCGTGGCGACGACACCAGCCTGTACGTCCGCGGCCTGACCGCCGAGCAGGTGGGCCGTGCCGCCCACCAGCAGGGCGTGGAGCTGCACGAGCTGACGCCGCAACGCTCGGACCTCGAGGACCTGTTCTTCGCACTCACGTCGGGAGGTCAGCGATGACCAGGCTGATCGGCGCCGAGGTGCTCAAGCTGCGCACGACCCAGGTGTGGTTCTGGCTGCTGCTCGGAGCCGTGGCCGTCAGCGCCCTGTTCGTCATCGGCCCGCTGGCCGGCAACGACATCCACAACAGCGGCGACGTGGCCGACATGTTCTCGAACGCGGGCATCGCCTACACCCTGACGTTCGTCCTCGGCGTGCTCGGCGTGACCACCGAATTCCGCTACCAGACCATCACCCCGACGCTGCTTGCCACGCCGTCGCGGTGGGCGGTCGTCACCGCCAAGATGATCACCTACGCGATCGCCGGCATCCTCTACGCCGCCGTCTGCGTCGTCGTCGAGCTGCTCATCGCCGTGCCGTGGCTCAGCGCCAAGGGCGTCGACTACTCCCTCGGCAGCGACCACGTCCCGCAAGCCATCGTCAGCGTCTTCGTCACGCTCGCCCTGTTCGGCATCATCGGGCTCGGCGTGGGCGCGTTGCTGAAGAACCAGGTCGTCGCGGTGACCGTCGGGGTGATCTTCCTGGTCGTGCTGCAGAACATCCTGGTGGCCATCCCCGGCGTCAAGCACGTCTACCCCTACCTGCCCGGCGGCGCGGCCGCGGCCATCGCCACCGTTCCGGGGACCGACCGCACCGTGAACGGCGTCGAGCTGCTCTCCGGGACCGCCGGAGTCATCGTGCTGGTGCTGTGGGCGATCGTTCCCGCCGTCATCGGAGCGGCGTTCACCCTGAACCGCGACATCACCTGAGCCGGCGCCGTCGCCTGCGGCACATCCGGGCCTGTCCGGCCTGACCCGCCTGGGTCGCCCGCGTACCCTCGGCAGACGGCGACAATTCCAGGACAACCCGAGGACGGCGAAACGTTCGTGGCGACGACGGACCAGTCGACAGGCACCGACACCCCCAGCACCCCTGGCGATTTCGGCGCCAACGAGTGGCTCGTCGAGGACATGTACGAGCGCTACCAGGCCGACCCCGACAGCGTCGACGCCGCCTGGCACGACTTCTTCGCCGACTACCGTCCCGACCCCGCCCAGGGTGCGACGTCGAACGGCGGTGCTACGTCGAACGGCGGTGCGACGTCGAACGGCACTGGCGCCGACGGAGCATCTCCGGCCGCCGCGCCCGCCGCGCCGGCACCGAAGCACGCCGCGGCCGAGCCGGCGGCGAGCACCCCCACACCGTCGGAACCCGCCCCGGAGCCGGAGGCCAAGGCGCCGGCCACCCAGGGCAC
>NZ_CAXUNP010000086.1:0-3190 GCF_964252635.1 uncultured Jatrophihabitans sp.
CTTCGGAGCCGTCCGACCCGTCAGAACCCGCGCCGGCCGACGCGGCGGGCGACGCCGCCGGGGCGGGTGCGGCCGCGGGTGCCGGACGAGGCTTCGGAGCCGGGGCGGGCTCGGGCTCGGCCTGCGCGGCGGCAGGCTCGGGCTCGGGTTGCGCCGCAGGCTCGGGCTCCGGTTCCGCTGCGGGCTCCGGCTCGGGCTCAGGGGCGGACGCGCCGCTGTCGTCGGCGGAACCCGCGCCCTCGCCGGCCTCGCCGATGACGGCCAGCTCGACGCCGATCTCGACGGTCTCGTCCTCCTGCACCTTGATCGAGAGCAAGGTGCCGGACGCGGGCGAGGGGACCTCGGTGTCCACCTTGTCCGTCGAGACCTCGAGCAGTGGCTCGTCGGCGTCGATGTGGTCACCCTCGGCCTTCAGCCAGCGGGTCACGGTGCCCTCGGTGACACTCTCACCGAGTCGCGGCATGGTCACGGACGTCGACATGGTCGTGGGGCTCCTAGGGTTCGCGGTCGGTGGGCGAGCAGGCGGTTATTCGTGCACGTGCAGCGGCTTGCCGGCCAGGAGCATGTGCGCCTCGCCGATGGCCTCGGACTGGGTCGGGTGCGGGTGCACGAGCTGCGCGACCTCGCCCGGGAGAGCCTCCCAGTTGTAGATGAGCTGCGCCTCGGCGATGAGCTCGCCGACCCGGTCTCCGACGATGTGCACGCCGACCACCGGGCCGTCGTTCTGGGCGATCAGCTTGACCGCGCCCTTGGTGTTGAGGATCGCGCTGCGGCCGTTGCCGGACAGGTCGTAGGTGACGCTCTTGATGTTGTCGACGCCGTACTTCTCGGCGGCGTCGACCTCGGTGAGCCCGACGGACGCGACCTCGGGGGAGCTGTAAGTGATGCGCGGGACGCCGGCGTAGTCGATCGGGACCACCGGCAGGCCGGCGATCTGTTCGGCGACCAGGATGCCCTCGGCGAAGCCGACGTGGGCGAGCTGCAGGTGCGGTCCACCGTTGATCGACACCAGGTCGCCCACGGCGTAGACGCCGTCGACGGCGGTGCGCAGCAGCTCGTCGGTGACGACGAACCCGCGCTCGAGGCGCTGGCCCTGCTCCTCGTAGCCCAGACCGTCCGAGACCGGGCCCCGGCCCACCGCGACGAGCAGCAGTTCGGCCTCCAGGGTCTGGCCACCCTCCAGGGTGACGACCACCCCGGCGTCGCTGGTCTCGACCTTCTCGAACCGCACGCCGACCTTGAAGTCGATCTTGCGCTTGCGGAAGGCGCGCTCGAGCTGCTTCGAGCTGGCCTCGTCCTCGAGCGGGACGAGGTGCGGCAGCGCCTCGACGATGGTGACCTTGGCGCCGAAGGAGGTCCAGGCCGACGCGAACTCGCAGCCGATGACGCCGCCGCCGAGCACGATGACCGACTCGGGGACGTGCTCGAGCTGCAGCGCGTGCTCGCTGGTGATGACGCGTCGGCCGTCGAGCTCGAGGCCCGGCAGGGTGCGGGAGTAGGAACCGGTGGCGAGGATGAGGTTGGTGCCGGTGTAGGTGTCGCTGGAGCCGTCCTGCTTGGCCACCTTGACCGTCTTCGGGCCGACGAGGACGCCCTCGCCCTCGACAATCTCGATGCCGCGCGACTTGATCAGGCCGGTCAGGCCCTTCCAGTTCTTGCCGATCACGCCGTCCTTGTACTTGTTCACACCGGCCATGTCGATGCCCTCGAAGGTGGCGTTGACGCCGAAGTTCGCGCTCTCGCGGGCGCCGTCGGCGATCTCGCCGGCGTGCAGCAGGGCCTTGGTGGGGATGCAGCCGCGGTGCAGGCAGGTGCCGCCGACGCGGTCCTTCTCGATCAGCACCACGGACTTGCCGAGCTCGGCCGCGCGCAGCGCCGCGGCGTACCCACCGCTGCCGCCACCGAGGATGACGAGATCGGACTGCTGGTCTGCCACGGGTCTACTCCTACCTACCGACGAACGCCCGTGTCGACGGGCGTGATGGGGTGCCCGTCCATCTTGGCACTGTCGGTCCGCACGGTGTTCGGTCGGTCGGTCCGGTCAGCGGGCCGCGAGGTGCTCGGCGGCGGCGATCATGGTCCGCACGCCAGCCCCGGTGCCGCCCTTGGGCGTGTAGTCGCGCGGCGCCGCCTCGTTGAACGCCGGGCCGGCGATGTCGAGGTGCACCCATGGCACGCCGTCCGGCACGTACTCGCCGAGGAACCGGCCGGCGATCAGCATCCCGGCCCAGCGCTCGCCGGGGATGTTGGCGATGTCGGCGACGGGGGAGTCGAGACGTCCGCGCAGGTCGTCGGGCAGCGGCATGGCCCACAGCCCCTCGCCGACCCCGGTGCCCGCGGCCACGACCTCGTCGCGCCAGTCGTCGCTGCCCATGGCGCCGATCAGGCGCGGCCCGAGCGCGACGACCTGCGCCCCGGTGAGCGTCGAGGCCTCGATGAGGAAGTCCGGGTCGTCCTGCCCGGCCCGCACCAGCGCGTCGGCCAGGATGATGCGGCCCTCGGCATCGGTGTCGCCGACCTCGACGGTGCTGCCGTCGTACATGCGAAGGATGTCCGACGGCCGGTAGGAGGACCCCGACGGCATGTTCTCGGCCATCGGCACGGTCGCGGTCACCGCCACCGGGAGCTTCAGCGCGGCGACGGCGAGCACCGAAGCGATTGCCGCGGCAGCACCGCCCATGTCGGACTTCATGGCGGCCATGTTCGCCGTCTTGAGGTTCAGGCCGCCGCTGTCGAAGGTGATGCCCTTGCCGACGAGCGCCAGGTGCGCCCTGGCCTTGGCCGGCCGGTAGCTGATCCGCACGAGCCGGGGCGGCCGCACGCTGCCCTGCCCCACGCCGAGGATGCCGCCGAACTTGCCGCGGCGCAGCGCGCGGTCGTCGAGCACCTCGACCTCGAGCGAGCGGTCCTGGGCGAGCTCGCGGGCGCGTTCGGCGAACGTCTCGGGGTACAGGTCGTTCGGCGGGGTGTTCACGAGGTCGCGGGTCAGGCTGACCGCCTCGGCCACGATCTGGGCCCGCTTGACCTCGGCCCGCGCGCCGGACGCGCCGGGGACGCTGATGGTGCGCAGCGCGCGGGTGCCGGCGGCCGACTTGTAGCCGGTGAATGCGTAGGCGCCGAGCAACGCGCCCTCGGTCAGCGCGCCGACCGGGGCGTCGAGCGCGAGGTGGACGCGCCGCCGGTCGCCGAG
>NZ_CAXUNP010000087.1:0-2556 GCF_964252635.1 uncultured Jatrophihabitans sp.
GGGGTAGGTCGCGGGGGTAGGTCGGGTCAGAGGGACGGGCGGCGTGCCGGTTCGACGTCGACCTCGCGCAGCGGCACGTCGTGCCCCTCGGCGCAGGTGACGGTCACGTGCACGTCGCTGCCGCAGTCGGCGTGGCGCAGGCGCGGCATGGGGCGTCCGCCGGCGAGGTACTTAACGCCCCACTGGTAGAGGCCGAGCACGACCGGCGCCAGGTCGCGCCCCATGTCGGTGAGCCGGTACTCGTGACGTGTCCGCTGGCCCGGCTCGCGGTAGGGCTCGCGACGGAGCAGGCCCGCCTCGGTGAGCTCACGCAGCCGGGCGGCAGCCACGGCCTCCGTGACGCCCACCCGCCGGGCGAAGTCGTCGAAACGGGTCGTGCCGTAGTAGGCCTCGCGCATCAGCAGCATGGCCGAGCGCGTGCCGATCAGCTCCATCGACCGGCCGACCGGGCAGTTCGCGGTGCTCCACGCATCCCGATCGGCCAGGACTCCCTGCAGGGTGACGGCATCCTCGGGCATGTCGTCATCCTAACTTGTGCGGACCGTAGTCAGCCAGTTACGGTGCTGGCTATGCCCAAGCCCAGCCAGCGTCCTGGCCTCGTGCTCACCGTCCTGTCCCTGGCCGCCTTCATGGCCAGCCTCGACGTCTTCATCGTCAACGTGGCCTTCGACGACATCGGCCACGACTTCCACGGCACCACGCTCTCGCAGCTGTCGTGGGTGCTCAACGCCTACGCCATCGTCTACGCCGCCCTGCTCGTGCCCGCCGGGCGCATCGCCGACCGCTACGGGCGCAAGGGCGGCTTCCTGCTCGGGCTCGCCGTCTTCACGGTGGCGAGCGCGGCCTGTGCGGCGAGCGACGGCATCTGGGTCCTGGTCGCCTTCCGGGTGCTGCAGGCCGTCGGCGCCGCCCTGCTGACCCCCGCGAGCCTCGGGCTGGTCGTCGCGTCGGCGCGTCCCGAGCACCGGGCACGGTCGGTCCGCATCTGGGCGGCCACCGGCGCCCTGGCCGCGGCACTGGGGCCTGCGGTCGGCGGCATGCTGGTGGAGGCGTCGTGGCGCTGGGTGTTCCTGGTCAACGTGCCGATCGGCATTGTCGCCCTGCTCGCCGCTGCCGCGTGGGTGCCCCGCTCGCGGGACGAGTCCGTGAGCCGCATCCCCGATGTGCTCGGTGCGCTGCTGCTCGCGGTGGCGATCGGCGCCCTGACCCTCGGCCTGGTCGAGGGCCCGTCGTGGGGATGGGGTTCCGGGCGCACCGACGCCGCCTGGGCCGTCGCCGTCGCCGGGCTGCTCGGTTTCGTGCTCAGCTCGCGCCGGCACGCCGTACCCGTCATCGAGCCGGCCCTGCTTCGAGTCCGTGCCTTCGCCTGGTCCAACGCCACGGCCCTGCTGTTCGCGGTGCCCTTCGCGGCGGCCCTGCTCACCAACATCCTCTGGATGCAACAGGTGTGGGGGTACTCCGCGCTGCGCACCGGGTTCGCAGTGGCACCCGGCCCGCTCATGGTGCCGATCTTCGCCGCCGTCGCCCACCGGTTGGCAGCCCGCATCCCCGTCGGGCGAATCGTCGCCCTGGGCTGCCTGCTCGTCGGTGCGGGCGGCGTGCTCACGTCGCTGTCGGTCCACGCGACGCCGGACTACGCGACGAGCGTGCTGCCGGGCTGGTTGGTCGGCGGCATCGGGGTGGGCCTGGCCCTCCCGTCGATCCTGAGCTCGGCCGCGGCCGACCTGCCGCCGGCACGCGCCGCGACCGGAGCGGCGGTCGTCAACATGAGCCGGCAGATCGGTACCGCGCTCGGCGTCAGCCTGGTCGTCGCCGTGCTCGGCACGCCGGTCGGCTACGCCGCGGCGCACACCGCGTTCCGGCACACCTGGTGGGCGTTCGCCGCGGTGGCCGTCCTGGCGGCCGTCGCTGCCCCGGGGATGACACCCACGACCGCCACGGCGAGCGACGGTGCGACGAGTTCCCCTGCGGACGGTTCGTCGCTGTTGGTCAGCGAGGGGTGACCAGGGTCGTCGGGTCGTGGTGCACCGGGAAGTTCACCGATCGCGCGATGAAGCAGTAGTCGCCCACCCGTCCGTGCAGCGCCTCCGCACGCTCGACGTCGGCGCCGTCGGCGATCGTGACCGCCGGGTGCAAGGTCACCTCCGCGAACCGCCCGCTGCCGCCGGGCTCGGCCAGCATGGTGCCGGTCGGCGTGTCCTCGTAGGCCAGCACCACGACCCGCTCCTGCACGGCGAGCCACAGGTAGGTCAGCAGGTGGCACTGCGCGAGGGAGGCGACCAGCAGCTGCTCGGGATTCCACCGCGACGGGTCACCGCGGAACGCCGGGTCGGCCGAGCCGAGCAGGGTCGGCACGCCCGCCGCGGTGACGTCGTGGTCACGGGTGAACGCGCGGAACGTCCTGGTTCCTACACCGCGGTTGCCCGTCCAGCGCAGACCCAACTCGTAACGGTGCGGCGTGGCCATGCCCTCATCCTCCCGCTTCCCCGTCGCTGTGGTCGCTGAACCGCGGTGCGGTACGACCGCAGCGATGGGGAAGGCGAGGTTTGCGGCGGG